>JACKEA010000005.1:0-600000 GCA_020633235.1 Polyangiaceae bacterium | reverse complement strand
GGGGTACGAGCTCGGGGGCGCTGCCAACGAGTGGCATCTCCGCGAAGTGTATCTCGCAGCGCTGGAGGCGGTCAAAACCGCCCCCAGCCTTGGCGCCCCCGAGGCGGCCTCACATGCCGAAGCCGCCCATGCCGCCCATGCCGCCCATACCGCCCATGCCACCCATGCCGCCCATGCCGCCCATGTCCCCACCGGGCGCAGGCGCTTCCGGCTGCGGGGCGTCGAACACGGCGCACTCCGTGGTGAGCAGCAGGCCGGAGACGCTCGCGGCGTTCTCCAGCGCCACGCGCACGACCTTCATGGGGTCGATGATGCCCCAGTCGGTCATGTCGCCGTAGCGGTCCTTGCGGGCGTCGTAGCCGTAGGTCCCCTTGCCCTCGCGGACCTTCTCCACCACCACCTTGGCCTCCAGGCCGGCGTTCTGGGCGATGTGGAGCAGCGGGGCCTCACAGGCGCGGGCCACGATGTTGGCGCCGTGACGCTGGTCGTCCTTGAGCTTCAGGTCCTTGATCACGGCGGAAGCGCGCAAGAGCGCAACGCCGCCGCCGGGCACCACGCCCTCTTCCACCGCCGCGCGCGTGGCCGCCAGAGCGTCCTCCACGCGGGCCTTGCGCTCCTTCATCTCGAGCTCCGTGGCGGCGCCCACGCGCACCACGGCGACGCCGCCGGAGAGCTTCGCGAGGCGCTCTTCCAGCTTCTCGCGATCGTAGTCGCTGCTGGTGTCCTCGATCTGACGACGGATCTGCTCGATGCGACCGTTGATGGCGGACTTGTCGCCCTTGCCGTTCACGATGGTGGTGTTGTCCTTGTCCATCGTGAGGCGGCCCGCGTGACCGAGATCCTCGAGGGTGGCGCTGTCCAGGTTACGCCCCAGGTCCTCCATGAAGGGCGTGGCGCCGGTCAGCGTGGCGATGTCCTTGAGCATCTCCTTGCGGCGATCCCCGAAGCCCGGCGCCTTCACCGCGGCCACCTTGAGCACGCCGCGGAGCTTGTTCACCACCAGCGTGGCCAGCGCTTCCGCTTCCACGTCCTCGGCGATGATCACCAGCGGCGCACCCTGACGCGCGATGGACTCCAGCACCGGCACCAGGTCCGCCATGGCGCTGATCTTCTTCTCGGTGACCAGGATGTAGGGGTCCTCCAGCTCGACGACGAGGTTCTCCTGATCCGTCACGAAGTACGGCGACAGGTAGCCGCGGTCGAACTGCATGCCCTCGACCACCTCCACCTCGGTGGTGGTGCCCTTGGCCTCTTCAATCGTGATCACGCCGTCGCGTGTCACCTTCTCCATCGCCTCCGCGAGCATGGATCCGATGGTCTCGTCGCCGTTGGCGCTGACCGTGGCGATGTGCTCGAGGTCCTTGTTGTCCTTGATCTTGCGCGCCTGCTTCTTCAGGTCTGCGACCACTGCCTCGACGGCCTGGTCGATACCCCGCTTGAGCTCCATCGCGGGCACGCCGGCTTCCACCAGACGAAGACCGCTGCCGTAGATCGCCTGCGCCAGCACCGTGGCCGTGGTGGTGCCGTCCCCGGTGTCGTCGTTGGTACGCGACGCCACCTCACGCACCATCTGGGCACCCATGTTCTCGAGCTTGCCGCTGAGCTCGATCTCCTTGGCAACCGTCACGCCATCTTTGGTGACGAGCGGAGCGCCCCAGGACTTCTCGATGGCGACGTTGCGGCCCTTGGGGCCGAGGGTGACCTTGACGACGTCCGCCAATGCGTCCACGCCGTGGCGGATGGTCAGACGGGCCTGGCGGTGAAAAACGATTTCCTTGCTGCTCATGGGACTCGGTCCTCCTCGAAGAATCGGGCTTAAATCAGGCGCGGAAATTAGGTCTTTTGTGGCCCCCGTCAACCACCAAGGTGGCGCTTTGATGCGATCCTCTTGCGCACCCCCCCGGATTCCGCTAGTTACGCGCTCCCCGCTGGGGCTTTGTCCCCTCGGGGTGCCGGAGTCGTCGACCCCGGTGGCAACCCAAAGTCGCCTTCGCGGTCAACGTCTCTCGGTACTTGGGGGATCGTCTAACGGCAGGACGCAAGATTCTGGTTCTTGTTATCTAGGTTCGAATCCTGGTCCCCCAGCAAACATAGGGGGGCGGCAGCGCCCCCCACTGGCCCCATCGTCTAGCGGTTAGGACATCGGCCTCTCACGCCGGTAACGCGAGTTCGAGTCTCGCTGGGGTCACCAGGACTTACGTCACTTCCCGCCACCAGTTCTGTCCGCGCCACGGACAAAACTCCGGCATCGTTCCCCGGCGTCGACGGCAGCAAGGGCAACGCGCTCTCCGGCTGCGTCAGCGGGCCACGCTGGGCGAGCTGCACGTAGCGCATGTGCGTCTTGGGGTTCTTGTGGCCGGCCAGCGCCATGGCTTGCTGGACGTTCACACCGGCGGCGGCCAGGGCGGTGTTGTAGGACCGGCGCAGCGAATGGAAGTCCAGGCGCCGGGTCGTCGGGCTGTCGGTCTGGATGGCGTCCAGCGCCTTCGCAGCTTCCTCGGCCTCCCGGCGGTCCCGCTGGGCCTGCCACCAAGCTCGGCGCCCCTGCCCCCTGGCCTGCTCCACGGCCTCTGTCGCGCGCTGTAGCGCCGCCAGCGCCTCGGGAAAGCCAGGCATCGGGCGATGCACGCCGGCGGCCCAGAACCCGTCACGCAGGTCTCGCGCGTGGCTGCGCTTGCTCTGCCGCTCCCCTGCCCGCTTGCCGCCCATCACGGGGAACACCGGACCGGTGGTCAGCTTCCCCCACCGTGTCCACCAAGCGACCAACGGGCCGCGCAGCACGTCGGGCAAGATGATCTCCTCGAGGATGGCCGGGCCGCTCTCGGCGCCTGCGGTCTTGGGGCGGTACACCTGGGCGAAGGCGAACGCCTCGGTATCGATGTGGCTCCAGTCCCACGCGTGCAGGTCACTCGTGCGCATGCCGCCGAAGGCGCGCGACGCCAGCGCCATCAGGTGCACATGCTCGGGCACGTCGGCGCACGCCATGAACCGAGCAAACTCGTCGTCATCCGGCGACACTCGCGGCCGGTTGTCGACGCGGCAGCCCTTCGGCACCCGCACACGCTTGACCGGGTTCTCCGCGATCACCTCATCCCGCCACAGTGCATCGAGCACGCTGGACATGGCGTTGCGCAAGTGGATGACGCTCTGCTTCGAAAGCCCCGCATCGCGCGCCGCTTCGAGCGTCTCCCGAACGTCCGCCGGCCGGATCGCGTCGATGCGCTTGGACTGGATGTGCTCGGGGACGTGTCGTTGCAGCGTGGACAAGCGCTCGCGCCAGGTCTTCACGCCTTCCCTGCCCTGCTGGCTGACGATCCGCGTGGCTGCGTCCGCGAACGTCTCGACGGCCTGCGCCTCGGCGGCGTCAACCTCCGCGCCTGCGTTCGCCTTCTCCACCTCGCGCGCCATCTTCCGCTTGGCGACGACCTTGTTCGTGGTGCCGAGGGGGACCGTCACCCGAATCCACTCGTCGTCCACGAGCGTCCAGATGCGAGCGGCCCAGCCGCGTTTCTGCCAGACCAACGTGCCCTTGCGGGGGCGGCCTCCGGCGGGCATCAGCCCTTCCCCCGGCTGAACCACTCCCACGAGCGGCGGCGGAAGGTCTCGGCGGTGATCGGCTCAGTCGGCATCGGTCGCCTCCCTCACGCGTGCCGTGCGCCCCTGCGCCTCGAGCTTCTCCACCAGCGCGTCCGCGAGCATGCGGGACGTCACGCCCGCAACGCGAACCCACACGCCCAGCTTGCCCTCGACCTCCACCACGAGGTCCTCCCCAAACCCAAGATCGAAGTCGTCGTCCATTCGTCTCTCCTTCGGCGCCCCCGGGCGCGTGCCAAGCGCCCTGTGCTGGCAGCGGGGGCGGGTGGCTACTTCGCCGGTACCTGGACGTTGCCTCCCGGGAACGGCAGCACCGCCGGCGCTTCGGTGTTGTCGTCCAGCTCTGCCGCGCCGCTGGCGGCGAGCCACGCCGTGGCCAGGTCGTCCAAGCGCTGGCGCACGACAGCGTTGGAAAGGGCTGCATTCACGAATTGCACCGCGGCGTTCTTCACCAGCGCCGAACCGATGACGCGATCGAGGTCAGGCATCGGAACCTCCCGCGATCTCGTCCAGGTGTGCAGGTGGGCACTCCAGCAGCTGCAGCGATGCGGTTTCGACGGCACCCAGGATCTCGCAGACCCCGCGCGCCGCCGCGTTGGCATGCTCGCTCATCTCGAGCTGTGCAACCCGTGCCGCGGCCTCCACGGCGGCGTCACGAATCGCGAGCAGTTGGCAAGCAACGTTCGGGCGTGACGTGAGGCTATCCACGGCTGGCCTCCTTCGCTTCCTGTGCGAGGCGACGCGCCCGGTTCGCCGCGGCGATGATCGCGGCCTTCACGCGCGACGTCAGCTTGTCGAGCTGCTCCAGGTCGCCCAAGAGCTGGTCCGCGATGGCGTCGAGGTCTTCGGCGGTACGGGGGTCAGCCATGGCGCTCCACCTCCTGCTCGTCCGTCGCGGCGGCCACGAGCTCGCTGCAGAGCACGGTGATCGCCTCGTCCAGGTCCTCCGCGGTGGCCACCTGGGCCGCCACGCGCTGCGACCGCTGCCGGTCCAGCCCGAAGGCGCGGGCGGCAGCGAAGCCGTCCATGGAGAGCACGTCAGCCATGACGCACCTCCGTGTTGACGTTGCTCGGCAAGTCGTCGAGCAGCTCCAGCGACGCCCGCTCGACGGCGCCCAGCACGTCGCACATGAGCCGCGCCGTGTCGTTCGCTGCGTCGCCCGTGTCAAGCCGAGCAACGCTGGCGGCGGCCTCGACAGCCGCGCTCTGGATCGCCCGGATGTGGGTAGCGATGGCGCTCCGGTCAGCCATTGGCGGCCTCGCTTCGCGCGATCGCGGCGGCGGCCGCGGAGAGTGGCGTTTCGGACGCGTCGATCTTCGGCTGGCTGACGTCGAGCTCGTCGTCCAGCGCCTGGAGCGCACTCAGCGCCTGATACAGCCCGAGCAGATGCTCGGCCTCGACAGAGCTGCCGACGACGAGCGGCTGCGCCAGCGCGGCGATCGAAGTCAGGATGCCCTCGCGCGCCTCTCGCGCCAGGCCCCTGAGATCCGCCGTGCGGCTCACGACTGCACCGCCTTCGCCTTGCGTGCTCGCTCCGCGGCCTCGAGCTTGTCGTCCAGCCACTCGGCGGCGAGCAGCTGGTTGCGTGCGCGGCAGGCGACGCGGTGAACCTCGCCCGCAAACCCGCCGTCCCGGGGGGCAACCTCGATCAGCGCCAGTTCATCGGCCACGGCTCGCATGATCGTGGGCGTGAACCGACGCGTGGAAACGTCGTCGTCGTAGCTCACGAACATGTTCAACACGACGTCCAGGACAGGAGCGTCCTCGGCGAGCCCAACCGAGCCGTTGTGAAGCGGGCGGTTGGTCAACCTCATATCTTCGAAGCTCGTCGGAGCGGGCTCCTGCCCGGCGTAGATCAGCGCGTCCACTTTGGCCGCCTCCAGGTGGCGACGGAGCTCGGCCTGCGTCATGCCCGCCGGCGGCTCGGCCACCAGGCGGATCCCGATGTTGTGTTCGCGTAGCGCCTCGAATGCACCGTCCAGCGGGCGGCGCCAGTTCTTCGGGAGCTGCTTGGGGTCTCGTGCGGCGGTCGTCAGCTTGACGCCGCGCTTCGTGCTGCGCTTCGCGCTGCGCTTGGTCGTGCGGGGCTTTGCGGCCTTTGCGGCCTTCGTGCTACGTTTCGTCTTGGTCATTGGGTACCCGATCCTATGGCTACGGCCCTCCGACGTGTCCGCGTCGCGAGGGCCACTTTCGTTGGGGTCATCGTTTCGCCGCACGAGCGGCGGCGCTGTTGTACTTGGGCTTCGGCTTGCCCGGCTTCTTGTCGCCGAACTGCTCGGCGTAGTCGCGTCGGATCATCTGCCGCACAACGTCCGACTCCTTGAGCCCGATCTGACGGGCGAGCGCCTGCAACATGGCCCGCTCTTCGGGGAGCATCACCATGTTGAACCGCGCCGTGTATTGGCCTTGCTGCATCGTGCCTCACTTTACGCGTGATTGACGCGTTGTCTACCTGCCTACGCGTGGGTTACGCGTAAACGCGTGGGATCGTTGGGAAAGAAAATGCGATACGCAAAACTGACGCGTTTTCGGTACGGGTGACGCGTAAACGCGTGGGATCGTTGGTTCTTCCGCAAGCGCGTCGAGCTGCTCGGAGAACTTGGCGTCGCGGCGGATGGTCGCGGGCGAAGCTTTGAACTGGTCGGAGAGTCGCGCATCGGTACCCTCGGACTTCTGCTCACTTTGAGCGGAAGTTAGGTCGGTGCGTTCGCCCTGCCGCTTCTCCTCCCGGTACAGCTTCCCGCGCAGGTAGGCGACCGACTCGGGCGTCAGATTGCGGCGACCGAGTTGGTTCGCCAGCACCCATCGCGGCGCGGCGGCGCGGCCCGTCAGATTCCGTCGGCGCCCCCTTGACTGCGGCGATGCACCATGCGTGACTCGGCCATGGCGAGATTGCTCCACCAGTCCGACGGCTCCGTGTTCTGCGAAGTGTGGAACGTTCAGATCGACCGTCCGGTGACGAACATGGGGGCGGCCTTCGCGTGCGCGGCGCCACCGGAAAACGCGATGCTCCCGCCTGACGGCTACTTCATCCTTGAGACGGACGCCGGAGAACGGTTCACCTGTGCGATCAAAACCTCGAACGTCCGACAGGCAGGTGGTTCCACCGCGGGGTGGTTCTCCGGCACGGTCGTGCCGTTCAGCGACTAGCAACATCATGGGCCGTCGGGGCGCGTCTAGCCAGTGTCCTACGTTGTACTGCGCTCCGAGCTCATCGAGACGCTGGACGAGGCACGGGCGTACTACCGCGAGCGGCTGGTAGGCGCTCACACGATCGGCTGCCACGGGCGGCGGGTCACGATCGTGTTCGAACCGGATGCAACTCATCTCTACTCGGATGACCCGGGGAACGTTCCGGTGGACCTCGCGCTCCAAGTCGCGCGGGCCATCGGACGCGGCCGGAAGGAGATCCGCCGGTTCAACCTCGCTCGTGCCCACCTCATGGATCGCGTGTTGCCAGCGATCACGAGCTATACGGTCTCCGTTCCAGGGACGAGCACGACGCGTGGCCGAGAGAAGCGGATGCTTCACGGCCCGCCCCTGCCTGACGGTCAGTACATGCGCGTCGTGCTGCGTCCGGGTCCCGGCGAAGCGTTCACGTGTGTTTCGGCGTACCCGGTGACGGTCGACGTCTGGCGTGCGGCCTTCCGAGCCAAACGCGCCAAGTTTCCACCGTGACAAAAGGACAGCCCCGGGGACCTTGCGATCCGCCGGGGCCAGGCAACATCCCCGGCCGTGCCTCATTCGACCGGGTGCCCTTCCGCCGGCTGGCACCCCGGCGGACGTTGCTGCGGGCTTTGAGACCAAGGTAGCGATGCGCGTGCGCATAGGCAAGCCAGCGGGTGGTGCGGCGGGCCGGCGACGATGGGTTCCGTCGGAGTTACGCATACTTGACGCACAGGCACCCATCACCGAAGCGCCGCCCTCAGCTCGTCACACGCCGAGTAGATCAGAGCGTCCGCCAGCTCCTCGGCACGCTCCTGACGGAAGTCCCGGCGGTCACGGGCCAGGTGCAGCTCGCCGTACTCTTCGCGACCGTGGGCAAGCCTGCCGGCGACGAACACCAGCACGCGGAGCTCGTCGGGGCCGAGCCCGGTGGCGATAGCATCGAGCTCGGCGCGGGCGTCGCGGACAGCACTCACGTCGCGACCTCCGCGGCGCTCGCTCCTGCCGCGCGGAACGCGGTGCGCACCATGTTTCGCACGTTGATCTTCCCGTTCAGGGCAAATTGGAGGCGTTCCTCGTCTGTGTCGATCTGCGACGAAAACGCGGACTGAAACGCTCGAAAAGCGGCGTCACGCACCGTGGCGAAGTCGGGGCCGAAGACCACGACCGGAGAGCAGTACAGGACGTTCGGATGGTTCTCCAACCCGCCGGCTTTGACGCCGAGCCCCGGTGCTTTCGGATCAGAGGCGAAGTACCACCCATCGGTGACTCTCGCCGCGGCGTAGCCAACGCCCCTGGTGTCCACCTGGTAGGTCACCAGGCCGAGCGCGGTGTCCACCGTGCGAGTGATCTGCAGCGTTGGCGCCGCGACGACTATGCTCACAGAGACGCTCACGACCGCTGCCTCCCCGGCATCTGCATCTGCATTCGCTTGTTCATCGATCCTCCATGCGGAATGCCCTGCGCGACGGGTGCCCGGCGACCAATGAGCACCGGACACCCCGCCCCGGGACTGCGGGGCCGCGCGGCGACGACAGCCACGCTCGCGCTGCGCGTCGGCCAACCGAGCGGCGGATCATGGACCGCCTCCCAGCAGGAGCCCGCGACTGGACCGGCTCCTTTGCCGAACGTGCCCGTCCGTCGCGACCGGCCAAGCCGGGACCCACAAGAAACCAGCTCGAAGCTGGCCGCGGCGGACAGTCATCCTTGCCAGCTCCCGAGCGGCTCGCCACGGGCGATCCAGCTCTCGTGAAGCGCCTGGGCGAGATCCGGATCGGACTCCCGCAGCGCTGCGCGCTCGTGGTACCGCAGATCCTCCCAGGCGCGGCCGGCGGAATCCCGCGTCACCTTCGGCGCGACCGGTGGCGCCGCGATCGTGCCTTCGGCGATCTGGTGGTCGCGGAGGACCTTCGCGAAGCGTTCGGGATCCTCCTGCTTGAGACGGTGCAGCGCAGCGAACCCGCCCTCTGCCACGATATCGTCCCAGCCCTTCGGCGGGGGCGGCGGAGCGATGGCGGACGCCTGCACCTCCGGCGCGCGTGCGTGCATCGTGCGCTGGAGCTCCTCGAACTCGTCCATGATGGCGTCGAGCTCGTGCGCCGGTCGCGGCGTGCCAGCGTGACGGCTCGCAACGTGATCCGCCATCCTGCGCGCGAGCACGTGGTAGCGGTCGCCCAGGCCGACCGCGGCGTACATTCCAAACTCTCGAAGCATGATCAGACTCCTGTTCCCGCAACGCCCATCACCAGGGACTTGTCGGCGTCGCGATCGGTGAGGTTTTCCCAGCGGACCCGGGCGAAGTTGTCGAAGCCCGCCAGCACGAAATGATCCCGGTTCGGGAAGCCCTTCGTCACGTGAAAGGGGTTCGCACTGAACCCCGAGACTTCCGCGCGCCCGCAGTAGCGGCGCTCCTCGATGATCCGCCAGGGGCCGTCCGCGGTCGGCGCGTCCTCGATCAGAAACCGAAGCTGCGCCCACGGCGGCCCGCCGGCGTCGTAGGTGAACGTCGCGTCGAGCCGCAACGCGCCGTAGCTCGACACGTCCACGGCTGCGCCGGCGCCGCTCTTGTCCTGGGCGCCAGACGTCAAAAGGGTAACTGCTGCCATTCGTTCGTTCCTTTCTTCGCGTCCCCGTCAGAGCAGCGCCGGATCGATGTCCACCGGCACGTTCACGCCGACGCTTATGGCCGGCTGGAATCCAAACTCCACGAGCCCGAACTTGCAGTGCGTGCTCATGTTTTGTTCCGACGCCTTGAAGGGCGCCGCGACGCGTTCTGTCACCCACTCGAACGTGACACGTGCGTTGCCGAGCTCGACGTCCAGCACCCGGGCGAGCTCGAGGGCGCGGGCCGCCATCAGGTTGTGGCCGCGCACGTCCTTGTCGAGCTGCTCGAAGGTTTCGCGGGTCGCGGCGCGCAGCCCTTCGATCGCCTCCCGCATCCGCGCCTCGGCCGCAGCGAGCTTGGCGGACAGATCGAGCTGGGCACGGAGCCGCTCGAGCTCCTCGGCCTGGTCGAGCCGGGTCGCCGCCGCCTGGATATCCGCCACCTCGAGGGCGAACGCCTCCGCGGCATCGGTGGCATTGCGCGCCTTCTGTTCGGCCACGGCCTTTTCCGCAAAGCCCCGTTCGGTCGGCTCGCGCTCGAATGCGATCCGGGCGCGCTCCGCGTCCGCGCGCCGGTCGTCCGCCTCCGCCTCGAGCTTGGCCAGAACCTTCTCGGCCCCTGCCGCGGCGGTGCGGATCTCGTCGTCGGTCATGTCGGTGATCGCCTTGTCGGCGGTCGTGGTCTCTTGAGTCGTCTGCATGATGCTGGTCTCCTGGGTCAGTAGGGGAAGTCCCCGAACTCGTCGTTGAGGAAGCGCCGAGTGCGCTCCGCGCCGTACAGGCCCTGCGGCGGCGGGATTCGCACACCGTCGCGGGTCACGTAGAAGATCGCGGGCTCGTGGATGTACGCTTCCGCGTCGGGGTTGCGGTCGATCGCCTCGCTCAGCACCAACACGACGGCAGACACGCGATCGTCATGGCCTGAGCCGCTTGCAGCGATCTGCTCGACGCCGCTCGGAAGGAGCTTCCCAGCGATGCCGTGGAACTCTCGAATCAGCTCCGGATCGTTCGGGAGCCGCACCAACCGGTCCAGCATGTGATCCCGCACGCGGCGGAAGCGAGGCGCCTTGTTCGCGGCCGTCCAGGGGCGTAGCCGCAGCACGATGTTCGCGCGCGCGTACGCCTCGCGCAGCGGTTCGAAAGCGAACTGGTCGGCCAGCGCGGCGCCGCATCCGAAGCGTTTCATCACCTGGGCGGTCTGTCGCACCGTGCGCTCGACGGAGAGCACACCGCCCGGGGGCGCCTGCCAGACCCAGACGCCGTCAACCACTTCGCGCGGAACCCGTCCGACGAGATCCTGGTCGTGCTCCTGCTCGCGATGCGCGATCGCCAGCGTCCACCGATCGTTCCGGAACGCCTGGTCGATCGCCGCGTAGTAGCGGACTCCGGGTCTCGATTGGATGTCCTCCCGGTCGGGCGTGCGCCGGTGCTGGTCCACGCTGCGCTCGATGGCCTGCGCGCCGAACCACCCCTCTCGGATGGCGTCTATCCACTCGCACTCGTAGTGCATCCCGTAGAGGCGCGCGCCGAGCCGCCGGCGTTCGGAGGCGAGCCACTCCCGATCGGTGTTGGGGTTGCACTCCAGTGTGGTGCCCTTCACCACCAGGACGTCGCCCTCGATGCCGAAGCCACTGGTGAAGTCCTTGAAGGCCTGCGTCTCGGTCGTGTAGCTCGAGGTCAGCTTCAGGAACCGCTTGACCGGAGCGCCCTCCACGCGGCGCAGCGTCGGGCGAAGGTTCGACTCGACCACCGCTGCCGGCGTCGTCGCGTCGTTGCTTGGGAAAAGCGCGTACTCGTTGAACACCAGGACGGCCGCCGTCTCGCCCACGCCGTCGATGGCGTCCGCCGTCGCCACCTGCACGCCGGTCCCGTTGGCAAACCAGAGTCCGTCGGTCGTCTCACGCACGACGTGCTTTCGGTTGACGGGGAGCCGGGCCTCGCCCTGCACCATCGCCACGGTGCCCGTGGCCTGCGTCCGGCGGGGGCAGACAACGAGAGCCGGGAGCCGCTGACCGGGAGCCGCGGCGAGCTCGTGGCCCCCGAACCTGCACTCGTAGGTCACCAGACTCTTGACGGTGTCGTCCTTGCCCGAGCCACGGCCAGCGTTGACGAAAGCCTCGGTCCACCCCACGCCGGGCCGTTCCTCGATGCCGTTGCTCATCTGGCGGAACAAGGCGCGCTGCTCGCCCAGCAGCGGGATTCCGTAGAACGCGCGGACGAACGTCTCCCACCACGGCGAGAAGGGGCGGATGCCGAGCGCGGCGCGGTACTCGACCGGGTTGGTGGGGCGGCTCACGACTCACCTCCGCCGTTCAGACGCTCGAGACGAGCCCGAGCGACATTGGCCAGCGCGGCGCCTGGGCGGCTCTCTGCCGCGTCGTCGTCCTCGGTGGTCTCGTCGGTCGTGGGCGGCAGCGCTGGCGCGCTGGTCGCGGGGCTGGACGCCGCGGCCTGCCGTTCCGCGAGCCGCTCCTGAAAGGCCCGCTGTGCTTGGGCGAGGTCATCGCCTTCGGCGTCTCGACGGGCAGCGGCTTCGCGCGCGGCGAGCTCCCACGCGGCCAGCTCGTGCTGCCGAGCCGTCTGGGCCAGTTGCGCGGCTTGCTTGAACAGGTCGGCCTCGCCCTTGATGCTGGCCTGCACGTGCAGGTACCGGCTCGCGGCCATGGCGAGGGCGGCGCTCTCGATGATGGCCCCCACGCCCGCGCTGATCTCGCCACCATGCGCGGATGCCAGCTCTCGGCGCCTGTGCGCGCCGTAGCGTGCTCCCCAGCGCGCGAACGGGCGGAAGTCCGGCGAGCACTTGTCCACGCCCACGAGGCCGCGAGGCCCCGGCCTTACTCGCTGTGCCCGCGCTGCCGTGTTGCCCCGCACGAAGCGCCCGAGGGCGTCCCGCTCGCGCGGCGCCGCGATCGCCGGCGAAGCGGCCGGTAGCTCGTCGCCGGGGAGCACCTCGACACGGGGAGCTCCCGCGCCGCGGCCGTGGCCGGAGCGCAGGGTCATGGCGTCATCTCCGGTGAGGGGCGGCTGGTGCCGCGGGCACAACTGTCATTCGATGACAGTTCACCGCCTAACCCCGCGGAATCACACGGCTGGCCATGGCGCGGACAGAACTCCACGGCCAAAACCCCGAGGCCCCCAGCGCCGAACCCAGCGGGGAAACCGCGATGCTCAACCGGAGGGCACCGGCTCGACAGGCCGGCACTCGGCGCCTCGATCTCGCCGGTCAGCGCGCGCGAGCGCGTGGTTCCGGGCGCCTGGCTGCGGGGGCTGCGGGCGGTCACTCTGCACCTCTGGCCAACCCCAACGGGTCAGGTTCTGGCTTCTGCACCCAATCCGGATTCTCGTCGCTGCCAGCGTCGTAGCCGTCGCTTGGCTGGGGCGTGAACTTGCCACCTCGGACCCTCAACTCCGCGAAGCGGTCGGGTTCTGCGGCGATGACGTTCACGCTTGTGGTGCTGCCGAAGTCGCTCAGCACCGCGTTGTTGACGGTCCGGATGGCCGTCTTCACGCCCACCTTGTCCAGCAGCGTCCACACGGACTTGCCCTCACGGGCTCCGAACGCTGCCGGCTTCCTTCCGGTCTTGCGTTCGAAGGCCCGGAAGTAGGCTTCGACGATGCGCTGGTAGTCGGCTCGGTCCTCCGCCGTGCGCTCCGGCTTGCCCTTGCCTTTGGGCTTGCGAGGCTTGCGCTTCGTCTTCGCTGCTACCTTGGCCGACTTCGGGCTTTCACCGATGACTGGAAGTGAAGGTTGCGAGGCCCGCGCGCTCTGTCGCGCGGAATAGTGACCAGCTTCCTGTACAGCTTCATGACCAGCTTCTAGGGCAACTGGTGCACTAAACTCGTGTCGATTTTTGCGCATAACCCCGTCCGCGTTTGCGCAAAACTCCTCGCCGTCTTGCGCGTCTGTTTGGTGCGCGTACTGCGCATTACTCGGCCCTGAGTTTGGTGCGCGTGCTGCACCATTCTCGACCCGTAGGGAGTAGAGGTTAGGGGGCCGGCCTCCGCCCTTGGGCGCGGTGCCCTTGGCCGTCACAGTGACGCTGACGGGCGTCGCCGCTCCGCGCTGCCGAAGGTCAGCGAGGGCCGCCACCACGGAGCGCCGGGATAGCCCCGTCTCGGCCGCGAGCGTCGTCATGGCCGGGTAGCACTGCCCCTGAGCGTCGGCGTGCGAGATCAGCATCACCAGCACCAGCCTTTGCTTCGCGTCCAACGTGCGGTCGCCTCGAACGGCGGTGAGCGCCTCGAGCTTGGAGAAGCGGCCTGGGCGATCATCGGCCATGTCTCTCCTGAGCGAACGCGCTGACGACCGCGCCCCTGGGCTCCCGGATGCGGCGGTCGAAGGCGGCGCCGTAGCGCTCGATGATCTGCTCCCGCCGGAACCCGCTGGTGATGATCGTGACCGCCACATGGCCGGCACCGCGGCGTTCGTAGCGCTCGTCCAACAGGAGCTGCAGCTCGTGCTCGAAACCCGTCGGCTCCAGACCGAGATCATCGAGCACCAACAGGCTCGCACGGCGTGCTTTGATGAGCTCTTCGGGGTCGCCTGCTCCCAGCCGATGGCCCTTGATCGCGCGAATCAGCTGCGCGGCTTTCAAGTGGTAGGCGCGCTGGATAAGCCGCCACTCGGCTCCGTCGCGCCAACTGCGAATGTAGCCGGCAGCGATCACGCGCTCCACGCTCCGATGGACCAGCGCGACGGCGGTCGTCGTCTTGCCGCTGCCGGTGGTACCGATCAGGAGCAGATCGCCGCGGTCCTGCTCCCACTTCTGCCAGACGCTGAAAAGCACCGGCGCTACGGCCGCGCGGAGCCGCTCCGCGTCCTGCGCATGGCGCCATGCCGGGAAGCCGGCGGCGGCGGGCTTGGCCCGGACGCCTTTCTCCCAATCCGCTCGCTCCTGCTCGGCCTGGCGCTCGATGATCGCGCCGCACGCGTCGCAGTAGACCTCCGTCGCGCCCACCGGTCGGCGACAGCTCCACATGCTGCACATGGGCGAGCCATCCGGCAGTGTCGGGCGATCGGCGAGGGCGATGGGCGCCGGAGGTTCGTCGCGCTCCACCGGCGGCCGGTAGCCGTCGAGCATCTCGGCCTCCGAGGTCATGCCGGCACCCCCGCGGCGCGGAGCAGCGCGCCCTCGATGGCCTCGACCGCGTCTCCATGGGCCAGCGGCTCGACGCGTCCACGGCGGCGCTGGGCGGCGCACGCGAGGCAGACTCGGTGCCGATCGGAGCCGGGCATGATCAGCGTGACCTCGGCCGCGGCGCCGCAGCCGTCACACCCGGGGAGAGCGGCGAGCAGTGCGCGCCAGTCCGCCTCGGTCGCGGTGACCGCGATGCGGTCGCCCTCCGGCGTGCTACGCTGGTCCTCGTCGGTGGTGCGGCGGGTGCGTGTGGTGGCGGCCCGCCGCACGTCTATTTGGCTCATGGATCACGCCTCCTGACATCCTCGAGGAGTTCCGACCTCAGATAGCGGGGGCTGTCGCCCAGGCGATGCTCGCGGACCTCGCCGGCCGTCACGAGTCGCCGCAGCGTGGCGAGGCTGACGCCCAGCAGCTCGGCCGCCCGAGCGCGATCCAGCACCTCGGGCGCCGCGCCCGGCACCTCCGCCATGGCCTCGGCCACGGCCGACGAGACCAGCTCGCGGAGCTCGCCCTCGGGGATGACCGCGAGGCGTCCGGTCATCACTCGGCTCCGTCGGCAGACGCCAGACGCCGCTCGATCGCGTCGATCGTCGCGCTCTGGACCGGCAGACCGCCGGCAACACGCGCGATCGTCGTGTCGCTCAGATCGAGGCGCCGGGCCGTGCGTCGGACGCCATGCGCGTCCACGTCAGCGCGGATGCGGTCACGGAGATGCTGAGGGGCTGGTTTGGGGCGTGCCATGGGTCACCTCGTGTTGGTGACCCCAGCTTGCATCGACCAAAACACACCACGGCGGGTGTGTTCGCAGAAAACCCACACCCGACCAGGTGTGTTTTCCTACTGCGCGTCGCGCGCCTTGCGAAAACTCTTGGCGATTCGCTCGATCGCTTTCCCCATGGATTCGTTCTTCCGTCGTGCATCGCCGAAAGCAGCGACAGTGAGCGAAAGCTCCGCCGCGACTGACGCGGCCTGGCGATTTGTGGCGCCCGCGCTCTTCTCGCTCAACTTGCCGACGATCCGTGTCAACCGCTCGTCGGTGAGCTGCTCGCTCGAGAACGCTTCGTCAGCTTCGGCAAGATCCAGGCGCAGAACGTCCGAGTCACCCTCAAAGGCCTCGAGCGTTCGAAGGAGGATCGCTCTGCGTTCGGTCTTTGTGCGCGAGCGGCGAAGCGCAGCCACCGCGCGCTCAAGCCATACATCTTGTTCGGGGCCCGGCAACGCCACCGCTTGGACAGCGTTTCGAAACACTATTCGGGCGAGCTTGAGGCGTTCGTGGGCCTCCCGCTTCTCGCGGCGGCGCTTCTCGAAAGCCTCGGGCGTCAGCCCACCGAGCTTCTCGGCCGTCTCAAACAAGCGCGCAAGGACGGACGGAATCATGTCTCGGAAGAGCTCGTCCACCTCCGCGCGACGTCTCGCAACGGCCTCGTCGAAGAACTCGTCCGTGTTGTCGGACCAGGATTTGTGTGCTTCGTTTCCCATCGCTCGTCACCCCGAGCCACGCCCCCGGCCGCCTGCCAGCGGCGCGGGGGCTTCCTTTCGCCCTCAGTCTACCAGCCCGGTCCTCACGGCCAACGCGGCGCGGAAGGCCAAACCCCGGAGGGCGACTTGGAGCACCACGTCCGCGAGCTCGGCATCCCAGAGCGCCCCGGGAGGTTCTGTCCGTGCGTTTTGGCATTCTGTCCGTTTCAAGGCGTGTCGTGAGGCATCACGCTTCGCCGAAACGGCTTGTTTTGTGCCGGATGCGTCGTCGGCGCTTCGCTCGGGTTCGCCTCTCACGCCGGTAACGCGAGTTCGAGTCTCGCTGGGGTCACTGAGAAACATGCTTGGTCCGTTGGCCGGCATCCTCCCAAGTGGATCTCCGAGATCCATCTGAGCTGCGTACGCTGTGAGACGCTCGACGAGCGGCGCATCCGGTAGCGCGTCAGGCGGTGTCGCAAGCGCGCCCGTTTGCGCGAGCTCGACGTAGCGGGCATGCGTCCGTGGATCCCGGTGCCCGGCGAGCACCATGGCTTGCTGGACGTTCACGCCGGCGGCGGCGAGCGCCGTTGCGTACGCACGTCGCAGGGAGTGAAAGTCGACCGCGCGGGTCCGCTTCGTGTCGGTCTGCATCGCGTCGAGCGCCTTCGCGCGCTCCTCCGCCTCCCGCCGCTCCCTCCGGGCGGCCCACCAAGCCCGCCGCCCGTCCGCCTTGGCGGCGTCCACGGCCGCCTCCGCCCGCCGTAGGGCCCCGAGGGCCTCATCAAACCCAGCAAGCGGCCTGTGAACGCCGGCGAGCCAGAGCGCCCGCCTGAACTCACGCACGTGGCTCCGCTTGCTCTGCCGCTCCCCTGCCCGCTTGCCGCGCATGACAGGGAACACTGGGCCCGAGCTCGGCCGACCCCAGCGAGTCCACCAGGCGTGGAGCGGGGGCCGGAGCAGCTCCGGCAGCACAAGGCGCTCGAGCACGCCGTCGGCGTCGTCTTCGCCGTCGGTCTTGGGGCGATACACCTCCGCGGTTGCGAACCCGTCGAGATCCACGTGCTCCCAATCCCATGCGTGCACGTCGCTCGTGCGCATGCCGCCGAAGGCGCGCGCCGTCAGCGCCATCAAGTACACGTCCTCCGGCACGGCGTCGCAAGGAACAGCGCAAACTCGGCGTCCGTCGGAACGACGCGAGGGCGACGATCGCGGCGCAGCTGCTTTGGTAGGCGCACGCGCTTGATCGGATTCTCGGGGATCGCCCCGTCACGCCAGAGCTCGCCGAGCACGCCGCCGACGTCGTTCCTGACGTGCGTGCACGTCCCCTTGCTCTTCCCGGCTTCGTGCATCGCTTCGATCACCGTGCGCACGTGCTCCGGCGTGACGGCCTCCACGGGCACCGCGCCGATCTCGGGAAACGCAAAGCGTTCGAGGCGCCCTAGGCGCTCACGCCATGTTTTCATGCCTTCCGCGCCCTGACGCGCCACGATGCGTCGCGCGGCTTCCTCGAAGCTCTCGCTTCGTTTCGCTTCCGACCGCGACGTTTCCCCTTCTGCCTTCAAGCGCTCGAGCTTCGCGCGAGCGACCGGCTTGCTGTGCGTGCCGAGCTTGCGCACCACGCGAATACGCTCACCGTCCACCGTCGCCCAGAAACGGCCATACCAGCCGCCGACCCGTCGATAGAACAACCCGCCGGAGGTTGTGCTCATTCGGCCGGACCTCCGCGCACCTCGTCGAGCAGAGCTTGTGCGCGCTCCACGGTCGTCCCGTCGTTGAAGCCGACCTTGCTCGCGAAGTCCGACTCACGAACGAAGTCGCTCACGTCCTGGGGCGCCACCCCCACCTGCAGCGCGATCATCACCTTTCGCATCTGCTCCCATTGCCCTTGCCACTCACCAAGGCAGACAGCCGCGCCGTGGTGCCAGGCCTCCACAACGGTGGACCCATCCGCCAGGCTTTGGAGCACCACCAAGGGCCGGCGGTCGGGTCGAGGGTAGTTGAGCGCATCGAGGTCGATGGCGCGGTTGAGTATCGTCGGCACGTCCAGCTCGCCGGCGGCGGCATCGAGCTCTTCGCACACTGCGACGAACAGCTCGAGCTGAAGGTCAGGGTCGGCCGCGCAAAGCGTCCGCAGCAGGCGCCCGGCACGGTGGCGCGAGCACTGACAGTTGGCAGTGTGCTGGGTTTCTGGTTCGATCGGGTTGGCCATTGGGATCCTCCTTTGGTCCACGCCCCCGGCTGTTGACGCAGCGCGGGGGCTTTTCTTCAGTCTACGCGCCGTCCTCGCCTGCGTCGATTCCGTGCTCCGCGAGCAGGAGTTCGATGCCCTTCTCAAGTGCAGCACGCAGCACTTCGGACTTCAGAACCTGCGTACCAGCCTCGACCTCGAACGCAGCCACAAGGGCCTCGAGCTGGCCGGGTTTGAGGCCGACGGTGACTTGCGCGGCTTCTGGTCCGTCGTCCCTGTCGACTGTCAGTTTCGCAGCGCCGGATCCGATGCGCTTTGCTCGCTCAAGGGCAAAGTCGACAACCCCGAGCTCTGACGCCTTCTCCTCTAGGTGACGGGTGGTTGCATCAGAGAGGAACTGGAGCAGTTGTTCACCTGCGAGACGTTCGCCCGTGAGTTCTTCCACGCGCCTTCGTAGGCGTTCCGACGCGAGAGCAAACTCCAGCGATAGCTGTCTGAGTCGGAGATCGTCGTGAAGCGTGTTCATTGGGCGAGCTTCTGCGCTTCGAGTATCCCGTCGGTGTAGTCTCTCATCCTCTCCGTGAGTTGCGCGGCGAGGGCCTCGAGCTTGCGTAGCGCCTCCAGACGGACGACTCGCGGGGCGTTCACCAGCGGTCGTGCGTGCTGATCGCGCGTCGCGAAGAACTCCCACTCGTGATCCGCATTCACGCGGTTGATACCCATCCTGCGAACCACGACTCGCCACACGCCGTCGATCTTCATGTACCCAAGGACCCAACCACTGCAGCTCTCCCAGTGTGCTTCAGCGTCGGCGTCGAAGTTGGTTTGCCACGGCGATCGTTCGACTACATTGAGTTCGTCTTCCATCCAATGCGTAAGGCCCACACCGGCTTCAGCGAGCCGGTCCTCAAAGTTCTCGATGACTGCGTTTAGTTGGTCGCTCGCCTTGTTCAGCTCCGCAGCCGCCGCCGCGAGCTCTCCCAACGTCTCGTCCATAGGCATTTGAACGTCCCTCATGGTTCTGGCTTTCTGGAGATTCTCTCGTCTCCGCTTTTTCGTTCCGCGAGCAATCAAGCTGGCTGAACAGGGTCTGTTCTCGTGAGGCGCCGCGATCAAACGACGTCTCACCGGGAACCATGACAGGTAGGCGCTACCGGGTCAAACTGTGCTCCGCCTGACGAGCGTCAGCCGCGTCTGTTGGCCTCGAATCGCAACGCGAAGTGCAGCTTTGACCACTGCCTTGATGCCCTTGCTTGCGACCGGCTCGAGCGAGGCGAGCGCGCGAAGCGGACTGCCCACCGCGGCGTCCACGAGCGCGCCCAGGGCGGCTCCCGTCGACGTGTTGGCGTCCGTGAGTTCGACGAGTTCGGCGAGAGCAGCTCGCAGCGGCTCCGTGTCCACCGCATGTGTCAGTGCAGCAGCGTTCAACTTCAGCCGGTATCCCAGCTGTCGGAAGGTCGGCGCCGTGTGGACGTCCTGGTAGATGTCCCACTGTCGAGGCCGGTGCACGTTCGTTCCGTCAGCTGACACCGAGCGCCTCCAAGAAACCAATGTCCGTCTTCCCCTCGGCGACCTTGTTCAGCGTCTCCGTCAGCGCGGCGATGTCCTTGTCCGCTGCGTCTTGCGCCGTGGGTTGCTTCGACGCCGAGTTCTTGGAGGCCTTCGGCTTGCCGATGGCGACCTTCGGCTTCGAGAACTTCAGCAGCGTGATGGGCTGCACCCACAGGCCCGTGTCGTCCGCCGGCTCGAGCTGGCCCCAGTTCTCGAGCACCACACTGCGGATGTTGATGGGCGCCTCCGATACCGCCGGGTGGTAGAAGTCGACAGCGACCTTGCCGCCCAACGTCGTCTCAAGGAGCGGGCGGATCTTGGCGTCGACGATGTACCGCTGCTCGAAGCTGGACAGTCCGTTGATGCCTTCCGCGTACAGGATCCGCAGCTGGAACCGCTGCAGGTCGAAGCCGACGAGCTTCGTGCCTGGCGTCGTGCCGTAGCCCTTCGCGGCATCCCACTTCACCGGCAGGCCGCCGCCGGACACGCTTGCGATCCCAGCGGTTGCAACTCCGCCAATAACGGCGATGTCCCAAGCTCGCGAGGCGAGAATCGGATCGGGGTACATGCTGAACGCTCCTTTCACGCGCCCAGGGCGCGCCCTCCTGCATATCGACCGCTGAGTGCTGCCAGCACTTCCGAGAAGACGGCGACCTGGTCGGCCAGGCCGGCGTCGACGGCGTTCTGTCCCGCGAAGATGGCAGCCTCGTAGCCGCGCACTGCCTCTGGGGTGAGCCCCCGCACCTCCGCGACCAGCTCGCAGAACAGGTCCGCCACGTGGTCGACTTGGGCTTGCACGGCCGCGCGGGACTCGTCGGTGATGGGCGCGTGGGGGTGTCCGTCGGCCTTGCGCGCTCCGGAGGTCACGACGGCGTAGTTCATGCCCAGGCTCTGGTCGAGCTCGACCTGGTCGAACAGCGCCGACAGCGCACCGACGGAGCCGACCTGGGCCGTGCTGCTGAGGTACACCGCGACGGCGGCCAACGCGAGCGCATAGCCCGCGCTGACGGCGTGGCCGTCTGTGTACGCCACCAGCGGCTTGCCGGAGGCCTTCGACATGCGTCGGAGCTCGCGCACGGCCTCGAAGCACCCCGACACGTCTCCACCGGGCGAGTCGATGTTCAGTATCACCGCCGGCGCCGGGCTCATGAGCGCCTCGGCCACGCGATCGCGCACGGCGTCGTACGAGTCGAAGAAACCTTCGTCGTGGTGTGTGAGCGGCCCGCAGATGTCCACGACGGCGATCCCGTCGATGGTTCGGAACGCTTCGGAGTCGGGCAGTGCTTGCAAGGTGGCCATGGGGTTCCCTTCGCGGGTTGGAGGTTCAGGGGCGCCAGAGCGCGGTCAGCAGTCGCCAGTGCTTTCGCGCGAGCTTTCGAAGCGCGACGCGCGTAAGGTCTCTCGCGACGTGTTCAGGCATGCCGAGCAGCGCCGCGACCTTGTCGTTGTCGAGTCCGCCGAGCTCGGCGACGTCGAGGGCACAGGACGCGTCCGAAGCCTTGATGTGATACCGGCAGCGCGACCATGGGCACGGGCGTGGGCCGGACGCGCAGTCCGCCCGGGTGCGGGGTGGAATGAGTGAAAGGCGGCGCGCACGCATCGCCTCACCAAGAAAAGAGGGAAGCTGCTCCCCCCGGTGACCTACAGCCAGGGGGAGCAGCTCCACGATCGCAGGACACACGTGACGCGGGAGAAAGGGAGGCCGCGTTGGTGCGCTGGCTCCGCGCTTCTGGAACCACCGCCGCAGTGCTACCGGTTGCCTGCGAAAAGCTGGTCATTCGTCAGCAACCCGACGCATCTCCCAATCGGACGGGTTGGGACGAGGCGGCGCGTTGACGCCCGCGTTGACGGCATTGATGCCGGCGCGCCGCTTGGCTTCGTGCTCCGCTTCGACCTGCTCGAGCGCGTCCCAGTCCTCGTCACGTATGGCATGCCACCGGCGCTCCCAGAACTCGTCAGTCACGCGGCCCTGGTGAGAGAGCTCGACGATCGCGGACTCCGTTGCGTCGAGTGCGGCCGCGAGTTCCACGACATTGCCCGCCTTCGCCACCTTGAATGCCCGGTTTGCCGGCTGCGTTTGGCGATGGTCCCACCACCCGGGAACGCTGAAGGCTGCAGCCGTCTCCGGACGTGCCTTGCAGAGTACGTTCGCAAACGCCTTTGCCAGCGCGTGGCACTCGATGCTGTTGCCGTATCCCAACTCGAATGGGATGCGCTCGAGGAACTGCACCATGGCGGACTCGAACTTCTTCAGATTCCCGCGGCCGGCGTCCTTCATCCGCTCGACGATCAGCGGCTCGAAAGTCTGCCGCGCATCGAGAAAGAGCTCCCTTCGCCGGCGCTTCTGCTCCGCACGTTGTCGACGGTCGATGTCGGCGGCGCGATCGTCACCGGCCTTCAACGCGCGTGCCATGGCTTGCTTCGCGGCCTGCGTTTCCACCCCGCGGCGCCTTTCGCTCTCTTGCCGTTCCTGCTCGAACGCCTGGACCATCTGCTCGCAGGAGAGCTTGCCAAGATCCTTCGCCATCACGCACCAACCTTGCTCACCGGCGCGGGAGCGCCGAGGATCAGGACATTGCCCTTCATCTCGACTGCATCGCTCGGTCCGAGCAGCCCCATGCGGCGGTCGAGTTCGGCCTTCTGCGCCGCGGGCAACGTGCGCGTGGGCGACGCCTGCGGCTTGCGAAGCTTGGGCACTGCAGCGCGCGGCCGTCCGCCACCCTCGGGGAGCGGAGCGCCGAGGATCAGCACGTTGCCTCTCTGGACCACTCCGATCATCGGCGAGGTCAGCCCCATGCGGCGGTCGAGTTCGGCCTTCTGCGCCGCGGGCAATCCACGGCTGCTGCGCGCCTCGGGCGGCGGCTCCTCCCGCGGGTCCGGCTTGTACTCGCGCCCCGTCTGCCCTTCGAGGTGCTGGACCCGATGCTGAAGCATCACGAGCCGATTCTCGTGGCCCTGCACCGTGGCCTTTGTACTCCGGTTGTCCGTCTCGAGTACGTCGGTGCGACGCTTCAGCTCGGCCACCCGCTTGGTGATCTCGCTGTCGCTGCTGGTCGCCGCACGTGGCCCCGTCGGTGGCTTGTGGGGTACCGGGGCCCGAGGCTTGGGCTTCGCCGGCGCCGACGCCGACGCCGCACGACGTCCAGCATTGGAGTTCGCGGCCAAGGGACGACGCATCCGGCGCAGAACGTCCGCGTCCGCCTCGGATAGCGCGGAGGCAGACAGCGTGCCGTTCCGCAGGCCCGTCCACAGCCGTTCTTCGGCGGGCGTGAGCCCGCCCATGTGCATCAACATCGCTCGCATGACTTGGTTCCTTTCGGGGTTTGCAATCGCGGGAGGTGAGACGCGTACTCGCGCAGCTCCTCGCGTTGGTCGGGTGTGAGTGCATCGGAGGCAGCCAGAGCCTCCAGGAGTTCCAGAAGCTCGACTGGAACCGTTCCCAATCGAATCGCGCGTAGCGCCAGGTAGCAGCACTGACAGATGACGGTGCCGCGACCTCTTCCAACGTTTCCGCGGGGTTGTGAGGCGCAGCGAGGCGTGCTGCGCCGCTCGTGAGTAGCAAGATCCCACTCACTCAGAAAACCTCCCACCACGCTCTGGGCTCCCCACGGCCACGGTGCCCCCCTTTACTGTTGGAAGGGGGGGGTGCGAGCACCTGGCCGAGCTCGCTGGTGCACACAACGGCATCATGCTCGCCCCACCAGTCGCAAGGCCTGGGCCCGCGCCGCCGCAGGTTCGTAGTCACCGCCCTGGACTTCGATGCCGCGCCTTCGTCCGGTCCCCTGGCGCGCGTACTTCGCGGAGTTCGCCAGCCACGTACTGAAGCGCCCGTTCGGGCTTTTCACTGTCTGGCCGTCGAAGTGCCCGAGGAAAGCAACCACCTCGAGCTCAAGCTCCAGACCGTAGCGCGCCGCGAGCGCACGATGGGTTTCGGTTGGGGTCCAGTCGCTCGGGATTGGGGCTGCCCGTGTTGGGACTGCGCCGCCGCGTCGTGTGGGTGGCTGCTCGGCGTCTGCGTCGCCACCTGGCGTGAGCCCCCATGGGTCGTTGTTCGCCGTGTCCGAAGGCGCACAAACAGATCGTCGGGGATCACGTCGGGGATCACGTCGGGGATCCCCGGCACGCTGTGCCGGTTGGTCGTGCAATCCGTGCCGGTTAGTCGTGCAATCCGTGCCGGTTAGTCCGTCTGTTCCGCCGGCACGCTGTGCCGGTTGGTCGTCGGAGTAACCGGCATGCTGTGCCGGTAGGACCAGCTGCCACTCGTCACTGGTGCGACCTCGGCCTTCGGCTCGGAACCGGGGCCTTCGCACGAGGCGAACCGAGGTGGGTGCGGCCGCCTCCAGCTCGGCCATGAGACGCCGCACCAAGCGTTCGCTGCACCCCATCTTCCGCGCGATCGTCGCCTGGCCAACCGTGCCCCTTCCGGTCTGACCGTTGCTGAGCCGCGCCAGCACGTGAACCAGATGCCGCGCGTCCCTCGAGAGCGAGCTGCTCATGGCGGCCTCGTGCAAGGCGTCCAGCAGTGCTCTAGCCACGCGAGGGCTCCTTCCTGGGCCAGTCTTCGACGACAACGCCGCGGGGCTCGACAAGCCGTCGCAGGGCCGCAGCACCATAGCGATCGCGGAGCTCCGTCACGCGAAGACCGCTCGTCACGATCACCGGCAGCGCTCGCTGGTATCGTTCGTCCAGCACGTCGAAGAGGCCTTCGTCCAACGGCTCGAAGCCGAGTTCGTCGATCACGAGCAGCGGCACTTCCACCGCTCGCGTGAGTTCTTCAGGCTCGCCGGCGCCGAGCGGACTCTGTCGTCGTGCAAGGGCGATGCGCGAAGCGGTCGCCCAGCGTGTGGCCAGGACGGGCACGCGGTCGTGCTCCGCTTCGCGAACGAGACGCCGCAGCGCCCTGCGGACCGTTGCCGTCTTCCCAATCCCGGTTGGGCCTGACAGCAGGAGGGAACCCAGAGACGGGTTCCAGCGTGCCGCCACACGCCGCAGCTTCAGTGACCTACAAGCCTTAGTGAAAGCTCCTTCGTCGTCGACCCACTCACCGCCGATTCTGGCAAGTGCCCGGCCCTGCCGTTCGGCCAGCCAACGTGCACGGTCTTCGGCGCGCTGACGTTCGCGTGCGGCGGAGTTGATCAAGCCTTCCCCCCAACCACTAGCGCGAGGCCCTCGCGGCCGTCTGCTCGCAGCCAACGAACCACGGCGGCCAACTCAAAACGTGGCGCATCCCCGACACGCAGCTCAGGGAACGCGGGACGGCCGCGGAGGCGATCGACGGTCTGGGGGCTCACTCCCAGAGCCCGAGCGAGACCGGCACGATCCAGCAGCGTCACCGGGGCATCCGGCTGTTCGTTCGCCGGGAGCACCTCAGACACGACTTCCGCCAGGGCCTCACGCACCGCCGGCTCTCGGAGCGCCTCGAGGACAAGCGCCGCGAACGGGGTCATCTGAACTTTGCTCCCCCAACGCCCAGGGTCAGCTCAGGCGGCGCGTGGGGACGCTCTGGCGAGACGGGCGGCGGAAGGCCGAGTTCAAGCGCGGCGCGCACAACGCGGGCAAGGACGGTTGGACGGCGCCCTCCAGGGTCGCGATAGCAGCGGAGTACGCCGCGCTCGTTCATGAGCGCAGCAACGGCTATTCGACGGCGGTCGATAACGCTCGGGATGTTCGCGGATGACATGTCGTCATCATTGCGCCGAGTCTCCCGCTTCGTTCAATGCCGATCGCTCTCACTGCTTCAGGTTACCAAGGACAAGGTCATGTCCCCGATCGCGCGATTGTCTTCTTGTACCGCACGGCCGCGCCAGGCCCTTCGAGGCCAACTCGCTCCGCCAGATCAGCGGCGATCGTGGCAGCCGCCGGGCGCTTCAGTGCGAGCTGACGCGCAAACTTCAACACCATCTGGGGGGACAGCTCCAATGTGCTCCACTCGGGTGCGATGCTCTTGAGCACGGCCAGCAGGAAAGCGACCCGCGCACTCCCATTGTCTCCGGGCTCCAGAGGGAACATGCGCGCTGCTTCCACGGCCTGGATCTCGCGCACCCGTCGGAGCGTTGCGGTGGACCAAGAGAGCCGCTCTCGGCACTCATGCACACGCTCGCGCAGGTCGGCGGCGGTCCGGATTCGGCCGTCAATGACGGTCATGCCGCCTGCGACAACGGCGAGCGAAGCGCGCGCCACAACGCCAGCATCCGAATCGTCCGCCTCGAGGGCGAGGCAGGTTTCGCGCGCCATCTTGCGCAGCGCCCGCATGTCTGGAGGACGTGGCGCCCGGAGTTGCCAAGTCGTGCGAGGTTGCTTGACCCTGCGGGTCGTGGTCTTCTTTCCGCCCAACGGGAAGCCATCCCTTCCTGTCGCGCCCCGGAGCCTGCCAGCTCGCGGGGCGCATGCTTTTGGGCACGAAGCCTACCCGGTCTCGGCGTCGGCTTCACGCTCGAGCCGTCCCTCGAGGCCGACCACGAGTTCGCGGAGCCGGCTCAGGCCCGCCGGGAGCGCCGCTCGAATCTCTCGCACCATCGCGAGCAGCTCGGCGCGCTCCGACTGCGGCAGGCGAGCTATCGGCGCAGCAAGCCGGTGACATTCGTTCGCTTTGCGGTGGATCTCGCAAGTGGATCTCGAGGCTCCGCAGGGGTCATCAGGGTTGCTCAGGCCGGACGCTGGATGCGGTTTGATGACGGCTGACGTTTCCAGGCGTCCCGACCCGGCGTCTCTCACGCCGGTAACGCGGGTTCGAGTCCCGCTGGGGTCACTGAGAAAAAAGCTGGATCCGTGATTGAAGGCATCCGGATCCGGTTCCAAAAGACACTGCTGCTGACAATTGGCCCCGCTCTGGCAGTGCATCGGCTCCGGGCTTGTCCGTCGAGTTTGGGTAGTGCCGCTTTCGGCGTCTTGAGCGCGCCGCGCCCAGTGAGTTTCACGTAACGAGCATGTGTACGCGGGTCGCTGTGCCCGGCCAGTGCCATCGCTTCGTAGACGTTGGTGCCTGCCGCAGCCAACGCCGTCGCATACTCGCGCCTCAGCCCGTGGATGTCGGCGGCTCGCGTCTTGGCCGTGTCGGTTTGGAGAGCGTCCAGAGCCTTGGCCCGCTGCTCGGCCTCTCGCCGAGCCCGCTGAGCCGCCCACCAGGCCTGCCGGCCCTCGTCCTTGGCCGGCTCCACCGCAGCTTCCGCGCGGCGAAGCTCCTCCATGGCCTCGTCGAACCCTGGCAGCGGCCGATGCACATCGGCGACCCAGAGCGCGGCACGGAACTCCCTAACGTGGCTACGCTTGCCCTGCCGCTCCCCTGCCCTTGGACCTGCCATGATCGGGAAGACCGGGCCGCTGGTCGGGCGCCCCTGACGCTCCCACCAGGCTTTGAGGGGGACCTGGAGCACTGACGGGATCTCATGCTCGACAAGCTCCGCGGCAGATTCGTCGTCGCCCTGTGTCTTCGGTCTGTACACGAAGGCCGTTCGCCAGGCCTGGGTGTCGATGTGCCTCCAATCCCAAGCGTGGAGATCACTCGTGCGCATGCCCCCGAGCGTGCGTGACGACAGCGCAAACACCTTGACGTGTTGCGCAACCCTATCGCAGGCCATCACGCGACCGAACTCCCTGTCGGTCGGCATTTGCCGACGGCGGGCATCTTGGCGGAGCTTCTTCCTGTTGAGTTTGAAGTCCTTGACAGGATTGGACGCGATCAACTGGTCTACGTGCAGATCTCGGAACACCGTCATCAGATCATCACGCAAATGGACCACCGACTGTCTCGATTGGGTGGCCTCGTGCACCATGTCCAATACATCGCGGATCTGGTGCGGCTTGATCATTTTGCATGGCAGACTGCCCAGCTCAGGGAATGCCAATCGGCGAAGACGACTCAGACGCTCCCTCCAGGTCTTCATGCCCTGCCTACCCTGACGTTTCACGACGCGGGTCGCGGCCTGCTCAAAAGTCTCGGTCGTCGCTGCTGGCTCCGGCAGACCATGTTCCGCCTCGCGGAGTAGCTTCTCCAGTTTGGCTTTCGCGATGGCTTTGTTGTCAGTCTCAAGATTGAAGTAGCGACGTTCGCGGACGATCTCGCCGTCGACGACCCCCACGGCAACAAAGGCCCGGGCGCCCCAGCCGCTCTTGTTCCTAATCAAGGTTCCTGTTCTCTTCCGCGCCACCTCAACCCCTCACTTTCTTTTCGAGTTGCGCCAAGCCAAGTTCGATTGCGCGGCGAAGCGCCGCCGCTCGCGTGACTTGCGCGCCCTGGGCACGGCGGCTCATGGCTGCTGCAAGCCTGTCGGCGCGCGCGATCGTTGCCGCGTCGAGCCGGATCGGAATTGGGCGGGTTCGGGCCATGGGCTCCATAGTATACACCTCACCTTGTGCCGCGCACGAGGCGCAGACCCTGCGCTTTCCCGCCGTCGGTCTTGTCGAGCCAGTGCCTCACTTCGGACAGGATGAAGCGGGGCGCATCGCCTACCCGGTGCGCGGGGAAGCCTAGCTCCTTGCGCATCCTGTCGACGGTAGCTCTGCTCACGCTGAGCGCGTCCGCGAGCTGTTGCCGATCGAGGAGTGGCTCAGGTTCGGAGGGAGTGCTGAGCCCCAACCGTTCCGCGACGGTGCTCGCGATGGCTTCGATCTCGTTGGGACCGAGGTTCGCGGCGCGGCGAACGACCAAGACCTTCGCTCGGCGCCGCGGGCGAGGGGCGGGGCTGGGTTCTGAAACCACGATACCCATGCTCGTGCAAGCGTTGTCCGGACCTGCGTCCACCCATTCTTCGACGCTGCCGAACAAGTCGTAGAGCCCCGTGTACGGTGTCTTGGAGCCGCGACACTCTGGCTCTGTGCCAACGTCATGCAATTCGCCTCCAAATGCCGCCGTACAACGCTTTGCATCATACGTGTCGCCGTAGGGGTACCGCGTGACGCCACCGTTGGAGCAGCCGTCGCGCCACTCTCTTCCATCGCCCTCTCTGCAGAGGCGCTTGCCCGCCCAGGTACAGTAGCTTGCAGCAGCACACCACTCGACACACACGACCGGCGCGTTCGGTGTTTCGACCGGGGTCCAGGAACACGTTGGCTCAAGCGACGCCGCTTTGGCACACAGCGACGATTCGGTGGCAGAGCTGGCCAGGAAAGCAGCATAGTCCGCTTGAGTGACCTCGGTTGCGTCCATGCAATACCGTTCTCCGGTCGAACCGGATTTCGGAAGCGCAACCATGTTCGGCCCATGCCCGGTTGGACACCCGCCGCCACTCACGCCGCCGGTGCCTGCCGGTGCGTCGTCTGTTCGACCGCCACAGCTCAGTGTGGCTACGAGCGCCGTCCCTACAATGACGCGCAAGTGTTGCTGCCAACGTCGTCCGGAACCCAGCACCGATCTGCTCCAAAGATGTCGCATTGAGGTATTTGATTGCATGTCTGCTGTTGGAACGGCCCGGCGCAGACATTGTTCGGCGCACACAGGAGCGTCGAAGTGCATGGTTGCCCGCCGCATTGCCCGCAGGGCGGTCCGGATGTGCACTGCGAGCAGTAGCAATTGGTATCGTTGGGGTGGCGAGTTTTGCGCAAACTAGCTCCACCTCCAAGTGATCGGCGATGACCTTGAGCGTGGCCAACGATGGCATGGCCAGACGGAATGTAACCGTTCACGGGGGTGGTCTCGTCGAATCGGAGCACGCGTAAGTGATCGATATCGCTCCATTCCCGAGTTCTCGCTTTCCATGAGCCCCAGCTTCAGGCATTGCGTTTCCCGTGGAGCGGGACTGGCGCGACGATCGGATCGAGGAGCTGGAAAACCAGCTTCGCGACAGAGATGCCG
Organism: Polyangiaceae bacterium; assembly: GCA_020633235.1. Classification (NCBI taxonomy): domain Bacteria; kingdom Pseudomonadati; phylum Myxococcota; order Polyangiales; family Polyangiaceae; species Polyangiaceae bacterium. The sequence continues at coordinate 570,511 of JACKEA010000005.1, read as the reverse complement.
ATGTCCGAGTCAGGGACGAGCGCATCGCTGAGCTTGAGCAACAGGTCGCGCTGCTGAAGAAGCAGGTTGCAGAGTTGCTCGCGAAACTCGGGCAGAATTCGAGCAACTCGCACAAGCCACCGTCCACCGATACACCCGATGAGCGGCGAAAGCGCCGCAACAAGGACAAGGCGAAGCGCAAAGAGCGCAAGCGCGGTGCCCAGAAGGGCCACGCTGGTGCGCACCGCGAGCTGGTGCCTGCGGACAAGGTCAACAAGTTCGTCGACCTGTTTCCGTCGGAATGCGAGAATTGCTGGAGCGCGCTACCGGAAGTCCCCGACCGGTCGGCGAAGCGCTATCAGCAGACCGAAATCCCGCCAATCGAGCCGTACACAACGGAGTGGCGCCGGCACGAGGTGACCTGCCCGTGTTGTGGCTACCGGACGCGCGCCGCGTTCGACGGGGACGTGATCCCGACGTCGGCGTTCGGTCCCCGGGTGATGGCGATGATGGCGCTACTGACGGGCTTCTACCACTTGAGCCGGCGCAAGGCGGCGGACTTGCTCTCGGACATTGTCGGCGTCCGGGTCTCGCTCGGGGCGTTGAGCGCTGTCGAGGAGCGTGTGAGCGACGCGGTCCAGCCGGCTGTGGACGAGGCGTGGCAGCTGGTCGAGCACGCCGACATCAAGCACACCGACGGTACGAGCTGGTCGCAGGCCGGGGCCACCATGGCGCTATGGGTGATCGCCTCGGCAACGGTCACGGTGTTCAAGATCGTGGCCAACAGCGCCAAGGTGACGCTCCAGCCGCTGTATGGCGCGCTACACGGGATCCTGGTCAGCGACCGCGCGAAGGCGCTCGGGTTCTGGGCGATGGAGCGGCGGCAGATTTGCTGGGCACATCTACTCCGCAAATTCGTGTCGTTCTCCGAGCGCGACGGACCTACAGGCAAGTTCGGCAAGGAGCTGCTGGACTACACGGGGCTCGTCTTCGACTACTGGCGTGAATTCAAGGCGGGCAAGCTCGACCGCGACAAGTTCATGGTGCGCATGCTTCCCGTCCGCAAGCAGATGGAGGCACTGATCGAGCGCGCGGCGGGCTCGAAAGTCGCGGGCTTGTCGGGCTCGTGCGCCGACATCTTGGCGCACAAGGCCGCGCTCTGGACCTTCGTCGAGACCGAGGGCGTCGAGCCCACGAATAACCATGGCGAGCGCGAGATCCGTGCCTTCGTTCTGTGGCGGAAGCGATCGTTCGGGACCCAGAGCGAGCGCGGCAACGTCTTCGCCGAAAACCTGATGACCGTCGCCCACACCGCCCGCAAACAGAACAGGAACGTGCTCGAGTTCCTCACCGCGTGCTGTGAGGCGCAGCGCGACAAGAAGGCCGTACCGTCCCTGTTCCGCGCTGCGACCGCGTGAGCAACGCGCTCAAGAATCCCTTATCGGGAAGTAGCGTGTGAGGTGGCGGCTGCCGACAGTCCTCACGCGGCCAGCGCGACGGAGTAGCGTCACCGACCGGTGAAGCTCCCGCGCCGATGCGCCCACATCCGCCGCTAGCACGGTCATCGGCTCCCCCGGTTTCTCGCACAATGCTTGGTAGAAACGCTCGCCAAGCGCGGCTATTTCATCCGAAGGCCGCTTTACGCCCGACGACGACCGGACCCGGCGTGCCGGCTTCTCCGCACCGCGCGTGCTCGCGCTCGTCGTTGTCGTAAACGCCCGCGCGACCGCCTCCTGCGCGCTGGCGCGGATCGCCGCAAGCTGCTCCGCAATCATCTGCTCTATACGCTGGCCCAAATCCTGGGCGCTCGTGGTGTTGCTCATGCCGACGCAATCGCACGCCCCGCGTCAGACCCTCAACCCCACCCGTGAACGGTTACGACGGAATCGTACCTCGCCTGCTTCTCCCTGGATGGGGATTCCCAGTCACAATGGGAGGCATATGGGGACGCGGGCAAAGGCTACTGCCTTGGCTTCGAAGTACTGAAGGAGAATCGGTCGTCGGACCCTGACTTCGAGATCCTGCTGATGCCCGTGCTGTACGGAGATACCGGCACGGTCAAGCCGTCCATTGCCCGAGTCGCCGCGGCCCTCCGCACTGCCCGTGAACGGGGCGTGTCCGAGCGACAAGCTGGACTCATGGGAGCGACCGCACTCTTCCGAATTGCTGCGGCGAGCGCACTCCAAACCAAAGACCCCTCGTGGGCAAGTGAGCGCGAGTGGCGCCTGATTGCGGCACCGCGCCCAAACCGAGACTACAAGCGCCGCATAAGCACAGATCCAAGACCACACATCCTGCTGGAGTTGCACCCCGGCAACCGACCAGAGCTACACTCCATCCGCATCGGCCCTGCCCACCCTGATCCTGCCGGCGCAGAGGTGCGCTTGAACCGAATGCTGAGTTCGCTGGGCTACCCACAGTGTGCAATCCTCCAATCCGCTAGAGCCTGACGCGGCGTGTGTGGTCGCTCACGGCGCGCGCGACCGCTTCCGGCTGAGCGTCTGGCCACGGCGAAATCTTCGCGCACCGAGTGGCTGAGGAACAATTCGGCTTTCTGGTACTCTGAACACTAGTGATGGACCGAGGCGGCGAAGGTTCGAAAGATAGCGTGCGTTTGTCGATGGCGGCACTAATCGCGAGCGTGGTTGGGGCGCTTCTCATTGGCCTGTGGCTCGGGCGCGAGACATGCCGCAATGACACGCCAACAACCGCCGCGCCGGTTGTGAAGACCGTTGTGGCCCCGTGTCCAACTGCATCGACTGCCGCAGTGCCCACCGGAACAGAACTCTACCGACGAGCGAAAGTCCGCCTCATCACTGCGAGGCCCCATGGGAAAGACTCTATTGCCCAAGCCTCGGCCGCGATCGGGCGGGACGCGGACTGGTGCGCGGCTGCCCACGACAGATACCCACCCATGTGCACTTGGGACTTCGGTTCGGAAGCGATCACCGTCACGGAAAACATCGTCACGTTCACGGATGAAATCCGCGCTGCAGCAGCGACCAAAGACGGCGGCCCCAAGCTCGTCCTCAAACACGACCCTTGAGGCGAGTGGAAGCTGGTTCCGGAGTCAGCAAGCAAGTAGTCACAATCCTGTGAGGACTTAGGAGCGCCGAAGAGTCTCTGCTCACCCGTCGGCGCCCCTGCTAGACCCTCTTGCATTTCCTCGGGCCTCCGCGCGGCCACGCGGTCGCGAGCGCACGCATTCGCTTCGGCAAGCGGTAGTCACCGGGCCAGAGCGACAGCACGCCCGTGGCGCGGTCCTCGACAACGAGGATCGCTCTGTCCTCCTCACGGGCGAGCACGACGGCGCGCGCGGTGAGGATCTCGACGTCGCGGAGGGTCATCGCGGTTCGATTCGAATCGCCTCCTCGGTCAGCTCGCCGCGTTGGATCTCAATCAAGATCTCGGCGCGCACACGACGCGAGAGCTGGTCGACGAGGGTGGCGATGATGCTCAGCCAGCTTTCGTGGTCCAGGTGCGCAGGACACACCAAGATGAGCTGCGCAGCTTCCGTTTCGCTGACGTCGTCCACCACGACGCCTTGCTGGTGGAGCGGCCCTGCGTGCGCGATCAACTCACACATTGCCTCGATCGCGGCCCCGCGTTCCTCGCCGGCGATGATAATCCGCACGGTCCAACCATCATCGCCTTCGGCAGGTGCAGGAACGCCGCAGCCCAGGAGCGGGCCTGTCGGCTCGAATCGCCGACCTTCCCACTCGAACGCGCCCAGGTTGACCTTTGCCCTCCTCATTTCGGCTTCGGTCCTTGCATGTGTAGGTGCGGCGCGCGGCCATTCCGCTCGGTCAAGTTCCAGTTGCTCCAACGCACGGGCTGATTGCGCACGCGGATGACCAGCATGTTCGACTGCCGGGCGTGCCATTCGAGGCTCTCCAGCTTGAGCATCACCGGGGGCCTGGTGAGAAACTCCAGCCCACTCATCAGGTCGGGTCGCCGTGAGTCGTGAACGACGATCACGGGTGCGAGCTTGCGAAGGATCGCTTCGCGCACCCACGCCGGACGATGTTCGGGAGGTCCGTCGATGAAGTAGACGCCCGCCTTGGGCGCGTCCGGAGGTGGTGCTGCGCACGCCGGGAGGTGCACCACGTTCGCCGTGCACGTGGGCTCGGTCTCGCGATTGAGACGATCTCTGGCGAGCTTCCACCACCTGGGGTCGGGTTCGTAGCTCGTGACCCTCCCGGCACACCGGGCGAGGAGCACCGTGCTCCCGCCTGCTCCGAACTCGACGACGGGCTTGCCGGCGCAGAGGTCGTGGAGGACTTGCACGTCTGCGCGGCTGAGGTCCGCTTCGATCGTGACGGTCTTGGGATCAAAGGGCATAGCCGTACCTTTCTGCGGTGGAGCGCCAGATGGCGCGTTGTGCGTCCGCCTGGGCGCGGTGGTGATCGGTCACGTCCGCACGGTGGTTTCGAGCGGAGTCGGGGAGCTGGGCGAGCGCGGCCTTGGCCTGGTCGAGCGGCACGGGGTCCCCGCCGCACAACTCGGCCAGCTCGGCGAGGCGGCGCGCGTTGAAGTCCTCTAGGCGCACCGTCATGTCGGGCTCTGCGGCCTCGACCATCGCGTTCCAGCGGACCCACAGCCGCGCGAGCGTCTCGGAAGGCTCGCCGCGCGTCAGGCCGGCGTGGCGGAGCGCGTAGTCGATGTACGGCCCATCCCAGTCGACGGACGCGAGCTAGGACGCGATCACGTCGCGCGGATGGCGAACGAGATGTACGACCGGAACACCAGGCAGCAGCTCGCCCAGCCACGGTCCGGCCAGCCAGCTACTTTCGCCTGTGGCGAGCGCGGTGGCGGGATGGCTGGAACCTAGGCTCCAATGCTTCTCGTGGTTGCACTGGACCCCGACCGCGTTGAGAGCCTTCGCCATGAAGCCGGTCCCGCTCCTGCCGAGGCCCGTGATCACGAACGACGGGCGGCACCAGCCCGGGGCGTAGTACTCGTGCGCGTTGTGCGTCGCCTCGTCCGGGCGCGTGCCGTAAATCGACGGCAAGAGGCGGTTCTCGCCGAGACAAGGTTCGTGGATGAAGATGCGCTTGCCCGAATCCCACGCGACACGAGCAAACTGGAGGTCCTGGTCTACGTCTTTGCTTCGGTCGGTTTTGAGATGCGCTTCGCACACCTTCGCGGCGAAGTCCGGAGTGCACCCGACCGCGTAGGAGGCATACATCTCTCGGTGGTTGCGAATCAGGTGCCCGTCGAGTCGCGCGGTGTCTGCCTCCATCTCGGCCTTTGGAGTCGCGAGCCAGCCGCACCCAAACTTGGGGTGCGCGAGGGCGGGCCAGCTCAGGAAGTCCCGGAGGACGTGCCGCCCTACAACGATGTCGTCCTCCAGGCGGAGAACCCAAGGCGTTGCGCAGTCCGCCATGGCGTGTAGGACGTCGGCGAAGTGCTCGTGGTGCGAAACGTCGGGCCGCTGTTCGAGCACCGTGTAGTGCCCACTGATGTCCGAGCGCTCGATGCTTTCCAGCGTCGGCCAGATCAGTCCACGCCGAGCGGGATGCGTCTGGACGATGACCGTGACGGCCTTGTGCGTCCTTCTCATAGCGACACCTCGCAAGTGAACGCGTTCGTACCGTTGGCGCGCTGGCTGTCGGGTCCGCCACAGTCGGGGGAATAGGTGTCACCGATGCTGCTCCAGCCATGACAACAGCCCTCCGCGAGCCAGCCCAACGGGCAGCAGACCGTGTACGTCGGGGGGCAGTCGCGGGCGCAATCCCTCAGCACAGAGAACGGGCATGGCTGCGCCGTTGGTGTGAGCGACACCGGGTGAAACCCGTCGGGGCACGCGCCGCACACGTCCTCGATCATGTCCGGGGCGCACGCCGGTGGGGCGTCCGCAGCGCTCTCAGTAGGCGCGTCCGTGCCGGCGTCGGGATGAGCCGCGTCAGCGGTTTCGATCGCCGCATCCTTGGTTATGGTCGTGGCGTCGAACGGTTCGCCGCCACAGCCCGAAAGCGCGTAGCCGATGGCAAAGCTCACAAACGCGAGCACGAAGTAGATTTGTAGGGTTTTCATCTCCAAGTCCTTTCATTGCCAATGAATGGGCCAGTAGTCGGGGTGCGTGCCCGGGTGCACGGCGCACATGCGCCGGTAGAGGTCGTCTGGGGCGTCGGCGCCAGACAGGATCCGGCGCAGTTCGCCACCAGTGAGATAGGTGCGTCGAAGCAGGTGCCCGGCGACGTTCTCGATTGCGATGCGGCGCGCGCTCACCAGATGGAGCGTCGCGTTCCACTGGGCGACGATCGCGTTGACGCGCTCGGCCTCCGCATAGATCTTCGCCGACCGCCACGCATCCGCGATGTCGAACTCGATGCCCGAGGTCGCAAAGCCAAACAGCAGGTGCTCCACAGCAGCACCGGCCAGCGTGATGATGATGTCCTCATTCGCGCCACGTCGTTCCCGTTCGCTATGTGGCGCGTCCACGAACGGCAGGGGCGCATCGATCCGGCGCGGCGCCATGATCCCGCTCCCTCGGTGACCGTCGATCGCGACATGGTGCACGGTCAGCCCGTAGTGCTCTGCGAGCACGCCGTGCGCGGCCTCGTGGGCTGCGATCATGCAGTCGCCGCGGGGGCGCTCGGGCAGTTCGGTCACGCGTACGCCAAGACGAAGCATGGTCGCGCGGGTGATCTCCTCGCGGGCGAGGCGGCGGGCTTGGTTCGTCATTTTGCGCCCCCCGCGCTCTTGGCCTCGCCCTCGGCCTTTGTGGCCTCCAGACGGCGCTCCAGCTCCACCACCAGCTCACGGGCGCGACCCGGGCCCGGCGGGAGCCACTGCCGGATTTCAGCGAGCGCGGCCAGCAGCGCTCGGGGCGTCAGCGGGAGGTGTTGGCCCCTACTCCAATTGTCACCAGCAATTGGCAGCGCACCGGTTTGCAGGGGTGTGCGCGGCTCGTCACATGGTACCGAAGTGCTGAGAATTGCTGACTGGTGATGATCCCCTGCCCCGCCTCTCACGCCGGTAACGCGGGTTCGAGTCCCGCTGGGGTCACCAGATCTTGTCGGTGCGGCGCGGAACCTCGGGGTCCGCGCTACCATGGCGCCATGAAGCTCGGGGTCGTGGCGGTGGTGGCAAGCGTTGGTCTGCTCGGCTGCTCGTCGAGCGACGACGCGGCGGGGAGCGGCGGTGGTTCCGGGAGCGGCGGGCTCGCGGGGGCGAGCGGGAGCGGCGGGGCGGCGGGTGTCGGCGGAGCGAGCGGGAGCGGCGGGGCGACGTGTCCGTCGCCGATCCCGACGGACAGCCAGGCGGCCGCGCGCACGGCGTGCACGTTCGACAAGGGCGCGCTGGCCACGGACACGCTGGGCGTCGATGCGGCCTTCAGGGCGAGCATTCCCATCACGCATCTGGTGATCGTGATGCAGGAGAATCGCTCGTTCGACCACTACTTCGGCAAGCTGTCGGCCACGCATCCCGACGTGGAAGCGTTGCCCACGGACTGGGTGAACCTGGACTCCGCGAACGCGGAGGTGACGCCCTTTCATCTCACCTCCCCCTGTCTGCCGGTGGATCCGCCGCATCAATGGACGGCGATGCACGCCGGTTGGAACGACGGCAAGATGGACGGCTTCGTGAAGTCTGCCGCGGTGAGCGGCAGCGACGGACACTTCGCCGTCGGCTACTACGACGAGAGCGATTTGCCCTTCTACTACTTCCTGGCCAAGACCTTCGCGGTGGCGGACCGCTACTTCGGCTCCGCCCTGGGCGGGACCTGGGCCAATCGCGACTACCTGTACGCGGGCACGTCCGACGGCGTGATGAGCACCGGGCAAGCCACCATCGACGTGCCCACCGTCTTCGACGGCCTGGACGCCGCCGGCGTCAGCTGGGGCGTGTACACCGACGGCAACGTGCGGCAGGACAGCATCGGCTGGAACAACGCGCACGCCGGGGTGTACGCCTTCCAAGACTTCCTCGACGCCCTCGCCGATGGCACGCTGCCGGCCGTTTCCTTCGTGGATCCCGGTCCCACCCAGGACGAGCACCCGCCAAACAACGTCCATCCCGGCGAAGCATGGGGCCGACAGATCTACGAAGGCGCGATCGGCAGCCCGCTGTGGAACGAGCTCGCCGTGATCTACACCTACGACGAGTCCGGCGGCCTCGGGGACCACGTGCCGCCACCACCGGCCTGCATCCCGAGCCCGGATCAGACCGAGTTCGATCGCCTCGGCGTGCGCATCCCCGCCATCGTGATCTCCCCCTGGGCGCGGCCGGGCTACGTCTCCCACGTGGTGCACGAGCACTCCTCCGTGTTGCGCCTGGTGGAGCTGCTGTTCGATCTCCCCGCCCTCACCGCCCGCGACGCGAACTCCGACGCTCTGCTCGACATGTTCGACTTCGCTTGCCCCGCCCTCAGCGCGCCGCCCGCCGCCCCCGACGCCGCGAGCGGGAGCTGCAACTGACGCGATCGCGTCAGAGCGCCATTTCGATCACGAACAAGAGCAAGAATCCGACGAAGAACACCGCCGTCGTCAGCGGGGTCTCGGGAACTTCGTGGGCTTCGACCAACAGCTCCTCCGTCACCAGATAGAGCAACGCCGCGGCGGCGAAACCGAGCACGGCGACGAACGGTGCGCCCGTGAGCTTCGAGAGAAAGGTGGTTCCGATGACGGCGCCCCCCGCCAACAGCGCTGCCAGGCCCGTGACGGTGGCGATCACACGACGGCGCTGGACTTCGGCGCGCAGCAGCGCCGCCGCGGTGGACGCCGAAAGGAACGCCACCTCCAGCGTGAGGGCGATCGTGAGCAGCACGCCCTGGGCTTCGCCGATGGCGAAGCCCACACCGACGAGCATTCCGTCGATGAGCACGTCCACCCCCACGGCGGTGACCAGGCTGCGCGTCGACGCCGCTCCCTGTTCATCCGAGTGGGTGAAGTGCTTCACCGCCAACATCAGCGCGACGCCCAGGGAGAAACCCACCGCCGTCGGGAGCATCGCGTGCTGATGCAGGAGATCCGGGAGGATCTCGCCGCCCAGCGCCGCGAACACCACGCCGGCAGCGAAGTGCTGAATCATGCTGGAGATGCGCGGTGTGGGCGGCCGATAGGCGGCGATGCTGCCGCCCGCGACCATCGCGACCACCGGGATCGCGACGTAGAGCATCACCGTAGAGGACGGGAGGCTCATCGCCCGCTTGCTCGGTCCGCCGCGCTCACAGCGTCTTGCGCGTGAGCTTGACGGTGCCCTTGCCGGTCACGTCGAAGGTGCCCTTCTTCTTGTGCTGCACGGTGCCGCTGGCCTTCACGCTGCCGGACAGATCCAACGCCGTGACGAAGCCGGTCTTGGTGTCGATGCTCGCGGGGCCGGAGAGATCCAGCGTGAAGTGCGTGTCGTTGCTGCTGAGCTTCAACACGGCGTGGACGTCGAGGCCGAGCTGGGTGCCGGTCACGCCTTTGCTCTCCACCGTGAGCTTCGTCTCCTGGTGATCCACCCCGGGCAGCGCACCGAGCAGCGCTTCGGCCTGCTTCGGGCTCGCGGTCTTCTTCTTGCCGGCGGCGAGCTTTCCGCCGGCGAGCCAAGAGAGCAGCGGGCTCGGCTCTCCGACCCAGGCGCCGTACTCCGAGGTCATCGCATCGCGCTCCTCGGCGCTCACGGCGCTGCCGTCCGCGTGGGTGACGCCGCCGCCGGCATCCACGACGTAGCTCTTGCCCGCCGTGGCGGTGTGCGGCTCGACGCCCAGCAGCGGCTTGGCCTCGCGCCGCCCGAACACGACCTGGAGCTTGTCGATGGCGCCGTTCTTCACGCCTTGCACCGCGAGGCTCCGCTCCTCGTCGATGGACCAGCTGCCCGACTGCATGCCGCCGGCGCTGCCGGACTTGTTCAGCGTCAGCTCGAAGGACAGCTCGATGCGCCGATCCTCGAGCTGCTTCGCGCCCACCGACGGCGCCGGCACCTTGGCGGCCGGGGTGCTGTCTTCCGGGGCCGCAGTGCCTTCCGTTTCGCCGCTCCCCTCGCTCCCCTGCCCTGCGCCGTTTGCGGGGGACTCGGCGCCTCCGCCGGAAGCCTGGGACGCGCCGCCGCAGCCGACCGCGAGACAGAGAGCGAGAGCCGAGGAAACCTGCAGCAAGTCCTTCATGTGGCGGCAGCGTAGCCGAGACCCGGGGGGTGGCCCAGCGTCTTGCGCACGGCGGAAACGTGCTCAAATTGCCGCGCACCTCATGGCTCCCCACGACGCCCTGCGCGAGGCTCAACGCGCCGAGGAGCTCGAGCGCTGGCGCCTGCCGTTGATGTTCGGGGGGCTCTTGGCGTTGATCCTGATGTCGCGCTTCGACGCGACCCGCGCGCTGGCCGCAGGGCTCTTCACCTTTGGCTTCCCGGTCGTTGCGGCCGCAGTGGGCGCCCTCCGCTATCGGGAGTCGGACACGGGCCTTCGCTCGCTGGCCATCACCGCCGCGGCGCTCGGCGCCGTAGCCGCGGAGGCGGCTCTGGGCCGCGCCATCTTGACCGACAGTCCGCTGTTCGCCGCGTTGCCCGCGACGCTGCCCATCGCGCCGGCCCTGGGCGTCGCCGTGATCTTGGGCGCCGTGGCGCAGGCCGTGGCCAAGACCCGCGGCATGCGTTCGTTCTTGGCCGCGTGGCTGGGCATGGTGATGGTGTGGGGCCTGTACGTGCCGACGCACCGCGTGGGCGGGCACGATGCGCTCGACGCCATGCTCGGAGCCGCCATCGTGGCGCTGTTCGTCGGTGGAGGCGGAGGGCTGTTGGCCGGCTTCGTCGCCTCCTTGTTCGTGAAGCGACGCGACGCAGACTGACACGCCGGGGCAGAGTGCCGCGGCGTTTCCGCGGCGGACCAACAAAAACCAGCGAGAAACGGCCTGGCACGGTCGCTGCCACGGTCGGCGGCGTGAACCTTCTCGAATTCGAAATCTGGCACAACGACGGACGACACTGGCTGTACGCGGCGGCGGCCGCGGTGGGCGTGCTGCTGGTGGCGCGGCTGCTCAAGGGGCTCGTGCACCGGGGTCTCGAACGGCGGCACCGGGCGACGGCGCGGGCCATCGACGGAGCGTTGGCGGCGGTGCTCGACGGCACGCGGTGGTTTTCGTACCTGACGCTAGCGATCTGGATCGGCGCGAGCTTTCTCGAGCTCACCGCCGGCGCCGAGCGCGTGCTGAATCGCGGCGCGCTGATCGTCCTCTTGGTGCAGCTCGGGCTGTACGGGCAGATCGCCGTGCGGCGGGGGCTCGAGATCTGGCAGAGCCAAAAGCAAGAGGGCGCCAGCAGTCAGACGGCCACGGCGGCGATCGGCCTTCTGGCCCGTATCGCCATCTGGACGATGGTGCTGCTCACGGTGCTGTCGAGCCTGGGCATCGAGATCAGCGCGTTGGTCGCAGGCCTCGGCGTCGGCGGTGTGGCAGCGGCGCTGGCGGTGCAGAGCCTGCTGGGGGACGTGTTCGCCTCGCTCTCGATCTACGTGGATCGGCCCTTCGAGATCGGGGACTTCATCATCGTGGGGGACGACCGGGGCAGCGTGGAGCACATCGGCTGGCGCGCCACGCGCGTGCGCTCCCTGGGCGGCGAGCAGATCATCTTCGCCAACGGCGAGCTCATCAAGCAGCGCATCCACAACTACGGCCGCATGCAGGAGCGCCGCATCGACTTCCGCATCGGCATCGAATACGGCACGCCGGCGGACTTGGTCGAGAAGGTGCCCGGTGTCCTGAAGGAAGCCGTGGAGCAGCAGGAGGGCACCCGCTTCGATCGCGCCCATTTCAAGGAGTACGGGGACTCTGCCCTGGTGTTCGAGGTCGTCTACTACGTGCTCAGCCCGGACTACACGGAGTTCATGGACCGGCAGCAGGCCATCAACTTCGTGTTGCTGCGCCGCTTCGAGAAGCTCGGCATCTCCTTCGCCTTCCCCACGCGCACACTGCACCTGAAGACGGACGGCGCCGAGCGCACGGACAACGCCCGGCCCCCGCTCGAGACGCGCCTCGAGCAGAGCAACTGAGGCGGCAAGATTTGCCGCCGCGGGGGGTGGAGTTGGCAAAAGCTTCTGCGTCGCCCGTGCCGAGCGCGGGATTTCGCTCGGCACGCGGCCTGCAAAGCCGGGGGCGATGCACGAGGTCTCCATCGCCCAGGCCGTGCTCTCCCGCGTGGCGCGCGAGGCCGAAGCGCGGGGCGCCCGCGGCGTGCGCTCGGTGGATCTCGTGCTGGGGGAGCTGTCCGGGGTGGACGCGGAGCTCCTGGCGCGAGCCTTTGCGGCGTCGGAGCTCGAAGTGCGGATCCAAGAGGTCGCGGCGTCCTGGCGCTGCGCCGCCTGCGACGCGAGCGCCGCGGGCCCTCGTTGCGCGCGCTGCGGCGGTCCCGCGCGCTTGGCCACCGGCGGCGAGCTCTTGATCGAGCGCATCGAGCTGGAGGTGCCGTGATGTGCGAAAGCTGCGGCTGCGGCGTGGTCGAGCTGCACGAGCGAGTGCTGGCGGACAACGACGCTGCGGCGCTCCACAACCGAGCGCACTTCGACGCGGCAAAGGTGCGCTGCGTGAACTTGATGGGCTCGCCGGGATCCGGCAAGACGGCGCTTCTGGAAGCCACCGCGGGGCGGCGGCGCATCGCGGCCATCAGCGGAGATTTGGCCACCGACAACGACGCCGCGCGGCTGCGTGCCCGGGGCATACCGTCGGCGTCGATCACCACTGGCTCGGCCTGCCATCTGGACGCGACCATGGTGCACCACGCCCTCGATCACCTGCCCTGGCAGGAAGCGGAGATCCTGTTCGTGGAGAACGTGGGCAACCTGGTGTGCCCCGCGGTCTACGATCTGGGCCAGCACCTGAACGTGGTCGCGCTGTCCGTCACCGAGGGGGACGACAAGCCCTTGAAGTATCCGGTGATGTTCCGGGTGGCGGATCTGGTCGTGCTCACCAAGATCGATCTCTTGCCCGTGCTGCCGCAGGTATCGGTCGATCGCATCCGCGACGCCCTCGACCAGGTGATGCCGAGCCCGCGGATGATCGCCGTCTCCGCGCTCACCGGCGCGGAGATCGATCAGTGGCTGTCGGCTCTGGGGGCCAGCGCCCAAGGCTTTTCCGGCGTGGGCCTGCGTTCCCGCTGAAGCCACTCCACCACGCGCTTGGCCCACTCCGCGCGGGCGGGAATGGTCGGGTGGATGTGATCCGAGAGGCGCTTCATGCCCGGGTACACCTGGTTCGAGTCCATGATGCGGCAGGGCGCGGCGTTGTCGCGGATCACCGGCAAGAGGCCCGTGTCCCCCACTTCCCACAGCGGCGGCAGGATCCACACGCACGGCCGATCCCCGAGGGATTGGACCAGCTTTTGGATGGTCTTCGCCCGGATCGACGGATCTTGGATCTGCACCTCGTTGGTGCCCAGGGTGATGAGCACCAAGTCCGGGTTCGTCTGCGCCAGGTACAGCGGCAGCTCCTTGCTCCACGCCCAGGTGGGGATGAAGCTCGCGGTCTTGAAGTGCAGCACGCCGTGCACACCCTGAGCCTTCAGCGCCTTGTTGAGCTCGATGCCCAGGGCGCCGGCCATGGAGTCGCCGATGTGCAGCACCGTGGTGCCCTCCGGCAAGGGCAACGGAGCGCTGGCCTCCGCTTCCACGGCGGCGGCTTCCGGCGCGCTGGCTTCCGGCGTGGGCGTGCCCGCGTCAGCAACGACGGGCGGGGCTACGGGCGCGGGCACCGGTGGTGACGGCGGCGGCGGCGCGCTCTCGGGCGGAGGCGCGGAGGAAGCACACGCGGTGAAGAGCAACGCCGAAAGCCACTTCATGGACAGCACGTCGAGTTCCATCCCACACCCACGTCACGATTGGAGCAGCCCGCCTGCGCGCTGACGTGGTTGCGCTTGGCGTGGGTCCCCCCCACGTAGCGATAGGAGTGCGGCCGTCCCGGCTTGTTCTGCAGGCAGTCCGCGTCGAACTCGGGGCTCCGGCTGCGGGTCACGGGCGTGCTCTCGACCTCCGGCGCGGGCCCCCCCACCGGCTCCTTGAAGCTGCAGCCGTGCCCCGGCTTCTTCACGCGGCCCTCGGGACACTCGGGCTCCCCCTCCCGCGCGCAGCGCACGCCGTTCCAGCTCTCTTGCGCCGGGCAGCCCATGCTCTTCACGCCGAACTGGCAGCGGCTCTGATCTTCGGTACGACCGAAGGGACACTTCACGTCCTTCGGAGTGAGCGCGCAGCGGAAGCCCAAGTGCGAGCCCCATTTCTTCGGCCCGTAGCGATTGCGGAGCCGCGTGCTCATCCACTTCTCGAAGCGCCGGCTCCAGCTGCCTCCGCGGTAGCTCTTCACCTGGCTGTGCTCCGGCGGCCAGGGGAGCTCGCCGAACCAGTCGTCGACCCACTCCCACACGTTGCCGGTCATGTCATACAGGCCGAACGCGCCGGGATCGTACGAGCGCACCTTGCACGAGCCGCCGACGTGCTTCCAACACGTGCGGCCGTCGGGGCTCTCGTTGCCCCAGGAGTACGTGCGGTACTCACTGCCGCCCCGGGCCGCGAACTCCCACTCGCTCTCCAGCGGCAGGCGCTTGCCCTGGGCCTCGCAGTAGGCCTTCGACTGATACCAGGTGACGCAGTTGATGGGATGATCCCCGCGGTCGGGGTAACGCACGTTGCAAAAGCGGCGGTCGTTCTCCCCCGCCTCGCACTTGCCGCTCTTCACGCACGCCGCGTAGGCGTCCACCGTGACTTCCGTGATGTCCATGCAGAAGCCGGCCACCTCGGTCTCGAAGCGCGGGCGATCTTCCGGCGCCGCCTCCGGGGAGTCGCTCCCCATGTGGAACGGGCCGCCGGCGATCCACGCCATGCCTTCGGGGCAGTGCCCCACGCTGGCCGCGGGCGCGGACGTTTGGCTGCTCGCCGACGCCGCCGGACCCGCGGACGTTTGGCCGCTCGCCGACGCCGCCGGACCCGCGGACGTTTGGCCGCTCGCCGACGCCGCCGGACCCGCGGACGTTTGGCTCGCCGCCGGCGCGGACGTTTGGCCCGGGTGATCGGAGTGCTCGTCGCAGCCGGCGATGCTCACCAGCGCCACGAGGAGCCATTTCGAAACTCGTGTCAGCAACGGGACGGCCCATATACCGAATTCCGTGACTCGCGAGCGCGGCAGGACGCTAAGTGCTTGCCATTACGCGACTTTTTTCTTGAATGTCGCCTCGCCGCGGAACCTCGCGGCCCGACGCCCATGGCGCCCCACCCCCCGTCGTGGCTCGCTTCGGCCATGACGTACGTGATGGTCGACATCGAGGCCGACGGCCCGATCCCCGGTGACTACTCCATGGTCTGCTTTGGCGCCGTCGTGGTGGACGGAGACCTCTCGCGCACCTTCTACGGCAAGCTGCGACCCATCTCGGATCGCTTCGTCCCCGAGGCCCTGGCCGTGAGCGGCTTCTCGCGAGAAGAGACCCTCGCTTTCGCAGACCCAAGCGCGGAGATGCAGCGCTTTTCCGACTGGCTCGCCAAGGAGTGCCCGGGTCGGAAGATCTTCATCGCCGACAACAACGGCTTCGATTGGCAGTTCATCAACTGGTATTTCCACCACTTCCTCGGTGAAAACCCCTTCGGCTTCAGCTCTCAGAACCTGGGCTCGCTGTACAAGGGCCTGGTCAAGGACGTCACCAAGAACTTCAAGCACCTGCGGAAGACCGCCCACACCCACGACCCCGTGGACGACGCCCTGGGCAACGCGGAGGCGCTGCTCCACATGCGCCAAGAGATGGGCCTGTCCATGCCCCTCGACTGACGGTTTGTCGGGAATCCGCCGTCGCCCTGGTGCATTGTTCGAAATAGTGCGCGTGGCGGAGAGGGAAAAAGGTGGGCGTATGTGTGAGGGGCGACGCAGGTATCGAGTGCGAGAGGTGGTGTTGCTGCGCTTGGCGCTATTGGCGTTGGCGCTCTGCGTGCCATTGCTCGGCGGCTGTCTGGATACGAGCTCCGGCGACGACGCCGAGGGCCCGAAGATCATCGCCGGAGACTGGCCCATGGAGCGGCCCTCCAGCTCGCGCTTCGAGCCCGGCAAGCGACTCAGCGTGCTCGTGCAGAACGTGGACATCCCGCTGACGGACATCGTCCTGTACGTCAACGACGTCGCCCTGCTGAGCCCCCGGGTCCGTGTCGTGGAAGAGGGCGACGACCCCGACTCCAACGCCGATGACGTGATCGAGCTGTCCACGTTCCTGCCTCTGGCGCAGGCACGCGAGTATCTGATCGGCTTCGGTTCGGAGAACGCGCGCCGCACCGGGCAGCTGCCGATCACCATCTTCGTCCCCAACCGACGCATGCCGCGCGCCGAAGCCGCCCTGCGGCTCGAGGCGGGCGTGGCGGCCCTGACGGAGACCGTGGGCGCGGTATGGCTCGACGAGGATCCCGCCTACCGACAGTTCCTGCAGCAGACGGCGGGCAGCGACGGCATCGCTGCTCTCGGCGATCTGACCACGGCGGGAAAGAGCATCGCGGCGCTCGCCCGAGAGCAATACGACGCGCTCTCCGACGAGGACGAGCGAGCGCTACAGGCGTTGCTCTTCAACACCGAGCTCACCCGCTTCTTTCGCGAGATCGAACAACCCGTCAGCGCCAAGGTAATTGGCGACCTCGGCACCACCCAGCAGCCGCTCCTGACGCTGGCCGACCGCCTGAAACATCCGGTGCACCGCGTGTTCTACACGCTGGACTTCATGGCCATGGGTCTGCACGTGGCGGGCGACGCTCTCGACGTCATCAACCTCGCGGCGGCCCTCACCGGAGGCGGCGGGCTCACCGTTTCCGCCCCGGTCACGGTCGCCTTCGGGCTCATGAAGTTCGCCATCGACAGCTTCATTCCCACGGATCTGTTCGAGCTCGAGGCGCACGACCAAAAGCGTTTGTACGACAACCGCCGGGCCAAGTGGGTGTACTGGGGCACCTTCCGGCCGCAGTCGGGCCTGTCCAACATCGCCGGCGCCACGCTGGAGGCAGGGCTCTCGGCGTTGCTCCAGGGCCTGATCGAGAAGGGCGCCCTCGGGGACCGCGTGGCCTTGCTCTGGAAGCAGCTGAACAAGACCAGCAAGGCGCCGGAACAGCTGTTGAAGGAGATCTCCGACAACCTGCTCAACATGCTGCAGAAGATCGGCTCAGTGGCCGCCGGTAAGGGCATCGACAACGCCTTGCAGAAGTTGGCGGGCTCCACGGACGCGCTCCACGAAGCCAAGCTCCAGGTCAACATGGCCGCCTACACGCTGACGGCTGGTGATTTGATGTCACTGATCCCGGTCTTCGGTTTGGCGCTCAAGAGCACGACGTGGATCATCGACTTCGAGATCAGCGAGCCCATCGAGGCGGACGCCAGCTCCGCTCCCGACTTCATGAAGGACGTGACCGCAGGTCTGTACTACGCCGACGACGAGATCGGCGTCAGCGGCCCTGCCGCCTTCCCAGCAGGCGTGAAAGAAGGACCGCTCACGCTGATCAGCAACGCCTACCGCTGGCAGCAGAAGCCCCTGCTCATGGTCCTCAACCGGCCGGGCTACGAGAGCGTCTCCATCACCCACGGCCTGGTGGTGGAGGACGGCGACGTGTTCACGCAGCGCGACGACACCCTGATCACGACCGCCACGCCCTCCGGCGAGCTGGTGATCACCAAAGGGTCGAGCAAGGAGCGACCGGTACAGGTGACTCTCGCCAACATCTTCATCCAAATGTCCCAGGCCCCCACCGTCAGCTTGCTCGTGAACGGCGTGGCTCAGATCGACAGCTTGGAGCTGCCCCAGTCGGGAAAGCCGACGCCGCCCATCACGTTGATGCTCGCGCCCGGCGAGAACCAGCTCACCCTGGTGGGCGTGGCCTCGAGCGCCGGCGTCAATGGCTGCGCGACGACGCTCACCTTCCCGGATGCCATCAACACCATGCCCGAAAAACAGATCTACATCGCCGCCGGGGAGCAGCAGACGTTCCGCGTGTTCACGCCGCCCGCAGTGGAGTGACCGTCAGCGGTCAGCCCTGTTGATCGATGACAATTGCGGACCGCCGGCGCGGGCCCATCGTGTGAATCATGCAGCTCATCGACAGCGTGAGGGTGGCGCTGCTTCTGGCACCTGTCCTCGTGGTAGCCACCACGGGAGCGACGAGTGCTCCGCCCAACTTGCACATTCGCTTGGTGAACTCCGAGCTGTGCGTCGCCAAGAAGTTCAACCACACGAAGGACGGCAACCCGATCCAGCTGTGGAGCTGCAAGGTCAGCCCCAACGAGGACTGGATCTATGACGCCTCCGCCGGGACCATCGTGCTGGCGAGCGACAAGAGCAAGTGTCTGAGCACGAAGTACGCCCACACGAATGACGGCAACCCGGTCCATCTGTGGGCGTGCAAGGGCAAGGCGAACCAGCTCTGGAGCGTGGCGGAGACGCACGGCGGCGCCCTGCGGATCCGCCCCAAGGCCAACCCCGCCAAGTGTCTCAGCTACCCCAAGGGCAACGCCAAGGAAGGGGCCGCGCTCCAGTTGTGGAGCTGCAGCGACCCTCCGAACATTCGCTGGACTCACGCTTTGGTCACGGGCCCCCAGCGAGTGCTCGGCGACTCCTGCAAGGCGGACTCGGATTGCATCAGTGGAGACTGCTCGTGCGAAAACGGTTGGTGTAGCAACAACGCACCGAGACGTTGCCGCACGAAGGACGGCAAGGCCACCACCGGGGACTACTGCATCTTCGGCAGCGACTGCGCGAGCGGCAACTGCAAGAGCTCGGAGTGCATCATGCCGGGCGCGGATCTGGCCGTCGTGTTCGGTTATCCGCAGGTCAGCAACTCGCCCACCGCTCACACCGGACCGATCCACGACAAGATGGCTTACATGCTCGTCGAGGTGCAAACGACCAGGGACGTGACGAACGCCAAGCTGACGTGCACCCTCCGCGCCTCCAGCAGCACGGGCCCGAAGGCGACCGAAGAAACGAAGACGATCAACGTCAAGACCGGGAAAGCACAGCTCCACTCGTTCACGCTGAAGGTCCTGCCCAGGGCCACGTTCTATGCGTCGTGTCGACTCGAAGGACCAGCCGGCTCAGTGCCCGATCCCGACACCAGCAACAACACACGCGGGCGCATGATCTCCCCGCTCTGAACGCGCACTGCGGGAACCTAACTGACACCAGCAGCAATCGCCGTTCGAGCACGCGTGGCCCTGGTAGCTCGGACCACTTCGACGTGTAATGCCGCTTACATTTCCGGCGCAGCGGGCCGCGCCGGGGCTCGCGCCGGACCAACCAAATACACCCGCAATCCCGCGGTCTCACGGCTGTTGCTTGGACCTTTCGCGGGTTTCTCCTTAGAGTCTGTTGAGAGTTTCTGGATTGGGATTGACGACGAAATCCTGCCTCGCTGAGGATAATGCTTGACATGTGTTCAGGTCCTAGTAGGCTGCATGAATTGGAGGTTTGGCCTCCCGTCGCCGCGAAGCACGCGGAGACGCAAAACGCTTGTGGAGAGGGAAGCTCTGGCGAACCGTCGCTCGTGGTGGTCCGCGAAACTACCCTCGTCGAAGCAGGAAGGGCCTGTGCCCGACGCCCGAGAAGGGCGGTGTCGGCAGAAACTGTCAACACGCTTTAGAAACGAGCGCGGATGGCGTCTGCGATTTCGATCAAGGGGCTCACCCGGCACTTTCCGGATAGCGAAAAGCCCGCCGTCGATCAGGTGGATCTCGAGGTGGCGGCGGGAGAGATCGTGAGCTTGGTGGGGCCCAGCGGCTGCGGCAAGAGCACCACGCTGCGGCTGATCGCCGGGCTCGACGTGCCCGACGCCGGCAGCATTCGCATCGGCGAGCGCGATGTGGCCAAAGTGCCGCCGCAAGAGCGCGACGTGGCGATGGTGTTCCAGGGTTTCGCCCTGTACCCGCACATGAAGGTGCGCGACATCATGGCGTTCCCGCTCAAGATGCGGAAGGTGCCGGCGGCGGAGCGGGACAAGAGCGTGGCCGAGACGGCGGAGCTGCTCGGCATCGAAAAGCTCCTCGATCGCCGGCCGGCGCAGCTCTCCGGCGGCGAGCAACAGCGCGTGGCCATGGGACGCGCCATCGTGCGCAAGCCCGCGGTGTTCCTGTTCGACGAGCCGCTCTCGAACCTGGACGCGGCCCTGAGGGCGGAGCTTCGGGTGGAGCTCGGGAAGCTGCTGCGCCGGCTGGGCGTCACGGCGCTGTACGTGACCCACGACCAAGCCGAGGCCATGACGCTCTCGGATCGCATCGTGCTCTTGCGGGCCGGGCGCATCGAACAGATCGACAAGCCCCGAGACATCTATGAGCGACCCGAGACCGCGTTTGCCGCTGCGTTTTTCGGCAGCCCGCCGATGAACCTGCTCGAGGCGGACGCGAGCGACGGCCGCGCACGGGCCGGCAGCATCGAGCTCGACGCGCCGAGCGGAGCCGAGCTCTTGCTCGGCGTGCGCCCGGAGCACGTGCGCGTAGGCGCCGAGGCGAGCGGTAGCGTGCGCGCGGAGGGCAGCGTGACCGTGGTGGAGCTCCTGGGCGGCGAGAGCCACCTCGAGCTCGACGCCGGCGGCGTCACCGTGCGAGCGCGGGTCCCCGGCTTCGAGGCGCCCGCCGTGGGCAGCACCGTGCCCTTCGCCTTCGACGCGTCCGACGTCGTGTGGTTCGATCGCGGCACGGGGCGCGCACTGTGAAGCGCCGCACGTTCTTGCAAGCGTTGGCCCTCGCGGGGTGCGCGGACCGCCGCGTGCCGCCCGGACGCCAGGTCGCGAGCCTGTGGTTCACCTACGGCGGGCGGAATCGCAAGGTGCTCGAGTCCCTGGTGGATCGCTTCAACCAGACTCAGAGCGACTACTTCATTTCCGCGGTGTATCAGGGCGACTACTTCGAGGGCTTGGCCAAGCTGCGCACCGCCATCGCGGCGAAGGCAGCGCCGGCGCTCAGTCACGTGGTCGGCGAGGTGGTGCCGTATCTGGCGAGCGCGGGCGTGCTCGAGCACTTGGACGGCTATCCTGGTGCCAAGGAGCTCGGCGTGATCCCCGCCCTCGGCCAAGACGGCAGCTGGATCGGCGGCGGCGATCGCCCGCTGATGACCCTGCCCTTCAATCGCTCGACGCCCATCGCTTACATCAACGGGCCGCTGTTCGCGGAGCGCGGCCTGTCCGCCCCGAAGACCTGGACCGAGCTCCGAGAAACGGCTCGCGCTCTCTCGAACGACAAGCGCCACGGCTTCGGCTGTCCCATCGATTGGTGGTTCTGGACCGCCCTCACGGGTCAGGCCGGCGGTCGCGTAGTGGAGGCCGACGGCACCGTTTCCCTGGGCGGCGAAGCCGGCGTGGAGGCGCTGGAGCTGTGGAAGACGATGGTGGCCGAGCGCAGCATGAAGCCGCCGCCCGGCCGCGACTACAACGCCTGGGAGCAGACCAACCAGGACTACCTGGCCGGCCGCACGGCGATGATCTGGACGTCGACGGCGTTCTTGAAATACCTGGAGGACAACGCCCCCTTCAAGGTGGTCGCGGCGCCCCTGCCCGAGAAGAAGCAGCGGGCGGTGCCCACCGGCGGCACGCACTGGATCCTCCTGAAGGGCGCACCCGACGCGCAGAAGGCCGCGGCTTGGGCCTTCTTGCGCTTCATGCACGAGCCCGCGCAGGTGATCGCCTGGAGCACGCAAACGGGCTACATGCCGGTGACCCGCGCCGCCGTGAAGCAGCTCGAGGGCGAGGGCTACTATCAGAAGCACCCGAACGATCGCGTGGCCCTCGATCAGCTCGACGTGGCCATGCCGTGGCCGTGGTCGCCGGAGCTGTTCCGGGTGCAGCGCGAGATCGTACAACCCCGCTTGGAGAGCGCCGTGCTCGGCGGTGAGAGCGCCCAAGCCGTGATGCAGCGGGCCCGCGAGCTCGCCCGGGGGATGCGCTGATGCGACCGCGGCGGCCTCTGGATCCGTACTGGATGATGGCGCCCACGGCGCTGCTCCTCGCGCTGTTCTTCTTCTATCCGCTGCTGAACGCGGCGTACCTGTCGCTGTACCAGTGGGACCTCTTGACGCCGCCGAAGTATGTCGGCCTCGACAACTACGCCGCGCTGTCCCAGAGCGGCGAGCTGATGCACGCCTTCACCACGACGCTGGCCTTCAGCGTGGTGGTGGTGGTCGGCTCCATGGTGCTCGGCCTCGGCATGGCGCTGGCGCTCAATCGCCCGGGGCCCTTCGCCGCCTTCGTGCGGGGCGCGGTGTTCAGCGCCTACGTCGTGAGCTGGGTCAGCGTGGCGCTCCTCTTCTTGTGGGTGCTCGACGCCGACGCCGGCATCTTTTCCGCGGCGCTCCGCGGTCTCGGGCTGCCCACCAAGAACTGGCTCGGCGACCCGCACGTGGCGCTGTACACCCTGGCCGGCGTCACCATCTGGAAGATCGCCGGGTACTCCATGGTGCTGTTCGTGGCGGGCTTGCAGGACATTCCCGGCTCTCTTTACGAGGCCGCCGCGCTGGACGGCGCCGGCCGCGTGCAGCGCTTCGTGAACGTCACCTGGCCTCTCTTGCGACCGACCACGGCCTTCGTGGGCACCACCAGCCTGATCGTGAGCTTCCAGGTGTTCGACGTCGTGCGCGTGATGACGCAAGGCGGCCCGGTGCGCTCCACCACGGTGTTCGTGTACGCCATCTACGAGCAGGTGTTCTTGAACCTGCGCGTGGGCCGCGCCAACGCCCTCGTGGTCGTGTTCTTCGGCCTGCTCTTGGTGCTCACGGTGCTGCAGCTCTTGGCCTGGCGCCGAAAGGGGGCCGCATGAGGGCGCATTCCCGGAGCGCAGGTGCAGCGAGCCCGATCTGGATCAACACGCTGCTGGCGTTGGTCGCCCTGGTGTGGCTCCTGCCCTACGCCTGGATGCTCTCCACCAGCTTCAAGACGCTGCCGGAGATCGTGCGCGCGCCGACGGCTCCCCTGCCCTCGGGCCTGTCGCTGGAAGCGTACTCCGCCGTGCTCGAGTCCATGCCCCTGGCGCGCTACTTCTGGAACACGACGGTGATGGCACTGGCCATCAGCGCGCTGCAGATCGCGGTCGCGCTCCCCGCGGGCTACGCCCTGGCCAAGCTCAACTTCAAGGGGCGCGGTCTCGCCTTCGGCCTGGTGGTCGCCACGCTGCTCATCCCCGCCCAGGTCCGCTTCGTCCCGGTCTTCAGCATGCTCGCCAAGATGGGTCTGGTGAACACCATGGCGGGCTTGGTGCTGCCCTTCGGCGTCAGCGCCTTCGGCACGTTCCTGGTGCGTCAGGCGCTGCTCAGCGTGCCCGACTCGCTCATCGAAGCCGCGCGCATGGACGGCGCCAGCGAGCTTCGCATCGTGTTCGGTCTGCTCGCGCCACTGCTCAAGCCCACGCTGGTGAGCTTCTTCCTGTTCTCCTTCGTGTTCCACTGGAACGACTACTTCTGGCCGCTGGTGATGACGACGGATGACGCCGTGCGCACGCTGCCCCTGGGCATTGCGCTCCTGCGCGAGCAAGGCACCGGCGTCCGCTGGCACATCGTGATGGCCGGCAACGTGCTACTCAGCGCGCCGGCCCTGGCGGTGTTCGCCGTCGCTCAAAAGCACCTGCTCCGCGCCGTCACCTCCCGCGCCCGGTAACATTTTCTTGTTGGTTCGCCGCGGAACCACGCGGCGAACCAACCCCGACGGATGCGTCCCAGGGCACGTCCGCTCAGATGCTTCCGGGGCACGAAGGCACTGAGGTGCACGCACCGTCGCAGATGGTGCCGGAGATCTTGGCGGCCAAGTCATCGCACGTTTCGCTTGGGATCACCTTGGTTGCGCAGTTGCAGATCGCCGCCCCTGTGGAGGTGCCAGTGCCCGCGTAGCAGCAAATGTCGGCGCCGTTCGCTGGGTACTTGCACTCGGTCGAGTTTGCGTCGGGTCGAGGCGGGTTGTCGCAGTTGCAGACTCGGTCGTCACTGGAGTCGATCCAGCACTTCTGCCCGGACGCGCCAGCGCCGCCGGACGAGCCACTGGAACCAGCCGAGCCGCTGGATCCGCCGGTGCCGGAGTCTGCGGAGCCGCCGCCGCCGTCGTCACTCCCGCATGCGATCGCGACCAATGCGCCACTCAGCATGCAAACCCATCCCCACGCCTGCACTCGGTTCAACACATGCCACCTCCCACCTGAATCCCGAAGCCTCGAAGACCCGTTGTGTCGCAGCCGGCCACGTTGCGAGCTGCGGTCGCAGCATACGTCTAGAGCGCTCTACGAAGCCAGGACTTGTCGCAGGTCCGGGTCTTCCTCGCGTCCGCCAACGAGCTCATTGCTCACCACAGCCGGTTCTGGGAGGAGTCGTGCCGGCCAAAGGGTCAGCCATTGCTCCCCACAACCACGTTCCCGAGCATCGTTGTGGCGAGTAGCGTTCGGCTCGGCAAGCTCGCGCCCACTGCGGGCTTCGTCCCACCGGCGCCGCCGGTGCTGCCCGCGTGCATGTACGACCGCGTTCCGCCGCCGCCGCCCGAGGCCGACTCGAAGGACTCGAAGGACGAAGCCTGCGACCACGGCCACCCACTCATCGATGCCGCGCTGGAGCCCTCCCCGGAGCCCAGGCCGCTCACCAAGCCCCCGACTCATTGTTCCGGCTACCCCTGGCGCGAGCTGCTCCGCCGCACGTTCCAGGTCGATCTCGAGCGCTGCGCACTGCGGCTCCCGCCTCGTGCTTCGCGCACTGATCGCCGCCGCCGAGAGCGTCGCGCGCTTCCTCCGCAACATCGGCGAACACCCGAACCCGCCGCCCATCGCGCCCGCGCGGGCACCGCCGTTGTTCCGCATGCCCGCTCTGCGCCGCTCCGCCGCCGAGCTCTTCGCCGGCACCAGCTGCGCGGGCGCCGAGGTGTGCGCGCTCTCTCGCCAGCTGGCTTCAAGCCGTGCCCGCGTCGTGCCGGCAACCCCCAAACAATCACATCCTGTGCAATCCCACCGCCGCCCATACCCAATCAACCCGGGGATTTGTTAGGCTGCGCGAATGCGACGCGTATTCTCTGGAGTGGTAGGGCTTTCTCTGTTTTTGGCGCTCGGGGCCGCGCCCGTCGGCGCGCAGCCGAAGCTGGCCCCGAAGCCCACGGCCAAGCTCAAGCTGGCCGGCAAGCTGACGACGGCTCAGGTGACGGTGGTGCGAGTCGGCTTGGCGCGGAAGCTGCCGCGCACCCCAACGGTAGCCCAGCTCAAGCTGCTCCAGCTGACCGCGAGCCATTTCGCGAACAGGCGCAAGGCCGATGCCCTAGCGGCGTACGGAAAGTTTCTCGCCACCACGAAGCAAAAGCCGCTGAGCAGCGTCGAGCACGGCGACGTGCAGCGCTGGGTGGCGCGCCAAGCCGTGTTGGTGAAAGCGCCGGCGCTGGATGGCGCGGCGTACGAGTTGGGGATGGCGGAGCTCCTGAGCCGGGTGTACGCGCTTCGCAAGGTCGCGCTGCTCGAGGCTTACAAGTCCGCGCCGGCCGAGGGTGAGACCGAGGTGGATTGGGCCGTGCTCCAATCAGTCCATGTGGACTCATCCAAGAACAAGAAGCTGGACCGGAACGGCATGGGAAACACCATCACGGAAACCGAGAGCCAGAGCGAGAAGGCCAAATCTCGGCGCGATCAGGCGGCAGAAGCCTTCTCTGCGTACGACGAGAAGGTCAAGCAGGTGTCGGCGATGCTCGCCGACATCCTGCGCTCGATGCAGGGGATGGCGAAGAACTCCTCGGTGGATGACCGCTTCCCGTAGCGCCGGCGACGGGACCCGGCGGCGCGTCGGCGCGCGCGACGGAGTTGCCGCGCCACACGCGATTGCACGGTTCTCGCAAACGATCGTGGTAGATTTGGGCGGCATGCTCGAAGCGGCCATCACCAAGCGAACGCGCGTTTCCTTCATTGGTCTCTTCGCCTTGGCTGTCTTCACGGCCGGGTGCCAGGGCGGAGGCAGGGACCAGCAACACGCGGCGCAGGCGAAGGAGGAGTTCTCGAAGGCGAACAGCTGTCCCGCGCCGAGCGTCACCGTCGAGACGCGGCACGATCTCAGTGCCTACGATCTGCAGGTGACGCCCCCTGCGCCGCCGGCGGAGGTCGCAGCCGATCCCGCGCGGCTCGCCGAGTGGAAGCGCCGCCAGGACGAATCGAGGAAGGGCTACGAAAACATGACGGTGCAGCTCGCGAGCGGTTGCGGGCACACCGTGTACTACACGTGCTCGCCCGCGACCTCGACGAACGACCAGCAAGTCATCGCCTGCTCCGTGGCTCAGCACCCGCCGAAGTAACGCAGCGGTCCTGGCGGTGCGCCGTCGCTCACGAGCACCTGCTCCGCGCCGTCAGCTCCCCCCCCGGTAGCATCTTCTTGTTGGCCCGCCGCGGAACCACGCGGACCAACCTCGCCGCGTCGTCGCGCTCACTCGCTGTGCAGGATCAGATCGTGGGTCTTCACGATGTAGTGCAACTCGCACGCCACCCAGGCGCGGTCGTCCACGTCTTGCCAATCCCGCTCGGAGCGTTTGACATGTGTGGCATGCGCACTGACGCCGTCCGCCAGATTCACCGTCACCCGGCCGAACCCTGGGTCGTTCTGGAGGTTGAAGGCGAGGTTCTGGAGCGATTCGATGTGGTAGACCTCGTCGAGCTCTCGAAAGCTGAACGTGATGTAGGTGTCGTCACGTAGAGCGTGACGGACCGCTTCCTGGATTGGCGCCACCTCCTCCGCTGCAAGCCAACGCGTGACCACTTGGTCGCCGTCGCGCGCAGCTTCGAAGATGCGGTCGACGTCGTTCCCTTTCTTGAAGATGATCTCGCGGAGACGACGCGCATGACCGTCCCGCACCAGACGCTCGATGGCTGCCGTCCGGTCCTCTTCGTTGCTGAAGTAGCGGCTCAATCCCAGGTCCATGACGAGAGACATGCGCGCAACGATACCATGCCCACGTGCATCCCAGATCCACCGCCGGCGCTCGGCGAACACTTGTAGCGAGCATTAGCGGTGCCCGACCCTACTCGGCGGTCATCGAGCAGTCGCTCGCCAAAGAGGGCCCTGAGCGGCTCTCGCCCTGAAGGACACGCAAGCGTCGCTTCTGCCGGAGCGGCTCGGGGGCGATGCGCTGGGTTCGGCGCCGGACGCCTTCCTTCACCTCGAAGGCGAAGCCATCGAGCACCGCCGAATCCACTGGATCGCCGTTCACCGAGAGGGTGAGCGTCGGAAGTCCCTCGCGCTCGGTGACGTGGAAGAACTGCGCCTCGGCGATCTTGTTGGGCATGCACTCGAGAGGTCCGGTGCTGACCACGCCGTCGATGTGGCCCTCGTGCCACTCGAGCACCGGTCCGCCCACCGTGAGCACGGCTTCGCCGGAAAGGTCTTCACGCACGTAGGGCTTCGCCGCGTCCAAGATCTGCCGGACGCTGGTGCGCTCCGGCCAGCCCAAGATGCGACCGGCGGCGGCGTGGCTTTGCTCCAGGATCCGGCTCTGAGCCCAGGACGACAGGCGCGCGGGGAGGCTCGCCTTGGCGCCCTTCGAGGTGAAGACGTGATCCGTGTACTCGAGCCACTCCGTGAAGGGAGCGAAGCGGACGCCGATGCCGCGCTGCTCCAGCTTCTCGATCACGAAGTCGTTCGCGAACGGATCGCAGCGCACGTAGATCTCACCCACCATCAGCACCGTAGGCGGCGCCGGGCGGACGCGCACCCGCCGAAGCTCCGTTGCTGCGCGCTCCAGGATGTCCCGGCAGCCGAAGAGCTGACCCGAGACGACCTGCCAAAACGCCGCTCCGACACCGAGGTCGCCGCTTCCCGCTTGCTCCAGCCGCTGCAAGAGCTCGTGGCGGTAGCGCGCGAAGATGGCGTTCGCCGCGCCGGGCTCGGCTTCCCGCGGCCGAGCGTCCAAGAGGGCCGCCTCCAGCACGTCGTGGGCAGCGAAGCCGGTCATGACCAGCGCCGAGAAGCCCGCAGGGATCCCGGCAAAGTAGTCGTTGTCCGCCGGGGACCAGATGCGGACGCGGTCGCTCGCGCCGAGGCGTTCGAGCACGATGCGGTGGAGCATGTTGTACACGCCGAAGCGACACGGTCCGTCGGCCGTGGGCATGAAGAAGGCGAAGCGCTGACGCTCGTCGGGCTCGCTCTCCACCCGCTGCAGCAGGCTGCCCAGGGTGATGGTCATCGGCGAGCACTCCTTGCCCGAGGTGTGGCGGCGGCCGATCCGCAGCGCCTCGCGGTCGGGCATGGGCAGCGTCTCGGCGTCCACGCCGGCGCCCCGCAAGCACGCTGCCAGGGCCTCGGCCCCCTCGCCCATGCGCGGGATCAGCAACCGTTCACGCCGTGCCTGGATGTCCCCGAGGGAGTGCGGCTGCCGCGCCACGCGCGTGAGATCATTCTCGACCCCCGCTCCTTCCTGGCGCTCGAGGTCTTCGCGCACGCAGTGCAAGAACGCCTCGATGCGTGTCTTGGTTCCGGCGTCACCGGAGTGGCCGTCGGTCTCGATCACCGCGAAGGGCTTGCCGGCCATGGTGTACGAGAAGAAGTGCAGGTTGAAGCTGTCCGGCCCGCACGAGTAGTTGCTGCACCAGATGGCGTAGAGCCCGGGCGTACGCCGGACCTGATGGGCGGCACGTAGGTTGCGCTGGCCGTGGCCCCAATACACGCCGGTGAAGGTCGGCACGTCGTCCCCCACCTCGTAGCAGTCGATGGGGATGGCCAAGGCGCCTTGCTCGCGCAGGAGCGGCGGGACGTTGGAGTTCAGCACGCCGTTGTAGACGGTGTAGGGCCGACCCAAGACGACCACGGGCAGGATCTCGTGTTCGTGGCAGAACTCGAGGGCGCGCCGGCCGAGCTCGAGGCACTGTCGATCGAAGCGCGCTTGCTCGCGCTTCGCGCGCTGGTAGGCGCCGAGCCACGACAAGCCGGGCACACCGAGGGCTTCGGCCACGCGCTGACAGCTGCGCAAGAACTCCTTCGATTCATAACCTTCGGGGCCGAAGTCGACCACGGGCGAGAGCAACCGCTTGCCGCGCTCCTCTCCGAGGTCGAGGCGCAGCACGTCCGGGCTGCCCTGCACCACCGGACAGGCCACCGCGTGCGGCTCGTGCGTGACGTGCTGCATCTCCCGCAGCATGGGCGCGAACACGAAGTCCACGTCGCGATCCGCCATGCTGCTCACGAGCCCGTGGTAGAGCTGCATCGGTGCGCACCAGGGCACGTTCGCTTCTTCGATGCCCCGCTTGAGCGACTTCGCGCCGGAGCTCGGCTGGTACACGACGTCGAAACCGAGCTCGAACAGGAACGTCGCGAAGAACGGGAACACGCTCTTGAGCTGGAACTCGTCGGTGACGGCGATCTTGGGGTTGCCGCGCGCTTCGCTCACGCGAGCCACGATGGCCGAGACCAGCGCTTCCCGTTCCCGGAACGGGTCCGGTGTCCGATCCGGCAGCTTCTTCTTCCCCGTCCCGCGGTCCCATAGGGAGCAGCTCCCGCCCCAGGTGTAGCGACCGAGCTTGCCCTCCACGCGGGTGCCCACGCGATCGATGCGACAACGGTTTCCGGGCTCGCCGCAGCCCTTCTTGCTCTGACAGATGAACGTGTCACGCCGAACGACCTCGGCCGACAGCAACCGCTCGGGGTCGACGCCCTGCCCGACGTCCACGCCCATGGCCTTGTGCGCCAAAAGGGCGATCCCGAGAGCCCCCACGGTCCCTGGATTGGGGGGCACGATCACTCGGCTGCCGGTCTCGTGGGCCACCGCGGCGGCCAGTGCGTCCGACGCGAAGGGCATCCCCTGACAGAACACCACCTGCCCCACGGAGCGCGCACCCTTCACGCGATTCAGGTAGTTCTGGACCACCGAGCCGTAGATGCCGGCAACCACCGACGCCGTGTCCACACCCGCAGCGACGGCCTCGTCGATGATCTCGGCCATGAACACCGAGCAGTGCTGCCCGAGGGAAACTCCGGCGTCCGCGGCCAGCGCCTGCTGGCCGAGCTCGGCCACGCTGCGCACACCGCCGATCTTCCGTCCCTGCTCTTCGATGAAGGATCCCGTGCCGGCGCTGCACGCCTCGTTCATGGCGGCGTCCACCACGCGCCCTTCGGAGAGGCGGATGTACTTGGCGTCCTGGCCGCCGATCTCGAAGATGGTGTCGACGCTCGAGTCGTAGAATAGCGCCCCTTCGGCGTGTGCCGCGATCTCGTTCAGGACGTACACTCGCTCCGTCCCGTAGCAGTTCGAAAGCAGGGACCCGACGATCTCCCGGCCGCTTCCGGTCGCGCCGAAGGCTACTAGGTCGTGCCCGCGCACCGGGGATTCGGTGAGCATTCGCATCAGCGTTTGGGCCGCACCCACGGGATCGCCGTTGGTGTTGATGTAGCCTTCCCACAGCACCTGCCGGTTCACGGAATCCAGAGCAACGGCCTTGGAGCCGGTGGAGCCGATGTCGAAGCCGACGATCACGCGGCGACGACCGTCGATCTCGCTGGGCAGCTCCGGACGCTCCATGCGCGTGACGTTCGAGAGCTGACTGGAAAGGGCCGGCAGGCGGTCGAAGCGCGCGTGCACCGCGGGCGCCATGAGCTGCCGTCGTGGCGGCACGGCTTGGGGGCGTTCCGCGGCCACCAGCGCGGCGCCCAGAGCATCGACGAACACGGCGTCGTCCCCCGCGGTGGGCGTGAGGCTCATGCCATGTCGCTCCAAGAAGCGAGCGAAGTTGTCCCGTACCCGGCGCGAGCGCGCGACGCCGCCAATCAGCGCCACCCGCCGGGGAGACACGGCGGGCTTGATCAGGACTTGCACGTTCTGGCACACGGCGTCGTAGAGACCGGCCACGATGCGATCCCGCGCTTCGCCCTTGTTGGCCAGATGGGTCATGTCGGTCTTCAGGATCACCGGGCAGCGACCGGACAGAACGGCCGGATCCGTAACGCCTTCGGCCATCTCGCTGGCGGCTTCGATCTCCAGCCCGAAGCGCTCCACCAGCTGCCGCAGGAAGTTGCCGGTGCCCTGGGAGCAACGCGAGTTCTCGCGAAACACTTCCGCTCCGCTCGGCCTGAGCTCCAGCACCGAGAACCCATGGGCGCCGATGCTCACCACGGTGGCTTCGCCGTCACCGAGCAGGAAGCGCGCTCCCGCAGCTTGGGCTCGCTTGGTCGGAACCGCGGGCAGCGCCAGCACGCCGCTGGCTCGACCCACGACGCTGGCGCCGGAGAGATCGTCCCAGCCAAAGTCGGCAAGCACATCGAGCACCGCGCGACCGGGTTCCTTGTCGTGCTCCACGCTGACACGACGCGACCACACGAACGCGTCGCCGT
Source organism: Polyangiaceae bacterium (assembly GCA_020633235.1). Taxonomy (NCBI): domain Bacteria; kingdom Pseudomonadati; phylum Myxococcota; order Polyangiales; family Polyangiaceae; species Polyangiaceae bacterium. The sequence goes on along the minus strand of JACKEA010000005.1, from coordinate 539,317 downwards.
CGCGGGTCAGCTCGACCACCTTCACCGTTTCCGCACCCACGTCGATGCCGACGAAGCGCGCGCCCCTCGCTGTGCGTTCTGCCATGACGCCGCCAGGGTAACGTCATCGACTGACGCTGACGTCAGCAGCTTGTGCGACGCCGCAACGCGTCTTGATCGTCGTCACTCGGCTCACGAAGATCCGAACATTTGCGGCCGCCCGGAGCAGCGACGCCTGCGGCGGCTGCGGTCCTCGGGAGCCACTGGAGAATGCGGTCGTCAGTGGCGGAACCGCGGCGAACCAACCCCCAGGAGACGATCCGCGCAGGCTTGGTAAGGCCCACGCCAGCGGCGCTCGGCTAGGCTCGGAGTATGCGAGGACGGAGCGTTGGCGTCTTGGGAGCGGTCCTGGTGCTGGCCCTGGGGGCGGGCTGCGGCGGAGACGACGGGAGCGGCGGATCCGGCGGGGGATCCGGGTCTGGAGCTGCCAGCGGTAGCGGCGGCGGAAGCGGTAGCGGCGGCGGCGGCGGAAGCGGATCGGGCGGCGTGGCCGGTGACGGCGGCGGCGGCGGAACCGGCGGCGCCGCGGGGAGCGGCGGAGGCGGAACGGGCGGTGCTGCGGGGAGCGGCGGCACTGCGGGTAGCGGCGGAACGGGCGGCGCGCCGCCCACGGTGTGCAACGGCGATTGCCACTTCGTGCGCGCCGGCGCCACGGGCTCCGGCGACGGCAGCGACTGGGACAACGCCCTCACGGACATACCGAGCAAGCTCACCCGCGGGCATACCTACTTCGTGGCCGCCGGCGACTACGGCTCGGTGAGCTTCGACGACGCCGCGTCCGGCGGCCAGCTCATCCACGTGGTGCGCGCCACGGCCGCGGATCATGGCACCGACACTGGCTGGGACGCGAGCTACGCGAGCGGCGAGGCCAAGTTCGGGACCCTGCAGTTCAAGACCTCGGACTGGGACTTCGACGGTCGCAATGCCACCCGCGCCGTGGGCAGCTTCAAGAGCACCGTGGTCGACATTGGCGGCAACAACGTGACCTTCGCCAACGTGGACGTGGACGGCGCCTTCGCCAAGAGCGGCGGCAAGCACAGCGCCGGAGCGTGCACCGGCATGAGCTCCACGGGGGACGGCGTCTCCGTGATCGGCTGCAAGATCCACGACGCCGCCGACGACGGCGTGAGCATTACCAGCTCCAAGAACGTCAAGTTCCACGGCAACTCGATCTACGCGCTGCACGGCTGCGGAACCGACGGCGGCTGCGGTCCCTGTTACAACGGCCACAGCGACGGCTTCGAGATCTACGCCCTGAAGGACAGCGAGTTCATCGGCAACTTCGCTTACGACATGACCAGCACCTCCGCCTTCTTCTTCGGCAACTGGGCGGATAGCCTGGGCGCCGGCGCTGCGGACTACTGCCAGAACATCTTGCTCGCAAACAACATCCTGTACAGCTACGACACCGGCTTCGTCGCCTACATCGAGGACGCCAACGGCGTGCAGCTGGTGAACAACGTGCTGTGGGGACAGAAGCAAGGCGCCTACGGTGGGCTCTCCGTGGGCAAGCACGTGAAGGACCTGAACCTGGTCAACAACGTGATCCTCAGCATCAACTTCGCCCACATCGGCGGCAGCTACAACGCGGCGGAGCACCACGGGGACTACAACTTCTTCGGCACCTCCCTGGGTCAGTGGACGGACGGCGCGCACGACCTGGTGGGCGGCGATCCGGGCTTCTCCCAGATCCCGGGGCAGAGCGGCGCCAAGGTGTCGAACCCCACCCCGGACATGTTCACGCCCAAGGCCGGCAGCCCGCTCTTGAACGCAGGCACGGGCTCGAACGGGGCGGTCACGATTCCGACCACGGACTTCTTCGGCAAGCCGCGCGATAGCTCACCCAACATCGGCGCCATCGAGTAGCTTCCGGGCCCGACGGCGGCGCACGATGCGCTGACCGAGCCACCACACCGGCGCGCTCCCATCCAGCTCGTCCAACCCCCAAGCCAAACGCGGTAGTCTTGGGGTGTGATCCCGCTCGGCCCCTTCGAGCTCGAGGAGCCCGTCGCTCGCGGTGGCATGGGCGAGGTGTGGCGGGGCCGGACGACGCGCGGGCACAAGCCCGTGGCAGTGAAGGTGATCCGCGTGGCGTCGGCGCAGGACTCGGTGTTCTCGAGGTACTTCCAGAACGAGGTGCGGGCGGTCGCGGCCCTCGACCACGACAACGTGATCCGCGTCTTCGACTACGGGCACGTCTCGGAAGCCACGGCGGCGCGCTCACGGCGGCTGGAGGCGGGCAGCCCGTACCTGGTGATGGAGTGGATCAGCGGCGGGAGCCTGCTGGAGCGCGCCCCGCTCGCGAGCTGGACGGAGATCCGTCGAGCGCTCGGAGCGCTGCTAAGAGCGCTCGGGCACGCCCACGCGCGCGGCGTGCTGCACCGGGACGTGAAGCCCAACAACGTGCTGCTCCCCACGGGCGACCTCGAAGATCTCCGACTCGCGGACTTCGGCATCGCGCGGGCGCCGGGACTCTCGAGCGTGGCGGTGCCCACCGGCGGCACCCGCGCCTACATGGCGCCGGAGCAGCTCGTCGGACACTTGCGAGAAGAGGGACCGTGGACGGATCTCTATGCCGTCGGCTGCGTGGCGCTGAAGCTACTCCGGGGTCAGGTGCGCCTCGGTCATCGGCCCGCGCCGGCGCGAGTGCCGGCGGTACCCGCGGGGCTTCCGGCTTGGATCGCGAAGCTGGTGGAGACCAATCCGGCGATGCGCTTCCGACGCGCTGCCGATGCTCTCGCCGCCCTCCAAGAGCTGGGTGACGCGAAGGGCACCGAAGCCGAGCTGACGGCGGCGGTGGGGTTGGAGACGTTGATCCCGAGCGGCGTGGCGCTCTTGGAAGAGCTCGAGGTGACGGTGCCGGCCACCCGCACCGAGGTGAGCGTGGTGGAACAGCTGCTGCGGGCCGCTGGCGCCCGAACCGAGCTGCCCGCCGCCGTGGAGCTTCCGATCCCGCCCTGGCGCGCGGTGGATCCCCCGCCCCGACCGCGGGAGATCGACGACGTGGGGCTCGGGCTCTACGGCATGCGCCCGGTTCCCCTCGCGGGGCGCGAGGCGGAGCGAGATACGCTGTGGCAGGCCCTCGCGGACGTGCACGCCGCACGCGCGCCGCGGGCGGTGGTGCTGCGCGGCGCCGCCGGCACCGGCAAGAGCCGGCTGTGCGAGTGGTTGTGCCAGCTGGGTCACGAAACGGGCGTGATGACGCCCATCGGCGCCCGCGGTGACCTCGGGCACAAGCTCCGGGCCCACCTGCGCTGTCTGGATCTGTCGCGCGCGGATCTCGTCGCCCGCATGGAGCTCTTGTGCGCGCGCTATCAGGAGCCGGATCCGGACGCGCTGAGCGAGGTGCTGTCACCCTCCGATGGCAGCGTCGTGTTTCGCTCGCCGGCGGAGCGCCACGCCGCGGCTGCGCGCATCGTCGCCTGGGAGTGTCGTGAACGGCCGGTGGTGCTGTGGCTCGACGACGTGCACGAGGACGTGGACGCCCTCGGCTTCGCCGAGCACCTCGTGAACCGCAGCGGATTGCCGGTGTTGGTGCTGCTCACGCTGCGCGACGAAGCGCTCGCGGAGCGTCCCGTGGAAGCCGAGCTCTTGGAGCGCGTGCTGCACGCGCCGGAAACGTGCACCCTCGCGGTGCCGCCCCTGCCGGAGAGCGAATGGCCCGCGTTGGTCCGCGGGCTCTTGGGGCTCTCCGGTGATCTGGCTCTGGAGGTGGAGCGTCGCTCCGCCGGGAACCCGCTGTTCTTGGTCCAGCTGGTGGGGGCGTGGATCCGCCGGGGAGAGCTGGTCGCCGACGGCGGTCGCCTCGCCCTCGCCGCCGGCGCCCACGTGGACATCCCGGAAGATCTGCGCAGCATCTGGGATCGCCACCTGGACGAGGTGCTGGCCGGGCGAGGCCCCGACGACGCGCCGGCCCTGGAGCTCCTGGCGGTGCTGGGTGAGCACGTGGAGCTGTCCGAGTGGCACGCAGCGCTGCGCGAGCGCGGACTTGCCGCCAGCGGCGGCCTCATGGACGCGCTCCTCGCGCGCAAGCTCCTGACGGCGGATCCCCGCGCGCCGGATCGCGTCACCTTCGTGCACGGCATGCTGCGGGAGAGCCTCGAGCTCCGCGCGCGGGATGCCGGACGTCTCGCCGAGCACCACGCGGCCTGCGCGCGCCTGCTCGAGCCCCAGGGGCTGCCCGAGCGCGTCGGACACCATTGGCTCGGCGCCGACGACTTCGAGCGCGCCTTCCCTGCCCTGCTCGCCGGAGCCTGGCGCTTCATCCAGCGCGGCGACTTCCGCGCGGCGTTGCTGTGTGCCTTGGACGCCACCCGCGCGGCCCGCGCCCCGGCCCAGGAGGCGGAAGTCTGGGTCACGCGAGCGCGCATCGCGCAGATGCAGGGCGACTACGCCGGCGCGAGCGCTTGGGCAGCCCGCGCCGAGACCGCGGCCCGCGCCCTGAGCGACGAGCGCGTCTTGACCCGCGCCCTGCTCGAAGGGGGGAACTCCGAGCGCACTCGTGGGGACATGACCCGCGCTGCCGCGCTGCTCGAGGAAGCCGCCACGCGGGCCAGCGCCTTGGCGGACGACGAGCTCGTGGGACGCGCCGAGAACCTCGCGGCCTACGTGTGCATCCAGCGCGGTCAGAGCGAAGCCGGAGTCGTCCACGCCCAAACGGGTCTCGCCGCCTACGGTCGCGCCGGGCTGCCGCTGGACGAAGCGCGCTGCCATCTGACCCTGAGCGACGCCGTGAAACAAGTCGGCCGCCTGGACGACGCGCGCGCTCATGCCGAGGCCGCCCTCCGTCGCTTCGCCGATCACGGCGACCGCTGGGGTCAGGCCAGCTGTCACAACGTGCTCGGCGACATCGCGCGCCTCGATGGTGATCTGGCCCGCGCCGAGCGGCACTACCGCGAGGCCCTCGAACGCTTCGCGACGATCGGCACTGGGACGCAGGTGCTGCCGCGCTTGAACTTGGCGCAAGTGTTGGTGCTGCGCCGCGATCACACGGCCGCCGGCCCTCTGCTGAAGAGCTGCGCCCAAGAGCTCGAAGCGCAGGGCCGCCGTCCCTGGCTCGCATTGGTGCGCCTTTCGGAGCTGCCGCTCCTCGGTCACGCCCGCGATTGGCCGGCCTGGGATCGCACCCTGGCGGACGCCGAGGCGCTGCTCTCGGAGACGCAGCTGGTGGACGTCGATCTGCCGCTGATGGCCGGCTTTGCCGCCGACGAAGCCCGAGCCGCGGGGCACGCCGACGGCGCGCGGAAGCTCTACGCCCTGGCCGGCGCGCAGTGGCTGGCGCTCGGACGTGAAGATCGCGCCCGCGAGGTCGCGGCCCGCGCCGAGGCGTGACGGGCATCGCGCCGGACCAACATCCATCTGCCCCTGGGGGTTGGTCCGCCGCGGAACCTCACGAACGCTTCGTCGCGAAACGTCCGAGGGCGGCCCGAAGCTCCGCCGGCGCCACCGGCTTGTGCAGCACCACGAGCCCCTGCTGGTAGGCGGCGAGGAGCACCGCGGGGGCCGTGTCTCCGGTGACGATCAATGCGGGCACGTCGAACCCGAGGCGGCGCCGGCACGCCTCCAGCCAAGCGAAGCCGTCGCGCTCGCCGGGCAGGCGCAGATCGGTGATCACCACGTCCGGCGGCGCCCGCTCCGCCGCCGCGAGGGCCGCCTCGGGATCGGAATGTCCCGCGGGCGTCGCGCCCCAACGGCGCAGGAGCGCCTCCGTCGCGGCGACGACGTCCGGATCGTCGTCGAGCACGAGCACCTCCAGGTCGTCGAGGAAGACCGGTTCGGTATGGGTTTCCGCAGGCTGCGGAGGGCGGCGGTCCACGCGGGGCACCTCGAGGCCGAAGAAGGAGCCCGCACCCTGCTGCGAGGCCAGCACGATCTCGTGACCGAGCAAGCGAGCGAAGCGCTGCACGATGGCGAGCCCCAAACCCAGGCCCAGCTGGCGCGCGCGCGCTGGATTTCCGAGCTGGTGGAACTCGCGGAAGATGGCCGCGTGCTCCCCTTCGGGAATGCCCGGACCCGTATCCCACACGCCGATGACCGCGCTGCGCTCTCGGCGTCGGCAGCCCACCACCACGCCGCCGCGCTCGGTGTAGCGCACGGCGTTGGAGACCAGGTTTCGGAGCATCGTCGTCAAGAGCTCCGGATCCGTCGAGAGCCACACGGAGCACGGCATCACGGAGAAGCGCAGCCCCTTGGCGCGGGCCACGTCAGCGAACTCGAGCTCCATGGCGTCGAGGACGCCGCGCGCGGCGAACACGCCGGGGCTCGCCTTCACCACGCCGGCGTCGGCCCTGGACAGATCCAGCAAGGAATCCAGCAGGGACCCGAGGGCGCTGGTGGCCCCGGTGAGCTTGTCGAGCAGCTCCCCCCGCTCGGCGTCGCTCTTGCTGGTGCTCAGGGCGCTGAGGAACAGACGCACCGCGTGGAGGGGCTGGCGCAAGTCGTGGCTGGCCGCTGCCAGGAACTTGCTCTTGGCGGCGTTGGCGTCTTCCGCCAGCTGCTTCTCCTCGCGCAGCTCCTCGAGCAACCGCTCCTTGTCGAAGCGCATGGCGATCGTCTGACGCAGCATGGCGTTGGTGCGCCGCACGAAGAACAGCGCCGCCGCATAGAACAAGAGGTTCGTGGCGGCGTAGATCTGCATTGGACCCGAGCTGCTGAGCACGCGCACCACGAGCCCCACGAGGAGCGGCGACGTGAACGCCACCCAGGTGGGCACGTGGGCGGCGAGGCCCAGCATGCCGCCCAGGAACACCGAGGCCAGGAACAGCAACACCACGAGCTGCGCCAGCGGATGCGGCGTCCACAGCATCCACACGCCGAGGCCGTAGACCACGCCGTAGGCGAGCGCGTGCAGGGTGAAGCGCCGTCGCCACGGAAACAGCTCCTCCCCGCTGGGGGCGGCGCGGCGATAGCTTCGGATCAGGAGCAGCCGGACGCTGCCGACGGCGACCACGACGACCGCCCACACGGCCGCCGGGGGATGCTGCTCCGCCACGGCGAGGGCCGAAGCGAACAGCACCGCCGCCACCATGTTGGCGGTCACCATCGCCGTCGCGGAAGCGTACAGCGTGACGACCAGCTCGGCGTCCACCCGCCGGTCCGTCATGGCTCAGCGCACCAAGCGATGCTCGACGGCGTAGCGCACGAGCTCGCTGTTGGACTCGAGCGACAGCTTGTGGCGAATGCTCTTCAGGTGCGTGCTCACGGTGCTGGGTTGCACGCCCAAGACCTCGGCGATGGTCGACTGGCGCATGCCGGAAGCCAGTCGCACGAGCACCGCCATCTCGCGCCCGGAAAGGGCATCGTGGGGCGCGCCGCGGGGGTTCAAGGTCTCCGCCACGAGCAGCGCCCCCAGCGTTCCGGTGACGTATTTGCCCTCGCTGTGCACGGTGCGGATGGCGGTGAGCAGATCCTCCACCGGCCGCGACTTCGAGAGGAAACCGTCCGCGCCGGCCTTGAGCGCTCGCAGCGCCCGCGCCCCTTCCGGCATCTGGGTGTAGACGAGCACGCGACCGCGAGCGTTGGCACCCTTGGCGGCCTGCACGAGCTCCACGTCGTCCCAACCCGAGAGCGAGAGATCCAGCACCAGCACGTCCCAGCCGCTGCTGGTGCCGACGTCGTCGGCACGCGAGCACTGGCCGGCGAACGCCATGTCCTGCTGCCCGCGGATGACCGTGGCCACACCTTCGCGCAGCACGGGGTGGTCGTCAGCTATGAAGACGCGGATCATGCTGCAGCGGGCGGGATGGAAGCCGAACGGCCTTCATCCGGCAATGGAAATTCTTTCCTACCCGGCGCGACGGGCATCGCGCCGCCCCAACAAGAGTCAGCCGAACTTGATGCCTTGGGCCAGGGGAAGCTCCCGGCTGTAGTTGATGGTGTTGGTCTGGCGCCGCATGTACGCGCGCCAGGCATCCGACCCGCTCTCGCGACCGCCGCCGGTCTCCTTCTCGCCGCCGAAGGCGCCGCCGATCTCCGCGCCGCTGGTGCCGATGTTGACGTTGGCAATGCCGCAATCGCTGCCCACTTGGCTCAAGAAGGCTTCGGCCTCCAGCAGATTGGTCGTGAAGATGGCGCTGGAAAGACCCTGCGGCACGTCGTTGTGCAGCGCGATGGCTTCGTCCAGATTCGAGTAGCGGATCAAGTACAAAAGGGGCGCGAAGGTTTCGTCTTGCACGATGGGGAAATCGTTCTTCACCTCGGCGATGCAGGGCGTGACGTAGCAGCCGCCGGGGTACTGCTCTCCGCTGAGCTTCTCGCCGCCGCACACGATGCTGCCGCCCTGCTCCTTCACCTGGGCGATGGCGCGCATCATGTCGTCCACGGCGCCGGTGTCGATCAGCGGGCCCATCAGCGTGCCGTCCGCCAGCGGGTCGCCAATCTCGACCTGCCCGTAGGCCTTCACCAACCGATCCTTCAGGGTGTCGTAGACCTTCTCGTGACACAGGATGCGCCGCGTGGAGGTGCAGCGTTGGCCCGCGGTGCCCACGGCGCCGAACAGGATGGCGCGCACGGCCATTTCCAGATCGGCATGCTCGCTGACGATGATGGCGTTGTTGCCGCCGAGCTCCAAGATGGTGCGCCCGAGCCGCTCGCCCACGATGCGCCCCACGCGGTGCCCCATGCGGCAGGAGCCGGTGGCGCTGATCAGCGGAACCCTCGGATCCGTCAGCATGCGCTCGCCCACGGTGGCGCCGCGGCCGATGACCAGGGACGAAAGCGCGGGATCGAAGCCGCTATCTTCGAACACGCGGGCGGCGATCTTGGCACAGGCGATGGCCGTGAGCGGCACCTTGCTCGAGGGCTTCCACACCACGGCGTCGCCGCACGCCCAGGCCAGGGCCGCGTTCCACGACCACACCGCCACCGGGAAGTTGAAGGCGCTGATCACGCCCACCACGCCGAGCGGATGCCATTGCTCGTACATGCGATGGCCGGGGCGCTCGGAGTGCATGGTGAGCCCATAGAGCTGCCGCGAGAGACCCACGGCGAAGTCGCAGATGTCGATCATCTCCTGGACCTCGCCCTCGCCCTCTGCGCGGATCTTGCCGTTCTCCAGCGCGACCAGGGCTCCGAGCTCCCGCTTGTGCTCGCGCAGCGCGTGGCCCAGGCGTCGCACCACCTCACCCCGCTTCGGGGCGGGCACCACGCGCCAGGCGCGAAACGCAGCTTGGGCGCGATCGATCACCTGGTCGTACTCGGCTTCGGTGCACTGCTTCACGCGAGCGATGACGCTGCCGTCGATGGGCGTGGTCACCTCCAGCACGTCCCCCGAGCCGATCCACTCGCCGTGGAAGGTCCCGAGGTTTTCCTCCGACAGGCCCAGGCGCTGGAACAAGCGCCCGCGATCGATTTCACCAATGCCGCCCGCCAGCTCGTCTTTCTTCGCGTCCATGGGAGCGAACCTTGCCCCCGGCGCAGCGGCCAAGCAAGGGCGTTGGATGCATGCTTCATTCGCGCGGTGAGTTGTGCCCAGGTCAGGCCCCTGGTCTCGCCGGCACGGCCCCTGATTCCTGTCACCGGTCGGCCCTGGTCGTCGAGAGCCGGAGCACCATGCTTTGCGGCAAAGTGGCAGGATGTTGTTCGCCGACATGAACCGCAAGCTCGTGATGGTCTGCGCTGGACTGCTCTTCGCAGGCGCCGCCGCGGTGCTGCTGGCGCCACGCCTGCTGGGTCCGCGCCTGCCGGCGCTCAAGCCGGTTCGCAGCGACCTCGTCCAGACCGTGGTCACTACCGGCCGGGTGATGGCACCCGCCGAGATAGACATTTCCGCCGGCATCTCGGCCGAGGTGCTCGATGTACGAGTCGACAAGGGCGACCGCGTGAGCAAGGGCGACATCCTCGTGCGCCTCGACGACAAGGACGCCCTCGTGGCCGTGGCGCAGGCGAAAGCCACCCTCGCCCGCGCCAGAGCAAAGCGTCGGCAGGTGCGGAACGTGAGCGCGAAGGTCCTGGACGAGTCGCTGGCTCAAGCCGAGGCGCGGCGCGACGAAAGCCAACGCCGGTACACCGAGGACGAGAAGCTCTACGCTTCCGGTGCCATCGCCAAGAGCGAGCTGGATCGCTCCCGGACCCAGCTAGACGTGGCCAAGAGCCAGCTCTCGGCGGCCAAAGTGCAAGCCGACGCAGCGCGCCCCGGCGGCGCGGATGCGGAAAGTGCGCACGCCGACTTGGCCCTCGCCGAGGCGGAGCTACGTGCCGCCAACGTGCGCCTGGAACGCACGGTGCTGCGAGCCCCCGTCGACGGCGTCGTGTTGAATCGCAGCGTGGAGCCTGGCGAGCTAGCCGCTCCTGGGCGCGTCGTACTGACCCTGGCGCGCACCGGTCTCACCCAGTTGCTCGCAGAGCCCGACGAGAAGAACCTCTCACTGTTGACGGTCGGTCAGGCGGCTACGGCCTCTGCCGAAGCGTATGCAAGCGACCGCTTCGACGCGAAGGTCTCGTTCATCGCACCATCCGTCGATCCACGGCGGGGAACCGTGGAGCTGCGCCTCGAGGTCCCCAAGCCGCCGAGCTACCTGCGCCCAGCGATGACGGTTTCCATCGAGATCCAGGTGGCCGAGCGTAAGAACGCGCTCGTCATCGACGCCGACGCGATCCATGAGCTCGGCGGGGATTCGCCTTGGGTCATGGTGGTTCGTGGCGACCATGCCACTCGCCAGAACGTTCGCCTCGGGATCCGCGGCGACGAGCACGTGGAAATCCTCGAGGGATTGGACGAGGGATCCACCGTATTGGAAGCGAACGCGGCAGTATCGGCCGGCAGCCGCGTGCGCGTCGCCGGAGGGGCGTAAATGCCGCTCAGCTGGTTCGTTGCGCTTCGCTTCTTGAAGGAAGGGCGTGCACAGACGCTGCTGATTGTAGCGGGTGTCGGCGTCGGGGTGGCCGTCTTGGTGTTTCTCTCCGCGCTGATCGACGGCCTGCAGCAAAGCCTGATCGACAAGACCCTCGGGAGCCAGGCCCATGTCGTAGTGCGCCCCCCGGACGAAAAGGCTCGCCAGCTGCTGTCTCCGCCAGATGCGTTGGTAGCTGCGCGGGTGGAACAGCGCGCGCAACGCATCCGTTCCATCGACGGTTGGCAGAAGGTGGACCGGGCGGTGCGAGAAGAGCCCGGCGTGATTGCGACCGCGCCGATCGTCAGTGGCTCGGCGTTCGCCGTGCGGGGCAACGCAAGTCAGTCCGTTGCGCTTTTTGGCGTGGACGCGAGCTCCTTCAACCGCGTCATTCCGGTCGCCGAGCGCGTCGTCCGCGGTCGCTACTCGCTTTCGGGAACCGATGCCATCATTGGCGTGGAGCTGGCGAAGGATCTGGGGCTGAACGTCGGCGACAAGCTCCGTCTGGAGGCGGGACAAGGTCACGCCGACCTCTTCACGGTGCGCGGCATCTTCGACTTCGGCAATCGAGACGTCAACCGACGCTGGGTGCTGGTGCCATTCCGCAGCGGGCAGACGCTCCTCGACCTGGTGGGCGGGGCTTCGCGCATCGAAGTGAAGGTGGAGCGAATCTTCGACGCCCAATCCATCGCAGAGCGCATCGCCGACCGGACGGGCCAGGTCGCAGACAGTTGGATGCAGACCAACGCCGAGCTGCTCACGGGACTCCGCTCGCAGAGCAGCTCCAGCACCATGATCCAGGTGTTCGTGATCGTGGCAGTAGCGATGGGGATCGCCAGCGTGCTCATCGTGAGCGTCGTACAAAGGCGGCGAGAGATCGGCATCCTGCGCGCCATGGGCACGTCTCGGCGCGACGTTCTCCTGGTTTTTCTCATCCAAGGCGCGCTCGTCGGGGTCGGGGGCTCGCTTTTGGGCTCCGGTTTGGGGGCCGGCCTCTCCATCCTGTTTCAGAGTCTGGCGGCCAACGGCGACGGCTCCCCCACCTTTCCCGTCGCGCTTACGGGAACCCTGGTAGCTCGCGCGGTCGCCATCGCCACGTTCACCGGCGTAGCCGCTGCAGCCATGCCCGCTCGGCGAGCGGCAAAACTCGACCCTGTCGTTGCCATCCGCCATGAGTGACCCCATTGTCAGGCTGCGAGGGGTAACCAAGGACTATGGCGATGCGGTGGTGAGCCGAGTCCTGCATGGCATCGATCTCAGACTCGACCCTGGGGAATTCGCTTCGCTCATCGGGCCGAGCGGTTCCGGCAAGAGCACGTTGCTGAATCTTCTGGGCCTCTTGGATCGCGTGACCAGCGGCAGCATCTTGCTGCGAGGTATGGAGACCACACAGCTATCCGAACGAGAGCTGACGCTGCTACGCGGTGGCAGCATCGGCTTCGTCTTTCAGTTCCATCACCTGATCTCGGCGCTCAGCGTAGATGAGAACGTTGCCATGCCCCGGATCATTGCCGCTCGTCGCAGAAAGCCAGCGGACCTCCGGCGAGCACGGGAGCTACTGAAGGAAGTAGGCCTTGGGCGGCGCTGCGATGACAAGCCCAGCCAGCTCTCAGGTGGGCAGCAACAGCGCGTCGCCATCGCCCGCGCGCTGATGGCAGAGCCAGCGTTGGTGCTGGCGGATGAGCCAACTGGCAACCTCGACACGCAAACCGCCGACGAGATCTTCGATCTTTTGCGGCGCTTCAACAAAGAGCGCAACATCACTTTTCTCATCGTGACGCACGACCCCCGACTCGCCGAGCGGACGGACCGCACCATCGAGCTGGTGGATGGCCGCGTCACCTCCGACCGAACGCGCTGAGCTCAAAGGATCTGTTCGTCCAGGACTCGGCTGGAGATCAGTCGGCGCCCGGTTGCACCGATGTCGGCGACGTCGAACTGAGCGCCGGGACCGTGCACTTGCAGGTTGCCCCGGGAAGGATCCCGCCCGCTGGGCATCTGCACCTTCGCCTCCACCAACACCGTGACGCGAAGGCCCGCAGCGCCGGGGGGCACCCGCAGCTGCTTGGCGCGCAGCGCCGCCAGCAGCGCCCGGGCCACTCGCTCCCACAGCTCACGGTCGCCGTTCACGCCGGCGGTGACCACGGAACGCACGCGGCCGCTCGGGTCGGTGTCCACCACGAAGGTGGCGCGACCCTTGGTCGGCCCCACGCGCAGGGCCACACCGTGGGCCACCGTGGCGACGACGCCGCCGCGGGTCAGACCGTGAGCGCGATCTCGTGCCTCCAGCCCCTCCGTCAGGGCGCCTACGCTCTGATGACGACGCCGGGGTTTTTGCACCTCCGGTGCGCGCCCGCGATACATCCACGCGATGTCGCCGCCGAGGCCGAGGTTCACCGGCTTCTCGGGCGCCGGGCCGGGCGCCGGCGTGCCGCTGCCCACGCCCGCCGCCGGGGCCTCATCCTCGCCGGAGCCTTCCGGCAGCGTGCTGGTGGCGTCGCCGCCACCCTTGGGCAGCACCGCCCGCGCGAGTCGGGGCCCCGCGGCTGCGGCGGCGACCGCGCCAAGCTCCGTTGGCTGGGGCTCTGCGGGCGCGGTGTCCGCGGGCGGCGTGGGCACCAGCTCGACCTCGACCTCGGACGTGGGCGCCGGGCGCGGCCCAAGCAAGCGTTCGGGCAGTCTCCGCCCGAGCGCCAACACGCCCATGTGCAGGCCCAGGGCCAGCACCAAGGGAAGAAGCTCTCGCCGCACCATCCGCTCGCTGGCTATAGCTGGTTTGTTGGTGCGGCGCGAATCCCGTCGCGGTCAGAGGGCACCGCAGCGCGCGGCAAAGGCCCGCGCCCCGGCCCGGCGCGATGCCGAAAGCCCTGGCGTCAGCAGGTACTGCGCGATGGCGCCGCGGGCCACCGGCGCGTGCCCCCGAGCGCAGGCGACCACGGCGCGCATCCACAGCGCCTCCCGCGCCACCTCCGGGATCTCGAGCTTGCGCGCCAGAGCAGCGTCGAGCCGCGCCGCGGCGTCCGTGTAGCGCCCGCCGTTGTACAGGTTGCGGCCGAGCAGATAGTCCGCGGTGCCGTCCCCGGGCTCGAGCTCGCTCCAGCGGCCGAGCCAGCTCGCCGCGTCCGCGAAGTCGCGGCCCAGCTCGGGATCGCCGATCAAGAGTCGCACGATAGCCTGCCGTGACACCTCGCTCGTGGTGCTCGACTTCACCGCAAGGCTGCGCAGGTGATCGGCGTTGGCCACGATGGCTTCCAGAGCGCGATAGCCGCGCCGCGCGCGGGCAACGTCTCCCGCGTACAGATCCATGTCCGCAATGCCCTCTTCCGCGCTTCCGCGTAGAAGGCGCGTGAGCGACGTATCGTCGGCGATCGCCTGGAAGCGACGGCGCGCTTCGTGTGCGTCTCCCGCGCGGGACGCACACGCCGCGAGGCCCATGCGCGCCGCGAAGTTGTGCGCATCGAGCACGAGCACGCGTTGGTAGATCTCCTCTGCCCCCACGTGATCGCCGGCGCCGAGCTTGCCGCCGGCTTCCTGCGCCAGCGCGTCGACCACGTGCGGACACTGGCGACCGAAGATCGCCGGCCGGTCGAAGCGGGCACGCGCTGCGATGCGAGCGCGGTCGTCGAGGGTGACGCCGTCGAGATACTTCATCCACTCGGCTTCGAGCTGGGCCAGATCCTTGCCGCCGCTCACCTCCGGCAGCGTCTTGCCGCCGTACCACTCACGCAGGGCGCGGGCTCCGTAGTGGTCGTGGAACCAAGCCACGAAGGCGCCCGCCACGGTGTACGCCGTGGCGCTGTTTTCCCCCAGAAAGCTCAGGCGAAACACCCGGGACAGGGGCGGCAGGAGCTTTTCGTCGCGCATCGCCCGAGCCCACTCGGCGAGCGAGAGATCGTCGTCCTCGTCCGGGCGCGCCGCCACCGCCACGCCTTCGATACGGCCGGGGTCCGGGATCCAGCCGTGCAGCGGCCCAGCGACGTGGAACGGCCCCGGCGCGAAGGCGCCGCTCACCACGTGGGCCAGCTCGTGGCCCACCACCGGGTGCGGATAGCGGGCGAACTGAACGTAGATCTCCCGCCGCCAGGGCTTGGCGATGTAGGTCGACTGCGCGCCCATCAAACGGCCCTTCTGGGCTTCGTTCAGGAACAGGAACGCCGTGACGTGATCGGGGCCCTTGGCGTCGAAGTAGGCCTCGATCTGACGCACGTGGGCGCTGCACTCCTCGGCGAACAGCCGCGCGTCGCGCTCGTAGATGCCGGCGTCGTAGACCACGTTGCAGCGCTCGCTCTTGACGCTGCGTCCGAGCTCCTCGGCAATGGTGGAGACCGTGCTCCAGTGACCGAGCTTGCCGCCGGCCACGGTGATGCCGAGGGACGCGGCGGCGGCCAGAGCGCCGCCCAGGATCACGCCCCAGCGCCGGCCGAACCGCTCGTCCAGGTGTTGGAAGAGCGCCGCGCCGGCGAGCAGCGTCGCGAGGCTCCCCGCGCGGTAGCTGAGCAAGCCTCGGGTCCCGGTGATCACGGTGTCGTACAGCGGCCCCGCGAAGAAGCCGAAGAAGGGATCGAAGGCGAACACCATGGGGCTCGAGAAGAAGCGCCACAGACTGATCAGGCAGCCGGCCACCGGCCCTGCGAAGGCGAGCACCACGGCCCAAAGCCGCGGCCGCCGCCGCGCGCCGGCCAAGAGCCCCACGAGGGCGCCCCAGGCGCCGCCCATCACCGCGCCCACCCCGGGGCCCAAGGCAAACAGGGCGATGTCGTCCCACGGATCGCAGAAGCCCACGCGAAAGCCGTGGGCCAACGTCACCAGCAGGGCCAACAGCGCGAGGCGAAATCCGGAGAGCAGGCCGCGACCGTAGGCGTCCAGGGGTGCTGGTCGGGCACTGGCCACCTCCACCGCGGTGGCCACCGCCCCCAGCGCCGGAAGCACCAACCCCGCGGCCAGCGCAGCCTCGTAGCCGGGCCCGCCGAACAGCGGCAAGAAGCCGATGCCGCCGAGCAGCACCACGGCGATGGTCGCGGCGACGAGCTGCGACCGCGAACGGAACAGCGGTGCGAGGGCCGTCACGCTCTCAGGGGCGTGCTTCGCCACTGGGCGCCGGCGGCACGCTCACGCCCGTGGCGCTGGCCGGCTCCGGCGGCGCCAGCACCAGCGGCAGCACTTCTTCCACCCGAGACACGAAGTGAAAGCGAATGTCCTGGCAGACTTCGTCCGGTACTTCCTCCAGGTCCCGGGAGTTGCGCTCCGGCATCACGATGTCGCGAATGCCTGCGCGGTGGGCAGCGAGCACTTTGTCCTTCACGCCGTTCACCGGAAGGATGCTGCCGCGCAGGGTGATCTCGCCGGTCATGGCGACGTCTGGCTTCACGCAAGCGTCCAACAGCAGGGACGCCACGGCCACGAACATCGGGACACCGACACTGGCGGCGTCCCGAGCGATCCCCCCGCGGGGAACGTGCAAGTGCAGGTCGATGGTGCGCAGCCACTCGGGGTCGAGATGCAGCCGCACGGCCTTGGAGCGCACGTAGGACACGGCCGTGGCGGCCGACTCTTTCATCACGTTGCGCATGCTGCCGGTGACGTGGATGTTGCCCTTGCCGGGCATGCGCGTGGCCTCCACGAGCAAGAGCTCGCCACCGGCGCCGGTGACGGCCAAGCCCGTTGCCGCGCCGGGCGCGAGCTTGCGCTCGGCGACCTCCGGCTCGTGCTTGTGGATGCCGAGGACCTCCTCCACGTAGGGGCGCTCCACCACCACGCCTTCCACGTTCTTGCCGTCCGCCATCCGCACGGTGGCGTCCCGGCACACGGCCGCGATCTCCCGCTCCAGCCCGCGCACGCCGGCTTCTCGCGTGTAGAAATCGATGATCGTCTCGATGCCGTCGGCCTCGAACTTGAGGTTCTGCTCCGTGAGAGCGTGCTCCTTGAGCTGCTTGGGCACCAGGAACTGCTGCGCGATGGCGCGCTTCTCGGTGCGGGTGTAGCCCGGCACCTCGATGAGCTCCATGCGGTCTTTCAGCGCCTCGGGGATCTGGTCCCGGTAGTTCGCCGTGGCCAGGAAGGTGACCTCCGAAAGGTCGAAGGGGACGCCGACGTAGTGGTCGACGAACGCGTCGTTCTGCTCCGGATCGAGGACCTCGAGCAGGGCGGCTGCGGGATCCCCGCGCATGTCGACGCCCATCTTGTCGACCTCGTCGAGCACCAAGACGGGGTTCCGCGTCCCCACCTTCTTGAGCGCTTGGATGATGCGTCCGGGCAGCGCGCCCACGTAGGTGCGACGATGGCCGCGCACTTCGGCTTCGTCCCGCACGCCGCCCAGGGCGATGCGCCCGTAGCGGCGGCCCATGGCGCGAGCGATCGAGCGCCCGAGGCTCGTCTTGCCCACGCCCGGCGGACCCACGAACAGAAGAATGGGGCCCTTCTTGTCGCGCCGGAGCTGGCGGATGGCGCTGTACTCCACGATGCGACGCTTCACCCGATTGAGGCCGAAGTGATCTTCGTCCAGACAACGCTGCACCTCGCGCACGTCGAAGCGATCCGGCGTGGTGCGGTTCCAGGGCAGATCCGCCAGCCACTCCACGTAGGTGCGCGTCACTTGGTATTCGGCCGACTGGGGCTGCATGCCGGCCAGCCGCGAGAGCTGCTTCTTCGCGGCCTTCTCGGCTTCCAGCGGGAGCTCGGCGCGGGCGATGCGCTCCCGGAGCGCCTCCACTTCGTCGTCGTCCCCCGCCTCGCCCAGCTCTTCGCGAATGCTGCGCAGCTGCTGGCGCAGCACCAGGTCGCGCTGCGAGCGGCTCATTTCCTGGGTGACCAGCGTCGTGATCTCGTCCTTGACGCGCAACACTTCCAGCTGCCGCGACACCACGCTCTGGACCGCCTCCAGCCGCTCCCGCGGATCGAGGGCCTCGAGCACGCTCTGGCGCACGGCGATACTGGCGTGCTCTTCCGGAAAGTTGGACGCGATCAGATCCGCCAAGGCACCGGGCTCGCGCACGTTGTCGAGCACGCTCAGCGTCTCCTTCGGCAAGTTCGGCATCAGCGAGAGCGCCTTACGGGTGCTTTCCCGCAGCCGCCCGGCCAGGGAGGCGAGCTCCGGGTCTTCGCCGATGGGTTCGGCGATGCGCTCGATCTCCGCGCGCATGTAGGGCTCGAGCCCCAACGCCTTCTTCATCCGAAAGCGCCCGATGCCGTTGAGCACCACGCTGTAGTTGCCGGGCCCCAGACGGATGACCTTTACCGGTCGGGCGAGCGTGCCCACCTCGTACAGGTCGTCGAAGGTGGGCTCCACCGTTTCGGCGCTCTTTTGGGCGAGCACGCCCACCAGCGCGTCGTCCCGGCCCACCAGATCCTCCACCAGCTGCACGCTGCGCGGCCGGCCCACGTTGATGGGCACCACCGACATGGGGAACAACACCGAGTTCCTCAGCGGCAGGATCGCGACTCGGTCGGGGTGTGCCGACCGAGAGGATGCGGACGGGGCCATGTGCCCAGACAGTAGTACGGATGCCAGCGGCGTCCAGTGCAACGGCCCTGTCGCTCCGTGCCAAAGGCTGTGGTAAGCGGGCCTCGTGAAGCTCGCGAGTCGCAGCCGGGCGCTCGGACTGGCCGGTGCCTTGATTTTCGCCGCGGGATGCAGCGGGTCCCAAGCGGCCCAGGGGCCCCGGGAAACGCTCGACGCCTACTCGCGCGCCCTGAACCAGGGCCGGGTGCAGGACGCCTACGTGCTGCTCAGCGACGAGGCCAAGAAGAGCATCCCATTCGAGGCTTTCCAGCGCATGGTTCGAGAGAATCCCGAAGAGGTTCGGGACATCGCTCGCGCCCTCGCCCGCCCCAGCGGACCGCCCTTGGTCACCGCCACCGTCACGGCTCCGAACGGCCAGTCTCTGCTCTTGGTGTACGAGAACGGCAACTGGCGGGTGGATGGCTCGGCCATCGATCTCTACAGCCAGGCCACGCCGGAGGCCGCGGTGCGCGCCTTCATCCGCGCCTACGACAACAAGCGCTACGACGTGCTGATGCGCTTCGTGCCGGACGCCAAGACCGAAGGACTCGACGCCGCCAAGCTCAAGAAGGCGTGGGAGGGCGAACAGCGCGAAGAGATGGACCGCCTCACCCAGGCCCTGGAGGCGGCCCTGCCCACCGCGCGCTTCGAGCGCATCGGGGAGCGCGCCACCATGGCCTACGGCGCCGGCGGCACGGTGGAGCTCCTGCGAGAGCACGGAGAGTGGAAGATCGAGGAGTTCAAGTGAACCCTCGCCGCGCCGCGGTGGAGCGGAAGACCCGCGAGACCGACATCCGGATCAGCGTGGATCTGGACGGCACCGGCCAGAGCTCGATCGACACACCCCTACCCTTCCTGTCCCACATGCTGGAGCAGATCGCGCGCCACGGCGCCATCGATCTGGACGTCCACGCCCGGGGAGACGTGGAGATCGACGGCCACCACACCACGGAGGACGTGGGCATCGTGCTGGGCAAGGCCGTGCTGGACGCGCTCGGCAGTGCCCAAGGGATCCGGCGTTACGGCTGGGCCACGCTGCCCATGGACGAAGCGCGGGTCACCTCCACCCTGGATCTGTCCGGTCGCCCCTTCTTCGTCTGGCGGGTGCCGCTGCCCAAGGCGAAGATCGGCACCTGGGACGTCGAGCTCGCCCCGGTGTTCTTCGAGGCCTTCGCTCGCTCCGCTCAGGCGAACCTGCACGTGGTCCTGCACGAGGGCGAGAACCTCCATCACATCGTGGAGATCTGCTTCAAGTCCTTCGCCCGGGCGCTGCGTGCGGCGCTCGAGCTCGACCCTCGCGCGCCCGGCGTGCCCTCCACCAAAGGGATCCTGGTCTAAGGCCGTGGCCGTCGTCGTCGTCGACACCGGCCTCGGCAACCTGCGCTCGGTGGAGAAGGCCCTCGCCGCCGCCGCCAGCGAGCGCGGCCTTTCGGTCGCGGTGGTCCGCGCGTCGGATCCGGAGCAGGTACGGCGAGCCGATCGCATCGTGGTGCCGGGCCAGGGTGGGTTTCGCGACTGCGCCCGGGCCCTCTCGGGTGGCCTGCGGAGCGCGCTCGAAGAAGCCATTGGTCGCGGCACTCCCTACTTCGGTATCTGCCTGGGTCTGCAGGTCTTGTTCGAGAGCAGCGCGGAAGCTCCCGGTGAGCACGGCCTGGGCGTCATTGCCGGCAGCGTGGAGCGGCTGGACCCCACGGGAGTGAAGATCCCCCACATGGGCTGGAATCCCCTCGAGCTGGGCGAACCGGCACATCCGTGGCTTGCGGAGGCCGGCGGCGAGGGCACCTTCTTCTACTTCGTCCATTCCTTCCACGCGGTGCCGAAGGACACCTCGGTCACTCGCGCCAGCTGCAGCTACGGGGAAAATCGGGTCACCGCCGCGGTGTGCAAGGACAACGTCTTCGCCGTACAGTTTCACCCCGAGAAGAGCCAGCGCGCGGGCCTGACGTTACTCGGGGCCTTCCTCGCGAGCACCTGATGCTGCTGATCCCCGCCATCGATCTGATCGCCGGCAAGGTCGTCCGGCTGCGCAAGGGCAGCTACGACGACGTGACCACCTACCCCGACGCGCCGGAGGACATCGCCCGCGGCTGGCGCGCCCACGTGGAACGGTTGCACGTCGTGGATCTCGAAGGCGCGCGTTCCGGCCACTCGGAGCAGGGCGACGTGATCCGTCGTATCGTGCAGGCCTTCGGCAGTGGCGTGCAGCTCGGTGGCGGCCTGCGCAGCCTGGAAGCCGTGGAGCAGGCGTTTGCCCTGGGCGTCGATCGCGTGGTGCTCGGGACCGCGGCGGTGAAGGACCCCGGCCTGGTGCAGCGCGCGGCGGCGAGCTTTCCCCACCGAGTGATCGTCGCCGTCGACGCCCGGGCGGGACGCGTCGCGACGGACGGTTGGGAGAAGACCAGCGAGATCGCCGCCATCGATCTGGTCGAGGAGCTGTCTGCCTGGCCCCTTTCCGGCGTGCTGTACACGGACATCGAGCGCGACGGCATGGAGGTCGGCCCCAACGTGGCGGAGACGGCGCGCCTCGCGCGCTCGACCCCCCTTCCGGTGATCGCCAGCGGTGGTGTCGGGCGTCTCGAGCACTTGACCGCGCTGCGGCAGGCCGACGGGCCCATCGCCGCTGCCATCGTCGGCCGCGCCTTGCACGAGGGCCGCTTTTCCCTCGCGCAGGCCGTGGAGCACTGCTCGGAGGAATAGTCCTGTCGCGCAGCGTCGAGTGAACTACGCTGTGCGCCAATGGCTGGTCCGAGGGAGTCTGCCCCGGAGCTCGATTCCTTGCGCGCTGTTTCCGAGCGCGTGGCGGAAGCTCCGCCCGAGGGGGCCGTGGATTCCGAGCGCCCGTCGAGCAACTTCGACGGCGAGGACTTCCTCTACCATCTGTACCGCGGCAGCGAGCTACTGCAGGACAACTGCGTCGGTGAGGCGAAAGAAGAGCTCGAGCGCGCCCTCGCCCTACAGCCGCAGGACGCCGCAGGCCAGGGCCTCTTGGCCGTCGTGTACTTCCGCCTCGGCCTCTACCCGCGGGCCATTCGCATCTTCGAGGACCTGGTTCGCGCCGTTCCCACGGAGATCACCCCGCGCGTGAACCTCGGCCTCTGCTACCTGAAGACGGGGCAGAACACCCTCGCTCGCGAGGTGCTCGAGGAGGTCACGCGACGGGTCCCGAACCACCGCCGCGCCTGGGGCTACCTGGGCCTTTTGTACGAACGGATGAACGACTTCGAGAAGGCGCTGGAGGCCTTCCACCGCGCGGGCCACGAGCAGATGGCGCGCCGCATGGAGCGGGTGGTGGCGGAGCTGGCCCAACCCGAGCCCAGCGAGGGCGGTGTGAATCGCGAGGCCGTGCGCCGGGCCGCTGCCGACGCGATCCAAGAGCTCGAAGAAGAGCTGTCGCCCTTCGCCCGGGAGGACGGCAGCGATCCACTGTCGCGCTTCGGTCGCTGGCACGCCGTGGAGCTCGGCGAAGAGCGGCTGCCGCCACCTTCGCGCCGCGCTCCCAAGACCCTCCCACCGCGGACTTCGTTGGCCCCGACGGAAGCTCCGCCGCCGCACGCTGCGTTCGCCCCGGCCGAATTGATCGCGGGCCTCAGCATCCGCGTGCCCGCACCGGAACGGCTGCGTCTGCGCTCGGAGCGGCTAGCCGTGGTGCGCGTCGAAGGCGCCTTCGCCGTACGCCTCGATTGGGTGCGCGCCCTGGAACCGGAGCGCGGGGAGTTCCGCGGCAACCCCCTGCGGCGACGCAGCCGAGGTCGCGACACGGACGAGCCCCTGGGCGGCCTGCGTGCGCCGCTGGTGCTGCTCGAGGGCACGGGCTCGCTGATGATCGCCAGCCCCGAAGGGACGCAGCTGGTGCCCGTGGTGCTCGAGAAAGAGTTCTTCTACGTGCGCGAGGACCGCCTCGTGGGCTTCGACTCGGCCCTCCGCCACGAGAGCGGGCGGCTGAGCACCGGCATGGTGGAGCACGTGCCGATGGTGCAGCTGTCGGGAGAAGGCGCGCTCTTGTTCCGAGCCACGACGCAGCTCTCCGTGGTGGAGGTCGGCGATGGCGGCGCGCTGCTCCGCGGGGACGACGTGGTGGGCTGGACCGGTCGCCTCCTGCCCCAGCCGGTGCGACCGGCGAATGCGCCCGCCAACGTCAGCGGATTCGTGGCCTTCTCCGGCCAGGGCGCCGTTTTCATCGACCCCGCGTAGTACTACCATCTCGCTCCGCTCATGGCGCGCAAGGACAGACCTCCGGCTTCGCGACGCTGGCGCCGCATTCGTCGGCGCAAGAGCGTCGATCCCGCGACGCGCGCCGCGCGCCGCCGCTCTCTGACGCAGGACGTGTGGAACCTCCCCAACCTGCTGACGATGGGTCGCATCGTCATGATTCCGCTGGTGCTGTGGCTACTGTCGCGCGGCACTCCGGGAGATTGCGCCTGGGCGGCCATCGCCTATGGCGTGGCGGCCATCACGGATCTGCTCGACGGCTACCTCGCGCGCAAGATGAACGTGGTCAGCGTGTTCGGCAAATTCATGGACCCCCTCGCCGACAAGCTCATCGTGATGGCCACGCTGGTGTGGATGGTGCCCATGGGTCGCATCCCGCAGTGGGCGGTGGTGCTGCTCCTCGCCCGAGAGATCTCCATCACGGGGCTGCGCTCCATCGCCAGCAGCGAGGGCGTGGTGATCGCCGCCGGCGGCGGCGGCAAGAGCAAGACCGCGCTGCAGATGATCGGCATCGTCGCCCTGATCGTCGGCTACCCGTATCACCTGAGTCTGGGCTTCTACGACCTCGGCGTGGTGGATCTGATCGTGGTCGGCCGCTGGCTCGTCTACGTCTCGCTGGTGTTCTCCATCATCAGCGCCGTGGAGTACGTCGGCCTGTTCGCCGAAGCCGTGGAAGCGAAGGATCGCCGGGGCAACGCCTCGGCCGATGCCTGAGCGCCAGGCTGTCGGTTCGCCGCGGAACCGCAGCAGGTCGGCCAGACACGTCGATCACGACGAAAGTGCATCGAAGAGGCTCTGAAACTGCGAGCGGCCATGGACTCGAACGTGGCGCGTCTCGAACTGAAGGGGCAGCAGGAAGGGATCCGGCAGCTCGTTGACGCGCTCCACCGCTTCCTGCAGCAGCTGGGCGCGCCGTGCTTCGTGGCGTTGAGCCTCGGACTTCTTGGGCGGCTTTGCCTTCTTGGCACGCCCGCGCCGGACCTCCGCCGTGGGCCAGCCGTCGCGCTGCGCGATGGCGGCGTGGGCAGCTTCGATGTGACCATCGATCCACATCACGTCGCGGGCAAGCTGCCACACTGGATCGCCGCTCAGCTGAGCCACCTTCGAGACCGAATCGGCAAACACCGACCAATCGGACCCCGCGTCCGCCAGTCCCATCGCCAACCGCGCTCGCCAGCGCCGCAAGTGCTGCAGCGCGAAGTTCGGACCGAGCAGAACGCTCCGGTCCAACAGCGGCAGCGCGACATCGTAGGCCCCTCCGTTCACTGCGTAGCGGACCATCTGGTCGAGCAGCAACCGTGCCGCTTCACGAACTACGGGCACGTCGCTCCCGAGGCCGGCCTCGAGCAGGGGCTCGCTCCGCTGCAAGACGCCGTAGGGATCTTCCCAGTGGCATCCAGCCACCAAGTACGCTGCCTCGAGGACGACGCGCAGGCGGCGCAATACTCGAGGATCGTGGCTGAGCTCCGCGGTGCGATCCAGGAGCGCGAGGCGAGAGGCCTTTCGACGGCCGTCGAACAGCTCCTCGATGAACGCTTCGTTTTCCTGGAACGAGTCCGGTTGAAGCACGAAAGCATGCTTCTCGACGAGCACGCCCAGGCCGTCGGCGTCGGCTCCTCGGAGCATGCCCAGCAACGTGTAGCGCTCGGCCTCAGGCCATTCGCACGCGGCCGCCACGAGAGATGCAGCGACCTCACCGTAGAAGGCGTTTCTGTCTCGATCTACCGCCAACTGGCTGTTCCCTGGGTGGCTGCCTTGGAGCATCGACCAGCCCAGCCTCCACCAAACGCGCTCGGCGACCGTGTGGGCCATCGACAGGTGCCCTTCTTCGGACCAGCTCGACGATGCGATCCGCAGCGTCGCTCCGTCGAGCCCGATGGACAGGTCTGCGGTCGGAGGGGCCGGCGGCGCCACCTGGCTCCGCTCCGCGTAGCTTGCCCCCCAGAGTGCGACGAGGAGGGTGTCGAGCAGGGCCCTACCCTCGTCCACGTTCGGGCTCATCGGAGCGACCGTAGCATGTCGGTCGGCAGCCTACGGCGGGATACCAGCCTGGCAGCCCAGTAGGCTATTGCCGAAGTTTCCCTTGTGATTTAGCGTGCGCGCACGATGCTTCGACGCCCCCGCGGTGCCCTCCGCACCATCTTGGCCATCCCCCTCGGTGCCGCACTGATCATCTCCGCGTGCGCGCGCCAGGGCGAGGGAGAGCGCTGCGACTTCAACAACAGCGGCAACGACGACTGCGAGAGCGGCCTGGTGTGCGTGCCCTCGGACGAGCTGCTCGACAACTCCACGGATCGCTGCTGCCCGCCCAACGGCTACACGGACGACCGCTGCATCCGCAAGGGAACCACCGGGACCGGCGGCACGGACGGCGGCACGGACAGCGGCAGCGGCGGCGCGGCCGGAGCGGCGGGAAGCGCCGGGGCTGCGGGCGCGAGCGGCGGCGGTGGCGCGAGTGGCTCAGCGGGCCAAGGCGGTTCGGGTGGCATGAGCGGCTCGGCGGGCCAGAGCGGCAGCGCCGGAAGCGACGCGGGCGCTCAGGACGCATCCACGGACTGAGCCCCTCCATGCGGCGAACCCTTCGGACCCTCGCGAGCGCACTGGCGATCGGACTCGTCGCCGCCACCGGCTGCGGCCGGAGCGAAGAGGGCGAGAGCTGCGATCGCGCCAATGGCAACGATGACTGCGCGGCGGGTCTCGTGTGTCGCGCGGGGTTCGAAGTGAAGGCGGGAGACTCGGTGTGCTGCCCGCGGCCACCGGCGAAGCCGAGCACCAACGCCTGTCAGCCGGCCGTCAGCACCTTCGATCCGGATCCGAGCGTGGACGCCGCGGTGGCGTCCGGGGGAAGCGGCGGCACGGGGGGCAGCGCGGGGCAAGCCGGCGCGGCGGGCAGCGGCGGCGTTTCCGGTGCGGACGCCGGGACGGACGCGAGCGCGGATGCCGAGGCGGATGCCGAGGCGGGGGCGTCGGACGCCGCGTCGGACGTGAGCGGAGACTGAGATGCCGACCGTCACGCACCTGTCGGCCCTGGGCCAGGAAGCGCTGCTGTTATCCATCGCGGTGTCCCTGCCCATCGTGGGCATCGCAGCCATTGCCGGTCTCCTGGTCGCCATCTTCCAGGCGGCCACGCAGGTGCAGGACATCACCCTCGCCCACCTCCCGCGCTTGGTCGTGGTGGCCGTGGCGCTCGCCATCGCCGGCCCTTGGATGGGCTCGCAGATCGCCTCCTTCGCCGCGCGCGTGTTCGCCGGCGGCTAACGTGGCCATCCACAGCCCCAGCGACGTCGGCCGAGCGCGGGGACGTCGCATCACCGTCGGCGGGCGCGTGCTCGATGTGCGTGGGCGCACCTGGATCCTGTGTGACGCGCTGGCGCGCGTTTCGGTGACGCTGGCGCACGACAGCGAAGCCCGAGTGGGCGATCTCGTCGTGGTGCGCGGAGAGCGCGCGGGCAAGCGGATCGAGAGCGCGGTGCTGGTCGAGCGGCGCGCCGTCGGCGACATCCGTCAGGGCTCGGAGACGGCGCGCCTGGTGCTCGACGGCGTGGGCTCACGCCTCGAAGCCCGGAGCCGCGCCCTCTCGACGATTCGCGGCGTTTTCCGCCGCGGCGGCTTCGTCGAGGTGGACGTGCCGCTACGGGTGCGGATGCCCGGCCAAGACTTGCACGTGGACGCGCTCACGGCCGAGGGCGGCTATCTGGCGACTTCGCCCGAGCACCACATGAAGCGCCTGCTCGCGGGCGGCATGCCGCGCATCTACCAGCTGGCCCACTGCTTCCGCGCCGAAGAACAGGGCGCGCTGCACGAGCCCGAGTTCATGATGCTCGAGTGGTATCGCGCCTTTGCGGGACAGGACGCGATCATCCAGGACACCGAGCGCGTGGTGTGCGCCGTGGTGAAGGAGCTCGCGGGCCGAGAGCGCGTGGACGTTGCCGGCCGACGCGTGAGCGTGCGGCGCCCCTTCGAGCGCATGACGGTGCGGGACGCCTTTCGTCGCTTCGCCGAGGAGCCGGACGCAGTGGCCCTCGCCGAGCGCGACGAGGATCGCTTCTTCGAGCTGCTCGTGGACCGCGTGGAGCCGGCCTTGGCGGAGCGCCGCCGCCCGGTCTTCCTGTGCGACTACCCCTTGAGTCAGGCGTCCCTGGCGCGGCCGTCACCGGCGGACCCCACCGTTGCCGAGCGCTTCGAGCTGTACCTCGCGGGCGTGGAGCTCTCGAACGGCTTCGGCGAGCTGACCGACGCGCGGGAGCAGCGGCGGCGCTTCGAGCGGGATCGCGCGCTCCGAAAGCGTCTCGGCCGTCCCAGCTACCCGCTGGACGAACGCTTTTTGTCGGCCCTCGAAAGCGGCATGCCCCACGCCGGGGGCAACGCCCTGGGCGTGGATCGTCTCATCGCCCTGAGCCTGGGCGAGCGCGACATCGCCCGCGTCATGCCCTTCCCCGCCGCGCTGCTTTAGGGCCTGTCCGGAAATAACTGCGTCGCGAGAGCGCCGAGACCGAAGCGAGGCGGGCGCCCGAGGAGCGAGCACCGGAGGGCTACTGAAGTAGCTCGAGGAGCGTAGCGACGAGGCCGCCCGCCGCAGCGAGAGGATCGGCGATCATAGCAGCTGCTATTTCCGGACAGGCCCTAAGGCTTCAAAGGGATTGAGCAGCGGGATCCCGCATCCCTCGAAGTCCTTCACGTTGCGGGTGACGAGCGCCACGCCATGCTCGAATGCCGTCGCGGCAATCAGCATGTCCGCCTGCGTCCGCGGTTTGCCGCGGGCCCGAAGCTCGGCCCGGACCTCGGCGGAACGCCGAGCGATGGCGGCGCTGATCGGCAGCACTCGGCAGTAGTGATCCACGAACTCCTCGAACCACGAAAGCAGTCGCGAGCTTGGCCGCGCGCGGAGACCGAAGAGGATCTCCTCGACACAAACCACGCTGAGGTCGAATGACTCCTGACGCTCCGCCCAGGCCTGCACCTTCGCGTTGGGACGCGGACGCATGAGCTCACTGATGACGTTCGTGTCGACAAGCATTCGCGGTCCGAAGCAAAGGGTTTGGTCGATCAGCGCGCGGCTCGGTCTCCAGTGCGTAGCCTTCCTCCGCACAGATCGCCCGTGCTTCGGTCAGCGCACTCGCGACGCTGGCGCGGCGGCGCTTTTGCCACGCAAGGAACTCCGCCGTGTCCTCCGGGCCGAGCACCGATGCGACCAAGTGGTCTCGGTTGTGAATCAGCTGAGGTTCCGTCGCGGCGCGGCGCACCACCTCCGAAAAGCGTTGTTTCGCCTGCGCAATCTTCCAGTCCACAAAAGATGTCTAATATGACCATCTATTATGGTCAAGTTGCGGCGCGGTGGTTCCGCGGCGGACCGACAAGATCTATTGGCCGATGGCGGGGACGTCGCCGGCGGCGGCCATGCCCAGGAAGCGGGCCATGTCGGCGTTGGCGCTGGGCACGTCGAACACCACGAAGTGGCCGTCCTTGCCCGACGCATTCTGATACTCGCGCACGCCGAGGGTCACGGTGTCGGTGCCTACGGTCACGTTGCCCGCGAGGGGCACGGCCTGTTCCGGGAGCTGAGCGATGGCGTCCGGCGTGGCCACGCTCGGGTCGTGGCTGGCCAGCTCGAGGCGCGCCGCGAGGGCGAAGGTCGCCAGCGTCTTCGGCGGGCTGAAGTGATCGTCCAGGCCGTAGGTCTGGAATACGTGCTTCGGCGTCATGCCGGTGAGCGGCAGTCGCGTGGCGGCCACGGCGTAGTTCAGCGGGTCGGCGGGATCGATCCACTGCTGCAACAGGCCCAACACCGGGTGCATGTCGCCACCGAACAGGTTGCCGCTGCTGTCGAAGTCCGCCAGCACGAAGGGCAGCGCGCCCTTGATGTTCACGGGCTGCGTCTTGTTGAGCAGTGCGTCGATGAGGCTCGCGCCGTTGCCGCTGAGCACGGCGGCCTTGTACACGTCGCTGTAAGGCAGCATCAGGCTGCCTTCCGTGGAGCCCTGGGAGTGGCCGAAGAACATCACGGCGTTCGCGTCGGTCTTGATGTCGGCGCCGCCGGTATCCGCGGCGGTCACGTCGAGGGTGGCGGCGAGCTGGGCCAAGGCCAGCTGGTCCGCGGCGCCTTGTAGTGGGTTTCCGCGGGCGGCCTTGGGGTTTGCGAAGTTGAAGAACAGGTTGTCGGGCGACGCGGTGGAGCTGCCGCGGCGAGGCCCGTGCTGCACCTGATCGATGCCCAGCACCGCGAAGCCCACGGCGCCGCTCGGCGTCTCGGCCTTGCTCAAGGTGCCGGCGACCTCCGGGCGGATGTGACTGCGGAACGAGCCGCCGGTGCCGTGGGCGAAGACCACCACGGGCCAGCCGTTCGCGGGCATGGCGCCCTTCGGCACGGTGAGCGCCATGCACACGTCCTCCGTGCGCACGGGAGCCGCGGCGATGTCGCCGCCTTCGGTCTCGTAGGGCGGCGTTCCATTCTGGAAGATCGGGAGGCTGACGAGCGCGTGGTACTCGTCGTAGTCCGCGGTACCGTCACCACAGGCGCGATCCCCCGTGGCATCGGGGCAGGGAGAGACCGCACCGCCGCCGCACTTGACCCAGCTCTTCACTGCCGGCGCGCCCGCGGCCTTCTCGGCAGCGGCCAGCGCTGCCATCGGATCCCGAACGGCGCTCGCGGTGATCACGGAGGCATTCAAGATCGTGCTCTGATCGATGGCCTTGTCCGCCAGGTAGTCGCGGAACGGCTTGTACTTGGCGTAGGCCTGCGCCAGCTTCGCGTCGCCGGGGGCGGAGCTGGCGAGCAGCGCCGCGAGCTGTGGGCTGCGGGCGATGGGCTGACCGCTCTCGGACTGCCCTGCCGTGGTCATCCACACGGCGTAGGTGTGACCGGGCACCAGCGGCGCGCCCTGCGGTCGTCGCACGCCGAACCAGTTGTCGCACACGTAGTGGCTGCGCCCGCCGGAGGCGAACCACGACAGCCCCGCGTTGTCACCGTACTCCGGCGCGCCCGGGGTGACGTCGATCCACATCACCGGGCTCACGTTGTTCTTCACCTTGAAGGTGTCGAAGTTGATGGGGCCGCTGAAGCGAAAGATCACCGTGGGATACGTGCTCCAGCCGCTCTCGCTGGCCGCCACCGCGTCCACGTAGCGCTGCACCGGATCGAACCCGAGGAGCTCGTCCCCCGGCGTCGGGAAGCCGTCGAGGTTCACCTTGCCGCCCTCGATGCGCACGTCGTTGGGGAACGGAAGCCGGAAGAAGTCGCCGGTCTGCCCCGCCGGGTCGCTCACGCCGGGCACCTCGAAGTAGGCGCGCACGGAGTCGGGGTTCGGCGCTTCGCAGTCCACGCCCTGCCAGGTGCTGCCACCGAAGGACGGCATCCCGGGTAGCGGCGGGCCGCACTTCTTCTGATTGCAGGCGAGCCCCGCGAAGCAGTCCGCAGCAGTGGTGCAATCTGCCCCGACGTCGCCGCTGCCTTCCGGAGCGCACTGAGCAGAGAAGCCCACGAGGGTGCACTTGAGGCCGCTCATGCAGTCGAGGTCGCCGCTGCAGGAGTCGCCGGCCTCACCGCTGCCCGCGCTCTGACAGGTGCCCTGGGCGCACTGCAATCCATCCTGGCACTCACCGCTGATCACGCAGGGCGAGCCGGCCGTCAGCGTACCGCCGGGCGCACAGACTCCGCTCTCACAGGCGAGGCCCGGACGACACGGCTTCTGGGTGGAGCACTCGTCCCCCACTCCACCGCCCACCGGGATCGAGCCTCCGCCGGTGCCGCCGGTGCCGGTGGACGACACCGCGCTGCCCTCGTCGAAGCATGCAAAGAGAAATAGAGGCGCCGTCAGCGCCAGCCCCAAAGCCCACCTACGCATCCGGCCATTTTCACCCGAGCCGCGCCCGGGCGCAAAGGTCCGTCACGGGTAGCTGAGGATACTGACCACCGGCGCGGGCTCGAGAACGGCCCTTCCGCCCAGGGATTCGAGCTCGATCACGAAGGCGAAGGCCGCCACGTGGGCCCCCTGACGGTCCACCAGCTCGGCCGCCGCGTGGGCCGTGCCGCCGGTAGCCAACAGGTCGTCCACGATCAGAACGTGGGCGCCTTCCTTCAGGGAATCCCGGTGCATCTCGAGCTCCGCCTCGCCGTACTCCAGGGAGTAGCTCACCTTGTCGGTCCGGTAGGGCAGCTTGCCGCTCTTGCGCACCGCCACGAAGCTCGCGTTCAGGCGTGCCGCCAGGGCGCCGCCGAAGATGAAGCCCCGCGACTCGATGCCCACCACGGCGTCGATGTGCTCGCCGACAAAGCGCTCCGCGATAGCGTCGAGCACGATGTGGAAGCCCTTGGGATCCGCGAGCAGCGGCATGATGTCCCGGAACAAGACGCCGGGCTGCGGGAAGTCCGGGATCTCGCGGATGCGCTTGCGCACGTAGGCCATGCCGTCGAGCTCCAACGCCAGGTTGCTCACGGGACGCGGCACCGACTTCTTTCGTCGCGGCTTCGCCGCGGCCTTCTTCTTGGGCGCGCGCTTCGGTGCGCTGCGCTTGGCGGGCTTGGCTTTCTTGGTCGTGGTGCGCTTCTTGGCGGCCATCGCGGCTACGTAACACGAAACGCCCTCGGTGCGTTCACTCGAAGCTCGTCACCACGCGTTCGGCCCGCTCCTGCGACGAGCGGCTCCACAGGTCGAGCACCAGTGGTGTGACGCCCACTTCGCCACGGTCGTACGCTTCGGTGTCGGAGCCGGCGATCTCTCGGTGCTCCACCCCCGGTCCGCCGATCCACATGTATTCGCGACCGCGAGGATCGCGACGGAACTCCACGCCGTCGCGGTACACCCGACTGCCGAGACGCGTGGCCTTCACGGGCCACGTCGAGCCCTTGGGGAAGTTGACATTGAGCAGCAAGGGGCCCTGCCGGGCTTCCGCCAAGAGCGCGCGGGCGAGCTTGGTCGCGAGCGCCGCGGCGGCCACGCCGTCGGCGTCCACCGCCGCGCTCACGGCCAAGGACGGAAAGCCCTTGAGCGCGCCCTCCCGGGCCGCCGCCACGGTGCCGCTGTAGAACACGTCGTCCCCCAGGTTCACGCCGTGGTTCATGCCGGAGACGACCAGATCCGGCTTCCGCGGCAGGACCCGGGTTTCCGCGTGGAGCGCGACATAGACCGAATCCGCCGGGGTGCCATCCACGGAGAACACTCGATCGTCGTGACGAAACAGACGCAGGGGCCGGTGCAGGCTCAGCGAGTGGCTGGTCGCGCTCTGCTCGGTCTCGGGCGCGCAGATGTACACGTCGGCGAAGCTCGACAGGGCACTACGCAGCGTCTCGATGCCGCGAGCGCGATAGCCATCGTCATTGGAGAGAAGCACGAGGGGGCGGCTCATGGGCCGGTACCATAGCAAGCTCCCTCCGCGAAAATCTCGATGGTATTGTGCCGCCGTGCCTGCCGCGGATCCCGAGGTCTACCGGGAGATCGAGACCCTCGTCGCCGAGGCGGTGGCGCGCTTCGGTGCCGCCGGTGAGGTGCGCATCGTCGCGGACCAGATCTATCTCGAAGGCTACGGTCCGCCGACGTCCGCCGCGCTCGGTGGGCTCGACGCTCACTGGGATGGGCTGGCGCCGGAAGTGCGCCAGCGCCGCACCACGGCCTTGGCGCGCGAGCTGGTGCAGAAGCGCCGAGCCTCGCTGCCGCCGACGGCGCGCCGGAGCTTCAAGCTGCCGGGCTTCGTCGCCCCCCTCGTGATCCTCGCCTTGGCTGGTGTCGCGCTGTGGTTCGCTCGCGCTTGGCTCCTGCCCCAGCGGGGGAACCCGACGCCAACGACAACGACGCCCACGCCAAACCCCGTCGCCAGCGTGGGTGCAGACGCTTACGAAGCCGAGCGCCGGGCGCGGGCAGAGCGCGTGTGCCAAGCGACGCGCTCCCGGGTGATGCGCGGTGCCACGGTGGGGCCCACGGACGTGGAGGGCTGGGTGGTGGAGCTCGTGCTCTTGCGCGACGGCTCCAGCGGGGATCTCACTTTCGATCCGGGACTGGGACCCTTCGTGGCGCGCCGGCCCGGTGCCCTCAGCGGCCGCTTCGTGTGGCCGGCAGCAGAAGACATCAGCGGCGCCGAAGGGCCCAGCACGTTGGTCACGGTGGCGGACGCCAGCCTTCCAAACCCCCAGCAGCCGAAACACCGGGGCGTGAGCCTGACCTTCTCCGGACGCTACGTGGCGCCCTACTTCAAGGACGAAGGCCGCAAGAGCTTCGTGCGCGTGGCTGCGGCCTTGGCGGAGCGCCTGGGCGCGACCCACGGCGCGCTCTACGCCCGCTGCGCAGAGAGCAGCACGCACCATCTGGGCGCGTGGTTCCTCGGACCGGGCCCGGGGGGCGCGGCCGCATCCCTGGTGTACTGGATGGGCGCCTTCGCCGATCCGCCGCAGCTCCGCGCCGCGCTCATCCGCCACGACGGCGTCGTGAGCCCGGAGGCCAGCGGCACCCTCGGACAGCTGGAGGACGCCGCCAAGGATCTCACCAAGCCGCGCGTCGCCAAGCTCATCGGCTCCGACGGCGGCATGATCGGCGGCCACCCGGACGGCCCCCACGCTATCACGTTTCCCTTCAAGGATGGAAACCGCGCCGCCCGCGCCAGCCGCGAGCTGGCTCGCGAGCTCGGCGTGGGCGTGGACTGACTCAGCCTTCGAGCAGCTTGGCGAGCTCGCCGCTCTCGTACAGGTCGGTGACGATGTCACAGCCGCCGATGAACTTCCCGTTCACGTACAGCTGGGGGATCGTCGGCCAGTTCGAAAAATCCTTGATGCCTTGTCGGATATCCGGGTCCGTGAGCACGTTCACGTCTTTGAACTCTGCGCCCGCCTGTTTGAGGATGCCGACCACCTGCGCGGAGAACCCGCACTGGGGGAACAGCTTGCTGCCCTTCATGAACAGCACGATGCGGCTTTCGTCCACGGTGGCCTGGATCTTCTGTTTGATTGCGTCGTCCATCATCGTCCTCCGCTCAGGCGTTGCCACGCCTCCGGGGTGTAGGTCTTGAGCGCCAGCGCGTGGATGGGCCCTTTCATGGCCTCCCCCAACGCCTGGTACACGGTCTGGTGCTGCTCCACCGGCGTCTTGCCTTCGAACGCCTTGGAGACGATGCGCGCCGAGTAGTGGTCTCGCGTCCCCGTCAGGTCCTCGAGCTCGATGTCCGCGTCGGGAAATGCCGCCTCCAGGCGGCTCCGAACCTCTTCCGGCTCCATCATCGCGGGAAAAATGGTCGTAGCGTTACCTTTTGTCAATCCCGCCCCATTCCCGGGCCGATCAAGTCCAGATCATTTTTGTCGCTGCAGCGCGGAACCTCGCGCCCGCCCGCCGCGGCCGAATCACGTCACGGCGCGGCATCACGGCCCAAATGCGGAAATGTACGCCGCGGCCGCCTTCGGATACTGCCCGCCCGACAGCTTGCCCTGAAACGCCGAGTTCGAGTCCCAGTACGTGTGGAACACGACGGCATGGTCGTCGAACCATTTCTTGGCGTTCGCGATGTACGGCCCGGCGTCGTCCGACATGATGCCCCACTCCGAGTAGGTGGTCGGCTTGCCGTGGGCGGCAGCGAAGGTCTGGTGCCACGCGAGCCCATAGGGCCGGTCCCGCATCGAGGTCCACGCCTGGTCGGGGTCCTTCGGATCCCACTGGGTGTTCCAATAGAAGTCCATCCCGATGAAGTCCACGTACTGGTCGCCGGGATAGGCCGTCTCGGGGTTCATCTGAGTGGAGGTGTTGTTGCCCATGTTCACGTTCCACTCGAAGACGAAGCGATTGGACACGCTGCGGAACGCCGTCACGAAGTGCTGGAAGGCACCGATGAAGTCCTGCTCCTTGCCCTGCGCCGCCCACGGAAACCAATCCCCGTTGAGCTCCCAGCCGGTGCGCACGAAGAGCTTGGGATCCCCGGGGCGGAAGCCGGCGAGCTTTTGCGCCGCTTGCTTGTAGTGATCGTCGTAGTCCCCCGCCGCGGCGCTCGCCAAGCTGGCGCCCGCGGGGATCAGGGGTACGGACCAGAACACCCGTCGATCGAGCGGCGCCCACAGTCCCGCCGCCCAACCGACGGAGCCATCGAAGTCCGCCCAGCTCGCCGCTCCGGTGTAGCCGAGCACGCCGTCCACGTCGCGTCCGAGCCAAGCTTCGAACTTGGTGACCTCTGCTGGATCGTTGCCGACGTAGACGCCGACCATCGGCGCCGGAGCCCCGGCCCCCGCGCTGCCTCCGCTCCCAGCGGCGCCGCCGCTCCCGCTCCCCGCGCTGCCCCCGCTCCCGCCGCTCCCGCCGCTTCCTGCAGTGCCTGCCATCCCGCCGCTTCCGCCTCCCGCGCTTCCGCCACTTCCGCCCTTCGCGCCGGTACCACCCCCGCCGCTTCCCCCGCCGCTTCCCCCGCCGCCTCCAGAAGCCGCAGCCGCTGCGCTCCCGCCCGACGCCCCGTCACTACTGTCGGAGCCACACGCCACACAAGCGACACCAACGACCCCAGCGACCACCACGCTCAGCGCTCTCATCGCCCAACAGTCTGCGCCTCCCACCCCCGCCCCACAACACTCGCCCCCGCTCCCGCATCCGCTCCCACATCCGCTCCCGCATCCGCTCCCGCATCCGCCACCGCCCCCACATCCGCGTCCGGATCCCGCATCCGCGTCCGGATCCCGCATCCGCGTCCGCCGCTTGGCCAAGGATGAGGCGGACCGCCAATTACTGAATGACGGTCCGCCTCACCGCAGTGCCACGGGCTTCAACGGCTGTGGGAATGCGCGAGCCGATACAAGGTGCCGATGATTTTCTGCGAGCGATCTTCGAAGGCGGCATCGAGCGGCGCGATGTAGCGAAGGCGCACGCTGACTTCGAGGGCGGCCCAGCTCTCGCGCATTTCGCCGAGGGCGAGGGTGTACTTGGCGGGCTTGTTCCTGCCCCGAGCATCCATGCCTTCGGCGGTGTTCAAGATCACCGACCGCGACGCGCGTCGGAGCTGGCGCGCGAGGTCGGGATCGTGCCGCGAAATGCGTTCGATGATGTCCGCGAGCTGTTCGAGCCAATCGAGCATGTCCGAGTAGATTTTGAGCATGAGCTTTCTCCAGTTCGCCCATCTCGCAGCTCGCGAGGGGCGTTCGCCCCTCACCCAGGCGCGCGCAGGCCGGGTCTAGGGCGCCGCAGGCGCCGCGCGCGGAGCGCGCGGGCGTGCCCCTGGAGGCGGCCGAGCACGCCGGTACGATCAAGAACCCGCAGCCGCAGCAGCAGCAGCAATCGTCACTGCCACCCGCCCCGCCGCCAATCCGACCACGTACGCGTAACAAGTCGACAATCCGCGACTGCCACCTCAACCGCCCCCCTCCCACGCCCAGCTCCCACGCCCAGCTCCCGCACCCGCATCCCGCCCCCGCATCCGCATCCGCATCCGCATCCGCATCCGCATCCCGCATCCCGCATCCCGCACCCGCACCCGGATCCCGCATCCGCCCCCGCATCCGCATCCGCATCCGCATCCGCGTCCGGATCCCGCATCCCAGGCGCGCCGCGCGCGTTTTCCGCGACGCGCCAACAAAAGAAAAATACGGGAGAGCTCAGTCCTTGGGCGGCGGCGCCTTGATCAGCTTGATCTCCCGAACAGCGTCTCGAAAGCGCACTTCCTGCTCGTTGATGGCCATCTTGACCTCGATGAGCTCCTTGGTGATCTGATTCATGCGCGAAGTGATGTCCCCAAGGCGCTTGGTGAGCTTGACGCGAAGATCCGCCGCCTGATTGTTCTTCTCGATAGCCCCAAGAGAGAGCCGCGTCTCCCGCGCAGCCTTCTCGAGCTCGCCTTGCTCGTCCACGAGCTTCTGCTGCTTGTCGACGGAGTGCTTCCAGCTTTCGCGAAGCTTCCAAACGGTGTCGAGCTGTCCGCGAACAGTGGGGTTGGCCCGAGGATCCGCGAGGTACGCCTTGACGGCGTCGTCGGCGAGATCGCTGAGCCAGCTGACGGGCTGCTGCACGCTGCGCCGCTCGTCCACCGTGAGGATGGCCTTGCCATAGGGCTTCACGGTGACAGGCACGAGCGCGTTGCCGACGCCAACGTTGTCCTCGGTGCCCTGCGGCGGATGATAGAGCCGCGCCCCATTGCTGCGCGGGTGCTTCACCAGCAGCTTGGCGGATTTGTCGCCGCCGTTCTTCACGGTGTAGAGCGTCTTGGTCACGCTGTCCCGCTCGATGGTCAGGCGCCCGGCCTCGATGCGGAACAAGCGCGCCCCCTGTTGGTCGTACTTGCGCTCGCTCTGCACGGCGAGGCTCCGTTCGAGAGCAAAGGGCACCGTGGCAATGGCATCTCGCGGCAGCGGATCCACCATCCCCTGGCCCAAGAACGAGCCCTGCTCGAACACCGCGATGGGACCCCGCTCGAGCAATCCCTTGGTGCCGTTCTTGAAGCGCGCCACGCGAAACGGGTGCGTGCTCGACTCCGGCACGCCGCCATCCGGAGAGAACAGGAACACCGCCTCGCCCTGCACCCGCTGGTTGAGCAACAGCACCATGGTGGCGCTCTCGTCCGGCACGGTGATGGGCGAAGGAATGGCGTAACGCGTGGCTCCCGACTCCACTGCCACCGCCGCCAGCGCGCTCATGCGTCGCGGCGCGCTGAGCCCGGAGCGCTTGGCTTCCTCGAGCGCCAAGCGAATGCGGTCGTTCTTGCTGAGCGGCTTCTTCTCCACTTCGCCGCCCTGCAGCAAATCGCCCAGGCCCGCAGAGCTGCCCGTGGCGGGCCTCGGTCCCCGCGTCTTGCTGGTCGCCTTCTTCATCGGGCGAGCCCGCCGGCCGCCGCCAGCTGCGCCCTTGTCCTTGTAGTCGTCGTCCGGGGCCGCTTCCGCCGCGGCTTCTTCCATGGGCGCCTCGGGCTCGTCGCCACCGACCTCGGTGACCTCGCCCTCCTTGTTCGCGAGGCTGGTCACGCCTTCCGGAACGGCGGCGATCACCTCGCCGGTATCCGTGACGATGGGTCGTTCGGGGATCACCGGCTCCCCCAAGGTGCTCTCGAACGCGAGGGGCGCGCCGGCCACCAGCACCAGCTGCACGCCGTTCCAGTCTTCTCCCGACAAGTTCTGGACGATGCCCCAGGCCTGCAGATCCGCCTTGCCGTTCTCCTGCACCACCAGGCGATAGGACGGCCGCCACACGGGCGTCTCCGAAACGTAGCCCACGGCCAGGTCGTGCTCCTCGCCGTCCAGGCTCAGCATCACTTCCCGGAGGCGGTCGGGATCGGGCTTGTCTTCCGGCTTGGGCCAAGGCTTGAGCATGCTCTCGAAGCGCGGATCCGGCTCCGGCTCGCTGCTCTCCTTTTCGATCTCCAGCGGGAACGACGCTGAGCGCACGGAGCTGCCGCCATGCTCGACGATGGCCAGCGTGGCCAGGAAATCGCCCACCATGCGCTGGCGCATCTTGAAGGTCACCTGGTCGGCATCCACGTGGCCGGAACGCTCGAAGTAGCCCACACCGTTGCGGTACACGACGACGCGCCGGAGCGGCAGCTGGTCCGTGGACACGTTGGGGCCTCGGGCGCAGCCCAGGGCAAGCAGGGACGAAAAGACGATCAGCGACAGTCGCATGAGCTCCTCCAGAAAGGCTCTCCGGCCACCACCTCGACGCCAGAGTGCCGCGAGCATGGCAGCTTCCCCCAGCGCTGGACAGCCCCCGCCGGCGTTCGCCTGACCCCTGCCAGTCCACGCCCAAATCCCGAGCCGAGTCGGGTATTCTGCGCCACGTGACAGGAGCTGCCCCGCCGCCCAAGCCGCCGCCTCCCCCTCGCCGTCCCCCGCCGCCGCCGCGTGCCGCGGCCATGTCGGAGCAGGACAAGGAGGCGCTCACGTTCAAGGCCTTGGGCCTGCTCAACGAGCAGGTTCAGGCGCGCATCGTCCACTACAAGGGCGACATGGAAACGAGCCCCGAGCTCGACGCCGTCACCGCGCAAGTGGTCGCGCAGATCAAGGCCATGCAGCAGGCCCTGGGCTCCGACGCCACGGCGCGCCAATCGGCGGAAGAGATCGCCGGTCAACAGCTGCGCACCTTCAGCTCGCTCTTGGCCAGGGTGTTCGACCCCGAGGGCAAGGCGAACTTCGCCACGCAGAACCTGAAGACGATCGGTCGTCGCATCGCCAAGCTGTTCTTCGAAAGCGAGCTCCACGAGAAGACCAAGGGCGACAAGGAAAAGACCATCCACCACGCCGAGCAAGGCGTGTACTACGTGCTCACCCGCTACCGAAATCGCCTGCGGGCGGAGCTCGATGGCTTCGACTACGAGAGCGCCGAGGTGCAGCAAGCCACTACCGAGCTGTTGGCCAAGATGGAACGCGATCTCCAGGTCGCCTTCTTGTCTCGGCGCTCCCCGGAGCTGAACCGGGTGATGACCATCTTCTCCGCGGTGCTCGTGGATTTCATGCAGCAGCACCTCCCGCCGCGGGTGGGCCAGATGGCCAAGGTCACGCTGCGCGCCGCCCACACCGCCGAGGGCCCGAATTCCGTGGGCTACAAGATCCTTTCCGATCAATTTCCGGCATTCCGCGCGGAGTGGGAGCGTTTGCTCATGCAGCAAATGGTCCACTACTGCGGCGACAACCTGATGGCTCGACTCACCGAGACCCAGGAAGCGTTCATGGACGAGACCGTGCGCTTCTTCACGGATCCGCACATCTTCAGCGAAACCTGCGACGTCATCTGCGGAGCGCTGTACGACTTCCTGTGCCTGGAAGGCTTCCTGGATCTGCCAGTGAACTGGCGCATGCAGCAAGGGCAGAGCTGACGCGGTGGAGCTGTCCATCAGCCGCCGCACCTTGGCCGTAGTGGGCATCGTGCTCGGCCTGGGCATCACTGGCTACGCCTTGTTCGGCGGCCGCAGCGACGAAGAGAAGATCCGCGCCTTGCTCGATCACCTCGCGGAGGTGGCGGGCGTGAGCGGCACGGAGAACCCCGTGATGCGCGCCGGCCGCTTGCGGGGTGCCTTCGCCGACATCTTCACCAAGGACGTCCGCGTGCAGATCCCGGAGCTCAGCAGCTTGAAGAGCGGCCGTGAGGGTCTGGTCGCCCTCGCGACCCAAGCGGGCACTGCGTTCCGATCCGCGGAGATCTCCCTCGGCAGCGTGGAAATCACGCTGATCGCTTCGGGCCAGGCAGCTCGCGTCCGTTGCACCGCCACCCTGGTCGGCGATCGCGGCCAGGGCCTCAGGAAAGACGAACGTTCGGTCCGTTTCGGTTTGAGCAAGGACGACGGAGACTGGCGTATCGATTCCGTCAGCGTCTCCGCCGCCGAAGAAGACTGACACTGGACGCGCCCCGGCGAAGCGCGGCATAAGCGGCGCAATGGCGGAGCAATCGAAGGCCAAGACCGGGGGCAAGGTGATGCTGGGCTGCGGCGGGCTGCTGCTGCTGGTGGCCCTGGGCGTGACGCTGTTCTGCGCCTACCACGTGTTCCTCGATCCCCGTGGTGCCATCTCCGCTCGGGAGGCGATGCCGGGCTTCTTGGCCGGCAGCTTCTTCGTGTTCATCTCCATCGTGGTGCTGCTCGTCGGCGGCGTGCTCGCCTCCTACAAGCCTGCCGCCGCCGCGAGCGCTCCCGCCCCGGCCGTAGCAGCGGACGGCAGCAGCATCGCGCCCCCCGCGGCAGCGGTGGCGGCAGCCAAGCCCTTCCCGGCCCACTTCTTGGTCGGCTGCGGCACGCTGTTCGTAGCGCTCATGAGCTGTGGCTCCTGCGGCAGCAGCACCTACTACTTCGACAAGGCCAACACCTACGATCGCTGGGCCGACCAGGACTCCCGAAGCTCCTACTACAGCAGCTATCGCAGCATCTTGGGCGGCGCGTACTACCGCGCCAAGGCCTCGCGCTATCGCACCTACGGCGGCGTGGCCATCGGCTTCGGCGTGTTCCTGCTGCTGCTCACCGCGGGCGCCGGCTTCGGCACCGCGCGTTTGGCCAAGAGCTACCGCGACAAGACCAAGCCGCCGCCGGCTTGAGGGTGGTTCCGCGGCGCAGCGACATCATTTGCATTTGGATGTTGGCGCGGCGCGATACCCGTCCCGCCCCGGACGTCAGAACTCGTCGTCGGAATCCCCGAGCTCGGCCACATAGGACACGACGGCGGTGCTGCCGCCCACGACACTGAGGGGATTCCACGGCGGTTTCACCACACCCACGGCTGCGGAATTGTCGAGCACGACCATGTACTGGCCGCGGGGCAGCTTGATCTTCTGCTTCAGCTCGGCACCGGGCTGGAGCGAATAGCCCGCGATCGGCGGCGCCGAGGGCGGGCCCAACGGATTTCCGAGCTGCAGCGACTCGCGCCACAGATCCGCCGTGCCCCGCGGGAACACCATCACGTCGATGGCGGGACCGGCCACGTGAACCCGAAGGAAGATCGCTTGGTCGTCGTCCGCCACCTCGAAGGGCCCGAGGAAGTCCACCTGGTTGGCGCGCACCTCGGTGGTCTCGTTGGCGAACACGAACTTCTCTTCGCTGGTGTCGAAGGGGCGCGGCGGGCGCGCGGGCGGGTTGAGGCGACCGAGGGTGAACTCGTCCCCCTCGTCCCCGTGCACCACGGTGAAGCCCTGGAACAGCTGATAGCTGACGATCTGGCTGCCGAAGGTGTTGGCCATGTAGCCCACGGGGGACTTGGTGGCGATGTCGACGACCTTGTTCTCGACGGAGCCGATCTTGAACGCGGGGGCGCTCACCACGCGCGGGTTCGTGGCCCACACGTAGACGGCGTCTTCCGTCATCTTGAAGTCGAAGCTGTACTCCATGGCCGCGTCCATCGAGAAGCCGACGCGCCCGGCGAGGGGCGTCCACGCGTAGCCGGTGCCTCCGAAGCGCAGCACCACGCTCTGGGTCTCGTCGTGGACTTCATGGGTGCAAGTGGTCGGAAAGAAGCGCCCGATGGTGTTGCCGGCCGGGTCCAGCTTGAGGGGCGCGCCGCGCTTGAGCATTTCGGGGCACATGCGCTGGGCGCCGAAGTTCGAGAACAGCCACCAGCGCAGGCCCGGGCTGGCGTTGACGGCGCTCCGGACGCAGGGACAGCCGACACCGAGGATCAGCACGGCGATGAGCCCCAAGATGCGAGTCCTGAGGGGAACGATGCCCGGCCTCCGTTGGGCGGCGCGTTGGTCCATGCGCCTACTTCTACCCCAATCCGGGCGCTCCCCTCCCTCTCCCTGCCCGGCGTGGCGGCCGGATACGACAAGCATCAGCAGGTTCGACGCAGCGAAGCGGCCGGATCTTCTAGCTCAGGGCGCGTCGGGTCACGGCTTCCAACGCTTCCAGCAGGCCAGGAGCGGTGTTCAAGGCGGGGACCCGCACGAGCTCGACGCCCAGCCGGTCGGCGTGGGCCTTGGCTTCCACGTCGAGGTCGAAGAGGGTCTCCACGTGCTCGGCCAGAAAGCCGATGGGCGCCACCACGGCCCGGCGTACGCCTTCCCCGGCCAGCCGTTCGAGGACCTGCAAGATGTCCGGTCCCAGCCAGTCCCCACCGTCCGCTCCCTGGCTTTGGAACGCGATCTCCCAGGGGGCGTCGAGCTGCTTCCCCACGGCCTCGGCGCAGGCGCGAAATTGCGCCTCGTACGGGTCCCCCGCGGTGATGGCGCGGCGCGGAAGGCTGTGAGCAGTGAGCACCACGCGAGTGCCTGGAGCAACTCGGCGCGCGATGCTCTCCACGTGGGCCTTCACGAAGGCGGGCTCCTGACCCCACGCGTCCACGTGCACGAAGCTCGGGGTGGCGTCCTTCAGCTCCGGGCGCACGCGCTCGAGGGCTTCGTCCGCGGCCTGGGCGTAGACGTGCACACTGAACGGCGCCAAGGGGATCACGCACAAACGCTGGAGCCCGAGGCTGACGGCAGCGCGCACCACTTCCTCCACGCCGGGCTGCCACAGGCGCATGCCCACCAGCACCGGAGCGGCCAAGCGCTCGGACAGCCCCTGCGCCTGCGCCTTGGTCAGATCCAGCAGCGGACTACCGCCAATGACCTCGTAGCGATGGCGGAGCTCCTCCACGAGGCCCGGAGGCGCCGGGCGCCCGCGTCGGATGCGCGCCACGAAAGCAGGAAGATCGTCCAGATCGCTCACCGTACCGTGAGCTACGAGCAGCACGCCGTCCTTGGGACCCATGGGCCCGGAGCATAGGACGATGGCGGATTTTCCGCGAGCGCGGCCCGACGTCGTCTACCCTCCGGAGCCCATGTCGACGCCGCTCATTCACCTCCGGGAAAAGGTCGCCATCGTCAGCGGAGCCAGCCGCGGGATCGGCGAAGCCATCGCCTTCGCCTTCGCCGACGCCGGCGCCAAGGTGGTGGTCTCTTCACGCAAGCTCGAGGGCGTCTCCGCCGTGGCGCAGAAGATCGGCGAGCGTGGTGGCACGGCCCACGCCGTAGCTGCCCACGTGGGCCATCCCGATCAGTGCGAGCAGCTGGTCAGCGAGACCATCGCGCACTTCGGCCAGGTCGACGTGCTGGTGAACTGCGCGGGCACGAACCCGTTCTTCGGTCCGATGATCTCGATCGATCCGGGCGCGTACCAGAAGACCTTCGACGTGAACCTGCGGGGCGCCATGGAAGCGTCGCGCAAGTTCGCGGAGCACGTGATTGGACGCAAGGGCAGCGGGGCCATCGTGAGCGTAGCCAGCGTGGCGGGCTTGCGCGCCGCGCCCATGCAAGGCGTCTACGGCATGACCAAGGCCGCCATGGTGAGCATGACGCAAACACTCGCCTTCGAGCTCGGCCCGAGCGCCATCCGCGTGAACGCCGTGGCCCCGGGGCTGATCGAGACTCGCTTGGCGGCGGCCATCACTTCCAGCGAATCCCTGGTGGAGCGCGTGAACGAGCGCACGGCTCTCGGTCGCGTGGGCCAGCCGGAAGAGGTCGCCGCCGCGGTGTTGTTCTTGGCGAGCGACGCCGCCAGCTTCGTCACGGGCCAGACGCTGGCCGTGGACGGCGGCTTCACCGCCTACTGACTCAGCGAACGCACCGAACGCGCGGTGTCGTGTACACGAGCCCGCCGCCCTCGGGCGTGGAGTAGCCGGTGCCGAGCTGCACGCCCCAAGATTGGCCGGGCAGCCCCAAGACGGGGGAGCTGGTCCAGAACCAGCCGTTGTACGAGGTGAACAGCGCCGGGAGCGCCGGGCTGCTGATGCTCGGATCGACCAGCAACTGTAGCTCGCGCACCGACGGCAGACGCCAATCGTCGTGGCCGCCGAGGAGCAGGGCGTCGCAGTGGGCCTTCGCTTGAGTCGGATCGTGATCGGCGTCCGGAGGGGCCTCCTCCCACCACAGGCCGGTCTCGTTGTCGACGACCACGCCCATCGCGCCCGTGACAAAGCGCGGTCCCGTGGGTGCGCCCTTGCCGCGCACGCAACGCACCCGCGACATATCGATCTTCGGAAAGAAGGACGCCTGACCGATGGCGCCGTGAGTGACGACCCAGTTCTTGGTCGCGTCCCAGGCCGTGTCCGTGGACGACCAATAGCGGCCGGAAGCATTCGAGCCGGCAGTGCCTTCGGTTCCGGGGAACACCGTGCTCTCGATCGCCGGTGTCTTGGCGCTGAAGTCCGTGAGGCTGATGAGCTCCGCGCGGGTCGGCAGCCGCCAATCCGCGAGGCCATCCAGCACGAGGTTTTGGCAGAACGTCTTGCCCTCGTCGACGGTGTACAGGTTGGCGTCGACGTTCCGTTGCCACATCAGGCACGTGGCGTGATCGAGCGCCGTGTTCGCGGTGGTGGAAAACTCGCTCGCCGCGCGCGTGTCCGCCGTGGGCGTGGCCCAGCGCGGATACGCCACCGTGCCGTCGCCCCCCTGCACGCCATTCGGACACGGCCCCGCGTCCACCGCGCCGCCGCTCCCCGCCGCTCCCCCACCCCCGCGTCGCTCCCGCTCACCCTGCTGCCGCTCCCTGCCCCCTGCTCACCCCGCTGCTCCTGCCCCCCTCACCCTGCCGCTCCTCCCCCTGCTCACCCTGCCGCTCCCTGCTCACCCCTGCCGCTCCTGCTCACCCCGCCGCTCCTGCTCACCCCGCCGCTCCCGCTCACCCCTGCCGCTCCTGCTTCCGCCCCCTG
Source organism: Polyangiaceae bacterium (assembly GCA_020633235.1). Taxonomy (NCBI): domain Bacteria; kingdom Pseudomonadati; phylum Myxococcota; order Polyangiales; family Polyangiaceae; species Polyangiaceae bacterium. Next base: position 494,703 of record JACKEA010000005.1, on the reverse strand, counting down.
CTCCTGCTTCCGCCGCCGCTCCTGCTCCCGCCCCCTGCTCCCGCCCCCGCTTCCGCCCCCCTGCTACTCGCATCCGGCGCCACGGTCTGATTGTTCGACTCCGACGTGCACGCCACCAACAACAGCCCGATGCAAAACCGAGTACGCCACATTCCTCCGACTCTACCGCCGCACCGACCGCGACCCGCAGCACAGTCTCGACACGAACCTCAACAAGGTCGCGCTAATACCTATGCATCACTGATTCTGCGAAGCGGGCATGGTGATCCGCCGGTTGGCGCAGCTCGATGCCGCGCCCCACTCGTCGAACTGGATCGGAAGGGTCGGATACGTGGGCGTGGACCAGAAGCTGCCCCAGGGCACGGTGCCCGCGGCGCAGCCGGTTCCGGCGCTGCCGCACTCACACGTTGCGGCGCCGGAGTGGACCTTCCCGACCTGGAAGTGCAGGTGCAATCCGGTGGACCAGCCGGTGGTTCCCGCCTTCGCCAACGCCTGCCCCTGCTGCACCGCCGCTCCGCAAGAAACGCCGGCAGCCAGCGTCATGCCGCCCAGGTGCAGATAGACCGACTGGGTGCCGTCGCCGTGGTCGATCACGATGAAGTTCGCCGAGTCGACGCAGGAGCTGTTGCCGCAGCCGGTGGTGGAGTTGATCTTCAAATGCGTGATCGTGCCGCCGCGGGCCGCCACCACCGTGAAGGCGGTACCGTTCGCCCAGTCCCAGGCGTAGCCGTCGTCCGCGACGTGATCGTTGCAGCAGGAATCGTTGCAGTCTTGCGTGAGCTGCATGGTGACGCCGGGCTTCCACGGCAGCCTGTAGCCGTTCGGTGAGGTCACGGCCTTGCAGTGATCCGCGATCCCCTGCTGCTCCACGACGCAACCATTGGCGCAGGGCGTGGAGCTGGTGGGCGCTTGGTTGGCGCCGGGGCACTGGTAGAGCACATTCGGATCCGCGCCCTGCATGGAATCGTTGCCGCAGTACGCGCCGGCTTGCGATTGCAGGCAGATGGGATTGGGAAAGCCGCCGCCGCTGCCGCCGGTGTTGCCCGTGTTGCCGCTACCCCCGGTGCCCCCGCTGTTCCCCGTACCGCCGGTGTTGCCCGTGTTGCCGCTGCCCCCCGTGTTGCCCGCGCCCCCCGCGCCGCTGCCCGCGGCGCCACCGGTAGCTGCCCCTGCGGCGCCGCTATTGCCGGCTTGGCCGCCGTTGCCACCCCAGTTGCCGCCGCTGATCCCGCCGCCCCCACCGGTCCCACCGCCGGCGCCGCCGCCACCTGCGACGCCGCCGGAGTCGGAGTCCGAGCCGCAGCCGGACAGCACGAGAAGACCGATCGCCACCACGCCCAGCCGAGCACCCATGCCGCGAAGTATACGCTACGCGCCCGCGGCGCCTGGGAAGGCGGCGAAATCCCGCGAGATGTCCAATGCGATCGGGTCCTCGGTTATGGTCCCGCCATGGATCCGAAGGGCTTGCTCGAGGACTACGCCAAGCGGCCTTCGCAGAAGAGCTGGGAATGGCTACGCGGAGTGATTGCCGAAGCGCCGGAAGCAGAGCAACCGGAGTTGATCGACGCCGCCGCCACGCTGCTCCGGGATTGGCCTGCAAGGCTCTTGGACGGCAGCGGGCGACGTGACGACCGCGTGCTGTCCATCCACCAACGCTGGGCGCGGGAGATCCCGGAGGACAGCTCGCTGTGGAAGCTGGTTCGTTCCTACACCCTTTCGAATCCCGCCAAGCTGCCGGCGCAGCCCCTGAGCGAGCTCTGCGTGAGCGGCTTCAGCGACAACAGCTCCGCGGTCGATTCCCTGCTGGCGTGGCCGCATCTCGGCAGCCTCGAGGTGCTGCGCATCGAGAAGTGGAGTGACGATGACGCAGAGCCGTTCCGGCGGCTGCTGAGCGGTCTCGGAAGCGATCGGCTGCGAGGGCTGCACCTCATCGACGTCAGCCCAGAAGCAACGGCAGCGGCGGGCGACGTGCTCCTGACAAAGGCCTGGCCAAGGATGAGCGCACTCTCCCTCGGGCCCGCGCGGATCCCGAGCCAGACTTTCCAGGCTCTGTTGCGCGCACTCGGCCCCGAGCTACGAGAGCTGAGCCTTTCGGGTCGGATCTCCCGCGAGCTCGTCGGCTTCGTGTTCCAGCTGTGCCCGAAGCTCGAGACGCTGCAAGCAGGCTTCGATGCCGGAGCCCTCACGGCGCTGACGGAAGGCCCAGGGCCCTCACCCGTCAAGGTGCTCCGCGCCCTTGGCGGAAAGCTCGGCGCGGAGGACTGCAGCGCCCTGGCCCAGCACCTACCGGCGCTCGAGAGCCTGGAACTGTACAACCAGCCCATCGGCGACGCGGGCTTCCTGGCCCTCGCGCGTTCCGAAACGCCAAGTCGGCTCCGCGTGCTCCGACTTCGGTACTGCGACCTCGAGAAGCAAGGGCTCGAGGCCTGGGCGCGACAGGACGCCGCGGCGCTCGCCGAGCTCGATCTGACGGACAACGACGAGCTCGACGCGGGAGCCATCGTGGAGCTGTGCGAGTCGCCCGGCGCCGAGCACCTGCGAGTCCTGGGGTTGGAAGCGAGAAAACTCCGAGCTGCGGACTTCGAGCGCATTGCCCGCTCCCCGGCACTGGCAGGGCTCAGGTCCCTCGCGTTGCGAAGCGCGAACCTCGACAAGAAGACGCTCGAAAGCCTGCTCGACAGCCCCGCGGCAGACGGCCTCGAGACGCTCGAGCTCAGCTACGCAAGCGACGGGCGGCGACGTTTGAAGGACGTACGGCCCTTCGTGAACGCGAAGTCGCTGCACCGATTGCGCCGCCTCGCGCTCGTGGGACAGAAGTTGAGCTACGCCCGAGGCGTCGTCGAGGACCTCGCCCAATCCCCATACCTGAAACAGCTCGAGGAGCTGGATCTGCGGGAAAACGCCTCGGAAGCGCCCATCGACGACGACGAGATCCAAGAGCTGCGCGAGGCGGGGCTCCCGCGGCTTCGGGAGGTCGAGTCCGGCGCTGATTGAGGGCGCGGCGCGACGGGTATCGCGCCGCACCAACAAAAGAAGATCAGCCCAGGAACGGGTAGCGCCAGTCGTGCGGGGGGCTGAGGTTCTCTTTCAGTGAGCGGGGCGAGGCCCAGCGCATGAGGTTCCAAGCGGCGCCGGCCTTGTCGTTGGTGCCGCTCATGCGACCGCCGCCGAAAGGCTGCTGCCCGACCACGGCGCCGGTGGGCTTGTCGTTGATGTAGAAGTTGCCGGCGGCGTGGCGCAGGCGCTCCGTGGCGAGGGCGATGGCGCCGCGGTCCCGGGCGAAGATGGCGCCCGTGAGGGCGTAGGGGCTGGTCGCGTCGCACAGCGCGAGGGTGTCCTCGAAGTGGGCGTCGTCGTACACGTACATGGCGAGGATGGGGCCGAAGATCTCTTCTTCCATCAATCGGTGCTTGGGGTCGTCGACGCGCACCAGAGTCGGTTCCACGAAGAACCCTTCGCGATCGTCGGCGCCACCGCCGCGGAGCACGGTGGCGTTGCCGCTCTCCTTGGCGAGCTTCTGATAGCCGGTGATCTTCGCGAACGCGTTCGAGCCGATCACGGCGCCCAGGAACACGCCCTTGTCCATCGGGTTGCCCATTCGGAGCTCGTCCATCATGCCGCCGAGGAGCGCCTCGAGCTTGGGGGCCAACGAGCGGGGGATGTAGGCGCGCGATGCCGCGGAGCACTTCTGGCCTTGATACTCGAAGGCGCCGCGCAAGAGGGCGACGGCCAGGGCTTGGAGATCCGCGCTCGGGTGCGCGATGAGGAAGTCCTTGCCGCCGCTCTCGCCGACGATGCGGGGGTAGGTCCGATAGTGGTCGAGGTTGTGCGCGACGCCAGCGAAGAGCTGCTTGAGCACCGCGGTGGAGCCAGTGAAGTGCAGGCCGGCGAAGTCCGGCGCCGCCAGCACTTGGCGGGTGATGCTGGCGGGGTCACCGCGCACCAGGTTCACCACGCCGGCGGGCAGACCCGCCTCGCGCAAGAGCTCCATCACGAAGTGGTTGGAGATCACCGAGAGCGACGAGGGCTTCCAGATCACCGTGTTGCCCATCAGCGCAGGAGCCGTGGGCAGATTGCCGGCAATGGACGTGAAGTTGAAGGGCGTGACCGCGTACACGAAGCCATCCAGCGGCCTGAGCTCGGAGCGATTCCACACGCCCCGCTCTGATCGGGGCTGCTCGGAGGCCATCTTCTCGGCGAAGTGGACGTTGAAGCGGAAGAAGTCGATCAGCTCGCAGGCAGCGTCGATCTCCGCTTGGTGCGGCGTCTTGCTCTGACCCAGCACCGTGGCCGCGTTGATGCGTTGGCGCCACGGCCCCGCCAAAAGCTCCGCAGCGCGGAGGAAGATCGCTGCGCGATCGGCGAACGGCATCGTCGACCAGGCGCCGCGGGCTTGCCGCGCCGCCTCGATGGCCCGCGCCACGTCGGCTTCAGTGGCCACGGCATGGCGCCCGAGGGACAGGGAGCGGGCGTGCGGAGAGATGACCGCCTGGGTTTCGCTGGTCATCACCGCGTCGCCGCCGATGAAGAGCGGCGCGTCCACGGGGGACTTCGCCTGGCGGGCCACTTCGGCCTCGAGCGCGGTGCGCTCCGGGCTACCCGGGACGTAGGACAGGACCGGCTCGTTTTGGGGAGTGGGGACGCGAAACATGACTCACCTCCTGGCGGAGGGCATCCTGTCGGTTCGGGGTCAGAGCCGCAAGATGTACTTGATGTCCGTGGTGACGACCGGCTCGCCGAGGCCGAGCTCGATCATGCGCGTCCTCACCTCGTCCCCGCGGTAGCCGTAGGCTGCTCCCCGCACGTCGTGCAGCGTGTCCGTGGAGCCGTCCCGCTTTTCGAGTACGAACCAGCGATCGGCGTCGCGTTCTTCCACGCCCCGAACGCGGGCGTACTGTGCGTAGCTGTAGCCGCCGCCGTGGGGCAACAGGTTCACGCTCCGCAGGCGCTCCGTGATGCCGAGGGCGTTGGCGCGATCACCGAAGCCCGTGGTGTCGAGGGCGCGATCGTCGAAGTTCGGTCGCGGCTTCACCAGGTACACGGGAAGCTCCGGCGACAGTGTGAGGGGGAACAGTTGCGTTCGGGCGAGGTCGTCGGCGTCGAAGGTGTAGCAGCCCAGGATGGCGTCGTTCTTCGCGAGCAGCCCCTGATGCGTGCGGTTCACGATCACGTCCAGGGGGCCGAGCAGCGCCCGAGCCAAGGCCTCCCGCCGCCGCAAGCTGAACTCCTGGCACCAGCTGTAGGCCGCGTACCATTCGTCGGCGCGCTGGCCTTGGAGGATGTGCAACGGCCCCCAGGGGGTGTCGCGGGTTTCCATCATCTCCCGCAAGAGCAGGCTCTGATCCCAGTAGATCCCAGGTCCTTTGGGGGAAGTCTCACGGAACTCGTGCCCGCTCGAGTGGATCACGGCGATGGTCTTCGGCGCCCCCGGAGCTGGGTCGCGCACCTCGCACACGTCGAGGAAGTGATTGCCTTCGGCCAGGTCGAAGTCCACTTCCACGCCGTCGAGCACCATCGCTTCCTGCATCAGCTTGCGGGCGCGGTCTTCGATCTCCTGCGGGGGCGGAGCTTCGTCCAAGCCCACGGCGATCATGCCGCAGTGGTTGCTCTTGATGTCGAGCACCACGAAGTCCCCGCTCCACTGGATGCGGCCACCGTAACCGAAGCCGTGATTCCAACGCACCGTGTTGCGCGTCACGGTGGCGTCCGGAGCGCCCACGAAGCTCGCGTCCGGCGGCAGCCCCAGCTCGGCCTGCACGTGCTGGATCTTCGCCAGACCGAAGGGCATGTTCGCGGCGCACAGCGCCTCCCCCACGTCCCCCACTCCAGATACGAAGCAGTGCTCGCGGGCTCGCTCCAGGGCGCTCGGCATGCCGCAACGTAACAAACGGACGAAGCCCGTGCCACTCGCGTGTCACGGGCTCGTCCGCGGCTTGCCTCACTCGCTGAGGGGCTCGGAGTAGGCGCAGGCGGCGACGACTCCCTCGCTGGGGGCGTAGTCCACGCTGTCGTCGTAGTACACCCGGGCGAAGCTCGAGTCCCAGCACTCCACTGCGGCCACGGTGCCGAGGGACTGGGGAACGTCGCCGCCCTGGAGCGTGATGTCGGCACGGCCGGCGCCGTGCTCGTTCCAACGGCTGCGGATCTGCACGTCCTCCTTGAGCGTCGCGTTGCTGTCGTCGACGTCGTCGTGAGCGTCCACGAACAGCATGCCGGTGCCGTCCTCGTTGGTGGTGGAGGACGCGGACCAATAGGAATCCGACTGGCTCGGTGTCACCGTGGCCGTCACCAGGCGGGGGCCGCTGAAGAGATCGGTGGTGATGGTCGAGGGCAAGTCGTGGTCGATGCGCACGGTGCCGCTGTCGTTGGGATCCTTGCCGAACGGGTCGAGCTCCCGCGAAGCGTCCAGATCGATGACGAAGAAGCCGTCTCCGTGCTTCTCGTTCCCCTTGCCCCAGCCCTTGCCGTACAGCACGGCCTTGTAGTCCGCATCGGAGGTGCTCCCCTTTGGGCGACCCTCGAGGGCGTAGTCGTACTCGTCCGGATTCACCTCCGTGACGCGGAAGCGGTAGGTCACGGGCTCCAGCGAGTCGGTGTACGGGCCCCAGATGGCTTCATTCTTCTCCACGCTCGTGGGCTTGGTGTTCACCACGATCCAGATGCCGCCGAGGACCTCTGCGGTCACCTTGTTCACGCCCTGACGAATGTGGCGAGTGAAGCCGTACCAGTAAGCCCAAGGACCATCGGCCCAGGGCTCGTCCGCGGACTTCACGCCGTTCAACCCTTCGAAGGACGCGCTCTGACTCTGGGGAGCCTGGGCCACCGTCTCGGGCCCATCGACCTTCACCGCCTCGGCTTGGGGGATGGCGTCCCGAAAGCGGTCCGCGTCGTCCTCCGGCTTCAGCACGCACCCCTGAGCCAGGGTCAGGGCGGCCAGCGTGGTCAACATCGTGATGCTCGTGCTCTTCATTTTCTTCTCGCTCCCCGTGGTTGGCTGCCCCCCGCCTTTCAAAGTTCGGGCCAAGCAGAAGTTCCGGGGAATTCCGAGGCACCGCCAAGCGTGGTCCACACCCCGCGGTCGGGGTGGAGTGAACCTCCGTTGCCGGTCCCCGAGGCTCCTGGGGTAATCTGTCGCTCTATGCGCGCGCGCGTGAGCCCCGCCGAGGCCCTCATCGCGCTGACGCGGCTCACGGACGCCAACGAGCGCCGCGCGAGCTGGCGGCAGGCGGTTGCGGCTTTGGGACAGAGCGTCCGGGTGACCGGACCGCCGCCCCTCGATGGGATCGCGCCGGAGCGGCTGGTGCTGGCGGTGCGGCACGCCCTCGAGCAAGGCCTGGCGGACGACCTCGATTGGATCGCGCCGAGCTCTGCCGTGGTGGCGCTCTACGAGCTGACCATCGCCCTGCCGGCCGGGGCGGAGCGACGAGATCTCGGCCGTCGCGTGTTCTCGCGGCTCTACGAAGGCACCGCGTCCACCTTCGCCGCGGTCGCGGCGCGCATGGCCCTGGGCTCCGGCAAGCCGCTGGAGGCCGCCACCATGCGCGCCCGAGTGGGCTTGGTGTTGGACTTGCCGGTGGGGACCAGCGTGGATGCCGACGCCCTCGCCTACTCGCTGGTGGCACGCCGCGAGCTGGCGGAACGCTGGGTGGTCCGGCCCAGCGTCGGCGCCCTGCCCGCGCGGCGCTTGGCGGCCAAGCTCTTGGAGCACGCGGCCCGCGAGGCCGTACAGCGCGCGCAGCTGGGCGACACGCTGCCGCGGGATTTGCTAGCGGGGGAGATCGTCCGTCCGGTGCGCAAGCAGCTGTTGGACGACCGCGAGCCGTTGGTGTGGCGGCACGCGGCAGTGGCCCGCGGGCTGCTCGCTTCCGTGGACCCCCGGCTGCAGGAGCAGATCGAGCTGTCGCTGGACGAGAACCTGTCCCCCACGGAGTGGCGTCGAGCCGCCGTGAGCCTGGTGGCCAGCATGGCGGGCAACCCGTCGGCAGCGACCAAGGCCTGCAACCGATTGCTGAACAGCGCAGTCACCAAGCGTGATCCGGGCATCTTCGCGACCATGGTGTGGGGTCTGCCGCGGGTAGTGGAAGTCGAGCCCGACGCCGCGGAGGAGCTCTTGGACCGCCTGAGCGCCACGCGTCGGCCAGACGTGGCTGAAGCCGTGGCCATGCTGCTGTCGGATCTGGTGCACGGGACCTTCGGACAGCGCGCCGCCACGCTGCTCAGGGCGATCCTCGCATCCAAGCTGGACACGGAGACCCCCGCCCTGCGCGGCATCACCCACCGCGCGCTGATGATCCTGGATCGCGACCGCGACCACGAAGATCGCCTGGAGGAGCGCGTTCGCCAGGCGTTGGTGGCCTACGAGACCACCGGCGCCCGCGCCGCCCATGAGCTGGCGACGGAGGCGATGGGCCGCGCCCACGCCACCATGGAGCGCATCGCGGCGCTGTCGGCCCACGACGAGGAAACGCTTCCGGAGCTGGTCGAGCACCTGAGCGACGTCGACATGGCCGTGCTGGAGCGATCGCGTCTGTCGGATCTGCTGCTGCTGGGTCGCCGTCCGGGTGACGCCGACGCCAGCGTGGCGGAGCTCGAGCAGTTGCAGGACCGCCTGGGCGACTGGCTGCTCGATGCCGAGCAGGCCAGCCTGAGCGCGCCCTGGACGCGGACCGGCTCCGTGGCGAACTCGCGGCGCCTCCGCGCGTTGCTGCACCTGGTGGACGTTGAGACCACCAAGAGCGAAGCGGAAGCGACCTCCAGCCGCGTGCGAGCTCGCCTGCGCCGCGCGATGCAGGTGCTGCTCGAGCGCCTTGCCGCGGGCCCAGATGCGTCGGTTCATCGCATCTTGTGCGCTACCTTGGCCCGCACCTTCGACGCCGCGGTGCGAGAGGGCGTCGCGGAGCCCGCAGACGTGCTGCTCTTGGTGGCCGCCCACCTGACGGACCGCCAGAGCGTGGCCACCATCAGCGAAGCGTCCACGCACCTGGAGGTTCAGGGCACGGTGGCCGCCTACGCCGCGTTCGTGGACGTCCAGGGTTTCGCCATGCCCGATTCCTTGGCCGAAGGCAGCTACGACACCGGCAGCCTGCGCCGCGAGGACGCGGCCGACGTCGCGCGGCGGGTGCTCCGGCTCAGCCGCGGCCTCGCGGCGGGCGGCACCCATCGCGCCGAGGCGCTGCGCATGGCCGTGTTGCGCCTGGGGCGAGGGTTGGAAGCAGTGGCGGCCGCGCGGGGAATGATGGACCTCGTCAGCGACTCCGCGTCCGAGCAGTCCGCGCTCTCGGACCTGGAGACGGCGGCGGATTCACTGCGCCAGCTGGCCTCCAGCGTGCTTCGACGCGTGCTCGACGCCGAGCCCGACGAGAGCATCGTGGTCTCCACCGACGTCGCGGCGCTCTCGAGCTTGGTCGAGCGTGCAGTGAGCGCCGGCGTGCCGCCCAACCCTCGACAAGTGAGCATGGCCATCGCCGAGCTCACGGCAGAGCTCCCCGAGCCCATCGCACGCGCGGCGAGCGCCGTCCTCACGCGTCTCGACGGCCTGCCCATCGAAGCCGCCAGTGACGTCCAGGCGATCCCTCTCGAGCGCCGTCGCGCCGCGCTGCCGGATTGGCTGCTCCCGCGCCGTACCATCGGCGCGTTCTACGTGGTGCGGGCCCTCGGCAGCGGTGGCGGCTCCTCCGTGTTCGTGGCGCGACGCCTGGAGGAGCGCCACGACCCGAACGCGGAGGCCTTCGCCCTCAAGGTGCCGCAGTACGATCCCACCACCGCCCGCAGCTTGAGTGAGCAGGAGTTCATGCAGCTGTTCCGCGAGGAGGCCACGGCGCTCTTGGCGCTGCCTCCGCACGAGAACCTCGCGCGCTTCGTGACGTTCGATCTGGCGGCGCGCCCCAAGCCGATCTTGGTGATGGAGCTGATCCGTGGCTCGGCGTTGGATCGCTTGATCCGCAGCCAATCCCTGACCACGGAGCGCGCCTTCCGCTACCTGGACGGCATTTTGGCGGGCCTTTCGGCGATGCACGAGGCCGGTGTGGGCCACTTGGACGTGAAGCCCTCGAACGTGATCCTGCGCGACGGGGACATGCCGGTGCTGGTGGACTTCGGCCTCAGCGGGAGGCAGCTCCGGCCGGGCTGCGGCACGGTGGAGTACTGCGCCCCCGAAGTGCTCGGCGTAGAGCCCGAGGATCACGTCCCCACGCCGTGGGCGGCGGACGTGTACTCCTTCGCGGCGATGGCGTTCGAGGTGCTCACCGCCGATCTGCTATTCGACGGCGCCGACGAGATGGCAATGGCCACGCTGCACGTGGCCCACGACGGCTGGCCGGAGAAGCTCGCGGCCCTGGCCCGAGCTCCGGGGCTCGGCGATCTGGGCGTGGTGCTCGCGGCCTGCCTGCGCCACGACCCGCGCAACCGTGCCGACGTCGCGCGACTTCGCCCCGCGCTGGCGAGCGTGGGCCAGAACCTCGCCGGCCGGCCTTGGCCCCTCGGTGCGGGGGAAGCGACGGACAAGTCCGCCTGACATGCGCCTCCGATGGATGCCAATCGTGGCAGCCCTCGCGGGCGGCTGCCGGAGCAGCGACGCCGAGCCGATCCGGTTGGCGGTGGGCACCGCTCCAAAGGACCGGGTCGAGCTCACCCCCAGCCACGCTTTGGTGGAGTACACCGAGCTGCCCAACACCAAGAACGAGCTTCGCATCCAGCTCGCGGACTACGAGATCGACTGCAGCGCGTTCGTGCCTCCCGACGAGGGCAAGACACTGCTCACCATCACCCTCGTCACGCCGCCGAACGACAAACCGGGCCCCGGCGAGTATCCCTGGACGGGCGCTCTGGCCATGGGGCGTGTGGCGAGCCGAGGTGCGATCCCCGCCGCGCGCCTGGGCGCTCGCGCGGCGGTGCTGCCGCCGGGAGGCAGCGTGCGCCTGCGACGCGTCGACCTGTCCGCACACGGAAGTGTCGAAGGCGTTCTGGATCTCGAGTTCGCGGGGGACGGCAAGCGGGAAGCCACTAGCGTGCGCGGCGCGTTCGCGGCGAAGATGTGCCGCTTCAATCCCAGCGAGACGCCGTGACAAAAGCCCACAAGCTCCTCGGCCTCGAGCCCGGCGACGGCGCACCGGCTCTGCACCTGGGGCTCCTCGTGGGGCTCGCGAGCCTCGCCGAAGTCGTCACCGAGGGCGCCGTGACGAGCGCCTTTCTCGCGCGGATCGGAGCCTCGGCGCTGCCGCTGGCGCTGGCCGTTCGCGCCGCGGTGGAGGTCACCACGGCGGTCGCCTACGACCGCCTCGCGGTGCGCTGGGTGCCGTCACGCGCATCGTTGGGCGTCGCGCTATTGAGCCTGGCAGTGCTCGGCGCCCTGGCTTCCAGCACCCAGGCGAGTGCTGGTGTGTATGCGGCCTTCGTGGTGGCCAGCGCCCTGGCGCGCTTGCGGGTGATCCACTTTGGCGTGCTCGCCCTGAGCGAGCTGACGGGAGGACGCGCTGCCCGCGCGTTGCCCGTGGTGTACGCCTGCTCCCGCTTGGGCTCGGTGCTCGCGGGGCCGGTGCTGGGCGGCATCGGCCCCGGGGCGGGGCTCGCCGGCCTGTTGCTCGTCGCCGCCGTCACTCAGCTCTTCGCGTCGCTGCTGCTCTCGCGCTGGTGGCGCCTCTCCGGCGCCGAGCCCGAGCGAGCCCCCGCCAGCCGAGCCTTCGATGTCGAGCCATCGCCCACGTCGACCGCCGCCGCGTCCCATCCCGAAGGCAACAGCATGCTGCTCGCCATCGTGGTCGGCTCGGTGTTCCTGGCCCTCGGGCGCCTGGCGCTCACCACCGAGAGTGGCGCCATCCTCGAAGCCCACTACAGCGAGGCGGAGCTCACTCGAGTGCTGGGCCTCTACTTCACCGCCATCAACGCGGCGATGTTGCTGCTGCAGGTGGGCGTGGTCGGGCGCATCCTGTCCCGGGGCGGCTTGCCCATCCTGAATTTCGGCTGGTCCCTGCTGTACCTCGCGGCCCAAGCCCTGTTGGCCCTGGGTCCTGGAACGGTCGCGGTGGCCCTGGGCGCCCGGGCCGTGGAGAGCGAGATGCGCAACACCCTGCGGACCCCCGTCGCCAATCTGCTCTACGAGGCCATGGCGCCCGAACGGCAGCCCCGAGCTCGCACCCTGGTGATCGGCGTGGCCATCCCCCTTTCCTCCCTGGCGGGGGGCGCCGCCCTCTCTGCCCTGGGCGGTCATGACACCGCTCTCGCCGCCCTGGGCATCGCCGCCGCCGTGGGACTTTCCGCCGCCACCTGGGCGCAGAACCGCGCGTGGCGGCGGGCCATGGGCTGACCAGGACGTTTGTCAGCGGCGCGCCCTCGGTTGTAGGGTCTCGCCGGACTTCGGAGGAGATGCATGCGGCGCCCCAGGTTGAGTGTACGCGGCAAGATTGTGGCCACGATCATCGCCGTTTCCACGGTCGTGCTCGCCCTGGGTGCGTGGGCCGCCTTCGACGCGGTGCGCGACGCCGAAGGACGCGGGCGCTACCTCGAGAAGCACTACCTCCGCTACAAGGCGGCGCTGGCCGAGCTCGGCACCAGCGAGTACGCCGTGGCCAAGCTGATCGCGACGGATCCTACGCTGGCTCAGGCCCTCAACGCCGGGGAGCCGGCCCAGGTGGTGGAGTCCGCAAAGCGCTTCAGTGACGCGCTGCAATCGACCATCGCCCCAGACCTCTTCACCATCTCCGACGCGGCGGGCACCACCTTCACCGGCGGCGGGTTGCACCCCGTCAACTCGGCGGAGTGGCGATCGTCTCGGCTGTTCCAGGACCTCCGCGACGGCAAGCCGGTGCGCGGCAAGATCGCCATCATCGGCAAGAAGGCGTACCGCGTGAGCGGTGCTCCGGTCCGCGTCGGCGACGGCCAGTCCGGCCGCGTCGTCGGGACCGTGCTGATCGCGTCGGAGCTCACCACGTGGTTCCGCGACGTGGCAGACAACTCAGGCTCCGACAAGCCGGCGAAGCAGCATCGCTTCGCCCTGATCTCGGGGGATCGCGTGGTGGCCAGCGTGCTGCCCAAGGCGGAGTGGCCTGGGCTGGTGAAGGCCGCCGCTCACCCGGAGCAAGCGCGCGAAGGCGACGAAACCGTTCCGGTCCTGGCCCTGGAAAACGGGCCCACCTACGACTTTTGGAGCGAGCCCGTCGATGGCTACGACCGCGGCGGAGATCCGGATTCGACCCAGATCGGCACACTGTACATGGTGCGCACCCGCGAGCATCAGGCGGAGAAGCTCCGCGCGGCCTACGGCGGCATCCTGGTGGTGTTCGCCGTCGCGCTGCTGATTGCCATCGCCGTGGGCTACTTGCTCGCCGTGCAGCTCACCCGCCCGCTGCGGCGCTACATCGAAGCCACGGAAGACCTCACCCGCGGCCACGCGGACCTGAGCCGCCGACTGGATGTCGAGACCAACGACGAGCTCGGCCACCTCGCCGTCAATCTGAACCGCGTGTTCGCCAAGATCCACAGCCTGGCGGCGGGCGTCCAGCGCACCGCCTTCCAGGTGAACTCCTCCAGCGGCGAAATCTCGACCGTGAGCAAACAGATGCTGGACGGCTCCAAGGAGCAGGCGGGGCGCATCACCAACTCCACCGCGGCGGTCACCGAGCTCTCCTCGTCCATTCAGCAGGTTGCCGAAAACGCCGCGGAAGCAACGCGGACGGCCAAGGCGAGCGGCGAGGCCGTGACCCGCGCCATCGCCCGCTTGAGCCAGATTCGCCGCACGGTGGAGGACGCCGCCCAGCGCATCGGAACGCTGGGCGAGAGCGGCAAGCGCATCGGGAACATCGTGGAGGTCATTCGTCAGATCAGCGAGCAGACCACGATGCTGGCGCTGAACGCTGCCATCGAGGCCGCCCACGCCGGAGAACACGGCCGGGGCTTTGCCGTGGTGGCGGACGAGGTCAGCTCTCTCGCCAAGCGCACCGGCCAGAGCGCTCGCGACATCGAAGATCTGATCGCCACCATTCGCGACCAGACCGGCGAGGCCGTGCGCGTGATGCAGGACGGAACCCGCGAGGTGGAAGAGGGCACCGGCCTGGTGGAGAACACCCTCGCGGACCTCAAGACGTTGGTGAGCGTGATCGACGACACGGCCGCCGCGGTGCAGGAGCAGGCCATCGCGTCCGACGAGATCGCGCGCAACATGGACGCGGTCCAGCGCATCGCCGCCTCCGTGCTGGCCTCCAGCGAGAACGCCGTGAGTCAGGGTGAGCACCTGCAGCACCTGGCGGACGAGCTGGAGCAGAGCGTGAAAGGTTTCAAGATCGACCCCGAGCTGGTGCTCGTGGACGAAGCAGAGCTGAAGAAGCTCCCAGAAGGCAAATCCTCATGAATCGTGGCGCCCGCGCCCTCAGTCTCGCTTCGCTCTTGCTCGCCGGATGCAGCAGTGACGACACCACCGTGGCCGCCCCGGTCACGCCCCCCACCGTCGCGCTTTCGTCCATCACCTCCGCCGGGGGCCCGACCTGGACGGAAGGCAACGGCAGTTGCCTGGAAGTCGGTCGAGACCCCGCCAAAACGGTAGTGGTGAACGCCAGCCTGTCGGAAGGCTTCTCACTGCGACCGCCGGGCACCTGCGGCGGCCTCCAGCTCTGCGGTCGTCTCCGCTTTCGCCTCGATCCATCGGGAGACTCCGAGGCTCTGAAAGTGGAGGCCGCGCAGTCGGCGGTCCAGGTTCCTCTCGAGAACGTGACCCTCGGCTCCCACGTGTTTCAGCTCGAGCTCCTGAACGACGCCGGCCAGATCACCCTGGACCCCACGAAGTCGCCGAACGTCGTGTCCGTCACGCTGGACGTCAAGGACCCCGGCGGCTGCGGCGGCGCGGTGGACGCCGGAAGCGACGCAGCCCAGGACGCCGGGACGGACGCCGCCGCCGACGCGGCGGAGGACGCCCCCCTCGACGCAGCGCCGGACGCTCCCGGGGACGCAGCGCTGGACCAGGCGAACGACGCGCCGCAAGATGCGGCGAGTGACACCTCTACGGACTGAGCTTTTCCCCCTCCTGGCGCTGCTGCTGGTCGGCTGCGGCTCCGAATCTTCCTCTTCCCCCACCACGGGGAGTGGCGGCGCCGCGGGAGCCGGAGGCGCCGGCGGCGCCGTGAGTCTCGAAAGCCAGGTGGATGCCGCTCGTCTCCAGAGCGACGTCGAGCTGATCGCCAAGCCGCGCCCCCCGGGCAGCGCCCAGTGGCAAGCGGTGCAGGATCTGTGCGCCGAGCGCTTCGCCCAATACGGCTTCGAGGTCGAGCGCCAGAAGTACGCCACCGGCGTGAACGTGATCGGGCGCCTCGCCGGTAAGACCAAGCCGGCGGAGCAGGTCATCGTCTCCGCGCACTACGATCACATCAGCGGCTGCCCCGGCGCCGACGACAACGCTTCGGGCGTTGCCGGCGTGTTGGAGACGGCGCGCATCCTGTCCCAGGCTCAGTACGAGCGTAGCCTGGTGGTCGCCTGCTGGGACGAAGAAGAAGCGGGGCTGATCGGCTCCGAGGCCTACGCGGCGCGCGCCGCCCAGCAGGGCGACACCGTCGCCAGCATGGTGTCCCTCGAGATGATCGGATACCGCGACACGGCGCCCAACAGCCAGAGCGTGCCGGCGGGGTTCAACCTGCTGTTCGGCGACGAGTACGCCAAGATCGAAGCCAACCAGTTCCGCGCGGACTTCGTAGCCATCGTGGCCATCGACTCTGCCTCGACTGCGGCCAACGCAATGCGGAGCCACGCGGAACCCGAGCTACCGACGGCGCTCTTGCTGTTGGACAGCGCCCAGGCGCAGAGCCCGCTCTTGGCGGACCTGACCCGTTCGGACCACGCCAGCTTCTGGCAGCACGGCTACCCGGCGATCATGCTCACCGACACCAGCAACTTCCGCTACGCGCAGTATCACTGCATCGGTGGGGACGACGTTCCCTCGCTCTTGGACTACGGCTTCATGGCCGCCATCACGCGGGCGAACCTATCGGCCCAGGTCGACGTACTCGGTCGACTCTGAGTCGCTACGGGTGGACGAACATCACGGTTCCGCGGAGCGGCAACAAAACCCCATGCCAACCGGTGGGGACCTGAGGTTCCGTCCAGAAGAAGATCCGTCGAGCGTCCTCCGGGGCCAGGTTGATGCAACCGTGGCTCTTGGGCGTGCCGAAGCGGTCGTGCCAGTAGGCTCCATGCAGGGCATAGCCTTCCTTGTCGAAGTACTGCACGTAGGGCACGTCGCGGAGCTCGAACTCCTCGCCCACCTCGTCCGAAGCCATGGTGGCGGTGATGTGCTTGGTGTGGATACGGAAGATGCCGCGCTTGGTGGCCGTGGTGTGCTTGGGATCCTCGAGGCCGGCTTCGCCACTGGATACCAACGTCGCGTACACGGGCTTTTCGCCCTCGTAGAGCACCACCGTCTGCTTGGTGAGGTTGACATCGATCCACTTCTCCCCAGCCTTGCCCCACCCCGGCATGCGCTTGGCGGGATCGAGACGTGAAGCGTCGCGATCCGAGAGCCACTTGCCATCCGTGGTCTCGTAGTGCAGCCGCTTGCGGAAGAACTGCTGTTTGCCGGTGAGCTTGATGGCGGCGCGATAGGGCGCGTTGCCCGCGTCGATCAGCTTGTTGCCCGACTTCTGGTAGAGCCAGAACTTCGCGTCCGAACGGCGAATGAACGCGAACGGAAAATCGATGTCCTTGCCGATCTCCACGCCATGGAAGTCGGACCCCTGGATCGGGCGCAGGCGGTCCGTGGGCATCACCTTCAGGTCCGTGGTCACGCCGTAACGCCGGCCCTCGAACAGGAACGTCTGCAGGAACGAGAACCCCACGTGGGGTTTCATGCGCTCGATCACGAGGTCCCCCGAGCGCGCTTTGCGATAGATATTCGGAGCTTCTCCGCCATCCTTCAGGAACCAAGGGAGCGGGTCCGTCGTCTTGTCTTTCCAGGCCTGGGCGGGATCCACCAGCGTCCCGGCGCCACCGAGCCACACGTCCTGGGCGTAGCTGGCACCGATCTCGCCCTCCGCCGTCAGCCACTTCTCCATTCGATCGTCGATGTCCGGCTCTGCCTTGTGCAGCTCCTCGGAGCTCGGCAGGCGTCCGTAGATGGGCCCGGGACGACGTACCGTACCGTAGATGTACGGAAGGCGGCGCGACGGGTCGGGCTGGAACTCGCGCGTGGCCCGGACGATGGGATCGTTCGCGTCGAGGGTCGCGTGGCGTCCGACGCAGACGTAGCCGTCGGGCTCCACCGGATACCAGCCTTGCTTGCAGCCGTCGTGTCCCGCCGGCTTGTCGCTCGTCGGCGTGGACGCGCCCGCACGCAGGTAGCCGAGGCGGCGCGACTTCTTGCTGGGGCGAGCATGGATCCAGGTGCGGAGGGACCGGCTGTAGACGCGACGCCGGCTGGGATCGACCACGCTCACGCTCAGGGGGCGGAACTCCCCGCCCAACGTCACCGCTGCCGGCACCTTGGGGCGCGCCTTGGCGCGTTCGAGATCGTCCTCATCATCGCTCTTGGCGTCCGGCTTGGAGCCGGAGGCCGCGGGCGGAGGTTCGGTGGAGTCGGCCGGCTTCGCGCTTGCGGCTGCTGGGGACTCGTCGTGGGAGCAGGAGGCGGCCGCGAGCAGCAGCGGCACCAACGCCAGTCGCTTCCAAAGGCTCATGGACGCTTCACATGGCACGGACCCGCGGCCCATCGCCAGAAAACGGCCGGCCCGCGGGCCGAAGCGGAGACAAAAAAAGAGCAGCAGCCCGGGCGGAGGGGGGGGACACCTCGGGCTGCTGCCGAGGCCTGGATAGAGCACACCGCGTGCCACGCCCAGCTGCCTGTATTATCCAGAGGTTGAACAGCGTGTCGGGGAATGTAGTTTTCAATTCTGAAATTTAGCGTGCGATTTCGAAATGCCCTGCAGAGTGCCCAGCCAATTCGCGTTGGTGTGCGCTCGCGTTTCGACTAGGTTCCCGCCGCGCCGATGGTTCTCGGCCGTATCACCGCGACGACGTTGGAGTTCTACCGACGCGGCCGACTGCGAGCCCCCCTGCTCACGGCCACGGCGTTCGCCGTGCTTGCGTTGCTGCCGCTGCTGACGCCGGGCGTCCCGGACGGACACCCGATCGCGACGGCGGTGTTGCTGGGCGCCCTGTCCGTCAGCCTGTTCTGGTACAGCGTCCGCCGCGCCGAGCGGCTGATCGTGGATCTCGCGCAGGGCGTGGTCCGCACCCGCCGCGGGGACTTGCCACTCTCGGGCGCTCGCGAGCTCGTGCTCACCAACACGACGGAGGTCGACGAAGCACCGCGTCGCCGCTACCGCATCGAGCTCCTGTTCGCGTCCGGCGCACACTTGCGGCTGTTGGAAGGGAGCGACCCCGCGCGCGTGCTGTCGGACTTGAGGAAGGTGTTGGGAGTGCTCGAGCTCCCGGTGCGCACGGGTTGGGGACTACCTCCGGGCGCGACGCCCTGGCGCGACGGTGAGGCCCCCGCCGCTGCCGCAACGGCGCCGGCTTTCGTGGCCGAGGCTCGGCCCTACGAGAGCCAGGGTCGAACTGCCGCTACGGTGTTCGGTGGAACCGTCGTGATCGCCGTGGCCATGGGTATCATGATGACCGCGCGGCTTCGCCGCGGCGAAGCCATCTCGGCTCTCAGCGCCAGCCTCGCGGCCGTCACCTTGCTCATCCTCCTGGTCGTCGGCGTCGTGGTCCTGGGCTTGCGCACGCGGGTACGCTGGGGCGACGGCACGCTGGACATCGAGCGCACCGTGTTCGGCCACGCCTTTGGACGTGAGCGCGTGGTGGTGGAAAAGCTGCGCGGTGTCCACGCCGTGAGCCCCGGCACGGAAATGCTGGAGCACGTGCTGCTCGACGCCGGGGACGACCTGTACGCCGTGGCCTGCGCCGGCGGCGGTGGCAGCGAGCTCGCCGCCGCCCTGCAGACCCTCGCCCCTCAGTCCGCGACGCGAACCGTACCAGGGACGCAAAGCCGCTCGTAGCTCTTCGGAGTGCCCCGGGGCGGGACCAGCTCGATACGGATCTTCTCCCCCGCCTTGCACGTCACCTCGCCCACGAACGGCGTGTGACCGAGCCGCACTCCATTCACGTACAGCTCGGAGCGATCCGGGCCGATGGAGATCACCATCGGCAGTCGCAAGGACTTGCCGCGCTCGACGGTGGGGACGGACGCCGGCGGCGGACGTTTGGTCACCACCGGGGTGGGAGCCGCGCTGGCGCTGGACGCGGGCCCGAGCTCTGGATTCTTGCTCTCCACGCTCTTGGTCACGGCGGAAACGCCGAAGCGAATCGCCAGCACCAGAAGCATCAGGGCCGCCGCCAGTTGCGCCACCGCCGCAGCTCGCCCCACCGCCGCGCGGATCATCCTGCCACCCGCAGCACCTCGGCCAGGCTCGTCTCACCGGCCACGGCCCGATTCAAACCGTCTCGCAACAGCGGCGTCATGCCCTCCGCCACGGCCACGGCGTGGATCTCCGCGCTGGTCTCCCGCGCGTTCACCACCTTGCGCAGGGGCTCGTTCATCACCAGCAGCTCCGCGATGGGCAGGCGCCCGGAGTACCCCTGCCCTTCGCAGAAGTCGCATCCCACCGGCTCGTAGTACGGCCCCGGCGGCAGCACGATGCCGTGCTGCGTGAAGCGATCCACCACCAACGCGTCGGGCGCCGCCTCGCGCCGGCACGCCGTGCACAGGGTCCGCACCAGCCGCTGGGAGAGGCAACCCACCGTAGCGCTGGCGAGAATGAAGGACTCCACGTTCATGTCCACCAGGCGCGCGAACACACCGGCGGCGCTCTGACCATGGACGGTGGTGAGGATCAGGTGGCCCGTGAGGCCGGCTTGCATGGCGATGTCGGCGGTCTCCCGATCTCGGATCTCGCCCAGCATCAGCACGTTCGGGTCCTGCCGCAGCACGCTACGCAGTGTGGATGCGAAGGTCATTCCCGCCTTCGGGTGCATCTGGGTTTGCGTGGCAAAGGGTAGCTCCAGCTCGATGGGATCCTCGAGCGTGACCAGTGTGGTGGTCGTGCCGCGGGTGCGGGCGATGTGCTTCATCGACGCGTACAGCGTGGTCGTCTTTCCGCTCCCCACCGGTCCCGTCACGAACAGCAGACCCTGGGGTCGAGACAGGACGTTTTCGAGTCGCTCGCTCACGTCCGGCCCCAGCATCAGCGACTCGAGATCCGGAACCTGTCGACCGCCGCGCACCAGCCGCAACACGATGCGCTCGCCCATTTCCGTGGGCAGCGTGGAGACGCGGGCCTCGATCACGCCACCGTCGAGGTTCTGCACCAAACGGCCGTCCTGCGGGCTACCCCGAACGTAGGTGTCGAGGCGGGCCAGCACCTTCACCCGCGTCGTGAGGGGCGCGGCCACGTCCAGCGGCACGCTCGCCACTTGGTACAGCGTGCCATGCACGCGATAAGTCAGCTTCAGCGCTTCCGGCGTGGGGGAGATGTGAATGTCGCTCGCCGACACACTGACCGCACCGCGCACCAGCTCGTTGAACAGCTCCACCACGTGGACGGTCTTGCCGACGCATTGCTGCACGCGGCGGCGAACTTCCGTTACGGCCTCGCGGATGGAATGCTCGTCCAGCTGCGCGAACTCCGGACCGCGCACGGGACGCCGCACACCGAGCAAGAGCTCCCCCACTCCCAAGACCAGCGCGGCCCCCATCGCCACCACCGCTAGAGCCCCGAGCCAGCGCCAGGCGACGCTGTCGAAACACTCCTGGGCGTGACGCACCACCGCGTCCGTGATGGACGCCGTCGTCCAGGTGGGTAGCGGCACGGCCAGGGCGACGACACCGACCAGCGCAGCCACCACCGCGAGCAGGAGCAGCACCCGCGCGAGTTGGCTCATGACGCGGGATCATGGCCCTGGCGCCATCAAGCCCACAACATTCCGCCCCTCGGCCCCTGGGCCGGCATGGCACTCGGCAGCCAGGTCTGCTCATAATCTGCCCTGCTCAGTGCAACTCACGGCCCTTCAGGAGGCAGAAACCCAGATGACGAAGAAACACAGGTTTGCAGCGCTGGTGTCGGCTGCACTGCTGCTCGGCGTGGCTGCCCCCGCGGCTAGCCAGCCCAAGACCGCCAAGGAACAGCTGAAGAAGGCCGCCGAAGCTCGCAAGGAGGCGCGGGAGAAGTCCAAGGAAGCCCGGGAGAAGACCAAGGAAGCCATCAAGAAGACCCGGGAGGACGCGGGGGACGCCGAAGAGGCGCGGAAGGCTGCGAAGGAAGCTCGGGAGGAGGCCCGCGACGCCCGTCACGATGCCGGAGCTCAGACTCGAGAAGCGTGGAAGCAGAGCTGGGAGCAGCTCAAGGAGACCCGCAAAGAGCGCCGGCAGAAGCGCCGGGAGGAGATCAAGGAGAAGTGGGGGGATCTGACCAAGCACCCCGCCGTTCGTGCGGAGCTCAAGGTCCACGCCTGGCGATTGGCTCGCCTCACGCGGGTGCGAACGCTGGCCAAGGCCGCTGGCAAGGACGCCGTGGTGGAGCGCGCCGACAAGCTCATCGCCAAGGAGAAGGCTCGCCACGACAAGCACATGGAGACCCTGAAGTCGAAGGGTGGTGAGGAATGAAGCGGCTACCCTGGATCTTGCTGGGTGCCGCCCTCGCCCTCTCAGGATGTGACAAGAAGGAACAAGCGGCCGAGAAGACCGATATGTCGGGCACCACCACGACCACGCCGGTCGCCTCCACGGAAACCACGCCGGCGGCCGAAGACGGCGAGGGCATCCCCACCGAAGCCGACTTCGAGAACGAGGCAGAGCAGAAGATCACGGCCTCCAACATGGAGGACGAGCTCGACAAGCTCGAGAAGGAAATCGAGAACTGAGCTTGTCGGCGGCAGGGAGCGGTAGCAAGTATGCGCTTCTCCCATGCACGCCAAGTCTCAATCGCTCTTGGCGGCGGCGCTCCTGCTCGCCGCCGGCTGCAGCAAGAACGGTGAGGCCGCGCCCAACGGCAAGGCGCGGCCGGTCCCCGTGACGATCGCATCGGTCGAACAGAAACCGATGCCTCGCGAGGTGCGCGCCGTCGGGACCATCGAGGCGTACCAGACGGTGAGCGTCCTGGCGCAGGTGGGCGGTGAGATCCGCACCGTCCACTTCAAGGAAGGCGACTTCGTCAAGAAGGACGAGCCCCTGTTCACGATCGATACGCGCCCCTACCGTGTGACCCTGAGCGAGGCACGGGCGCGGCTGGTCCGGGATCAGGCGCTGGCCAAGCAGGCCAAGACCGAGCTCGATCGAATGGAGAAGCTGGTCGCCGAAGGCGTGGCGTCCCAGCAAGAGCTCGACAAGGCACGCTCCGAGAAGGCCAGCGCCGAGGCCACCGTGCAGGCGGATCGCGCCGCGGTCAGCGGTGCTGCCATCGACGTGAGCTATGCCGCCATTCGGGCGCCCATCAGCGGACGCACCGGCAGTCTGCTCGTCCACGCCGGCAACGTGGTCAAGCCGATGGACAAGGCGCTGGTCACCATCCGCACGATTCGACCGATCTACGTGCGCTTCAGCGTGCCGGAGCTGGCGTTGGCTCGCGTGCGCGCGCACCTGAAGAGCGGAAACGTGTCCGTGCGCGTGCGGCCTCGGGGACAAGACGCCTGGACCGCCAAGGGCAAGCTCACCTTCATCGAAAACACCATCGACCCCGCCACCGGAACCATCGACATGAAGGCGGAGCTCGACAACGCCGACGAGGCTCTGTGGCCGGGTCAGTTCGTGGACGCCGCGGTCGAGCTCGAGGTCGAGGCGAAGGCGCTGGTCGTGCCGGAGCCAGCGGTTCAGAGCGGCCAAGACGGCGATCACGTGTTCGTGGTCAGCGCCGACAACCACGCCGAGCTCCGGCACGTGAAGGTGGACCGACAGGTGGGCCACGAGATCGTGCTCGCCAGTGGGGTGAAGGCCGGCGACAAAGTGGTCACGGACGGCCAAATCCGCCTGGCGCCAGGTTCCCTGGTGGAGGCCAAGGCCGCCCCCGCGCCCGCGGAAAAGCCCCAAGAGCCCGCGGAAAAGACCCGGGCGCCCGCGCCACGGGGTGAAGGCCAGTGAGCATCTCCGAGCCGTTCATCCGACGGCCGGTCGCCACCACCCTGGTGATGATCGCCCTGTTGGTGTTCGGCGCCCTCGCCTACGTGCGGCTGCCGGTGAGCGCGCTGCCGGACGTGGACTTCCCTACCATCTTGGTGAGCGCTTCCCTGCCCGGCGCCAGCGCAGAGACGATGGCCTCCAGCGTGGCCACGCCCCTCGAGCGGGAGTTCTCGACCATCGATGGCCTCGACAGCATGAGCTCGTCGAGCTCCCTCGGCTCCACGCAGGTCACGTTGCAGTTCGATCTGGAGCGCGACCTCGACTCGGCGGCTCAAGACGTCCAGGCCGCGATCTCCCGAGCCAGCGGTCGCTTGCCCCGCGACATGCCCTCGCCGCCCAGCTACCGCAAGGTGAACCCGGCGGAGCAGCCCATCTTGTACCTGGCGCTGTCGAGCACGGTGCTGCCGCTGTACACGGTGAACGAGTTCGCCGAGACACGCATGGCTCAGAAGATCTCGACCATCCGCGGCGTGGCTCAGGTCAGCGTGTACGGTTCCCAGAAGTACGCCGTCCGCATCCAGCTGGATCCCGACACCCTGGCTAGCCGGGGCGTGGGCATCGACGAAGTCGAGAAGGCGATCCAGAGCGCCAACGTCAACCTGCCCACGGGCACGCTGTACACCAAGGATCGCGCGTTCTCCATCCGTGCGGACGGTCAGCTCACCAGCGCGGAGGCCTACCGCCCCATCGTGGTGGTGTACCGCAACGGCAGCCCCGTCACGCTGGATCAGCTCGGCACCGTCAAGGACTCGGTCGAGAACGACAAGACCGCGGCCTGGAACGTGGACCGTCGCGCGGTGGTGCTGGCCATCCAGAAGCAGCCGGGGGCCAACACGGTGGACGTCTCGCGCCGCATCAAGGAGCTGGTGCCGAATTTTCGCCGGGAGCTGCCCGCCTCCGTGAACCTGGAGGTGCTGTTCGATCGCTCGGAAACCGTGAAGGAATCCGTGGCGGACGTGCAGTTCACGCTGCTGCTCACCCTGGTGCTCGTGGTGCTCGTGATCTTCCTCTTCCTCCGGCGCCTATCGGCCACGCTGATCCCGAGCCTGGCCATGCCGCTGGCAGTCGTGGGCACCTTCAGCGTGATGTACCTGGCGGGCTACACGCTCGACAACCTCTCGCTCATGGCGTTGACCCTGAGCGTGGGCTTCGTCGTCGACGACGCCATCGTGATGCTGGAGAACGTCGTCCGCCACATGGAGATGGGCAAGCCGCCGCTGCAGGCCGCCTTGGATGGCGCCCGCGAGATCGGCTTCACCATCCTGAGCATGACGATCTCCCTCGTCGCCGTGTTCGTGCCCATCCTGTTCATGGGCGGCATCATCGGACGACTGTTCGCGGAGTTCTCCGTCACCATCGCGGCGGCCATTTTGATCAGCGGGTTCGTGTCCCTCACGCTGACGCCCATGCTGTCCGCGCGCCTGCTCCGTCCCCACGGAGAAAAGCCTCCCGGCCGCGCCTATCAAGCCGTCGAGCGCGGCTTCGAGCTCGCGCTGTCGATCTACGACCGCACCCTGTCCGTCGTGCTCCGCCACAAGCGGTCGACCATGGTCCTCACGCTCGGCGTGCTGGTCGCCACGGTCATGCTCTTCCGCACCATTCCCAAGGGCTTCCTGCCCACGGAGGACAACGGCCAGATCTTCGCCCTCACGGAAGCGGTCGAGGGCATCTCGTTCGAAGCTGCCAAGGAGCGCCAGCAGCAGATCGCCGCCATCGTGAAGGAAGATCCCGCGGTCGACAGCTTCATGTCGAACGTAGGCGCCCGCGGTAGCATCGGCGCTTCCAACCAGGGCTTCCTGTTCGCCCGGCTCAAGCCCCGCTCCGAGCGCGCCCCCGTCGAGGAAGTCATCGCTCGCCTCCGCAAGCAGACGGCTCACGTGCCCGGCATGAAGGTGTTCATGCAGGTGCCGCCCCCCATTCGCATCGGCGGGCGGCTGACCAAGAGCGAGTACCAGCTCTCGCTCCAGTCCACGGAGCCGCGGGAGCTGTACGAGTACGGCCCCAAGCTCGCCAAGGCCATGGAGGACATCCCGGGAGTGCGCGACGTCACCACCGACATTCAGCTCAAGAACCCCGAGCTGCGGGTCAACGTGGATCGCGACCGCGCCGCCAGCTTGGGCATCAGCGTGCAGCAGATCGAAGATGCGCTGTACAGCGCCTACGGCAACCGCCAGGTGTCCACCATCTTCGCGCCGGACAACACCTACGCCGTGATCCTGGAGCTCGATCCGGCCGCCCAACACCGCCCCGAGGCGCTGCAGAAGCTCTACATCCGCTCGAGCCAGGGCCGGCTGGTGCCCATCGGCGCCGTCGCCAAGCTGGATCGCGGCGTGGGCCCGCTTTCCGTCACCCACGACGGCCAGCTTCCCGCCGTCACCGTGTCCTTCAACCTGGCGCCCGGCTACGGCCTCAGCACCGTCGTCGACAAAGTGGAGGACACCGCGCGGCACATGATGCCGGCCAGCATCACGACGCGCTTCCAGGGCACGGCAGAAGCCTTCCAGTCGTCCTTGTCCGGCCTCGGCATGCTGCTCATCGTCAGCATCTTCGTGATCTATCTGGTGCTCGGCATCCTGTACGAGAGCTGGATCCACCCGCTCACGATCCTCTCCGCCCTGCCCTTCGCCGGCTTCGGCGCCTTGGCCACGCTGATGCTCTTCGGCATCGACTTGAACGTGTACGCCTTCGTCGGCGTGATCCTGCTCGTGGGGTTGGTGAAGAAGAACGGCATCATGATGGTGGACTTCGCCATCGAAGCGCAGAAGGACGCCACGAAGTCCGCCGCGCAAGCCATCCACGAGGCCTCCGTGGTGCGCTTCCGTCCCATCATGATGACGACGATGGCCGCGCTGTTCGGCACCTTGCCCATCGCCCTTGGCATCGGCGCAGGAGCGGAGTCGCGTCAGCCCCTCGGTCTGGCCGTCGTCGGTGGTCTGCTCTTCTCGCAGCTCCTCACGCTGTACGTCACGCCCGTGGTCTTCGTGTACATGGACCAGTTCCAGGGCTTCTTGCGTCGCCACCTTCGGCGCAAAGAGCCCCTCGCCGCTCACGCAGCGGAGTAGACGATCAACGCGCGGCTTGTTCGTCGCCCAGCGCGCTCGACTCCCCGTGTCGTCTTCTTGTTGGTCCGGCGCGGAACCTCACGCCCCGGCGGCCTGGCAGCGTCGCTATTTCTTGCAACACGGCGGCGTCGGCATCGGCCCTTCCGTCCAGATCCCGTCGCGACACACGAGGCCTCGGCCCGGCGTCGCGCCGTTACCGCAGGCAGAGCCCTCGTCGCTGCACGCCGCGCCCTCGGCAGCGGAGATGTCGGCGGGACACGGCGAGGACGTCTGCGTCGGCGCCGTGGGCGGCCCCGGCGCTTCCGTCACGGGGTTGACGGCCGTCGCTGCGCCGCCGGAGCTCGGCGTGGAAGCGCACCCGGCCAGCGCGATGAACAGGAACAGCACGACGCTTGAAGCTCGCATGGCACCCACAACGGTCCCACAGCGCGTCGCTTACACGCGGACATTTGGCCGACCTCGTTCCGCGGACATTTGGCCGACCTCGCTTCGCGGACATTTTGGCGACCTCCCTCCCCGGACATTTGGCCCCGCGTTGGCGTCCTCGCGCCGCGGACATTCGGCCGCGCGGGAATGACGTCAGGGGCGCGGACGTTGGCCGCCAAATGGCGGCGCGGGTCGGGCGGAAGTGGGCGAAATGCGACGATTGTCTGAGCGAGCGCGTCGTAGTGGAAACCCCGCAGAGTTTGCGTTACGTGCCCCGCGTGCATCGACGTCATCTGAGTCTGATCCTCGGCCTCGCGGCCGGCTGCATGGCCGTCGCGACGGGCTGTAACGACAAGCCGAAACCCGCCGGAGCTGCCTCGAGCGCGACGCCCAGCGCCGCCGCGCCGGTGGCCGTGGCGCCGAGTGGGTCCGCGGCGGGAGGTTCCGCGGCGGACCAACCCAAGCGGCCGGAAAAGATGAACGTGCTCATGCTCACCATCGACAGCTTGCGCGCGGACATGCCCTGGACCGGCTACGACAAGGAGATCGCGCCGAACCTCTCCAAGCTGGTCAAGGAGAGCACGGTCTACACGCACGCGTACTCCACGGCGCCCTACACCGCGCAGAGCGTGGCATCGTGGCTGAGCGGTCGCTACGCCTCCACCCTGTACCGCCAAGGATGGTTCTTCACGGGCTACTCCAAGGCCAATCACTTCTTCCCGGAGGCGCTGCAGGACGCTGGCATTCGCACCATCGGCTGGCAGGCGCACCTGTACTTCGGTCGCGGCAAGGGCCTCGATCAGGGCTTCGACGTGTGGGAGATGGCTCCCGGCATCGTGTTCGATCCGAACACGGACCGGGACATCACCAGCGACAAGATGGAAGCGTTGGGCAAGGAGCTGCTCGGCAAGTCGGAGAACACCGGCAAGCAGTTCTTCGCCTGGGCCCATTTCATGGACCCTCACGATCAGTACAACAAGCACCCCGGCGTGCCGGACTTCGGCAACAACAACCGCGGCCGCTACGACAACGAGGTCTACTTCACCGACGAGCACATCGGGAGCCTGCTCAGCTGGGCGGAAAAGCAGCCCTGGTGGAAGAACACCGCGCTGATCATCACCGGCGATCACGGCGAGGCCTTCGGCGATCACGACATGTGGAAGCACGCCTTCGAGGTGTGGGAGGTGCTGCTGCGGGTGCCGCTGATCATCAAGGTGCCGGGGGCGAAGCCTCAGCGCATCGAAGAGCGCCGCTCCCTCATCGACCTGGCTCCCACGATCATGGATCTGATGGGCCAGAAGCCGCTCGACAGCTTCATGGGGCAGAGCCTGGTGCCCGAGGTGGTGGGCGAGAAAAAGCCGGAGAAGCGCGACGTGATCGTGGCGGAGCTGGCGGAAGACAGCCACAACCCACCGCGGCGCACGGTGATCAAGGGCGACTACAAGCTGATCGTGTTCGGCACCGGCTGGAAGTACTTGCTCTACGACATCAAGAACGATCCCCACGAAGACAAGGACCTGGCCAAGGAGCAGCCGGAGAAGCTCGAGGAGATGAAGAAGGTCCTGGCGGACGCCTTCGCCAAGATCCCGTCGGTGGAGCCCTACGGGGGCATGAAGCTCAAGGGCGGCAAGGTGGCCAATGGCCCCATGGGGCCGCCCGCGGAGAAGAAGCCGGCGGAGGACAAGAAGTGAAGCGCCTCGCGGCGTTGGCCCTTCTCGTGGTGGGCTGCGCCAGCCGCCCGCAAGAGCCTCCGCCGGCGCCCCCAGCGCCGCCGGCTCGGACCGCCGCGCCCATCGCCAGCGCGGCGCCTGCCCCTGCCGTCAGCGCGCCCCCGGCAGCTGAGGAGCCGAAGCCGCTCACGCGGCCGGAACGACCGCTCAACGTGCTCCTGATCTTGGTCGACAGCATGCGCGCGGACATGCCCTGGGCCGGCTACGAGCGCCCCATCGCGCCGAACCTCACGGCGCTCGAGAAAGAGAGCGTGAGCTACACCCACGCCTACTCCACCTCCAGCTACACCGCGAAGAGCGTCGCCAGCATCCTGTCCGGCAAGTACCCGAGCTCGCTGAAGCGCAGCGGGTTCTTTTTCACCCGCTACCCGGAGAGCAACCTTTTCTTCGCAGAGCTGCTCCAGAAGGCCGGCGTGTTCACCGCCGCCGTGCACGGGCACATGTACATGCGGCCCGGTCACAACGGCATGGATCAGGGCTTCGACGACTGGGAAGTGGTGGACGGCATCAGCTTCGACAACACCACCGACAAGTTCGTCACCAGCGACAAGATGACGCCGCTGGCCATCAAGATCCTGAAGAAGAAGCCCGAGAACGAGCGCTTCTTCATGTACGCGCACTACATGGATCCCCACGACGTGTACGTGAAACACCCGGAGAGTCCGGACTGGGGCGACAAGGCGCGGGATCGCTACGACTCCGAGGTGTTCTACGCAGATCTGTGGATCGGCAAGCTGCTCGCCTGGTGCAAGCAGCAGCCCTGGTGGGGGGATACCGCGGTGATCGTGAGCGCCGATCACGGCGAGGCCTTTGGCGAGCACAAGCGCTACCGGCACGCCTTCGAGCTGTGGGACATGCTCACCCACGTTCCGCTGTTCTTCTACGTGCCCGGCGCCACGCCGCGGCACATCGACACACCGCGCGGCAACATCGACATCGCCAAGACGGTGATGGACCTGATGGACGTGAAGGCGGACAACGACTTCGTCGGCGAGAGCCTGGTTCCGGAGCTGTTCGGTGCGGAGCCCCCGCCGCGGCCGGTGCTGTTGGACCTGCCGCCGGACAGCAACAACCCCGAGCGCCGCGCGCTGATTCAGGGCCACGACAAGCTGCTGGTGTTCGGCAACGACTACCGCTTCGATCTCTACGATCTGAAACGAGATCCCGGAGAGCTCAGCGACCTCGCCAAGAAGGAGCCCGAGAAGCTCCAAGAAATGAAGGCGCTCTACGAGAAGGTGTGGGGCGCCGTGCCCAAGGTGAAGCCTTACGGTGGCAACAAGCTGCAAGGCGGCGGCGTCGCGAACGGTCCGGCGAACTGATAGGCTCCGCCCATGAGCGAGAGCCTTCAGGATCACTACGCGCCGGAAAACCGCTGTTTCGGCTGCGGCCCTGCCAACGACAAGGGCCTGCGCATCAAGAGCTTCGTCCAGGGCGACGAGGTCGTGTGCGACTGGTCCCCGGAAGATCACCATCAAGCGTTCGGCGGCGTGCTCAACGGCGGCATCGCCGGGGCGCTGCTCGATTGCCACTCCAACTGGACCGCCGCCTACAGCCTGATGAAAGACCGCGGCGAGGACGTTCCGCCATGTACCGTAACGGCGGAATTCCACGTGAAGCTTCGCGCGCCAACACCCATGGACGGGCCGCTTCACCTCTCGGCCAAGACCACGCAGCTCGAAGGCGACAAGGCCACCGTCGAGGCCACGCTGTCCGCCGGCGGCAAGGTGACGGCCACATGCCGCGGCGTGTTTGTGGCGGTAAAGCCCGGACACCCGGCGTACTACCGCTGGTAGCGGGAAGGAATCGACCCAGCCGGCGTAGAAGTGCCGGCATCTGGAGGCAGTCATGAGGGTGATCGGCGCGCTTTTCGTTCTTTCCACGACGGCACTGCTCGCGGGGTGTAGCTCCAGCGGCGGGGGTGGCGGGGGCTACCCGGACGGAGGCGGGGGCTCGGGCAACTTTGGGGGCTTCGGCAACGCTGGCGGCTTCGGCAACGCTGGCGGCTTCGGCAACGCCGCAGGACAAGACGGCGGCGCCGGCGCCGGTAACTTCGGCGGCTTCGGCAATGCCGGCGGCTTTGGCAACGCAGCGGGCCAGGCGGGCAGCGGCGGCTTCGGCAACACCGGCGGCTTTGGCGCCACGGGCGGCAGCGGCGGCACCGGCGGCTGCACCAGCGACTTCGACTGCGACGACGGCAACGCCTGCACCACGGACTCCTGCGAAGGCAGCTGCTTCCACAGCGCCGTCAGCGTGGACGACTTCGACGCGTGCACCACTGACTCGTGCAATCCGTCCACCGGCGTGCAGCACGTTCCCGTGAACGTGGACGATGGCAACGCCTGCACCACGGACGCCTGCACTTCTTCGGGCGGCGTGACCCACACGCCGATCTCGTGTGACGACTTCGATCCCTGCACCACGGACACGTGCAACCCGTCGTCGGGCTGCGTCTATACGCCCGTGGGCGGCACCGGCGGTACCCTGTTCAGCGAGGATTTCTCGGACAACAGCGCCGGCTGGACGCTGGGTACGGAGTGGCAGATCGGTCCCGCCATGAGCGGCTGCACCAGCTATCCGGATCCGGCGACCGACACGTCACCCACCAGCGACAATGGCATCGCCGGCGTCGTGATCGGCGGCTGCATGTCGACCGCCATTCACAGCTACTACTACCTGACGAGCCCGGTCATCAATGCCGCCAGCGCTTCCACCGTGACCCTGAAGTTCAATCGCTGGTTGAAGAGCGACTACACGGGCTACGTGCAGAACGTGATCGAGGTGTACAACGGCACGAGCTGGACCACGATCTGGCAGAGCGGCCCTTCGCCGGGCGTCTCCGACTCCAGCTGGATGCCCCAGACCTACGATCTGACCGCCTACAAGAGCGCCAACATGCAGATCCGCTTCGGCCACAACGTCGGTCAGAGCGGCGCGTACGCCAAGGGCTCCTGGAACATCGACGACGTCGTGGTGACCTCCGGCGGCGGTGCCTGCAACTGATTGTTGGTCCGGCGCGAGCCCCGTCACGCCCGCGGTCGTTCCGTATCGTGGCGGGGCTTCCACACCAGATAGCGGTTCTTCCCGGCTTCCTTGGCGAGGTACATCGCCGTGTCCGCGCGGCGCACCAGCTCCTTGGGCACGATGCCCTCTTCCGAGTAGGCAATGCCGATGCTCACGGTCACATGAAGCTCGAGATCGCCCACCGGTAGCGGCTCCGCCAGGGCTGTCAGCAGGCGTTGAGCCACGCCTTCCGCCGCGCCTCGAGTCTCGAGCACCTCGAGCAGCACGGTGAACTCGTCGCCACCGAGGCGAGCCACGGTGTCCCCCTCTCGGCTTGCCGCGTCCATGCGCTCGCCCACCACCACCAGCGCCGCGTCCCCGACGTCGTGGCCGTAACTGTCGTTGATGTCCTTGAAGCCGTCGAGATCGACGAACAGCAGCGCCGGCGCGCCGCTGCCCCGAGGCCGCTGCGCGAGGGCGTGCTCCAGCCGGTCCGTGAACAGCACCCGGTTGGCGAGGCCGGTGAGCGGGTCGAAGAAGGCCTGGCGCGCCAGCATCTCCTCCAGCTCCCGGCGTTCGGTCACGTCCCGCGCGGTGACCACGATGCCACGCACGCTGGGGTAGCCGATGAGGTTGTCGGCGACGGCCTCGATGGTGCGCCATTCTCCGGACTCGTGGCGGACGCGGAGCTCCACCCGGGACGTCACGCTGGGCGTGCTGCCCTCCGCCACTGCTTCTCGCGCCAGGGCGATGTCGTCGGGGTGCACCAGCTCGTAGATCTCCCGCCCGACGTAGGCGTGGGAGTCGTAGCCGAGGAGCTTCTTCAGCGCGGGATTGACGTAGCGAATGCGCCCTTCGTCGTCGAGCACCGCGATGATGTCCATCGCGCCCTGCACCAAGGCGCGATAGCGCGAGCGGCTGTGGCGCAGGGAGCGCATGGCGGCAGCGGTGCGGAGGTTTCGCGCCAGCCAGCGCTCCGCCACCGTCAGCCGTAGCTCCATGTCGGCGTCCGAGAGCTCCCCGGACCAGACGTCCGTGGCGCCCAGGGAAAGCAGGGACGTCAGCTGGCGCGCGTCGGCCTCGGGCGCGCACACCAAGAAGGACAGGTCGTCACGCCGCGCGCGGGTGACCAGATCGCCGAAGTCGAGCCCCGGTTCCAGGCGAACCATCACCAGCGCGGCTTCGCCTTGCGCCAGCCAGCGGACGGCTTCGTGGGCGTCTGCGGTGAACAGCGGCTCCCGGCCCCGCCCCCGGAGTATGCGGACCACGCGGTCGCGCCAGTCTCGGTCCGAAGAGAGCACGACGCGGCGCATGGAGGCCGAGCGTGCCAACGCCCGTGAAGGAGCGCAAAGGTTACTTGACCACGGAGCTCAGATCCTGCTCCACCTGCTCCGCAGTGGAGGGGATCACCTCGGCGTACCAACGGGTCTGCTCGGTCTGCACCAGGTACGTCGGCTTGCCCGAGCTCGCCGCCGGCGGGCCTTTGTACAGCTCGATGTGCCCCAGCTCGTGCCCGCCCTTGGCCAGGTACTTGACGCTCACCAGGGCCCTGCCCGGCGCCGGCTCCGGCGTGGGCTTCTCGACGTATTGCGTGATGCGCAGGCGACCGAGCTTGGTCATCCAGTTGCCGGCGGTCTCGTCCAGGGTGCCGGGCGCAGCGGCGTCCGCCCAGCCGTCGCGCTTGTCGTCCATGCGCACTAGCTCTCGCGACTTGCCGCCCTGCTCGATCTTCACCTTACCCACTTCGTCGGGCTTGAAACCGTGGAGCTCGCGCTCGACGAGGCGAGAGTCGGCGAACATCAGGTTCTGAGCGATGGATCCCGGCACGGCGTAGACTTCCCCGCTGTCGAGCTGCGCGTAGCGATCCGCTCCACCCGGCGTGGTTCCGCCCAGGGTGAGCACGTGCTGCTTGCCGCTCACCGTCACGCGTAGCGTGCCCTCGGGCTTGTCGAAGCCGAACTCTTCCTTGCGGGCGTCCTCCACCTTGCCGATGGCACGAAGAGCCATCAGCGGTGCCAGGCTCTCGGCGAGCTTGTGCGCTTGCTCGACGCCGACGAACACCACGCTCTCCTTCTTGGACTCGAGACCCGGCCCCTCGGGCCCGCCGTCGAGGCCGCCGTCCGGCCCACCGTGGGGTGACGGCGGCGTGCGCACGGTGACGGTCTTGTCGACGTGGCCCACGTACCAGTCGCCGTTCTTGTCCTTCTTGGGCTCGATGCGGACCTTCTTGTCCTTGGATTCGAACTCGATGCTCGAGATCTGCTCGGGCCTCCCGGACCACACCTCGACCTCGGCGCGCTTGGCGGCCTTGGGAGCGTCCTCCTTGGTCCAGACCATCACCGCCACCACCGCGGCGATGCCGAGCAACGTCAGGTGAAGCGCGAGGGACTTCCAGGAAATCATGCGCGACCTCCCCGCTTGCGCGAACGTCGCGCGAAGGTGAGCCCGAGGGCGAGCACCAGGGCGGGAGCGCCGAAGATGGTGCCGTAGAACCAGACCAGATCCTTCTCCTTGGTGTGCTCGATGCTCACGTCTTCTTCGCTGTTGACCTCACCGGCGAAGCTCTCTTCGCCGCCGAGCCAGCGCACGGCATCGAGCAGCAGCACCTGGTTGCCGAGGACGTTGGCCATGACGACGTCCGTGAGCGCATCGGCGTCGGCCAGCACGAAGGCGCGGGTTTCGTCCGCGGCGTCATCCTTCTTCTGGTCCTTCTTGTCCTTCGGCTCGGGCTTCTTCTTGGGCGGCGTGACAGCCTTGGCGCTCACGGCGGCCGCGATGTTGAAGCTGGACGGCGATTCTCCGGCGTCGATGCGGTAGTTCTTGTTGGCGTCCGCAAAGGTCCCCGCCATGCTGCGCACGGCGAAGTCCACCTTGTTGGTGGTTCCCGCGGCGCGGTCCAGGCTGCCGGCGCCGAACACCACCACCGCCGCCCGGGCCGAGGCCCGAGACAGCGTGCTCACGGAGGCGTGGGACGAGAAGCGATTCGAGAACAGCAGCGTGCGGTCCGAATCGTTGAAGCGTCGCCGCACGTGCTGGTTCTCGTTGGCGAGCACCACCGGCGAGAAGCGAAGGCCCACCACCGCGGCCAGGGCCTCGAGGGCGCTGGCGTTCTTCGAGGGCGGCGCCGCAGGCGGAGCCTCCCCGGACGTCGCTGGCGCAGCGCTCGCAGGCGGCGCGGCGCTCGTGGGCGGCGCAGCGCTCTCCCCCGTGGCAGGGGCGCCGGCGCCTTCGCCCTCGCGGACGGCCTCGGGGTCCAACGCCATGAACAGCTTGCCGCCGCGCTTGGCGTAGCGTTCCAGGGCGCCGAGCTCTTCCGGAGCGAAGGGCTCGCTCGGCCCCAGCACCATCACGATGCTCGCGTCGTCCGGCACGTCGGAGCCGAGGCCCTGCGTCAGCCCCAGGTCCTTCACCAGATAGTTCTGCTTCTGGAGCAACGTGCGCAGGATGCGAACGCCCGAGCCCTCGGTCGCGCCGGGCGTCTTGTCGTTGAGCTCGCCGTGCCCGACGGTCAGGTAGGCCGTGCGGCGGGAGCGGAGCAGCTTGAGGAGCTTCTCCTGGAAGTCGCGGTCGAGCGTCTTCAGCTTGGGCCGGGCGGTGCGCTCGTCCGTGCCGATGCTCAAAGACTCCGTGACCGAGCCTCGGGACAGCACGATCACGCCGTCTTGCGTTGCGCGGAGCTCTCGGGCTCGCTTCGGTATCAGGAGCCGGTCCTGAACCTCCACCTTGAGGTTGGGGTTGCCGGCGGACACACCTCGGAGGTAGCGCTCCACCTCCGGCTTGATCTCGTTCACCTCCGGGAAGAACGCGATCACGTCCACGGGCTCGGTGAGGGCCTGAGCCACCTTCTTGGTCGACTCGCTGGGCTCGGAGGTCTTGAAGTAGGAGTAGTCCGCCTTCACGTCGGCGCCCGTCGCCGCGTACACGAACAGGGCGCCGTACACCGCCGCGAGCACCAGCGAGAATCCGCTCACCACCGCGGCGCGGACGCGTCGGCTCTCCGGCAGCGGTGCCCGCCGCATGGGCAAGAGCGCCGCCTCGGCGAACAGCATGGGAACCACGCTGACCGCCACCAGGCTCACCCACAGGATCGTCAGGATGCCCTGCCAGCGCTCCCGCGCTTCGGGGTCCATCGCCGCGAGCCCCAGCTTGGTCTGACCCCACTCCGTGGTCGCGAAGTAGATGCCGAGCGCGATCACGCCGGTGAGCGAGAGGATGGCCAGGAGCTTCTCGATGTCCCGGCGCTCGCCACCGACTCGGAAGCGCGGCGAGAAGCGCACCACCGTGGCCCCCACCACCGACAGCAGCCCGATCAGCGTGACCACCCAATGGGCCGTGGGCAGCGAGGCGAGCACACGCTCGCCGATGAACACGAAGACCAGACCGGCCACGTACAGCGGCACGGTCCACAGCGGCGCCATCACCGGCTTGCGCTCCGGCGGCGGAGCGGCGGCGGGCTGCTTTTCGTCCTTCACCGCCATCGTCGCGCCTCCAGGGTCTTGGTCGCCGCCAACAAGAAGAAGTACGTGACGGCGACGTAGTACACGACGCTCCCGAGCTGCAAGATGCCCACCATGAAGGGGCGGAAGTTTTCGTGGTGGAGCGCCATCGCGGCCAGGAACTCGTTGAAGGGCGGGTCCACGGCCCGGGCCACGGCCCAGAGCAGCAAGAGCGGCACCATCACCAGCACCCCCAGGATCGCCGCCACCACCTGCGAGCGCGCCAGCGACGACGCAAACAGCCCGATCGAGATCGTGGCCGAGCCCAGCAACAGCAGGCCCAGGTACCCGACGACGATGTGCCCCACGCTCACCTTGCCGTTCACGAAGATGAGCAGCGGCATGTACACCGTGAGCAGGGTCATCAGCGCCAGCACGCCGAAGGCGGAGATGAACTTGCCCAGCACGATCTCGCCGTCCTTGATGGGCGAGGTATTGAGCAGCGTCATGGTGCCGGTCTGGCGCTCTTCCGCCAGCAGCCGCATGGCCAAGATGATGGCCGCGACCATGGTGGTGCCGCTGGCGCCGAAGAAGAACTCCTGCAGCACCTGCGCGCTGAGCAGCTTCTCCGTGAGACCCTTCCAGTAGAAGTACAGGCCATCCACCAACAGCACGCCGGCGATCACCGTGGAGCCCAAGGGCGAGCGAAAGTAGGCGAACAGCTCGCGGCGGGCGATGAGCAGCGCTTTGCTCACGACTCGGCCTCCTGCTGTGGTGCGGGGGGCGGAGCATCGTCCGCCGCCGCACGCTTCTTCTTCTTCTTCTTCTTGCCGTCCGCCGGGCCACTGAGCTCGAGGAACACGCTCTCGAGCTCGCGCTCGCCGCGGCTCAGCTCGAGCACGCCGAAGCCCGCGCCCACCAGCGCCTGTGCCACGGCTTCTCGAACGTCGCGCTGAGCATGCAGTAGGAAGCTCTGAATGCCCTTGCCGCGTTCCACGCCCTCCACCGCTTCCACCTGATCGACGCCCGCCACCTCGACGAGCAGGGCCTCGGCCTCACGAGCGCGATCCCCGACCCGCAGCGTGAGCTCCACCCGCATGCCCTTGAGCAGGCGCGACGACAGCTCCGCCTCCGTGCCGCTGGCGACGATCTCGCCGTTGCCAATCACGAAGATGCGGTCACACGTCTCGCTGATCTCGCCCAAGATGTGGCTGGAGACGACCACCGTGCGCTCTCCCCCGAGGCTCCGCACCAGGTCGCGCATCTCCACGATCTGCACCGGGTCCAGACCGCTGATGGGCTCGTCGAGCACGACCAGCTCCGGCTCGTGCACGATCGCCTGAGCGATGCCAACGCGCTGGCGGAAACCATGGCTCAGCGTTCCGATGCGCTGATCCCGCTCCGCCAACGTCTCCGTGAGCTCCATCGCGTCCCCCACCCGCTCGTCGAGCTTGTCGGCGGGGACCCCGCGGAGCTTGGCTGCAAACCGCAGGTACTCTTCGACGGTCATCTCCGGGTACACCGGGGGGGTGTCCGGCAGATAGCCGATGCGCTTGCGCACCTCGTGCGGCTGCTCCACGACGTCGAGGCCAGCGACCTTCACGGAGCCGCTGGTGGGCAGCAGATCACAGGCGAGCACTCGGAGGGTCGTGGTCTTGCCTGCGCCGTTGAGGCCCAGCAAGCCGACGATCTCTCCCTTTTCGATGGTGGCCGAGAGCGGCCCCACCGCTCGTCGGTCCCCGTAGTATTTGAATAGGTCGCGGATTTCGATCACGGCGACGGTCCCTCGCTCAGGGCGGACGGCGATACCACAAGAAACGCGGGCTTCGTACCAGGAACAGCGGGAAGTTATTCCCGAAAAGCGACATCGCGATCATTGAGCTACCGTTCGCCGCGTGTTCCAGCCGTCCACCGCTCCATCATTCGACCCGCGGTCCGGGGCCGAGAAAGCGGACGATCCCGCCGCTGCGATCGGCAGCGCGGCGCGCTCCCTGGGCTTCGCCCGCGTGGGCTTCGCTCGCGCCGAGCGCTGGAACGACGCCGCCGAGCGTCTCGAGGCCTGGCTCGCGCACGGCCACCACGGGGGAATGCAGTACCTCGCGACGCAGGGGGACCGCGCCGATCCGCGCGCCCTGTTCCCCGACGCGCAGACCGTCATCGCCGTGGCGCTGCCGCACGGCGCCGGCGCGGTGCCGTTGCGGACCGGACCCACGGGACGGATCGCGCGCTACGCCCGCGGCGCGGACTACCACGACGTCATCCGCGACAAGCTCCGCCAGCTGGCGCAGCACGCCGCCGATGCGGTCGGTCGCCCCGTGCGCGCCCGGGTGTGCGTGGACACGGCGCCGTTGCTCGAGCGTGAGGCGGCGGCCCGGGCCGGCCTCGGCTTCATCGCGAAGTCCACGCTGCTGCTCGCGCCGGGGCTCGGAACCTACTTCCTGCTCGGCGCGCTCTTGGTGGACGTCGAGCTGCCATCCTCTGCGCCCGTCGCTCCCGGCTGCGGCAGCTGCCGCGCGTGCCTCGATGCGTGTCCCACGAACGCGTTCGTGAACGCGCACGTACTCGACGCTCGGCGCTGCATCTCGTACCTGACCATCGAGCAGCCGGGGGCGATCCCGCGGGAGCTCCGCTCCGCCATCGGCACGCGGGTGTTCGGCTGCGACGTTTGCCAGGAGGTGTGTCCCCACAATCAGAGCCCCACGCCGCGCCCCGTCGCACCCGAGCTGGCAGCGAGCCCCGAGCGCCAGGACCTCGACCTGGTGGCGCTGCTCGAGCTGTCGTCCTCGGCCTATCGGCGGCTGGTGGCCGGCAGCGCCCTCCGCCGCGTGCACCGCGCCCAGCTGCAACGCAACGCCGCCGTGGCCCTGGGCAACGCGGGCGACCCGCGGGCGACGGAACCCCTCGCTCGAGCCCTGGAAAGCAGCCGCTATCCGCTGGTTCGGGCCCACGCGGCGTGGGCCCTGGGCGCCCTCGGAAGCGGCCGGGAAGCGCTCGAGCGGGCGGCCGAGAGCGACCCCGATCCCTCGGTACGGGAGGAAGCGAAGAGCGCCCTGGGCTTGACCGAAGCGCCGCCCCCGCTGTAGCTCTGAGGCGATGGCGCGTTGGCTCAAAGCGGCGGGGTTTGCGTTCACGCTGGCCGTGGCGGGCTCGGCGTGGGCGGACGAGGCGCCGCCCGAAAATCCCCCCGTGGAGAGCGTCAAGAAGCAAGACGCGGGCAAGGTCGGCCACGCCCGTCGGCCCATCTTCTTGGGTCTTCTGGCAGCGGGGTTCTTGTTGGTCGCCGGCCTCGCCGGGGCCAACGACCGGCCGTCCTAAGTGGCCAAGCGCAAGCCGAGACCGGCAGCCACGGAGCGCGCACAGAACGAGTGGCTGCGACGGGTGGAAGCCGAGTATCGCTCCGCGTCCATCACTCAAGAGCTCGGCTTGTGGCTGATCCGCATCGCAGCGTCGCCGGATCTGATCAAGGACTCCCTGCGCATCGTCAGCGACGAGCTGAAGCACGCCGAGCTGTCCCATGCGGTGTACGTCGACGGCGGCGGCAGCGAGCCGCCGCAGATCATCCGCGAGACCCTGGGCATCAGCGGCAAGCGACGCAGCGTCCTCGAACACGACGTGCTGTGCGCCGGTGTGGAAGTGTTCTGCCTGGGAGAGACCGTCGCCGTGCGCCTCTTCCGCGAGCTCCGGTCCAAATGCACGGTGCCCAGCGCTCGCCGCGCTCTCGACCGCATTCTCCGTGACGAGGTCCGTCACCGGGACTTCGGCTGGTCGCTGCTCACGTGGTTGGACGAGACAGCGCTGGGTCCGGAGCTCCGGGAGCTGGCCGCCCAAGAGCTGCCCGACATGTTCCGCCGCTTGCGCTCGTCCTACGCGCCCAAGGGCGCCGACGGAGAGACGGAGCTCCCGGACGACGAGCGCGCCTGGGGGCTGATGCCGACGGCCCGCTACGGCGAAATCCTGACGGCCACGCTGGAGCGTGACTACGTCCCGCGCTTCGCCCGCTTCGGCATCGACGCCGAAGCCGCGTGGCGCGCCGGTGGCGGGCGCTGAGCGATCCACGCCCTCGAAGAACGCTGCTAACATCGTGGGCATGGCTCGCTGGCTGCTCCCGGGGTTTCTGACTTTGGTGCTCGCATTGGCCGGTTGCTCGTCGGATGACGACGGCGGCGGCAGCAGTGGCGCCGCAGGCGGCGGCGGTGCGGCCGGAAGTGGAGGCGCGGCGGGCAGCGGTGGCGCCGCAGGCGCGGCCGGCAGCGGTGGCGCCGCGGGGGCAGCCGGCAGCGGTGGAGCGGCCGGCAGCGGTGGAGCTGGCCGGCAGCGGTGGAGCGGCCGGCGGCGGCGGAGCTGCGGGCGCGGCGGGGGCAGCCGGCGCCGCGGGGGCCGGTGGCTCGCCGGCGCTACTGAGCGAGACGGGTCTGTACCAGGACATCGTCGCCGGCACGCTCGCCGCGGGCGTGGAGGAGTATCACCCGCGCTTCGCCCTGTGGAGCGACGGCGCCACCAAGAAGCGCTGGCTGTACTTGCCGCCGGGCACGAAGATCGACACCAGCGACATGGACTTCTGGGTCTATCCCGTCGGCACCAAGGCGTGGAAGGAGTTCACCCGCGACGGCAAACGCATCGAGACGCGTTTGCTGCAGAAGACCGGCGCCGGTCAGTGGATCATGATGGCGTACCTGTGGAAGGACGATCAGAGCGACGCCGCAGCCGTGCCCATCGGAGTGCAGAACGCCAAGGGCACCGCCCACGACGTGCCCTCCACTGCCGATTGCGACAAGTGCCATGGCCAGATGGCGGATCGCTTGCTGGGGCCCACTGCCATTCAGCTGTCCCATCAAGAGTCGGGCCTGAACCTCTCCAAGCTGATCGCCGACAGCCGCTTGACGAACCCGCCGAGCGGAGATTTCTCCCTTCCCGGCAACGCCACGGATCAAGCCGCCCTCGGCTACATGCACGCCAACTGCGGCCTGTGCCACAACAACAAGTCCTTCGTGTACTCGCTGATCAGCATGCGCCTGTGGCTTTCCACCAGCGCCCTCGGCTCCGTGACGGACACCTACACTTACAAGACGACCGTGAACCAGACGCTGAGCGCGTCGAACCCCACGACGTCCACCTATCGCATCGTGCCGGGGGACCCCGCCGCCAGCGACGTTCACTTGCGCATGAGTGAGCGCGGCACCCTGACGCAGATGCCCCCGCTCGGGACCGAGGACGTGGACGCGACGGGGCTCGCGGCCGTCACGCAGTGGATCCAGAGCCTCTGACGGCGATCGCGGCGTTTCCGCGGCGCAGCGACAACATCTGCAGGATGATGTTGGTCCGCCGCGGAACCTCAGGGGGCCTGGGCACGGCTCTGGCCGTCGTCCGCTGGCGTCAGATCGTGCTGCTTGCGCGGAAACAGCGGTGAGCGCACGAGCTGGCTCAACATGTCCAGCGTCACGCCGGGCTCACGATCCGCGACGCTGATCCAGTCGGGATCCTTCTCCGTCGTGTCGTACAGCTCCGGAACCGCCGTCTCCAGCGGCAGCACGAGCTTGTACGGCGACTTCGGCGTCATCAGACCGATGCGCAAGAGGGTGTCGTGGGACGCGCCCGCCATCAGCAGCGGCAAGCGGCGGGGCGGACGGTTCGGCACCAGGTAGCCGAGGAGATCTTCGCCGTGGTAGCCGGCCATGCTCGGCTTGTCTTCCATGTAACGCGCGAGGGTGGGTGCCAGATCCACCAGGCTCACGTGATCGTAGACGACCTTCGGCTCCACCCCCGGAATGCGGATCATGAGCGGCACACGCTCGAGGCATTCCCACAGGAAGATGGAGTGCACCCAGAAGCCGTCGCGACCCAGGGCTTCGCCGTGATCCGACACGAACACCACGATGGTGTCGTCCGCCAGGCCGAGATCACGCAGGCCACGCAGCATGCGTCCGAACTGGGCGTCCACGGAGCGAGCCACCACCCGATAGCGCCAGTTGAGCGGCGCTTCGTCGGGCACGCCGTACTTCTTGGCGGCGGCATTGACGAACTCCGCGTTGAGCTCGCGCCAGTTGTGCTGATCGAAGTTGAACAGCCACATCAAGAAGCGCTCGTCCTTGTGGCTCTTCATCCAGTCCAGGGCCTTGTCGACCATGGGCTCGGCGGTGGGCTGATCCGCGCCGTAACCCCAAACGTCGGTACGACCGGCGGCGTAGTCGGGCACCGTGAGAGTGTCGTCGAACTTGAAGGACGGCCGGAGCTTGGCCAAGAACTCGTGAGCGGACTGCGCCAGCGTGATGGCGCGCTTCATCTTGGCGCGCCGGGCCACGAGCAGCAGATCGTTCGGGTGCTCGGCCTCGATTTCGTAGCTGCCGCTGGTGAGCCCGGGCAGCGAGCGCATGGTGTCCGAGCCGCTGGCGTAGGCACTGGTGAAGTGCAGGCTGTGGGTGCCGAAATCGACGGCGTTGGGCATGATGGCCGGGTCGCTGGCGGCGTCGAAGCGCAGCGTGTCCACGTAGAACACGACGATGTTCATGTCGCGCCGGTCCCCGCGGATCTCGGCGATCTTGCTGGCGAAGGCCGGCGGCTCCGCGAGGGGCTTGTCCCACTCCGGGCTCTGCGAGGTGTTGGCCAGATCGTAGCGGTCCTTGAGCTGGTCCATTCGGGACATCGCCGCGCCCTGCCAGTGCAGTGGATCCGAGGCGAAGGCGCGAGCCGTCTGCACCCGAGCAAAGGTGCGCCCCACGTAGGCTGGCTCGAGCCACACGTGGTGCAGGGAGTGATCCACCGTTGCCCTGAGCGGCGGCAACGCAGCGAACACGATGAGCCACAGCGTGGCCAGCGCGGAGAATACCCGCAGGACGCGGCGCCCACGCGGGCGAGCGGCCACCCACACGTTCAGCACCAACGCCACCGCCGCGAGCCAGAGCACGGCGACCACGGCCTCGAGCAGCGCGTGCAGCCGCGCATAGAGCGCGACGAACACCGTCAGGTCCACCGTGGCGAGACCGGCGCCCAGCGCCACGCCGACGAGCGACAAGACCACGGGCCACGCGCCGCGTCCCCTGCCCGCCCGGCGCCACGCCCAGGAGTAGATCAGCGCCGCCACGAGCACGGCGACGAAGACGCCGCCGATGCCCGCCGCCGGAACCCACTTGGGGAGCTTCTGCGCGCGCTGCCCCGTGAAGGTCCACAGCACCGTGGGCGCCGCAAAGGCGGCGGCGGCTCCGGCGTACACCGTGGCTTCGACCCACGCAGCGAGCTTCTTCCGCCGGGAGAGCATGCGCCGCACCGCGGCGCCGATGCCGGTGGTGGAGAGGGCCACCACGGCGCCCACCACCGGCGCGACCAAGAGGTACAGCCCCACGGAGCCGGCGAGGTGCTCGATGACCGGATACTCGCGGCCAGACGCGCGACGCACCACGTCCGCGATCAGGAAGCCGAAGCTACCGATTGCAGCAGCGGCGATGGCAATCGCCGCCCGATCCAAAATGCGCGACGTTCGCAATTTTCCGAGGCGTGCGCCCACTCCGGGCAGCGCAGAGGAACGGGCAGAATAGTCCCTGTCAGGACGGCATCAATCGCAAATCGGCCGAAAGCTCAAGGGATCCGGCTGACTGGTGGGCAAGATCGACCGCAGGTAAGCGTAGTCCTCGTCGCAAAACACCCCAGGACCGTCGCCCTGGAGCTCGGCGCGCTCGGTGAACGTGCGCGCTGCCCCGCCGTCCATCAA
Organism: Polyangiaceae bacterium; assembly: GCA_020633235.1. NCBI lineage: Bacteria > Pseudomonadati > Myxococcota > Polyangiales > Polyangiaceae > Polyangiaceae bacterium. The sequence goes on along the minus strand of JACKEA010000005.1, from coordinate 451,264 downwards.
GCGATTGGGCTCGTCTCCAAAATTGTGGAACTCCGAGCCGGAGGGATCGGCGAGACCGAGGGAGTGCGCCACCTCGTGCCCGGTGGTGGTGCCGATCATGGATCCCAACGCCCACACCGCGCAGGCGATCTGCTGGGCCCGAGGTGCCGAGGGCGCCGGACACGCGAAGCCGTCGCTCAGCACCGGGATGTCGAGGTTCGCCAGATCCTCGGCCAACACCGGCGTGCCGTGGCGGTCCGGGCGGAAGGGATCGAACAGCTGGTCGAACAACGGGTCCGCGACCTCCAAGGACTCGGCGAACTTGCCGGGGTGCTTGGAGAAGCCGAACAGGGACTCCACGAACACGCCGCCGAAGCCGGGGTAGCCGTCTTCTTGCGTGACGGCGTTGACGCCGCCGATCTTGTCGTAAAGGCGCTTGTTGCCTTTGTCCTTGCCGGGGGAGTTGTCGTACCCGATCAAACCGAGGCCGTTGGGGTCGGGACCGCCGATGTCCACCTGGGCGTAGAGCGCGAAGTCCTTCGGCTCTTCGATGCGAAACTCCGCGTTCACTCCGCCGTAGTCGCGGGTCATCACCTCGATCACGCGGCTGCGGATGCGTTGCTCCACGGAACGCAGGCCGAAGTGGCGCAGGCTCTCCACGTAGGACGGCAAGAAGCGAACGTAGACGACCTGCTTCACCGCACCGATGCCGAGGGTCACGTTGGCGGGGTTACCGCTGACGCTCGTGCTGCCGTACTTGGTGGTGGGCGTGGCGCTGCCCTGGAACACGCCGGTGACGGTTCGCAGATCCGCGAGCGTGCCGAGGGCGTCCTCTTCGTTCAGCACGTAACGCACCAGGCGTCCCTCCTCGAACTCCGGCACCAGCGTGACGTTCACGGGGTTGCCGCTCGGAGCGCCCGTGGGGGTGAAGGTGCCGGAGAGCGCGATGGTGGTCACGGCCGGCGTGGAGTCTTCCACGCCCGGGTAGTTTCCGAGGAACCCGCCGCCGGAAATGTCCACGTACTGTCCGAGGCTGGCGCTGGCCGGTGAGAACGAAAAGATGGTGGGCGGGATCAAGGAGCAGTCCACGGGGATCTGCTTCGTCTCGATCGGATTCGTCACGCCGGGCTGCACGTTCTTCAGCCGCACGGTGCCGTGGAACGCCCCCGGCTCGATGCCGGCGATCTTCGGCGCGAAGGGAAACGTCGCCTTCTTGCGCTGCACCGGCGGATCCGGCCGCATGGGGATCTCGACGTCGCTGATGGGCGTGCAGGTGCTGTCGCCCTGCTTGGTGAAGCAGCCTTCGACGATGGCCACGGTCTGGCCCTCGGCGCCGCCCAAGAGGAAGTTGTCGCCCTCCACGGCGATCTCGTCGTTCACGAAGATGGTGCCTTCGAAGACCAGGAAGAACTTGGGGTCGAGCTTCGACACCATGTCCAGCGCGGCATCCACCTTGGGAGAGACGTGTTGGCGTCCGTCCACGGGACCCGTGGCCACCATGCGTGCCCGTCCGGTGAACTGCCCGTCGTCCGACGACAGCCCCTGCGCCAAGCCGCCGCTCCAGGGCACCTCGATGCGGTCCGCTGCCACCAGATCTCCCGGCAGCTTCAGCGTCACCTCTTCGCCCTGGTACACGCCCGTCAGCTCCAGGATTGGGAGCGTTACGTCACCGAAGCTTCCGGTCACCACCAGCGTGGTGCCGGCCACCAAGGTGGTGGGGGCGATCTGCGTGATGGACAGGTCCGCGAGCGCCGGGGCCGTCGGCTTGCCCGCGTCGCTCGAGCTGCACGCCACCCACAGCACGGCGCCGAGCAGCGCCAAGGCGCGTTTCACCGACTCGAAGCTCACGGGCATCCGGAGGCGTTGTAGTCGATGCACACGTCGTAGGAGTTTTCGGCGCCGTCCCAGCCGTGAACGACGACGTAGTACAGGCCGCTCTGGGTAATGGGCCAGGTCATCTTCTCGTTCGAGGTCGAGCTCTGCCCGTTGGCGCTGTCGCAACCGAAGGGGTCGAGCTCGGTACAGTCGTTCAGCTGTTTGCCCGTGGAGTCGTAGATGTAGAGATCCAGATCTTCGCTGTAGCTCGTCTGCGTGAACTTGATGGTGGAGTACAGCGTCTCTCCCGAGAACATCTGCACCTCGTACCAGTCGTCATCCATGGAGCAGATCTGATTGCCGCTCTGCTTGTAGGTGCCGCTGTTGAGATCCACCTGTCGCGCCTGGGAGATCTGGTCGTCGTTCTCGAAGCTGTCGTCCACGCACGCCGCGTTGCAGCTTCCGCCCTTGGACCAGCTCAGGGTGTAGCTGTTCTCCGCCTGGGACCAGGCCCACACGTGGAAGTAGTAGCGACCCGGCGTGAGACACGCGGACACGGACTCGCTCGAGCCGTTCGTCGTGGAGCTCGCGATCACCGCGCCGGCGGAGTCCTTCAGGAACAGATCCAGGTTGCTGGCAGTACCGCCGTTCAGCGTGGCGCTCACCTGCGTTTCACTGGAAATGTCGATGGGGTACCAGTCTTCGTCGTCAAAGATGGGGCCCGGGCAGCTCTTCAAGCTGTAGCTCCCGGCGGGCAGCCCGCTCTTGGTCTTCACGTCAGCGAGGGTGTCGTTCTCCTCGTACTGGTCGTCCTTGCACTGGGTGGAGGTCCCCGTGCAGCTCTGGGACGTGGGCACGCACTGGCGCGAGCTTGCAAAATCGATGCTCAGCACCGGCTGGGGCGAGCAGTCGTAGCCGCTCGGGCAGTCGCCCGCACCGCTGCACGCCTTGCCGCAGTAGGTCTTGCCGCCGCTGCCGATGAAGATGCAGGTGTCGTTGGCGCCGCCGCACTGCACGTCCGCGGTGCACGACTTGCACGGCGCCAGCGAGCCCGAGCCGCCGGGGTTGGTCACCGTCATCTGATAGCTGCCGGTGGCCGGCGCCCTCGTGAGGTGATCGCACTCCCCCACTTCGTCGTCGTTGTCGCGCGCGACGATGACGTAATAGAGCTTCGCGGAAGAACCGGGCGCCTGGCCCGCCACCGGGTTGGGCACGTCCGCGGCCCAGGTCCCGTTGGTCATGTCGCCGTCGATCTGCACCATGGTGGTCTGCGTCATGGTCGCGACGTCCGGCGTGGGTCCGGGATCCTGCGTGGAGTAGTAGAGCAGCGGTGCGAACTTCAGCGTCTTGTCGTCGCTGACGGTCGCCGCGATGGTCAGATCCACCACCGTGGACTCGTCTGCGGGGGTGTGGCTCACCACCGGCGGCTGGCCCGGGCAATCCTGTTTCAGGGGCTTCTGCAGGACGATCAGGTATTCCTTGGTGACCTTGGGGTTGTCCCCGTCGTCCGCCGTCAGGATCAGCTTGTTCAGCTCCTTGGCGTCGATCTGCTCCGGCGTCGGGCACCACTCCCACACACCCGTGAGCCCACTCTGCTGGCTCAGAGAGGCGCCTTCAATGAGCGGTGGATCTTGCCCCAGCTCAACGTCGGTGCTGTCGGGGTCCTCGATCTCGATCGGGAACTGCACGCAGTTCTTCACGGACAGGTCCAACGTGGTGCCGGTGCCGAGAGGCTGACGGAAGACCGGCGACGTGGCCGACCCGGTGGCCGGCTTCACGTCCACGGTGATGGTGCGACGAGACTTGTCCTTGCCATCCGAGGCAATGAAGTCCACCGCGTGCTGGCCCTGGTCCGAGGCCACGGGGGTCCACTTGAAGACGGCGTTGCCACCCGCGGCCTTCTCGAGGGCCGCGCGATCGCTGATGTCGCCGAGGTCGACCTTGTAGCTGAAGCTCACCGCGTCCCCGTCGGGGTCCGACGCGCTGAGCACCACCCGGAGCTCCGAGCCCACGGCGACCACCTGGTCTCCGATGGGATCGAGCACCGGCGGGTTGTTGTCGTCCGAGCCGCACGCCACCGCCGACACGAGCACGAGGCTGCCAAGCCAAAGAGTGAGGATCCGATTCACGGTTAAGTCCCTTTACGTTGACAAGCCTATGATCTTTCCGGCGAGCCAGCAGCCAGAGAACCTACATTGTAGGTCTTTGTAGGATGCAGGGCTAGCGGGAAGGGTGATAGCATCCGCCGGTGCCACCAATGGTAGCTGTTTTCCCGCGCTTTGCTGGCTCCAAGCGATGAAACAGCGCGACCTCGAGCTGGACACCGGTCTCCGAGCCCACCTGCTGGAGTGGGACGCCGCCAGGGGGGACCGGACGGTCATCCTGGTCCACGGCTTCTTGGACCTGGCCTGGAGCTTCCGCCCGACCGCAGAGCGGCTCGCCGAGCGCTTCCACGTCGTGGCTCCGGACATGCGCGGCCATGGCGACAGCGCCCGGGTGGGAGCCGGCGGCTACTACCACTTCATGGACTACGTCGCGGATCTCGCGAGCCTGGTGGAGCTGGTGGCCCGACCCCGCGTCGCTCTCGTCGGGCACTCCATGGGCGGCAGCATCGTCAGCTACACCGCGGGGGCATTTCCCGGGCGCTTCGAGCGGGTGGCGCTGCTGGAGGGGCTCGGTCCGCCCGTCGACGACGGCGCCATACCGGAACGCGTGGCGCACTGGACCGCAGCCTGGAAGCGCGCCCGAGCGCGCTCACCCCGCGGCTACGACTCCATCAAAGAAGCTGCCGAGCGCCTGCTCTCGAACGATCCCCTGCTCGACCGAGGGCTGGCCCTGGAGCTCGCCGAGCACGGCACCCGCCTCGACGACGACGAGCGCCGCAGGTTCAAGCACGACCCGCTCCACCTGACCCGCGGCCCCTACCCGTTTCGCGTGGACGTGGCGGAGAGCTTCTGGCGCCGTATCCCCTGCCCGGTGCTGCTGGTCGATGGCACCGAGTCCAGCTTCGCCGCCATGGGAGCCGAGGCAGAACGCCGCGCAGCCTGCTTCCAGGACGCGCGGCGGGTCGAGATCTCAGGGGCAGGCCACATGATCCAGCGGCACCAGCCCCTGCGTTTGGCGGAGGTCCTGCTGGATTTCCTGGGAGACTGACGGGCGGATGGAATCGAGCTAAATGATTTCCATCAACCTATGATTCCGTTGGAGCGCTTGTTCGAGGATCGACCGTCGTCCGCCCCGGGACCTCGGGAACCCTCGTTCCGCATGTCCACGCCCCAGCTCGGCATGCTCGTGTTGCTCGCCTCTCTGAGCGTGCTGTTCGTCGCATCCCTGGTGGGCATGCTCGTGATCCGCTTCGAGGCCGCGGCCTGGCCCGAAAGCCAGCTGCCGCCAGGCCTCATCGCCTCCACCGCGCTGCTCGTCGGTCTGGGCATCGCCGTGGAGCGGGGCCGCCGCGCCATTCGCGACAACCGCTGGCAGGCCCTGGTGCGCTGCTTCCGCGTGGCGATGGGCTTCGCCGTCGTGTTCCTCGCGAGCCAGGCTCTGAACTTCCGCCACCTGGCTCATGTCGACCACGGCACGCTCTACGGTTTCTCGTTCGACCTGCTGATGGGACTCCACGGCCTCCACGTGATTGGCGGGCTCGTGCCGCTGGCGGTGGTCGCGCGCCGCGCCGCCCGCAACGAGTACTCGAGCTCCCGCGACGAAGGCGTGCGCCTCACCGCGCAGTACTGGCACTTCCTCGGCGTCGTGTGGCTCGTGCTCGTCGCCGCGTTGTGGGCCGTGGCGTAGCCACGCGGACATCTGGCCCCGCCGTCGCTCTGCCATCAGCGCCGCCCCACGCGGACATCTGGCCCCGCCGTCGCTCTGCCATCAGCGCCGCCCCACACGGACATTTGGCCCCGCCGTCGCTCTGCCATCAGCGAAGCCCCACGCGGATCTGGCCCCGCCGTCGCTTCTGCCGATAGCAGAGCCCACGCGGACATCTGGCCCCGCCGTCGCTCTGCCATCAGCGCCGCCCACGCGGACATCTGGCCCGCGTGGGCGCCGTAGATCGGATGCTCAGGAGCCGATGGTGAAGCTCTCGCGCGCGAGCTCCTTGCCGTCCGTCGTGCGCACCACGGCGTCCCAGCTTCCCGTCTTCTTGATCATCCGGGTGCGCGCCCAGGTCCGCCAACGGCGGCTCTCGGCCGGCACCTTGAGGTGGACGTAGCCCACGGGCTCGAGCCCCGCGTGCTCGAAGGTCACCACTACGGCGGCGTCCTCGCTGCCGCTGTTCTTGAGCTCCACGAAGGCGATCACTGGCCCCTCGCCCAGGCTCAGCTGGCTCACGGCTGCCGGCTCTCGGTTCTCGATGGCGTTGGTCACCACCAGACGCTTCAACGTCACGCCATCGCTGCTGATGGCCTCCGGCTTCGCGGTTTTCGCTTCCTCGCTGTCCTTGGCCTTCGGCGCTCCCGCCTTGGGCGCCTCGCTCTTGGCCTTGGCGGTTTGCTCCTTCACCGTCTCGAGCTTCACCGCGGGCGGAGGCGGCAGGGGCGCGTCCTTCGCCTTCGCGTTCGCCTCCGCTCCGGGTACCGAAGCCGCACGTGCGGAGCTTGGCTCCTCGCGGGTGGGCTCGGTGTTCTGTCGGCAACCCGCCGCCCCCAAGATGGTGACGAGAGCAAAAGCGGCGGTCCAACGCGTGGTGAGCTCGAATGACATGGGAATCGGTATCCTCCTGCCGAGATGGTCGTTGTCGGCGTCGACCGTACGAGCAAGGGCGGGGCCAACCCAAATTTCCGCAGAAATCCCCAGGCAGCCCGTGCCCGACGTGGGTCCCGAGCCACACCACCGTGGGCGTTTTCTTGCCGGTTCGGCGCGATCCCCGTCGCGGTCCGCCCGCAAGCACGCGGACTTCTGGCCTCTCGCACGCGGACACGCGGACGTCTGGCTCGTCGCCGCGACCATCACACAGCACGCGGACTTCTGGCCTCTTGCACGCGGACATTTCGCTCGTCGCCGCGACCATCACACAGCACGCGGACATTTGGCCTCTCGCGGACGCGCGGACACGCGGACACGCGGACACGCGGACATTTGGCTCCTCGCCGCGACCCTCGCGCAGCGCGCGGACATTTGGCTCCTCGCCGCGACCGTAGGGCAGCGCGCGGACATTTGGCTCCTCGCCGCGACCCTCGCGCAGCACGCGGACATCTGGCCTCTCGCGGGCACGCGGACATCTGGCCTCTCGCGGGCACGCGGGCATTTGGCCTCCTCGCGGCACGCGGCACGCGGAGACGCGGACATTTGGCCTCCACGCGGCACGCGGGCACGCGGGCATTTGGCCTCCTCGCGGCACGCGGCACGCGGAGACGCGGACATTTGGCCTCCACGCGGCACGCGGGCACGCGGACACGCGGACATTCGGCCTCCTCGCGGACAACGCGCGCATATGGCCACCTGGCGGCATGCGGACACTGGGCTCGGCCTTGTGCTGCCGGTATTTGCTGGCCGGCGGCGGGCCGCGTCGCTACCAGGACGCATGGCCTCGCAGCGACGCTACCTCTGGGACTTTTTCGGTCGGAGCGCCGAGCCCACGGCGGCTCACTTCGAGAAGCACCTGGCAGAGCGCTTGGCCGCAGATGGCATGGCCGGGTGCGTCACGGGACTCACGTCGGCGGGCGACGGCCACACGGCTGCCTACTGCGACGCGCCGGAAGCGGCGTGGGCACATATAGAAGCAGAGCTCCGTCCGGCTCGTCGGGAAGAAGTGACCGGCGGGAAAGAAGTGACCGGCGGGGAACAAGTGACCGGCGGGAAAGAAGTGACCGGCGGGGAACAAGTGACCGGCGGGGAAGAAGTGATCGTCGGGGAAGAAGTGACCGGCGGAAACAAGTGACCGGCCGGCTCGTCGGGAAGAAGTGACCGGCGGGGAACAAGTGACCGTCCAGGAACAAGTGACCGGCGGGGAACAAGTGACCGGCGGGGAACAAGTGACCGGCGGGGAACAAGTGACCGTCCAGGAACAAGTGACCGTCCAGGAACAAGTGACCGGCGGGGAACAAGTGACCGGCGGGGAACAAGTGGCCGGCGGGGAACAAGTGATAATCTGACGACGCTTGAGTGCGCCGACCACGGACTTGGTGTGTGCAGGCTGCGGAGGACCGCTCTCCGCGTTGCCCACTGACGTGCGCGTCACTTGCGGCTTCTGCGGCGTGGCGAACGACATCGCGTCCGTGGGAGCGGTGCGCGTGGCGCGAAGGCTCGAGCAGCTCGGCGTGAAGGTGCCGGAGCGGCCGATGCGCGTCTCCGACATCGAGGAGCACTTCGCCGAGCAGGCCGCCGTGGAGCGAGAGAAGCGCCGTATGGCGTTCATCGTCATCGGAGTCTTGGTCGTCATCGCCGCCATCGTCGGCTTGCTGATCGCGCTGGGGACATGATGCGTCATCGCCGCCATCGTCGGCTTGCTGATCGCGCTGGGGACATGATGCGTCATCGCCGCCATCGTCGGCTTGCTGATCGCGCTGGGGACGTGATGCCTCGGCGAGTGTGCGGCGGGGCGGCCTGGGACCGCAGGCGCCGAAGCAGATGGCCGCAGCGTGCCGCCGTTGCCACCGTTGCAGTCGCGCTGCTGCTGGTGGCCTGTGGCGGCGCGACGAAGCCGGCGGCGATGGCGAGCACGCCGGCCAACACCGCAGCGCCGACCACGACCATCGCGGCCCCCACGGCGACGGCGGAGCCCCGCGTCGCGACGCCGCCGCCGCGGGTGGAGACGACGAGCGAGCCCGCCCCGCGAACGGCAACGGAGGCTCCCCCGGCGGCGATCGACGAGCGCGGGGATCGCGTGCCGCTGTCCTTCGACCCCGACGACCTGCTCGAAGTGCTGGTCGAAGATCCAGCAGCGCGGGCCGACACCACGCTACGTATCCTCACCTGGCTCGTGGAAGTGGACGACCGTCCGCTGGTGATCGATCGCGTGATCGTGTGGCTGCACCGCCACACCGACGGCCGCCCGGACTCGTGGCAGCTCGCCCATCTCTATCGCCACCCGCTGGATGCCCCGCCGGACAGCGCCGCCTGGCACGTCTCCCGCGTGTTCGACGTGCCCTACGTGGGTCGTGCAGCGTTCCCGAAAGCACCGACGGCCGCCGACCTCGAGTCCTTTCTCAACGACACCTGGTGGCGGTTCCGCCCGAGCGACGGCTTCTGGTTCTTGGACAAGGCCGTCTGCGAGCACGCCTGGCAACAGGCGATCGGCTCACCGCCGAACCATCGCTATCGCTGAGCCGCCCGCGCCAGATGCGTGAGCGCCGCCACGACGGACGTGGACAGCTCCGCCAGCGGCGCTTCCGACGGCAGCTCGAGCACCAGGTAGTCCTTGGCGATGACGTCGTAGCGAGGACGGTAGCGCAGGTGTACGAGGCGTCGTCCGTCGCCGAGCGGCATGGCCGCACCGCTGAGAGCGACGGAGTCGTCCAGCGGTCGGCCATAGCGTCGCATCACCGCCTCCACCGCGCCCGGCGGCAGCCGGGCGCCCGCGCCACCCGTCTCGAGCACGACGCCTTCGTCGTCCCGCACCAGATAGGTCCGCTCCGCGCTGCCGTCGTCCGTCACGCGCTCGAACACCAGCAGCCGCTCGCTCACGGCTGGGGCTGCTCCGTCGCGTCGAAGGTGCCAGAGAACGTCATGTTGCAGTCCGCGCCCTGGAACGTGCCCTTCAGGTGTCCGGGCTCTTGCTCTTCGCCCTGGAAGATCGCCGCACACGGGCACTCACCGCCGCAGCCGAGCTTCCCGACGAGGGCGGCGCCGGAAAGCGTCCATTGCTCCACGCTGCCGTTGCACGACAGGAGCCCGCCGCAGGCGCCGTCTTCGGACCAGTAGCACGCGCTCTGGTACGCGTCGGCGGCGCCCACCAGACTCAGGATCGACGCGCCGCCGATCGACGGCGTGCCGCCCTCGCCCGTCAGGCGATAGCGCGTGCGGGGTGACGTGTCCGCCGCGAAGGCCGCGATCTCGCCGGAGGTGTACACCAACGCGAGGGACGTCTTCGTGCGCACGACTTGTACCGAGCTGGCGGCCGTGGGCGCACTGTCGCAGCCGGCGGCACTGGACGCGAGATCGACGTGATCCCCGCTGCCGGACCAAGTGCCCGTCGCGCCGCAGCCGCGCTTGTCGTCCGTGAAGGACCAACTGCCGTCGCTGGTGAAGGTCAGGCGCGACGAGCAGGTGTGCCAGGTGCCGAGCAGATCCACCGAGACGTCCGTGCCCGACGGCGTTGCATCCGTCTCGGTGCTCGCGCCGCAGCCCGCCAGCGCGACGCACAGCAGTGTCCACCCGCGACCCATCCGCCGATGGTAGCGTACTCTTGCCAGAACGGACGGGGCTCGCGCTGCACCGACATCATTCTGGAAGCGGAAGCCAGCCGATTTCCTGGGCTGTCGTTGGGCCCACCGCGAGCTCATCCAGGGACTCCGGGGGACGCTCCTGGGTCGCTGACAGCGGAACGTTGCGCGCCATCACCTCCGCCGCCAGCTGCGGGAAGCGCGGGGCGCGCTCCGGATCGGCGAGCCCCTCGGGGACGCGAGCGCGGCCCGCAGCGTCGTACTTGTCCGTGGCACCGAGGGTGTGCAGGAGCTCGTGCGCTGCGACGAACAGCGCGAAGTCCGCCATGTCGTCGGCGAGCTCCACCTCTACGAAGCCGATGCGGCCGCCCTCTTCGCTCTCGCCCTCCACGCTCTTCCGCCCAGCGTGCGCCGGCGGCCGCGCCACGAGATAGATGCGGCTGTCGTAGGCGCTCGCGTCGAGCCCAGCGCGTTCGTCCACGTCGGAGAAGTAGCGTCGCTTCGCGAGGGTGTGCTTCGCGAGACTCCAGAGGGAGTCACTCGAGCTCGACGGCGGAGACGACGTGACGTCCACGGGACCGAACGCCGTCAGCTCGAAGGGGTGTGCGCCGGCGCGAGCGTGGAGTCGAAGGCTCTCGGCGGCGAGCCGATCTTCCAGCGCGGGCGTGCGCTGGCGGAGCTTCTGCACGGCGGTGTCCTGCACCGCGCCCAGGCGCACGACCACGATGGCCACGCTCACCGGTCTTTGCCAGTCGTTCCGAGCCCGGCGCCGCCGGACGTCGGCGAAGGCCCACAACAGCACGCCGGCGAAGATGGCCAGCAAGAAGGCCACGCGAATGCGAAAGAACAGCCGCTTGCGCCGCGCTCGCTCGCGACACGTGCCGCACCGTCCTTTCCCCGTGGCCTGGCAGGCCGTACACATGCGCGCCCTGCACTGCCGGCAGCTCTCGTCCGCGAAGAGCAAGGGATGGCGCGCGCAGCGCGCATCGGGATGGACGGCGGAGAGTGTTTCGAGGGAAGCCCCCAGCGCCGTGAGCTCTGCAATCTGCACCGTGTCGAGCGCGCGCGGCAGCAGCACCGGCGCGGCCTGCAGCAGCGCGCGGGCCTCGCTCAGGGACACGCCGACGAGGCGCGCGAGGGCCATCGCCAGGGCGGAACGTGAGCGCTCCGAAGCGGGCGCTTTCGTCAACCGAGCTCGGAGCGAGTCCACTGTGCGACCCCCGCAGTGCACCGTAGGCCGTCGCTTCTCGCCTGTCATGCACCATGTAGCGCCCTTGCGCGTCCAACCGTGGTGAGTAGGATTGCCGGCGTGAATCGGTCCCAGCCCGTTCCCGGCTGCCTCGCCCCTCGCGGGCTCGTTTGGCGGCTGGCGCTCGTGCTCACGACCCTGCTCGTGGTCGTGAGCCAGCTCACGGCGGCCGGTCACATGACGCTGGTCCGGCATACGCTGTGCCTGGAACACGGCGACCTCACCCACGCCTCCGAGATCCAGCACGTGGTGCTGCCGGAGGTGGCCCCCAGCGGTCTCTCCGCCGCGGAGCAGGCTCCGCCGCCGGACACCGTCGGCCACGACCACTGTCAAGGCGCCTCGCGGCTCAAGGAGCAGCTCGCGCTGCCCACGGCGCAGCCGCGCATCACCATCGACGCCACGGAAGCCGACACGCGCTTGGCCCTGGCGTCTCGCAGCTACTTCGCGCCCACGTCTCGACTGGACGTGGCGCCCAAGCAATCACCTCCCGCCGTCTGAGCCCGACGTGCCATCGACGCTGACCCGTGGGGTCGTCGTCGCACGCGTCGCGGCATTTCGACCGCCACGGCTCCATGCCGTGGCTCATCGGAACATCTCGGACAGCGGAAGGATACATGCATCGACCTACGGCACTGCTGGGGCTGCTTGGCTTGTTGCTGAGCAGCTCCGTCGCCTTGGCGGCCGAGCCTTCGGGCACGGACGCTTCCGCGGCGGACCAACCCCCAAATGAAACTGGAGATGATGGCGACGTCTTCGACAGCCTGGCTTCGGATCTCGAACAAGGAAAAGAAAGCGAAAGTCCAAGCGCCGCCAGCACCCCCACTCCCACCGGAGCGCAGGGCAGTCAGTCCCTGAATCCCGACATCTCCGTGATCGCGGACTTTGCCGCGGCCGGGTTCTCGGACACCGACAACCTGCAAACCGGCGGCCACGACCCCATCCACAACGGCTTCAACCTGCAGCAGGTGGAGCTTTCGTTCTACGCGCCGGTGGATCCCTACTTTCGGTTCGACTCCCACTTCGTGTTCGGACACGACGGCTTCGAGCTGGAGGAGGCCTACGGCACGACGGTGGACCTGCCCGGCAAGCTGCAGGCGCGCTTCGGGCAGTTCTTGACACGGTTCGGCCGGATCAACGCGACGCATCCTCACGCTTGGGACTTCGTGGATCAGCCCTTCGCCCTGGGCCGCATCTTCGGAGGCGACGGCAATCGCGCGCCGGGGGTGGAGCTGTCGTGGCTCACGCCCCTGCCCTGGTACCTGGAGCTCGTCGGCTCCGTGACCCAAGCCACCGGGGAAAGCACGGCGCGGAGCTTCTTGGCAGACGACGAGCGCACCATCGAAGACCCGCGAGACCTCTTGTACGTCGCGGCGATCAAGCAGTTCTTCGATCTGTCGTCGAACTGGTCGCTGCTCACCGGACTCTCGGGCGCCTTCGGGCCGAGCGCCGCGGGGCCGGATGCGCGCACGGAAGTGTACGGCGTGGACTGGTTCTTGAAGTACCGGCCCATCACCGAAGGCAGTTACACGGAAGTGAAGTGGCAGACGGAGGCGATGTTCCGTCGCCGTCACGATCCCGGCGGGCCGATCTCCGACGTGAACGGCTACACCCAGCTGGCTTGGCGCTTCGCCCAGCGTTGGGCCACGGCCGCTCGCTACGAGTACGGCTCACCGGCCTTCGACGACCACGGCAACGCCGTGGTGGATCCCCTCGATCCGGAGTGGACCGACTCCCGCTATCGCATAGCGGCAAACATCAGCCACACCCCGAGCGAGTTCTCGCGCCTGCGACTGCAGGGCTCGAGCGACCTGCCGGGCTGGCGCAAGGACCCCATCTGGGCCGTGTTCCTGGCGGCGGAGCTCGTCATCGGATCGCACGGCGCTCATCCGTTCTGATTGTGGAGGCATGACCATGAAACGTTTCTTTGCTGTGCTCGTCGCCTTGGCGACGCTGGCTCTCGGCGCCACGGCCGAAGCCAAGCTCTCCATCGTGGCGACCACCCCCAACCTGGCCAGCGTGGCGAAGGAAGTGGCGGGCGACGACGCCGACGTCACGGCGTTGGCGCTGCACACCCAGGATCCGCACTTCGTGGACGCCAAGCCGAAGCTGGCGCTCACCCTCGCGAAGGCGGACTTGCTCATCAGCGCAGGGCTCTCGCTGGAAATCGGCTGGCTGCCGACGCTGCAGACCGGCGCCCGCAATGGCGACATCCAGCGGGGCGGCAAGGGCTACCTGGACTGCTCACAGTTCGTGAAGGTGCTCGACGTACCGGAGGGCAAGGTCGATCGCTCCATGGGCGACGTACACCCCCAGGGCAACCCGCACTACATGTACGACCCGCGCCAAGCGGCGCGCGTCGCCAAGGGCATCGCCGAGAAGCTGGCCAAGCTCGATCCCGCTCACGCCGGCGACTACAAGAAGAACGCCATCTCGTTCATCAAGCGCCTGGGCAAGGCCACCAAGGGTTGGCAGAAGAAGCTCGCCAAGGCCAAGGGCGCCAAGATCATCGCCTACCACAAGTCGTATCCCTACCTGGCGAACTGGCTCGGCCTCGACGTGGTCGAGCACGTGGAGCCGCGCCCAGGGATCCCACCCAATCCGCACCACGTGACGCACGTCCTGGACGTTGCCAAGCAGGATCACGTAAAGGCGATCCTGCAAGAGGCCTTCTACCCCGCGAAGACCAGCGAGATGATCGCGAAGCAAGCCGGATTGACGGTACTCCGACTCCCCGCCGCCCCGAACTTCAAGGGCGGCGAGGGCTACATCGAGCACATGAGCCGGGTCGTGAACGCGCTGGCGAAGGTCTACCAGTGAGTGACCCCGGCCTGCGCTGCAAGGCCCTCGAGGTCGGCTACTTGGGCAAGGCCATCTTGCCCAAGATCGATCTCGAGATCCGTCCCGGAGAGTTCTGGGCGGTGATTGGCCGCAACGGCTCGGGCAAGACCACGTGGCTCCGGACCCTGCTGGGACTGCTTCCACCCGTGGCGGGGGCAGTGGTCCGGACGCCACCACAGTTGCGTTTCTCCTACTTGCCTCAGCGCAAGGCCATCGACGAGCTGTATCCACTGTTCGCTCGGGACGTCGTGCGCATGGGGCTCGAGCGAAATTGGTCCTTCCTCAGGCCGCGGTTGAATGGTGAACCGCCAGAGGTGGAGCAAGCGCTCGCCGAGATGGGCGTTGCGGATCTGGGGGATACGCCCTACCGAAAGCTGTCCGAAGGTCAGAAACAGCGAGTGCTCTTCGCCCGCCTCGCGGTCTCCCACGCGCAAGTGGCGGTGCTCGACGAGCCCACCAGCGCGATGGACAAGGTCGCCGAGCACGAGGCGTTTCAGCTCTTGGACGGGCTGCGCCAGCGCCAAGGGCTCGCCATCGTGATCGTCAGCCACTTCTTGGGCATGGTGGAGCAGTTCGCGGACCGCGCGCTGCTCTTGGATCGGGACACGCAGTCCGTGGTGAGCGGGCCGCCCCACGAGGTGTTCAGTCACGAGACCTTCCATCGCCGCTTCTCGGAGCGCCCGCCGGCCATCGTGGAGGAGGGCGAGCATGTCTGACGGGGGCGTCGACGGCGGCTCCCTGTTCGACGATGGAGAGCTCGAACAGGCCTTCGGAACGGAGCTCGGCGCAGGACCCGGCCACAGCGACGCCGGCGCCGAGGTGCAAGATCAAGATCCGCCCGCCGAGACCCACCACGCGAGCATCGTGGTGCCGGAGAAGAGCCCGACCTGGGCGGAGTTCGAGAACGGCTGGCACATCGGCCTGTACCGCGACCCGGTGCTGTGCGGCGTGTTCGCCGGCGTCGTGCTCGGCGTGCTCGGCGTGTTCGTGGTGCTGCGCCGCGCGATCTTCGTCACCGCCGCCGTGAGCCAAGGCGCGGCGCTGGGCGTGGCCGTCGCGTTCTTGATCCAGATCCGCCTGGGCACCGAGGTGCCACCCGTCGTGGGCGCGCTGGGCATGGCGCTGGTGGTCACCGCGGTGCTCACGCTGCGCACGGAACGCCTGCGCCTCCCGCGAGAGACATTGGTCGGTCTCACGTATCTCGCGGCCAGCGCCGCGGCCGTGCTGGTGGGCGATCGCATCACGCAGGAGTCCCACGACATCGCTGCGATCCTGTTCGGCACGGCCGTGTTGGTTCGCCCCGTCGACCTGATGCTCGTGGAGTTCGTGGGCTCGGGCGTGTTGCTGGTGGCACTGGCGTCCTATCGCGGCTTCCTGTTCGCGGGTTTCGACCCCGAGGGCGCGCGAGTGGTCGGCGTTCCGGTGCGCTTGTTGGACCTCTTGCTGTGGGTGCTCGTCGCCGTAGAAGTATCCGTAGCCACCCGCGCCATCGGCGCGTTGCCGGTGTTCGCCTTCGCGGTGCTGCCTGGCATGGCGGCGCTGGCGCTGGTGGAACGGATCCGCTGGGGCCTGCTGCTGGCCGCCCTGATCGGCGCGACGGCCGGGGGCCTGGGCTACCTGTTCGCCTTCTTCTTCGAGTTCCCGGTGGGGGCGTCCCAGGCCACCCTGGCGACGCTGATCTTGCTCGTGTGCCTGGCCATCGCGCGCCTTCGGCGCGGCCGGACCTGAGCCTCGCTCTTCCGCAACGCCCGAAAAGCTACTATCAACGGAGCCATGCTCCACGTTCGAGAGTTCGCGTTCTCGCTCCTGGTCGTCGCTCCCTTGGCCCTCGGCGGCTGCAAGAAGAAGGACCCCGCCAAGTGCGATGAAGCGATGAAGACGACCCGCCAGGCGCTGGGCAGCGAGGATTTCGCCCTCGCCAAGCAGTGGCGGGAGTACGCCTACAAGAACTGCGACGACGGCGCCACGCTCTCCGGCTTGGACAAGGAAATCGTCGACAAGCAGGCCGAGGTCGAGAAGAAGAAGGCGGATGCCGAGGCCCTCGAGCGCGAAACCGACCAGTTGGTGAAGCTGTTCACCGGCTGGATCGCCCAGCACCGAGCCAACCCGGAGGGTGCCGCGGTGAACGTGGTGTGCGCCGAGCCCGCAGACTCCAAGGACCACTGGTGCGATCGCGAGCGCTCCGTGGGCGGCAAGTACCAGGTGAAGGTGCGCTACTGGGAAGCGGACCCCGAGGCGCAGGAATACACCACCCTGGCCCCAGGCATGGTGAAGTGCAGCCAGTTCGGCGACACCACCGAGGTGAGCCAGAAGGCCGGCGGCGCGCAGAAGTACTGCCAGATCACCGGCGGCAGCCTGGCCAACATGTTCGTGCTGATCCGCCATGCCGGCGACGGCACGCACCTGAACGTGGTCACTCAGAAATTCGTGGATCGCCACGCGGGTTTCCGGCACCTGATTCAGTAGCCGTTCGTGGCTTCGCGTTCGGATAGCGCGCGCACCATCGGTCTGTCGGGTGCCACGGGTGTTGGCGTCGGCGCCATCGTCGGCGGCGGCATCCTGGTCCTCGCCGGCGTGGCATTTCGCGCCACCGGCCCGAGCGCCATCCTCGCCTTCGCGCTGAACGGCGTGATTGCCGTGATCACCGCGCTTTCCTTCGCGGAGATGTCCTCCAGCTTCCCGGAGTCCGGCGGCACCTACACCTTCGCCAAGAAGGTGCTCAACGTGCGGGCGGCCTTCGCCGTGGGCTGGATCCTGTGGTTCGCGTACATCGTGGCGGGGGTGCTCTACGCTCTGGGCTTCGCCGAGTACGCGGTGGCCATGGCCGCGGACGTGTGGCGGGCGCTGGGCAGCACGCCGCCTGCGGATCTGCAGT
Organism: Polyangiaceae bacterium; assembly: GCA_020633235.1. NCBI lineage: Bacteria > Pseudomonadati > Myxococcota > Polyangiales > Polyangiaceae > Polyangiaceae bacterium. The sequence goes on along the minus strand of JACKEA010000005.1, from coordinate 434,184 downwards.
CGCGCCGGACCGTGGTGGCGCTGTCGCTGTTTGCCACCGCGGCCTACACCCTGGCGTTGATCCGCAAGAGCACCGGCGGCGGCCAGTGGGCGACCATCGGCAAGGTGGTGGTGTTTGCCGTGCTCATCGTCGCCGGCGGCTGGGCCGTGACCACACACGAGACCACGGCCTCCATGAAGGCGGATCTCACGCCCTTCTTCCCAAACGGCGGCTCGGGCCTGCTCGCGGCCATGGGCTTCACGTTCATCGCCCTGCAAGGCTTCGATCTGATCGCCGCCATTGCCGGCGAGGTGAAGGAACCGGCTCGGGTCATCCCCAAGGCGATGCTGCTTTCGCTGGGGCTCGCCCTGGTGATCTACCTTCCGCTCCTGTTCGTGGTGATCACCGCGGGCACGCCGCTCGGCAAGTCCATCGTGGCGATGAGCGAGGACTCGCCGGAAACGGTGATGGCCATCGCGGTCAAGACCTTCATGGGTCCCGTCGGCTACTGGCTGGTGATGATCGCCGCCGTGCTGTCCACGCTGTCGGCGCTGCACGCCAACGTGCTGGCGGCTTCTCGCGTGGCGCTCACCATGGCCACGGACCGCACGCTGCCTCGGGTGTTCGCCCAGAGCCACCGAACGCGAAAGACGCCCGTGATGGCGATCTACGCGAGCGCATTGGCGCTGGCCGCGATCTTGATGATGGTGCCGGATCTGGCCGCGGCCGGCGCCGCGGCGAGCTTGATCTTCCTGGTGAGCTTCGCCCTCGCTCACGGCACCGCCATCCTGGCGCGGCGCCGCGGCGGGGCGAAGAAGGGCGGCTTCACCATGCCCTGGTACCCGTGGCTGCCCGCCTTCGGCGGCATCGCCTGCACGGGCTTGGCGATCTTCCAGGCCGTGGCCGTGCCCGCCGCCGGCGCCATCACCGGCGTTTGGCTCGGCCTTGGCGTGCTGCTCTACTTCGCACTGTTCGCCGCCCGGGCCGAAGCCGTGGACGCCGGCACTCAGGCGCGGGATCCCGAGCTCGCCAAGCTCCGGGGGCGGAGCCCCTTCGTGCTGGTGCCGGTGGCGAACCCGGAGAGCGCGCCGGCCCTGGTGGAGCTCGCCAACTCCTTGGCGCCATCGGAGTTCGGACGCGTGCTCCTGCTCAGCGTGGTCCGCCACAAGAACGGTGACGACGCTTCCCCGCGTGAGCTCCTCGCTCCGGCGCAGACGGTGCTCACCGAAGCGCTGGCCAGCGCGCTGGCTGCAGGGCATCGGCCTGAGGCGCTGCTCACCCACGCGGACGCGCCGTGGCCGGAGATCGCCCGAGTGGTCCGCAGCTACCGCTGCGAGAGCCTGCTGCTCGGACTGCCGCGCCTCGACAAGGACGAGACGGCCAACGAGCTCGAGCAGCTGCTGAACGACGTGGAGTGCGACGTCGCCGTGCTCCGGGCGGTCCCCGGCTTCAACCTGGCCAAGGTGGAAAGGGTGCTGGTGCCCATCGCCGGCGGTGGGGTGCAGCACGAGCTTCGCGCTCGCTTGCTGGGCAGCCTCTCCCGTGGCGCCGTGCGTCGCTTCACGTTCCTTCGCGTGGTGCCCGAAGGCGTGTCGCGCTCCGCACTGCGGGAAGCGAAGCGCCAAGTGCAGCACCTCGCGGAAGAGGAAGCGCACGGCACGGCGGAAGGCGTGGTGGTGGAGAGCAACGACGTCACCCAGACGGTGCTCGATCACGCCGCGAACGCGGATCTGCTGGTCTTGGGCCTGCAACGGGTCGGCGGGCGCAAGGCCTTCGGCAAGGTGACCCGGCGCATCGCCGCGGAGCCCGGCTGCGCCACCATCATGCTCAGCCGGCGGGGATGAGACGCGCCTTCGCCCTCGCCGCCTTGCTCGTCGGCTGCGCGCCGGGGCCGAGCGCGACGCCGAATGGCCGCCCCGCCCCCAAGCCGCCGACAGACAACGTCACCCGGGCCGCGTACGCGGGAAGCGCGACCTGCACCCCGTGTCATCGCGACATCGCCGAGCGCTTCCAGCGCTCTCCCATGCACCGCATGACCCGCGACGCCGCGCGTACGGACGTTTCCGCTCCCTTCTCCGGCGAGCGCTTCGAGTTCATGGGCGACAGCGTGCGCTTCGAGCAGCGGGGCGGCGCGCGCTTCATGCGCGTCGTCACCCGGCGCGACGGCGAATCCCTGTGGCGCGTCACCAAGGTCATCGGCGGGCGCTACCGCGAAGACTTCGTGGGCACGCGCGACGGCAGCGAGGAGCGCGTGCTGCCCGTCTCCTGGCTCCGCTTCGCCAAGGAGTGGCGCTACAAGGGCTACTCGGTGATGTCGCCCGAGCGCAACGCCCTGCGCGTCGGCGCCCGCTGGCGCACCACCTGCATCTTCTGCCACAACACGGTGACCGGACTCTCGTCGTACTACGACGAGCTGTACGGCGACGGCGCTCCCAAGTATCAGGGCGCCGCCAGCGTCGAGCTTCCGGCCGCGCGCCTGCCGCGCTTCGAGATCACCGACCAGAGCGCGCTACGGAGCGCCGTCGCCCGGGAGCTCGCGCCGCTCGGCGTGAAGGACGTTTCGGGCGACGCGAAGCAGGTGCTCGAAGCCGCCATCACCTTCACCCGGCGGCGCTACGGAGAGAAGCACCTGGTGGAGCTCGGCATCGGCTGCGAGGCCTGCCACGGCGGCGCCAAGGCCCACGCAGAAAATCCTCTCGCGGTGCGCCCCACCTTCGCCTTCGAGAGCGACTTCGCCCGGGTCACGAGGGCCGACGGCAAGACACCCAGCACCGTGGACGACGAGAACCGCACCTGCCGCAAGTGCCACACCGTGCTGTTCACGCGCTACCCCTACACCTGGGAAGGACGCCAGCGCCATTCGCATCCCGGCGGCAGCTTCATCAACTCCGGCGAAGCGCGGGACCTCGCCCTCGGCGGTTGCGCCGGCGCCCTCGCCTGCACGCGCTGCCACGACCCCCACGGGCAGGATTCCAAGCAGCATCTCGAAGCGCTCCGCGGCGAGGAAGGCCGGAAGCTCTGCACCAGCTGCCATCGCGAGCTGCAAAGCGACGCCGCCGTGGCACGCCACACCCATCACCCCGTGGGCTCCGCCGGCAGCTCCTGCCTCGAGTGCCACATGCCTCGCAAGAACATGGCCCTCGACTACCGCTTGAGCGCCTACCACCGCATCGGCTCGCCCACGGATCCCGAGCGCCTGTACCAAGACCGCCCGATCGAGTGCGCCTTGTGCCACGCGGACAAGTCCGTCCGTGAGCTGGCTCGCACGCTGGGACGTTGGTATCGAAAGAAGGTCGAATGGCCCCGGCTCCGGGCGTTGTACGGCGATCTGAGCCAGAGCCCCATCACCGTGAGCCTGGCCCGGGGCAAACCCCACGAGCGTGCAGTGGCCATGGTGGTGAGCGCTCGCGACGGAAACCGCGCCGCGCTTCCCCTGATCGCCGCCGAGCTCGACGACCCCTACCCGCTGGTGCGCTTCTTCGCGAGAGACGCCATCGAGAAGCTGACCCACGACACTCTCCCGCTGGATCCGCATCTGCCCGGCAAGGAGCTCCGCTCCAGGGCGGAAGCCTGGCTGACGGAGCGCAGCCCGCGCGCGCAAAGCCCCTGACACTCGCCGCCTTCGTCGTATGCTGACCCGAGGTCATGCACGACCTCGACGCGCTCCTGTCCCTCGGCCTCGCGCTGCTCCTCGGGCTGCTCATCGGCTTCGAGCGGGAGCAGTCTGCGCCGGACGATCACGAAGAGCGGCGCCGCACCTTCGTGGGGGGTGCTCGCACCTATCCGTTGGTCGCCCTGGCCGGGGCCTTGACCATGCTGCTGCGCCCCGTCGTGGGGGTGAGCCTGGTGGTCGCCGGCTTTCTGGTGCTGTGCGCTTTCCTCGGCATCTCCTACTGGGACGAGATGCGCCGCCGCGGAGACCGCGGGCTCACCAGCGAAGCGGCGTTCATGATCACCTATCTGCTCGGAGCGCTGAGCAGCAGCCCGGTGTTCGAGCCCCTCGAGCGCCGCGCCATCGTGCTCGCCTTCGTGGCCGTGGTGGTCACCGTCGTCCTCAGCGTCAAGCCGCGGCTGCACGCGCTGGCGGAGCGCGCCAGCAAGGACGACGTGTTCGCCACGCTCAAGTTCCTGATCGTGGCAGTAGTGGTGCTGCCACTCTTGCCGAACGAGCCTTTCGGCCCCTACGGCGTGCTGAACCCGTTCAAGATCGGCTTGATGGTGGTGCTCATCGCCGGCATCGACTTCGTGGGCTACGTGGCCGTGCGCGCGCTGGGCGCCGGTCGCGGCTTGGGGCTCACCGGCATCGTCGGCGGCCTGGCTTCGTCCACGGCAGTCACCCTCAGCGTGTCTCGCCGCGCCAAGGAAGATCCGTCCCTGCGTCCTTCCTGCACCCTGGCGGTGGTCACCGCCTCCACGGTGATGGTGCCCCGGGTGCTGCTCGAGGTTTCCGTGGTGCACCGCCCGCTGCTCTCCCAGTTGTGGATCCCCCTGGGCGCCATGACTCTGGGCGGCGCCATCGCCATCGGCTTCCTGTACAAGCAGAGCGGCGACGTCGCACCCAAGAGTCAGAAGCTCGAGCTCTCGAACCCCTTCGAGCTCTCGTCCGCGCTGAAATGGGGTCTGATCTTCACCATCGTGCTGTTCGCCTCGCGGCTGGCTCACGAGCTCCTGGGCGAGAGCGGCACCTACCTGGCGGGCCTGGTGGCCGGCGCCAGCGACGTCGACGCGATCACGCTGAGCATGGCGAGCTTGGCCAAGGGCGGGAGCGTCGACCCGCGCGTCGCCGTCACCACGATCATGATCGGCGCCGCCGCCAACACCATCGTGAAGGGCGTGATGGCCACGGTGATCGGCGGCTGGCGCTACGGCCGTATCGTGGCCGCAGCGTTCGGCGGAATGATGGTCAGCGGTGCCGCCGGGCTCGCCGTGGTGTGGCTCGGGTGACGGGATTCGCGCCGGACCAACAGCAAGACGAGGCAGGATTCGCAGGGTGTTGGTGCGGCGCGATACCCGTCACGTGGCGAGCCAGCGGCCTTCCACGATGCTGCCATCGGCCATCATCGCCACCACCACGCCGACGTCGGCGTACAGGCTGATGATCGGCGCGATCAGCGCTTCGTCGTGCCACACGCGCTCCCACGGCGCGAGACCCACGGCTTCCGTCACCCAGATGGCGTGGGCGCCCGCGGCCCAGGAGCGACCGGCAGCGTCCACGGCGGCTGCGCTGAGATCCGGCGCACCGTTCAGGCGCTGCGCCCGCACCGAGTCCGGCGTCACCGTCACCGTGAGGCCGTCGCTGCCCACGGCCAGGCCGTGCTGGCGGTCGATGCGCGCAGCGCAGGCCAGGAGCGCGCGAACCTGAGGCACGTCCAGAAGCTCCACGTCCCAGTTCAGCGGTTGAAAGCGCGCCAAGAATCCGGAGCCGTCGTGCTTGCGACCGGTGATGAGCCAGCGATCATCCGCGACCCTCGCGAGCGCCGATACCGTGGCGGCCTTGCTGAAGGAGAGCGGCTTGAGCCAGCGCCGGGAGCTCAGCGTGTAGAGCACCGGCGAGTGCTCGGGGCGTACGCCGACGACCACCGCGAGATCGGAGAAGTCTCCGTCTGCCACGCTGAAGCTCTCGGTGGCGACGGGACCGCGCACCACGTCGGATACACCGCTGCTCGAGAACGTGGCCAGCGTGCTGGCGTCCCCACCGATGAGCCAGTTGCCCGCCGACACGCGGTGGACGAAGCGAACGCCGCGGGGATCCGGCAACCCCTCTGCGAACGCGTCTTGCCAGCTGGTGCCGTTCCAGAACGCGAGACCCTCGCTGGTGGCCGCGAGACAGCGGCCGTCGCCGTCCCAAGCCACGCTGCGCACCACGCGATCCCCGCTGGCATGGTGGCGGAGCGTCCAGTGCCAGCCGACGGCCCCCGGCGTACGGGACGGCGCGATGCTCTCGGCCCGACGCTCGGCGCCGGTGCGCGTGGCGCTGCGGCGCGCCGCGCTCTTCAGAAACGGCAGCACCGTGGAGGCGAACAGCTGGGCGCTCGCGGGGCGTTCTTCCGGCCGCGGCGCGGTGGCCTGGGCCAACGCGGCGTCGATCCCGCGGCACGCCGCCGCGTCCGCCGCGAGGTCCGGGGACAAGAGCGGTGACTCCGTGATGCTCAGGCGCTTTTCCGAGCGCGCCTGGCGCAGCATGTCCAGCGGGGTCTTGGCGGGGAAATACGCTCGGCCGGTGAGCATGAAGTAGACGTCCACGGCGAAGGTGAACACGTCGCTCCAGGTGCCGATGCGGCGGTCGTCCAGGGCCGCCTGCTCGGGCGGGGCGTAGCCCACGGTGCCCACCACGATGCCGCCGAAGGTCGCCGACATGCCCACCGGTCGCGCCAGGCCGAAGTCGGCAATCTTGAAGATCTCGTCCTCGCCGAAACCGCAGCAGAGCACGTTGTTCGGCGTCAGATCGCGGTGCACGACGCCCACGTCGTGGACCGCCTCCAGACCGCTGGCAATGGCGCCCACCGCCAGCGCCGCGCGGCCGGGGCCGAAGGCGTGGCCGGTGTGCTCGACGCTGTACACCACCCGCTCGGAGAGCGTGGTTCCCTCCGCGCCGCCGTGGACGTACTCGATGGCGAGCCAAGGTAGATCGAACTCGCGCCCTTCGCGGCTCACGCGCACCGTACCCGAGTCCAACATGCGCACCACGAAGGGCGTGGGTGGGACGCGGCCGTTCAGACGCGCGAGGGCGACGGCTTCTTTCTCCACGATCATCGCTGCCGTGGGCCCGGCCTCCAACACGTACTCGGGCCGGAGCAACTTGACCACGACCGGCGACTTGCCATCCGCGGCCACGCGCATGCCGAAGTAGGCGATGCCCATGGCCCCGGCCCCGAGCATCTTCCCCATCTGGTAGCGCACGCCCGCAACGGACGCCGAAGGCAGCTCGTGGCGCGCCAGCGCCGAGAGCGATTCATCCGTCGGTGCAAGCTCGATGGGCACGGGCGGAGTCTAGAAGACGCTGCAGCTGGTGTCGTCGAAACAGTGCACCACACGATAGGAATCCAAGCCGGCCGCCAGCCAGTACAGCTCGCCGGCAGCGGTACCGCTCACCAGCGACACCACCGCCGGGTAGTCCGTGCTCTGCCATTGCCACTCAGGCTCTTGGCCCAGCGGGAGTCGATAGCGCTGTACGAACGCGAACCCTCCGCCCTCGCCCCCCAGCCAGAGATCGTCTCCGGACACCGTCAGGCTGCGCGCGCCCTGCGTGCCGGCTGCCCGCCGCGCCGCCGTCACCGCGCCGCTCGAAGGATCCACGGCCATCACGAAGGCTCCGTCGTCCAGCGCCCCGGCGACGAAGATCGCCGTCTCGCCCAGCGCGAGGGCCGCCGGCGCGAGGGCGCCCAAGCCCTCCGCCGAAAGCGGACCGAGGGCGTCGCTGGGCGAGCAGTCACAGCTCGGCGGAGCGCAGCTGGAATCGACGAAACGAGCCAGCGTCGGCCCGTCCTTCGTGTCCAGGAGCACGGTCACCACGTCGTCGCGAGCAGCGACGTCCACGGCGTGGGAAGGCACGGAACCGAAGGCGACGCTGCACTGCCCCTGAGCACTGCTCTTCACGGCCCAGGCCGTGTCGGCGTCACTCGCGCCCACGGCCCAGAAGCCCGAGCTCGTGGACGTCACCCGGGACAGCGTGCCGCCCGTGACCAAGCTCTCGCTCGGCGGAGCCTGGAGCGTCGAATCCAGCTTGGCAATCAGGGCCTGGTCCGCGCTGCTGCCGGCGACGCACACCGAGTCTCCGCTGGCAGCGACCTCCGCAGCGCTGTTGCCCACCAACGCCGCGGCGTCCTCGCTCCCGGTGCACGCCGACAGGGCCGTCAACCAGCCGAGCGCGGGGCGGCCGGCGTCTTCGTTTGCGCTGCCCACCACGTAGAGTCGGTCGCTCCCGAGAGCCAGGCCGAGCGCCGCCGCCTGGGGCTCCGTCACGTCCCAAGCTCCGCACTCGAAAACGCACACGCCCTCCACCGCGTGGCTGCCCACGGGGCAGGCTTCGCTGCAGGCGTCCCCGTCGCACGCCTGGGCCTCGCCTCCGGAACCGTAGCTGAAGGAATCCGGCGTACAGCCCACCAGCGGAAGCAGCATCCACACTCCCCACCAGCGTGCCGAGACCATGACGCCTCAGGCTAACATCCCCCCGGGCGAAAGTAGCTCCCGGATCCGACGAATGGTAGCCTGCCCGGGCCGCGCGTCATGGGCCCCGACACCGTCATTGCAGGGAAATATCGGCTCGTCCGCCACTTGGGGGACGGGGCCATGGGCTCGGTGTGGGAGGCGAAGAACGAGCTCACCCAACGCTCCTTCGCCATCAAGCTGATTCAGGTCACCGGGGGCGAGGCGGAAGAGCTGCGACAGCGCATGCTGCGCGAAGCGAGCGCTGCGGGGCGGCTGCATCACCGCAACGTGATCGAGGTGTACGACGTCGGCGAGACCGAAAGCGGCGATCCCTTCCTGGTGATGGAGCTGCTTCGCGGCGAGACCCTCGAAGCCTTGATGGATCGCCGCGGGCGCTTGAGCACCGCCGCCGTCGCGGCCATTGGTGCGGAGGTCGCCAAGGCGCTGGACGCGGCCCACGAGGCCAGCATCGTCCACCGGGATCTGAAGCCGGCCAACGTGTTCCTGCATCAGGATCCCGACCGCGGCATCGTGGTCAAGGTCCTCGATTTCGGCGTCAGCAAGGTGATCAGCGAAGAGAGCGCGTCCTCGACGGTGACGGGGACCGCCGTCGGTTCCCCCGCGTACATGTCGCCGGAACAGGCCATGGGGTCGCGGGTGGATCACCGCACGGACGTGTGGTCCTTGGGCGTGCTGCTCTACGAGATGGCCAGCGGCAAAGGCGCCTTCGACGGCGACACTCCCTATGCGGTCGTGGCCGGCATTCTCCAGGGCCCCCTCCCCGCCCTGCTCGACGCCGCGCCCGGAGCCGATCCGAGGCTTGACGGCATCATCCGCCGCTGCATGGTGCGCGACCCGAACGGTCGCTTCCCGGGTGCTCGAGAGGTGGGCGCCGAGCTCGAGACGCTCTTGCCCGGCCGTCCGGAGGTCGTGCTCGAAGACCTGGAAGAAGCGCCGACCCTCGCCCGCGACGCGCGGGACGTATCCCAGCCGCGCATCGTGCTCCCAGCGGCGCCGGCAATGACGGCGAACATGCCCCTGCGCCAGAGCCTGCCGAGCTTCGAGTCCATCGCCATCCAACAGCCGGCTCCAGAGACCAACCGCATGCCGCTGCTCATCGGCATCGCGGCCGGCACGCTGGTCGCGGCGGGGATCCTCGTTTTCCTGCTGATCTCCACGCTGCACAAGGCGCCGCCGGCGCCGCCCGTCGCTCCCGTGGTCGCCGTCAGCCAACAGCCCGCTGCCACGCCGGAGCCCGCGCCGGTGGCATCGAGCGCGCCACCGGTGGTGGAGCCCGCGCCGCCCACCAGCGCGTCGGAGAAGCCTCCGCTGGTGAAGAAGCCCGCGGTGCGCGTCTACAAGCCGCTGCCGGCGTGCCCGCCGGACAAGGTGTTCTTCGGACCGGACGGCAAGAAGCGCTGCGTGCTCCCGGGGCACGTCATCCGTTAGCGAGCCACGCTTCGCCGCGCTTCACGTAGGCGTGGAAGCGATCCTCGATGTCGGCCACCGTGGATCGCTTCACGGACTCCCGCGCCAAGAGCGCATCGCGCCAGCGCGTGACCTTCTCGAAGCCGTCGAAGACGGTCAGCTCCGGGCGGAGCTTCTCGCACCACGAGAGCCGCTGCAGCGCCGGAGCCGCGGAAGAATCCACCAGCGAGAGCTCCTTGCCGTAAAAGTACGGACCCTCGTCCGGGAGCATCGCTTCGAGCTTCCCGAGCTTGTCACGCACCTTGGCCAGGTGCTCCTTGGCGCCCGCTTCGTCCTTCGCCATCTGCATGCGATAGGCGTCCATCACCAAGTTGGACGAGAACTCGATCCAAGCGCGGCCGTACGCGCGCTCCAGCGGGTCCTCGGGCAGCATGCGTCCCTCGGTGACCTCGTCCAGGTACTCGTTGATCACCGCCGACTCGAACAGCACCTTCTTTTCGTCGACCACCAACACCGGCACCTTGCCCAGCGGGGAGATGGCCAAGAACCACTCCGGCTTGTTCGCCAGATCGATGTACTCGATGTCGAACTTCACGTTCTTTTCGTTGAGCGTGATCACGCTGCGCTGGACGAAGGGGCACAGATCGAAGCTGACGAGCTTGTAATGCGGCATCCTCCGAGCCTAGGGCCGGAGCCGCGGAAGTAAAGCGCCGCGTCAGAACGCCATGCGGAGCCGGGCGGAAGTGGGCGTGATGGCCACCTGCGTGCGCTCCTTGCCGGAAGAGAGCGCCCACCACACGCCGCCGGTGAGCGCAGCGGCGGCGCCCACGCCGAAGAGCACGTTGCGCGCCAGCTCCGCCGAGCTCGCCTGATCTTTGGCTTCCTGGTGTGCCGGATCGTGCTCCAGCGCCGGAGGGCACGACCATCCGTTGCCCTGCCGAATGCAATCCGCCGCGGCGTCCGACAGCTTCTCGTTGCGTCGCAAGTGGAACACGACGCCGGCGACCATGGCCGCGGCCCCCACGCCCAGGCTGATCACCGCTCCGGTGGGAGGCCCCGCGGAGCTCACGGTGCGCGGTGGCGGTGGCGGGGCGACCTTGGGCTCGGGCGACGGTATCGGCTTCGGGAAGCGCGCCACTACCTCGACGGTCTGTCCGCTCCGCGCCGTGACCTCCCGCACGAAGGGCGGCTTGCCCGCGACGCGCACCTCCACGCGATGCGAGCCGGTCGTGAGCTCGACGCTGCGCGACGCGTCCACCTCCTCGCCGTCCAAGGTCACCGTGGCGCCCTCCGGCGCGCGTACCCGGAGCTTCGGGATCTGCTGCTCGAGGGCCGCGAGGGCCGAAGCCGCCAAGTGCTCCACGTCCGTCGCGCCCTCGTCCCGCGCGCTGGCCTGCGCGCGCTCGAAGTCCCGTCGCGCTTCCGTCAGCTGACCCGCGTTGCGCTCGGCCTGAGCCAGGTTGAACAGGCCCACGGCCGTCGGGCGCAGCCTGACGGCCTGACGAAAGCCCTCCGCCGCTTCCTTCCACTTGCCCTCTGCCGCGAGGCCGGACGCCGCGTCGTAGGCGCTTTGATAGGGATCCGGCGTCTCGTCTTGGGCCCGGGCGGCGCTCGAAAACAGAAGCACCAAGCCGAGCGCCCAGACCCAACGCATGCCGTCAGCGTATCACGGCTTCTTCCGGGCGACGCCACGCAAGGTGGGCCGCACGATGGACAGCGCCTTGCGCATGCTCTCGCGCTTCACGTCGGAGAGCTCGAAGCCGGCCCGTTCGAGCGACTCGCCCGTGCGCCGCGTCAGGTGGCAACCGTCGGCGATGCGTTTCCACACCGGCTCCACCCGCCGCTGCCACGCGAGACGCGAGCCCCCCTCCGCCGCCACGTGCTCGATGAACACGAAGCGCCCACCCGGCTTGAGCACGCGCCGCGCTTCCGCCAGGGTGGCGTCCACGTCCGCGACGGAGCACAGCACCAAGGTGCACACCACGACGTCGAAGCTCTCGCTGTCGACCGGCAGCGCCTGGGCCGGCGCGGCGATCACCTCCGCGGGGTGCTCGTGCTCCGTGGACAGCGCCCGCAGGCGCGAACGCATGTGGCGATCCGGCTCGGCGAGCACCAGCCGCTCGAGCCCCAGCGGGTAGTGATCCAGATTGCGCCCGGTGCCGGCGCCAATCTCGATCACGCTGCCGGTCAACTCTCCGAGCAGCGCGTGACGCCAGGCGGCCAAACAGGCGCGTTCACTCTCCGCCATGAAGCGGTCGTAGATGGTGGCGACGAACCAGGACACGGGGCCGAGAGCCTACGGACTGGCCCGGCCGCCGTCGAGACGCTATAGGGTGACCCCATGCGCGCTGCCTTGGGCTGTGCGTTGGCTGCGTGCTTCGTGGCCTGCGCTCGCGAGCCGGCTTCGTCGCCCGCACGTCCCGTGGCGTTTCCACCGCCGCCCGTGCTGACGAGCGCGCCGCTGGCCGCCCCCAGCGCGTTGCCCTCGCCTCCCGTGGCCGAGCCCCAAGCAACGGAAGGCTATGCCGGTGCCGAAGACGAGCCGGTGGACGATGGCGAGCCCCTCGACGACGTGCCCCCGCCGCTGTCCGCGCCCCCCAAGCCGCACCCCCTGGAAGGCTGGAGCGAGGCGGACATCGAGAAGCAGCTCCGGGAAGATGCGAGCGTCCTCGGCTCCATGTCCGTGGGGCGCCCCGGCGCCGGCGCCCTCATCAACGGCGTGCAGCTGCCCGAGAGCGACGCCTGGCAGCGCGTGGATGCCGCCCACGAGTGGGGCACCCAGGAGACCGTCGACTACCTGACAGAAGCCATCGGTGTGGTGCGCAAGCAGTTCCCCGACTCGCATCCGCTGTTCGTCGGTCACATCAGCGCGCGCCACGGCGGTCACCTGAGCCCCCACATCAGTCATCAATCCGGCCGCGACGTGGACATCAGCTTCTACTACGACGACCCGGACTCCACGCACTGGTACGCCCGCGCCACGACCAAGAACCTCGACCGCGCTCGCACCTGGGCCTTCGTCCGGGCGCTGATCACGCACACGGACGTGCAGCTCATCCTCGCGGACTACTCCGTGCAGAACATGCTCAAGGAGTATGCCCTGGGCATCGGGGAAGACCCGGCCTGGGTAGAAGGCCTGTTCAAGGGCGTCCCCGGCAAGTTCCGGCCGCTCATCGTGTACGCCAAGGGCCACGCCACGCACCTGCACATTCGCTTCTTCAATCCCATCGCCCAAGAGACGGCCCGTCGCGCGCACCGCGCGCTGCTCGCTCTCGATCGCATCAAGCCGCCCGTCTACTACATCACGCACAAGGTGAAGAAGGGCGAGACCCTGGGCATGCTGGCGAGGAAGTACGGCGTCTCGGTGCGCGAGATCCAGCAGGCCAATCACCTGAAGAACACCGTCATCGTGGCCAAGCACGAGTACAAGATCCCGCGCAAGGGTGGCGTGAGCGCGCCGCCCCGCGTGGTGGTGCCGCCGCGACGCCTACCGCCGCATCCGCCCCGGCCCAAATCCGAGAGCGCCAAGAACTGACGTTTCCGCGGCGAGCCAACAAGAGAATCGTCCCAATTCATTTGTTGTTGGTCCGCCGCGGTCACAGCGCGACGAAGGCGCTCGCGACGAAGTCGTAGACGACGCGGATCCTGCGGCTGGTGGCGAGCTCGCGGTGACTCGTGAGCCAGCTCGGAAACGGGAAGCACGGCGCCTTTTTCGGCAGAACGCGGCGTACCTTCGGCTCGCGGTCGCCGACCTCTTCCATCATGACGCACAGGCCGGCGCCGCTCTTGGCCAGCTCCCACTGCACCAGGTGATTCTCGGTGCGGATCGGAAAGCTCTCCGCGCCAAAGGAGAAGCCGATGCCGTTGAGGGCGTCCTGGAACGTCTTCTTGCGATCGAAGGCCAGCACCTCGGCGCGGGCCGACAGCGCCGCGAGGCTCTTCGGATTGCCGATGCTGGCCAAGTACTCCGGCGTGGCGTACAGCCACGCGCGGTGGTCCTTGAGCTTCTTGGCGAAGAGCTCCGGATCCGTGGGGCGGAAGTTCCGGAGGGCGATGTCCGCCTCCCGACGCCGCAGATCAGTGGTGGCGTTGGAGGCGACGATCTCCACCTCGATGCCGGGATGCGCCGCGCGGAGGGCCTTCACGATGGGCGGCAACAGGTAGGCGGAGATCGCTTCGCTCGCCGCCAAGGTGACGACGCCGTCGATGTCCATCGACTTGCCGGCTGCGGAAAGCGAGATGCGACCCGCCGCCTCGCTCATGGTGCGCACGTGCTCCAAGAGCTCGAGCCCCGTCGGGGTGAGCTCGAGGGCATTGCCCACGCGCTGGAACAAGCTCACGCCGAGCTCCTGCTCCAGCGCTGCGATCTGGCGGCCCAGCGTGGGCTGCGCCTGCCCAAGAGCCCGCGCCGCCGCAGAGAAGGAGCCCTCTTCCGCGGTCACCAAGAAAGCTCGAGCGCGATTCCAGTCGAAGCCCACGGGGGTCCAGTCCATGCACCAATGCATAGCAGGTATGCCAACTATGGGAATGGGCGCGACACAAATGCATGGCTACAACAAGGGGGTCGAGAGGAGAAACCCCCATGAGAGTCTGCATCGTCGGCGCATCCGGAAAGCTCGGGAAGTACATGATCCAGCACGCCCTGGACCGGGGGTACGAGGTGGTGGCGGTGTGCCGGGAGCAGAGCGTAGACAAGCTCGCCGCCTTCGCCGATCGCATCACCATCGTGCCCGGCCAAACCGACGACCGAGACGTGATCCGCCGGGCCGTGGCCGGCGTGGACGCCGTGCTCACGGTGCTCGTGCCCTGGGGCATGCAGCACTATGCCTCCGGCACGGCCCAGGCCGTGCTGGACTTCGCGCCGCCGGACGCGCGTCTGATCTTCTCCTGTGGTTGGCACATCACGCGGGACGGCAAGGACGTGTACTCGCGAAAGCTCACCACCCTCGTCAAGGTGTTCCGCTGGGTCGGACGCCTCACTCGCGTGGTCGACATCGACGATCAGGTGGAAGCGACGCGTCGGATCTTCGAGAGCGACACGCGTTGGACCGTCGTCCGGGGCAGTGATCTGGAAGAGGGCGAGAGCCAGGGCCTGCCGGTGTGGAGCCGCCACGTGGGCGACCCCGTGCTCGCGGACAACCTCACCCGCCGCGTGGACTTCGCGCTGTTCATGGTAGACGCCATCACGAACGACGCGCTGATCCGCGAGGCGCCCGCCATCGTGGGGCGCCTCACGCCGTCCGCACGGTCACGGCACCTGGAAGGCCTTGGCAGGGGCGGAGGAAACCACGTCCCCGGTCGGGCCCTTCACCCAGCCGAAAACGAAGTAGGAGCCCGTAGCCAGGGGTGAGCCCGAGAAATCCAGCGTAATGCTGGAACCCGCTGTTGTGCCCTTGCTCACCACCAGGCTTCCGGCCTGCGCAGGCGTACCTGCGAGCGTCCAGATCTGCAGGTAGATGCTGCCGACCTTGGTGGGGTACGTGGTCGCGACCGGCGTGAGCCCACCCGGTTCCAGGAAGTCCACCGTGAGGGAGTCGGTGGGCGCGAGCTGGTTCTTGGACAGCTGCATGATCGAGACCAGCGCGGGCGTCGTCGACC
Source organism: Polyangiaceae bacterium (assembly GCA_020633235.1). NCBI lineage: Bacteria > Pseudomonadati > Myxococcota > Polyangiales > Polyangiaceae > Polyangiaceae bacterium. The sequence continues at coordinate 419,031 of JACKEA010000005.1, read as the reverse complement.
CCACACTGGCGGTGACCGTCTGAGTGGTCGCACCGTCGTGGATCTCGAGCACCAGATCGAGCTTCCCGGAAAGTTGAAGCTGTGCCACGTCGCCCGTCAGGATGAGCTGCTTGGTGTTGGTGCCATCCGTCTGCACCCGGTACCAGTCGAGGGTGGGCGACGTGAGGTCCTTGGTGCACGCTGCGCTGGCCTTGAACTGAAGCTGGCTGTGGAGCACGAAGTCCTTGCCGTCCGCGGGGGACACGCCATTGATGAAGTCGTTCACCAATATCTCGCAGCTGCCGACGGGCGTCGGTTGGGTCAGCTGCCCCACGGCGTACACCGACGGCCCTTCCGTGCCGCTCGCCGTCTTGGAGTGCAGGCGGTAGTTGTAGAACCCGGCCTTGGTCAGCCCCACGTCCTTGTAGCCGGACGCCGGATACGGCAGCTCCGCCAAGACCTGCCAGCCGCCCGCATCCAGCCGCTCGACGACGGCATTGCCGTCGGCGGCGTCGCCCGCGGTCCAGCTGAGCTTCAGCGCGCCCGGACCGTCTTCCTTGACCTCGAAGTCTTGCAGGGCTCCGGGCGGCGCGAAGTAGGCCACGCGACTCGCGAAGCGGCTGTACTTGAAGCGGTACCAGTACATCGCGCCGCAGGGCCAGTGGTTCACGCCGTTCAACGTGCACGCCGTCTCGGTGCCGCCCAGGTAGTCCGTCACCTTTTGCGGGAGCTCGATCCCGGGGGCCGGGGGGAAGCGCGGCGAAAACTCGCTGTCGGCCACGGAGAAGTCACGGTTCACCGCGCGCTCCACGGGCCGGAAGGCGTCGGTGCGATCGATCTTGACCGAGCTTCCGTCGGGGGCGACCTTCAGCGGCACCGGCAGGTCTTGCAGGCTCGGCGGTAGGATCGCGCCGTGCGTGCTGAAGTGATCGATGTCCGCTTCCACATCGAGATCGCCCACCTTGTGACTGGTGGGCCACACCTCGAACATGTCGGGCGTGAGGCGGCGCCCGAGCACCACATCGCCCTCCGCGAACGCCTGGGTGTACGTCAACGTCAGCGTCCCCGGCTTTTCGAGCGCCAGGCCGTCGGGCGTGAGCTGGTACGCGAGCCCTGGGGCGAAGCCGCTGTCGTCCTCTGCGGGTGCGATGCCAATGAGCGTGTCCTTCGCGACCGCCCCCGGCGGCAGGCGCAGCGTGAGACGCCCATCCGCCGACGTCAGCTCCCCGCCCTGCGCACCAATGGTGGCCTGGACTTGGTCCTGTGGCTGGCTCGAAGGGCCCTGGGCCGCGTCGTCCTCACTGCTGCAAGCGATGCCAAGAGTCGTGATGAGCGCGTAGAAGAAGACGCGCAGGATGCTCGATACGTGCTTCATGGACCTCCAGTGATCCGCCGCGTCGGCGGTACGGGAGGCTTCGGCTGCAACAAATCTGCCAGCGAAAAGCGCGCCTTTCCTGTGGAATACGCTGCGACCGGAGTGGGACCAGATCCTCCAAGGGCTGGACTCGAGGGTCCAAGATCAACCCGTGGCCAACGCGACGCGCAGGTGGTCCACACAGGAGCGCACGGCGGCCGTCAGGGTTCGCTCGGCCGGGTACACCAGCCACAGGCCGCCGACGGATCCCGAAAAGCCGGGGAGCACTCGTTCGAGCCCTGCCCGCTTCTCCGCGGCCGGCAACAGCGCAATGCCGATCCCCGCGATGGCAGCGTGCCGCGAGGCCATCATCTCGTTCACCGTCAGGCGAGGCTGGAACCCCACCCGATGCTTCTTGCCGCGCCGGTCGAAGAGCTCCCACGAGGCACCGGTCTCGGTGGTACGCAGCGCGATGAGATCGTGCTTGGGCAAGTCCGAGAGGCGCTTCGGTCGACCCTTGCGCTCGAGGTACGCCGCGCTCGCGAACAACTGGCGGGCTGACTGCGAGATCTGACGAGCAATCACGTCGTCACTGCCCACGCTGCCGGCGCGGATCGCGATGTCGTACCCCTCACCCGCAAGGTCGATGGTTCGCTCCGTGAGATCGATCTCGATGCTGACCTCGGGCGTGGCCAACAAGTAGCTCTGGAGCGTTTCCGTCACCATCGGCCCCATACTCACGGCGGCCGTGATGCGCACGCGACCGCGCGGCTGCGCGTGCAGCTCCAGTACCTGCCGGCTGCCCTGCGACAGCTCTTCGAGTCCCCGCTCCGCATGCTGGAAGTAGCTCTTGCCGACGTCCGTGAGATTCAGCCGCCGCGTGGTGCGCTCGAGGAGCCGCGTCCCCAAGCTCTGCTCGAGCCGCGCCACCCGTCGGCTCACGGTCGACACCGGCACCCCGCGCCCGGCCGCAGCTTTGGAGAAGCTCCCCGCCTTCACCACATCCACGAACAGCGCCACGTCGTTGAGGTCCGGAGCCGCTTTTGCCATGAGAGCAAAAGTATCTTTCATTCTCTGGGACTAGTGCAACAGGAGCAAGGTCCGCACACTCCAGCCATGGCAAACATCATCGTAACGGGAGCCACTGGGACCATTGGTCGCCGGGTGGTGGAAGGACTCATCGACCGCGGCGCCTCCCCGGCGCTGCTCACTCGAAATCCGGCTTCGGCGCCTGGTGGCGCCGAGGTCCTGACGGGCTCCTTCGAGGACGCCGATTCCTTGGGTCGGGCCTTCGCGGGCAAGGACACCGTCGTCTTGATCACGCCGGCCAATGCTCGGGCCGACGAACAAGCGGCCCGCGCGATCGACGCGGCAGAAGCGGCCGGGGTTCGGAAGCTCGTGCGCATCTCGGCGCTCAAGGCAGATCCCGACGGGCCCACCGACAACACCCGGCAGCACGGACGTACGGAAGCGAAGCTCGCGGCAACCAAGCTCACGACCGTGATCCTGCGCCCGCACTTCTTCATGCAGAACCTGTTCATGGCGCTGCCCACGATCCTCGCGCAAGGCAAGATCTTCTTCGGGGTGGGCGACGGCAAGCTCGGCCTGGTCGACACGCGTGACGTATCGGACGCGGCCGTCGTCGCGGCCACTACGGACACCTTCGACGGCGGCACCTTCGAGCTCACGGGCCCCGCGAGCGTCGACTACCACGCCGTGGCTGCTGCCGTGGGGCGCGCCCTGGGTCGCGAGGTGGGCTACGTCCCGGTGCCGCCGGAGGCGGTGGCCGAGACGGTGCGGAGCTTCGGCGCCGACGACTGGACCGCGGGGATCCTGCGGGACTACTGCGCCGCGTACGCGCGCGGCTTCGGCGACTTCGTGACCGAGAACGTGCAGCGCATCACGGGGCACGCGCCGCGGTCCATCGACGACTTCGCGCGTGAAGTGCTGGCGCCCGCCGCACGGAGCGCGGCGTGAACGTCCTGCTCCTCGGCCGGAAGGGCGTCGTCGTGGAAGATGCACGACGGCGCCTGGGGCTGTCCGGCGTTCGCTTGTACGGCGGCAGCAACATCGACGACGTTCGCCGCGTGTTCGACGAGGCGCCCATCGACCACGTGGTGATGGGCGCGGGCATCGACCTGCCCGCCCGGCTGGAAATCGTCCGGGAGATCTTCCTCCGCAGCGACACCACTACGGTGCACCTCAAGGACGTCGCCTCCGGCCCCGAAGGCTTTTTGCCGTTCGTGCGCAGCGTGCTCGCCGGGCTTGGCGGGCAAGCCCTGGACGCGCTGGGAGCATCGCGCTAGCAAGCTCTTCCCGTGGCGGCTCCCCTCGCCTTCAAGAAACGTGTGAAGCTTCCGGAGCTCTCCTTCGAGCAGCCGCTGAGGCGACGTCGTTCCAAAGCGCCGCTCGGTGTCGCCGCGTGGATCGCCGGCGTCGCGCTGTGCTGGGGCCTCACCACGGGGCGCGTTTCCCTGTCGTGGCTCGACGCCGCGACGACGACGGCCCACGCCGCCGTGACGGAGGCGCGCGGCGCGCCGGTGGCGGCCGTGGCTACGGCGAAAGCGCCGGAGCCCGCGGCCACCGTGCGCGAGGTGTCCGCCGTGCCGCCGCCGGTCGCGACGGTCGTGGCGGAGCCGACCATCAGCGTCGAAAGTGACGACCCCGGCATCGACGTACCGAGCTTGGGCGCGCCGAGCGCCGACGAGGAAGAGCCGGAGCAGACCGCGACGGGTATCGCGCCGGACCAACCCCCAGCGGAAGAAGCACACGTCGAGGCGAAACCCCCGCCGCCGCCGCCCCCGAAGCCCGAGCCCGAGCCCGCACCGCAGAAGGTGATCGCGGCCGTGGCGGGCATGAGCTGCGAGCAAGCGATGGCGCAGAACGACGACGAGATCACCGTGGGTGGCGCTCGCGGTCCGGCGGACTTGCCGGCGTCGGCGTTTGGAGCCGTGCTCGACAAGGGCGGCTACCTCAACTACTGCGGCGTGCCCGGCAACATGACGGTGCGTATCTGCGCGGCCGTGAAGAACGGCAAGGCCATCGGCGTGACGGTGCACACGGTGCCCGGCAATCACGACTCGGCGCTGTGCGTGGCGCGCGCGGTTCGGCGTCTCGGCTTTCCTTCGAGCCCGCGGCTCGATGTCGTGCGCACCACTTTCGAAGCCGAATAGCGCTGGAGGATACTTTCGGCCATCGCGAGCCGAAGGGTGGAGGCTCGTGCTAGTCAGCGCGCGATGACGGCACGACGCTATCTCGCACTCTGCTTGTTGCTGACGTCCGCGTGCTCCTCCGGATCCGGTGGTGGCGGTGGCGGCGGTGGTGGTTTCGGAGGCTTCGCGGGCTCGGGGGCGGGTGCCGGTGGCGTGGCCGGCGCTGCGGGAAGCGGGGGCGCAGCCGGTGCCGCTGGCAGTGGGGGCGCGGCCGGCGCCGCGGGTAGCGGGGGTGCCGCCGGTGACGCGGGAGGCGCCGGGGGCCAAGCCGGAGGCGGGAGCTGTACGGACACGTACTGCGCCCAGAGCGACACCTGCTGGAAGACCGCGGTGGACTGCGCCAGCGTGAAGCTCTGCGGCAGCCAATGGGTGGGCTGCACCCCCGACGAAGCCAACCAAGGAATGGTCGTGGACTGCGCGTACCAGGCCTGCGTCCCCACTCCGGTGACGTGCACGAACTATCCGTCGTCCCCCAAGTACTGCGACGGCCTCGACGGCGCGCCGCCGAACTGCTGGCCCGCGGTGGTCTCCTGCCAGACCGTCGTGTACTGCGACGGCATCGGGTCGAAGGCCTGCGCGGCCGGCCAGGCCGTGAGCTGTACCGGGGTCGACTGCCTGTTGCCAACGGGCGCCGAGTCGACCGACGCGGCCTGCAGCAACGGCCTCGACGACGACGGCAACGGATTCATCGATTGCGCCGACTTCCACTGCAGCGCCAACCCCTCCGTGAGCGTCTGCAACGGAGAGAACGACGACGTGACCTGTAGCGACGGCAAGGACAACGACGGCGACGGCCACATCGACTGCCAGGACTACGACTGTCAGATCAGCCCGGCCGTCACCAAGTGCCTCGGGGAGCGCACGAACGAGGAATGCCACGACGGCCTCGACAACGACGGCGACTCGAAGATCGACTGCGCCGACACTTCCTGCGCAGCCAGCCCTTTCGTCACCTGTCCCTGAGCTGATAGCCTCCCGCGCTCCGGGAGATGTTCGTCGCGAGCACTCAGAAACGCATTGGCCGCGGCAGCTATCGCGCGGACTACGTGATCTCCCGCGACGTGTTCGTCGCCACCATTCGGCGTACGGGTTTGACGTTCGACTCGCGCTTCGTGCCGCCGCCGAAAGCGTACCCGGACGGCGTGCTGCTGTACGTCTTGCTCCAGGGCGCGCTGGAGCTGAACGGGGAACGTTTCGATGCCCCGGCAGCGGTCTGCTTCGACGTACGGCAGTTCGAGGGCACGGTGCCCTTTCGCAACTGGGGAGAGCCCCTCGCGGCGCTGGAGATCCGCGTCGATTCGACGGAACACTTCCTCGCCGGAGCTCCCCGCCCCTGTTCCATCGAGCTCAGCGACGACAGTTGGGCTTCGGCGCGGCGCCTCGCGCGCCGCCCCACGAACGAAGGCGCGGTCGTCGAGCTGATCCGCTCTCTTGCCGACCAGCAGCTGCTCGCCGCGGATCTCGCCCACGGTCTGAGCGAGACACGCAGCCGCCACCATCGGATCTTCGAGGCTGTTCGGCCCTTCGCCGAGCGGCTGGATCTGCTCAATACGCTGGATGCCGTGTCTTTGACCGCCGGCCTCTCCCTCCGGCATCTGAACCGCGAGCTGGGCGAGTTCGCGCGTTCCTTCCAGGTGCCCTTCGTGGGCTGGCGTGAGACCACCAAGCGCCTTCGCATCAAGCTCGCCGTGCTGGCGCTCTCGGAGCCCGAGGTCAGCATCGCGGACATCGCGCGCCTCGCCGGCTACGGCAGCACTGCCGCCATGAAACGCGCCTTTCACGACGCGGGGATCCCGGCGCCGAGCCAGGTGCGAGAAATGCTGTTTCGTAAGCCTTGACTTACGGTTAGCTGCGGCTTACGTTCGCGGCGTGTTGGCAGCAAACGTACTGGACGCGCTCGGCGATCCCACGCGCAGGGCGGTGTTCGAGCGATTGAGGAGCGGACCCCATTCCGTGGTGGAGCTGGCCCGCGGGATGACGGTCAGTCGCCCCGCCGTCTCCCAGCACTTGAAGGTGCTCAAGGCCGCGCACTTGGTGAGCGATCGCGCCGAGGGCACGCGCCGACTGTACTCGGTGGACCCGCGGGGGCTCGAAGCGTTGCGCAGTTGGCTCGACGGCCTTTGGGACGAGGCCCTGCTGCAGTTCAAGGATGCCGCGGAGCGAGAGGCGGCTTCGCTGCGCAAGAGAAAGTGAGCAAAACATGGAAAGCTTGAAGAAGTCCGTCGTCGTCGCCGCTCCCGCCCACGTCGCGTGGCGCGTCTTCACGGAGCGAATGGGAACCTGGTGGCCCCTCGTATCGCACAAGATTGGAGCGACGAAGGCCGTGGACGTCGAGCTCGAGCCCAAGGTCGGCGGCCGTTGGTTCGAGCGCGGTGACGACGGCAGCACCTGCACCTGGGGTCACGTCGTCGCCTGGGAGCCGACCACGCGCCTGGTGCTCAGCTGGGAGATCTCGGCGGACTGGCAGCACGATCCCGAGCTGCAAACCGAGGTCGAGGTTCGCTTCGTTCCGGATGGCGACTCCACTCGCGTCGAGCTCGAGCATCGTCACCTCGAGCGTTACGGTCAGCGCGCTCAGGAGATGCGCGGTGTGTTCGACTCCGACGGCGGCTGGACGGGGCTCCTCGCGGCCTTCGCGAAGCAGGCTGCCGCAGACTGATCGAGAGAATGTTGGTCCGGCGCGCTACCCGTCGCTCAGCGGAAGCTGCGCGGCTGCCAGCCGTAGCGCGCCGTGCCGACCTCGAAGCGCAGCTTGGCGCGTTGGATCTCCGTGACCACCTGAGGGCGACCCGGCCGGCCGTGCACCACCACGTTCTGGAGGTTCGTGATCTTCTGCCCGTGCGACAGCTTTTGTGCGCGGCGCACGGGGTGATGACTCGGCGCCGCCGCCGCGGAGATGCTGACCAAGATGCCGATCGCGATGCCAGAGAGCACGAGCCGTCGTTTCACGAGGACCTCCAGCCGATGAAACACGTCAGTCTAGCACTTCCTTGGCGCCGGGCCCGGGCGGCGGAAACACCGGATTGATGCGGCGGACCTCGCCGAGCTCGGCGTGCTCGCCACCGTAGGCGTGCCCCGGATACAGCACGATGCTGTCCGGCAACGTGGCGAGGCGCTGGCGCAGGGTGCGGCGCATCTCTTCCGGATCCCCGCCCGGCAAGTCCACCCGGCCGCAGCCTTGGAGGAACAGGGTGTCCCCGGCCAAGAGCGCATCCTTCACCCGAAAACACGACGACCCGGGCGTGTGCCCCGGCGTGTGGAGGAGCTTCACCTCGACCTCGCCGACGACGATGGCGTCCCCCGAGTCGTGCTCGGTGATGTCACTCTTGGAAAGCTCGGTCACCACGCGGATGCCCTCGGCCTCGAGCTTGTGGGCGTGCACCGGGCACGGGTTCTTCTCGAGCAGCGCCGGTAGGCCCTGCACGCTGAAGCCGAACATGCTGCCGCCCACGTGATCCGGGTGATAGTGCGTGGCCAAGGCGCCGACGATCTTCATGTCGTCCGCCTGGGCGGTGGCCACTATGCCGTCGACGTCCCAAGCTGGATCGATCACCAAACACTCCCCGGCGTCGCGGTCCCCGACCAGATACACGAAGTTCTGCATCTGGGTGCCGATACGGTCGCCCTTGCCGACCTCGCGCCCAACCAACAGCTGTTTGAGGTAGAACGTGCCCATGAGTCGGGCAAGGCTACCGCGTTTTCCATTGAGTTGTGACACGTTGGCGCCTCGCGACTCGGGTGACTGGTGAGCAGCCGGCGCCGGCCCCGCCGGATTTTCGCCGTGGGGCTTCGCCCCACACCCCGCGCGGGGACCCCAACCCCGCGCCGCCACTGTTCCATGCTTTTGAAGTGCGCCGCACTGATCGTGCTTTTGAGCTGCCAGCGCGACAAGACCGAGCTGTCGGTCTTTGCCGCCGCCAGCCTGTCCGACGCCCTCACCACCATCGGCAAGAGCTACGAGAACGAGCACCCGAAGACGCACGTCGCCTTCAGCTTCGGTGGCTCCAACCAGATGGCGCGCCAGCTCATCGCCTCCCCCAAGGCGGACATCTTCGTGTCGGCCAGCGAGGCGTGGATGGATCGCGTGCCGAGCGTCGACACTCGGGTCGATTTGCTCGAAAACCACCTGGTGGTCGTGGTCAAGGCGGACTCGCCGCTGAAGATCGACGCGCCCTCGGATCTGCAGAACGCCCCGCACCTGGTGCTCGCGAACCCCGAGGCGGTGCCCGCCGGCATCTACGCCAAGCAGTGGCTCACGTCCGAGAAGCTCTGGGATCGCGTGAAAGACCACGTGCTGCCCATGCCGGACGTGCGCGCGGCGCTGGGCCAGGTCCGCCGCGGCAAGGATCTCGTAGGCATCGTGTACGCGAGCGACGCCCGCTCCACGAGTGACGTCCGTGTGGTGCTCGAAGTGAGGAACGGCCCGCGGATCCGCTACCCGGCAGCGCTGCTCCGCGGGCATCAGCCCGAAGCCCAGCAGCTGTTCGACTATCTGCGCGGCCCCGAAGCGCGCCGCGTCTTCGAGAGCCAGGGCTTCGTCCCGCTGGAGGGCGATTGACGAGCACTCTCGGCATCGTGCTCCTGAGCCTGCGGGTGGCGCTCACGGCCACGGCCCTGGTGATGCTGCCGGCCAGCGCCATCGGCTACTGGCTCGCGCGCCACGAGTTTCGCGGCAAGAGCGTGGTGAGCGCCGCGGTGGTGCTGCCCTTGGTGCTGCCGCCCACGGCGGTGGGCTATCTGTTGCTCTCGCTCTTGGCGGACGACGGCTGGCTCGGCAAGAGCACCCTGGGCTTCGACATCGACGTGCTCTTCACCTGGAAGGCCGCGGTGCTCGCCTCCGCAGTGATGGCCGCGCCGCTGGTGATCCGCACCGCTCGCGTCACCTTCGAGGGCATCGATCCCCGCATCGAGGCCATGGCCCGCACCCTGGGCCACTCGCGCCTCTCCGCCCTGCTGCGCTTCGTGCTGCCCGTCGCCGCCCGTGGCCTCGGCGCCGCCGCCATCTTGGGCTTCATGCGCAGCCTGGGCGAGTTCGGCGCCACGGCCATGATCGCCGGCAACATCCCCGGCCGCACGCAGACCTTGGCGCTCGCCATCTGGACCGCGGAGCAATCCGGGCGCGACGCCAAGGCCGGCGTGCTCTTGGCCGTCGCTCTCGTCACCGGACTCGTGGCCGTGGCCTTCGCGGAACGCCTCGCCGGGAGGCGCGCGTGATCTCGCTCCAGCTGAAGGCGCCGCTCGATCGCTTCGAGCTCGACGTGAGCATCGACACAGATGCGCGCGTGCTCGGCATCTTCGGCGCGTCCGGCGCCGGCAAGAGCAGCCTGCTCGAGATCGTCGCCGGCGTGCGCGCCGCCCGAGGCCGCGTGGGCATCGGCGATCAAACCTGGCTCGATACGGAAGCCGGCGTGCACCTGCCGCCGGAGGCGCGCGGCAGCGGTTGGGTGCCGCAAGACGGCGTCCTCTTTCCACGGCTCTCCGTTCGTCAGAATCTTTTGGCTGGTGCGGCGCGAGCCCGCGCGGCCAACCAAGATCCCGAGCGCGTGCTCGCGGAGGTGGCGGCGACCCTGGGGCTCGCGGCGCTGCTGCATCGCGACGTGAAGACGCTCAGCGGCGGCGAGCGCCAGCGCGTCGCCCTGGGACGCGCCCTGTGCTCCGCGCCGAAGCTGTTGCTCCTGGACGAGCCCTTCGGCGCACTGGATCTGCCTTTGAGGCGGAGTCTCTTGCCGTACGTCCACGGCATCGTGCGGCGCTTCGAGCTGCCCGTGCTGCTCGTCTCCCACGATCCCGCGGAAGTCGAGCTGCTCGCCGACGAGGTCGTCGTGCTGGACGCCGGGCGCGTCGTCGCCCAGGGCAGCGCGCACGCAGTGCTGTCCGACGCCCGCGTGTGGCGTCTCGGCGCGGAGCACGGCTACACGAACACGCTGCCCTGCACGGTCATCGCCCACAGCGGTGACGGCTGCCGCGTGCGGGCGGGCGCTCTGGAGCTGTCCGCCGTCGCTTCCCGCGGCGGCATTGGCGTCGGGAGTGAAACCCTGATGGAGATCGCCGCGCGGGACGTGATCCTCGCAGGGCGTCGCCCCGAAGGCCTGTCGGCGCGCAACGTCCACCCGGGGCGCATCCGCGAGCTCCGTCCCTTCGGCTCGGGGCGGCTCGCGCGCGTGGCCCTCTCGGGCGTGGAGCTCGGCGTGGAGCTCAGCGAAGCCGCCGTCGCCGAGCTCGCCCTGAGCGAAGGCGCGGACGTCTGGCTCATCGTCAAAGCCACGGCCTGCCGCGTCCACCCCGCCCCCTGCGACAACCCCTGACGCAGCGTGCGATTTCGGACCTCCGCGCAGGCTCGATGTGCTTGCCGTGCACCCGACCTTGCTGGGATACTCGCCGTTGGCCGGGAGGGTCCCAAATGCGCACGGGAACGTACGTCGAAGTTCATCCGGATGAGCTGCAGATGCCGGAGCGTTGCGCGTCCTGCGACGGTCCGTCGCACACACGCGTCCTCGCGCGGCGCAGCCTGGGCATCGGGAAGCCCGCGCTACTTTCCGTGCCCTACTGTGAGCAGTGTCGGCGGCTCGCGTCGCGCTCGCTACGCACGTTCTGGGTGCTCGGCGTGGGGATCACCGCAGCGTGCGGCGCCGCGCTGCTTGCGACGGTCGCCCTCGCCGGCTTCTCGCCTTGGATCTCCACCCCCGCCGCGCTCGTGGTGGCGACCGTCGTAATCGTCCTGGTCGCCGTGGGAGCTTCCTTGCTGCCACCGCGCAAACCTGCAACGGCTCATCAGTTGGCGGTCGAGATCGCTCGCGCCAACGACAAGCGCCTCAGGCTGTTCTGCTCCAACGACGGCTGGGCCCAGGAGATGGCGCGGCTGAGCGCGGGGCGCACTCGCCCCGGTCGCCGCGTGTTCCGGCTGATGCCGGAGGGGGCCCTGCTCAGCGTTGGACTCGGTGGTGCACTCGTCGGTTCGCTCGGGGGCTTTCGCCTGATGCACTGCCCCGTCGCGGTGGACAATCCCACCAACGAGGCGATGCAGATCTACCTGGACGAGGCGCCGGCCATGGTGGTGCCCCCGAACCCTCGAGGAACGGCTCCGCCGGAGATGTGGGTCGGTCTCGGGGAGCACATCCTCGCATACGGCCCCGTGGGCGCGAGCCGGCCCGTGAGCGCGGTGCGCGTGACGACCACTCGGGCGCACAGCTTGTACGTTCCACGGCAGGCCGCCTGCTACTGGAAGATCGTGACGGTGTACGGCAACGCCAACCCCGGTGCGGCCGGAAGCGAGGCGCTGTACGGTCGCGAGTTCCATGAGCTGGGCTACGTGGACGATTGGTTCGAATCCAGTCCCAAGCAGGTGTCGTCCGACAGCGGCGGCGCGCAGCGCACTTCGTTGGTCCGCAACTCCGCTTGCACCGCCCTGGCCCTGAACGGTTGCGACGCCAAGGTACTGGGGCAGCTCACACGCTGTCAGGACAGCGCGGAATCGGCGTCGGAATACGATGACTGTCTTCGCGCTGCGAAGACACGCTGCGAGGACAAGCGATGAGCTTCTTCATCTGGTGGGGAAGCCGGCGCGAGCTCGTACGGCGCGGCGTGGTGGTGGATTACTGCTGGGTTTGTCGCACGCTCCAGCCCTTCGTCGTCGTCGATTCGTTCATGTTGACCCACGTCTACTCCGTGACGGTCGGCGGCGGAGCGTATGAGGGCAGCACCCGGATGTGCTTCGGTTGCCAGAACAGCTACGCCTTGGACGCCAATCGCTACGCGGAAGTGCTGCCGCTGGGGGCGGCCACCACCTTGAGCTTGCACGAGGGCCTCCGACGCTGCCTGCCGCGGCTCGCCGAGGTGATCGAGATCGCAGGGGCGCTCAGGGAAGCGACGGCGAAGAAGCCGTATCGGGACGTGGACGGGCGTACGTTTCGAGAGCTCGCGGCGGACACGCCGGATCTTCTGGCAGCCCTCGCCAATGCGGGCTGGGACGTGGCCGAGCTCGCATACAAGATCCGCCAATGGGAGCGCCTTCCCGAAGACGAGCTACGCGAAGCCGTGGCCGAGCTTCGGGGCATCGCGAGGGGCGCAGCGCTCGTTCCAGAGTGACGAAACTCCGCGCCAGGATGTTGGCCCGGCGCGGAAGCAACGGACTCGCCCGAACGCGCAGACGTCTGGCTCCGTCGAAGAGGCCGCAGCGTGCCGCGTCCATCGGTCACCAGACCGGCGGGGGGCCCTCCCGAAGGTCCATGTCGAGCACACGGGGACCGACTGGCTGCCACGGAAGCGGAAAGCCCCGGCTGCCCCAACACGTCCCCGCAAAGTGCCCAATGAGACGACCGGAAGCAGCATCCACGACGGCGACGTGACTGATACCCCCGTTCCAAGTCTCGCGAGGACGCAGTTCGAGAAGGAGAACGCGGTCTCGCCACACCCGAGCTCGAATCCTGCCGTTCGGCGCGAGGTCCGAGTCCGCCGGGTCCACCAATGGATCGAAGCCGTAGCAGGCGTCGATGAGCGCCGGCCCGAGCCAACGCTGGAGCTTGATACGTCGACCCCCTAGGATAGCTTCGTCAGCCGAGAGATCTCGCCAGGCGAGCGTGGCTCCGTCGTGCAGCCCCTCGCGTGCGTCAATCTCGGTCGGGATGGGTCCGTCATATGTGCCCGGTGGCGGACCGAACACCTTGGACATCAGCGTCAAAGCATCCTGGGCGTGCTCGAGCTTCGCTTTCAGGCTCTCGCCAGCACTGAAATGCACCTCGAAGCGCCCCTCCGAGAGCGGCTCCACGCCGGCCCGTGGTCCCTTTCCGGCACTGGGCTCGACCCGATCTGGAACATCCGGCTTCGAGAACCAGCGCGCGAGTAGGACGCGAATGCCCGCGCTCGTCTTGCCGGAGGCATCTTCCAACAGCGCCGCGTGGTTTTCTTCCGTGAGCCGCGGAGCCAAGAGCGAAAGCCCGGAAAGGTGGAGGTTCCCGTCGGCGAGCAGCGAGAGCACCACCGGAAACGAGCGCGCGGCCCGAGCCCCGGCGATGCTGCGGTACGCCGTGCCCTCGCTCATCCCGAGGCCGCGCACGCAGAAGTCGTACATGGAGGAGTAGCCCTCGTCGTACACGAGCTCGCGCCGGTCGATTTCTGCGAGGTGGGCGACCAAGTGCGCGGTCGCCGTGCGCCGACCGGCGTTGGCGACGACCACGCTCGACCAGAGATCGCGATTGGAGAGGTCTTGAAGTGCGGAGAGCGAATGCGTGGTGGTAGACAGTTCTACGGAAACGGCATTGGACGATGACATGATCCATCCCCTTTGGTTCCTCCGGCATACCATGGGAAATTTTGCCTTCCTCAGCGCTCCGCGCAGGCGCTTTCGCAGACGCGGACACTTCGAAGATCGATTTTTTTTCGAACGTGCCTCGTAGGGCACACGAGCGCTGCGCAGGCGCTATCCGAACGGGATCGGCGAAATAGAAGCGCGGAGCGTCCAAAAGCTCGTCAACGAAATTCGCACTCGCAATGTCGAATTCTGTCGTCCGCTTCGCCTTCGTCTCGCGCCGCGGCCATGGTTGCGATCTTTGAGCACCTTGGCTGAAAGAGTCCGACGCGAACGTGCGCGCGACCACCATTCGCTGCTCGTGAACTGCCCGTGCCCAGGCTGTTGGCGACGCGCTCCTTCGCAGAGGCATCCCTCAGGAGCATCTCCGCCCACGTGGATGCCGGAACAGACGACCTGAGCGGGCGCTTTTCGGAAGCGCGCCCTCCAGCCATTGAGCGTCGGAACGGCGTTCCGCGTGTTTCCGCGGCGAGCCAACAACCATCCAGTCAGGCTCCCGCCGCGGACGCTTGAGCCGGCGAGGCCGTCGCAGTAAGGCCCCCGCTTCGGTCCGGCGGGGGTGCGCGCGGATCGCGAAAGGGCGGCTTTGGTCATGCGTCGAGTCATCATGCTACGAGCTCTGGTGTGGAGCGTGCTTCTGTTGGTCGTTTCCTTCGGCTGCGCCCAGGAGCGCGACCCGATCGTGCGGATACAGGCCAACGCGCTCAGCAAGGCGTTCTTCGTCGGCGACTTGAAGGACCCGACGGACGACCCGGAGTTCTACCTGCGCGCGACGGTCGTGGACGTTGCTTCGGGGGCCGGCAGCGACGGCCTGTTCACCAACTCCGACGCGCAACCCACGGTACGTGTCCGCTTCGAGATCACCGAAGACATGCTCTTGGCGCGGCTCACCTACGAGCGCATCGACGACACCGACGGCAAGGGCGTGCGTCGCACGCCGGATGGACAGATCGTCGCCGCCTATCACATCCAGAGCCATTTCGACATCAAGCGCGACTACAACCCGCAGACCGGCGAAGACCTGAACATCGTGGTGGAGAACACCACGGATCGGCCCTGGTACGAGCGCACCCACTTTCGCGTGGACTGGTCGAAGAACCTGATCACGGACGCCTACGAGCTCGACACCCTCTCCCAGCTCGGCATCTATTACGGCGTCCAGTGGGAGCCGGTGTCCTACTACGTCAACGACCCGGACAGTCCCGACGCTCCCGTGTTCGACACGAAGCGCGGCTACTTCGACGTGACCAACAAGGTGTGGGCGGCGCCCGGTGTGATCCACGACGACGTTTGGGGGGACTATCCGTCGTGCTGGCTGTACGGCAGCTTTCCGAGCGAGAACTGCAACCCCAGCGAGATCACCGTGCGCCAAGCCTACTTGCGCGTGACGGACACGGACTACGAGCCGCTCGAATACGACGGCACGCAGATGGACATGTTCGGGTACTTCACGGTGGATCGCTTCGGTTACGACCGCAGCTACGGCGTGGTGGACGACAAGTGGCGGCGCTTCGCCACGCGCTGGAACCTGTTCGAAAAATCCCACGCGGATCCCGTGGTTCGCTGCAACACGGAGGAGACGACGCCCGTCGGCGCGAGCCCACACCGGGACGACGACGGCAATGGGACGGAAGACGAGTGCGAGGCGGTCGGCGGAGGCTCGCGCTGCGACGCCGTCAGCGGCGCCTGCACGCTACCGTATCGGTCCAGGGCCGTGCGCACCATCGCGTGGCACGTCAACGCGGACTTCCCGGAAGAGCTGTGGGACGGCACGGCCGCGGCGCTGGAAGCCTGGAGCAACGCCCTGCGCGTGGCGGTGGTCGCGGCACGCCTTTCGGAGTGCCGGCGCACCGGCGAGGCGGACTGCGACGCGCAGATGGGTTGGCCCGGAAGCTGGGCCGACGACTACGCGCCGCCCCTCGGTAACCAAGCCCCGAGCGAGGTCCCCGCGGTGTTCGTGCTGTGCCACAACCCCGTCTCCGCCGAAAAGGGCGACGACCTCGACGCCTGCGGCGCCGACGGCACGGCCGCGCGGCTCGGAGATCTGCGCTTCAACATGATCAACGTGCTGCCCAACCCGGAGCGAATGAGCCCCTGGGGCATCATGATGGACGCCGAAGATCCGCTCACCGGAGAGAAGATCTCCGGCAGCGTCAGCGAGTGGGGCGCGGTGCTCGATCTCGCCGGCGCGAACCTCGCGGATCTGTTGAGCCTGTTGAACGGGGAAATCCAGCCGGACGACTTCATCAAGGGCGTCGACATCAGCGAATGGATCGCGCAGAACCAACCGGGGGGATCCGCCCAGCACGGCGCCGCCCTGAGCGCCGCCGAGCTCTCGCAGCGGATGGCGGCGTTCTCACCCCAGGCGCTCGAGCCCCAGCTCGCGGGGCTACCCAAGGCCAAGCTAGGCGTGCCGCCGGCGGCCCGCCGCAAGGCGCGGGCCCAGGCCCTGCTCGACGCCGGACGCCTGGGGCCGGGCAACGCCGCGCTGTCGGCGCGGCTCGGGGCCCTGCGGGGCTCGGCCATCGAAGCGAAGCTCGTTTCGCCGGAGCTGGCGCAGGCCGCGGGCTTCGATCCCACGGCGCCGATCACCAAGACCGCCATTCAGCAGGCGTCGCCCTTCGGCCGCATGAACCCCACGTTCCGCCGCGCCGAACGGCGCATGCGCTTGCTCGGGAATGCCGGCCGCCACGCGTGCCGCTTCGACGGCACGGAGCCCGACAACCTGCTCGGGCTGGCGCGCGTCGCCAAACAGAAGTTCCCGGCTCCGGATCCGAACGACGCGCTCGCCGTGAAGGAGCATCGCGAGGCCGTCGTCACTTGGGCGCGCCAGGAGCTGAGCCGCGGCGTGCTCGCCCACGAGCTCGGGCACACGGTGGGGCTGCGCCACAACTTCGCGGCGTCCTTCGATTCCCTGAACTACGCGCCCCAGTACTGGCAGCTGCGCACGAACAACGGGAGCGTGACGACTCCCTGCCCCGCTGGCACCACCGACGGCAGCGGCTGCATCGGTCCGCGCTACAAGGACCCCATCTCCCAGGCGGAAGTCGACGGCAACATCGGCCTGTGGGCGACGTCCAGCGTGATGGATTACCCCGGGGATCGCAACCAGGACACCCTCCTGCCCGGCAAGTACGATCGCGCAGCGGCGCGCTTTGGCTACGGCGGCGTGGTGGACGTATGGAACGACGCCGACGTGAGCGTGACGGGCTCCGGCAGCGGCAAGCAAGAGGCCTATCGCCTCAGCGCCTTCACCGTGAATCCGGGCCTCTTCGGGGTGTACTACTTCCCGCCCACGGATCCGTCGCAGAGCTACGAGTTCATCCACTACAGCGACTATCAGAATCGCTTCGGGCTGATCTCCGACTGCCAACCGGACGCGGCGGCGCCCCTCGGGGAGCGCTGTCGGGAGCGCGCCCTGGACGTGGTCGACTACCGCGACATGAAGGACTTCGCGAGCGATCCCGACTACGCGTCCTACGCCTGGGCCGTCGACCCCAGAGCGGTGGATGCCAGCGGGCGCGTGCGCCGCGGCTACCTGTTCTCCTCGGACGAGTACGCGGACAGCGGCAACGTGCCGTCCTTCAGCGGGGATGCGGGCGCGGATGCCTACGAGCAGATCCGCTTCTTGGAGGCCGCCTACGAGAACCGATACGTCCTCGATTCCTTCCGGCGCAATCGGGTGGAGTTCAACAGCTGGGACACGGTGAACCGGATCCAGGCGAGATACCTCGACAAGATCCAGCTGATCACCAAGGCCTTCGCCTTCGGAGCGCTCCTCGACGGCGATCCGACCCAGCCCTCCAGCGATTTCTTGCAAGACGGCCTGTACGGCCCCCACGCCGTCGGGGCCACGGTGTCCCTCGACCTGTTCTCGCGCATCCTCACCCGCCCGGAGCCCGGCTACTACTGCTCGGCGGACTTTTGCGGCAGCGGTCAACCCGCGGGAGTGAGCACGGAGCTCTACACGGCGGATGCGGTCGCATTGCCCGACGTCTATCTGTACGACTTCCGCGTGCCCGTCGGCGCAGGGCGCTTCTTGCACAACGACTACGACTACTCCCAGGGCTACTGGTGGGGTGACTACCAAACGCAGGTCGGCGTCTACTACGACAAGATCTGGGCGACGTACTACCTGAGCGAGGCCTTCGACTCGTTCATCTCCAACTCCAAGGAGGACTTCGTCGACTCCCGCTACAAGAACGTGAGCTTTGCCACGGTGTTTCCGGAGCAGGTGCGCCGTCTGTACAAGGAGCTCTTGACCGGTGATCTGGAGATCTCGGCGCCGTCGGCCACTGCGCCCCAGAACCCTTCGGACACACCGCCGGGCACGCTGGTGTACCCCACGTGGTCCAGCGCCACGGATCTCGGTGCCTGGCCCGCGGGGTCGTTCCTCGTGGATCCAAACAATGGCTTCAACGAGCAACTGTACGCCATGGTTTGGGGCGCCATGTTCTTCCCGACCAACTGGTCCAGCTCCTGGGTCCACGATGCTCGCATCGCCACCACCGCCGCCGAGCAGCCGGACTGGCCGGCCGACGAGATCATCGCCTTCTACTATCCGCCCAGCGGCATCACCTACCGCGCTCACGCCGTCGGTACGGAGACTCTGCAGGGCAAGACCGTCCAGCGCGGCGTCGGCGCGCGCATGCTCGAGTGGGCCAACCTGCTGATGACCGAGGCCTACCTGGTGGACACCGACACGACCGGCGCTCCCATCCTGAACCCCGACGGCACGCCCCAGCTGACATTGGACGCGAACGGCAAGCCGCAGAAGAACCCGGCCAATCCCCAGGCGTACTCGGCGCTCGTGAAGTACGTCGACTTGATCGACCTCATGCGCCAGATCACCCACACCTTCGAGATGCCGCTGGGGGACGGGGATCTGCCCCAGCCCTGAGCCGATCTTCTCCGAGGTATTGTTGGTCCGGCGCGGAACCTCCCGCTCCGGACCCTTGCTTCCGCCTACGGGCTGCAATAACGGCCAGCGGATGAAGACGCCGTTGCTCTGGGTCATGGCTGTGGGGTTCTCGGTGGCCGCGTCGCTCGCGGCCTGCAGCTCCGACGAAGGCGGTTCCAAGGCGAGCTCCGGCGGCAGCGGTGGCGCCACCGGCGGCAGCGGCGGCCAGAGCGGAAGCGGCGGCAGCACCGGTGGTAGCGGCGGCGCGACCGGCGGCAGCGCGGGCACCGGGGGCAGCGCGGGCACCGGGGGCAGCGCCGACACGTGCGCCGCGGACGAAACCAACGCCGTCTCCACCTTGGGCTGCAACGGCTCCATGATCGGCGCCCAGGCGGACAACGCCTACGGCGGCAAGTGCACCCCGGACGAGAACGACCCCCAAGGCTCGTGCTCCGACTCGAGCTTGGTGTGCGACTACTACGACGCGACCTTGGTCGGCATCTGCGTCCAGGAGTGCACGCCGGGCGCCACCTACGTGTCCACCGGCGGCTGTCCGTCGGGCTCGCGCTGCTTCGACTTCGGCACCGTCGCGTACTGCTACCCCGACTGCAGCAGCGGCACGGATTGCGGCACCGGAGTGTGCGACGAAGACGGCGCGTGCAGCAGCGAGATCCCGCCGGACACGGACGGCGGCACCGACGCCGGCGCCAGCGACGCGTCCACGGACTGACGGCCGCCGGGCGACTCGAGCAGCGGCGTGGTATTGTTGGAAGGATGCAGGCCGCGGACGTCCTCTCCCACGCTCGACCGCGTCTTCTGAGCCGCGCGGAGTACGACCGCCTGGTACAGACCGGCCTGTTCGCCAACGAACGCATCGAGCTGATCCGCGGTATCCTCGTCGAGATGTCGCCCATCGGGTCCCGCCACGCGGATCCCGTCGACTTTCTGAATCGCCATTTCGTTCGCGCGCTCGGGGACGACGCCGTGGTGCGCATTCAACAGCCGTTCGCCGCGAGCGACGACTCCGAGCCCGAGCCCGACGTGGCTCTGGTACCGCCTCGCCGCTATGCCGACCGGCACCCCGAGCAGGCCTACCTCATCGTCGAGGTCGCGGACGAGTCACTGGGCTACGATCGCGAGACCAAGAGCGCCCTCTACGCCGCCAGTGGCGTACCGGAGTACTGGATCGTGGACGTCGTCGGCCAGGTCGTCGAGGTGCACGACGAGCCGGCCGCCGGGGCGTACGGTCGCATTCGGAGGCTCTCGGCGGGCGACGAGCTCGCACCCGCCGCGTTTCCCAAAGCGAAGCTGAAGGTCCGCGAGCTGTTCGTCTGAGCGGCTACGGCGTCGCGGCCTGGTTCGTGAACGGAACGTAGTCGCGGCACTGCTGGCCGCGCAGCGAAGGGCACGGGGGCAGCGGCGTGGGGACCGTGATGCCGCTCAGCACCGGCAACACGACGCTGGACGGATGCGCGGACGACACGCCGATGGTGTGCTCCGCGGCGCTGGCGAAGGTCTTGAGTGCGAAGCGCCACTCTGCGCGGCTGTCGCCCGGGGTGTCCACGCCCACCCGGATGCGCGAGCCCGCGCGGAACACGTGAGAGAAGCCGGGGACGGCAATGCGCGCCTCGGTCCATTCGCCGGGCGTTAGGGGCGCGGCGGCGGCCTCGGTGAAGGGATGCTCAGGCCACAGCTCGTTGCTCGCGCTGTCCGTCACCGCGCGGTGGCTCGCCCGGAGCCAGCCGCTCTGTACGTACATCTCCTTGCCGTCGGGGCGTACCTCCGTGAGGTTCACCTCGAGATCGGCGTCGTCCACGTTGGACTTGAGCGACAGGTCCACGCTCGCGGTGCCGAGCATCACCACGTCCTGGGTCAGCGGCGCCGTCTCGAACACGACGGCCTTGCCCGCCTCCGGCTCGGGCCAGGCGTAGTTGGGCAGCGGGTCCCACACGTTGGCGCCCGGCGCCAAGATGCCGCGCTCTCCCGCGCCCGGATCCAGGGCGAAGCTCACCGCCGCGGTCGCGTCCGTGGGCGCGGCGCTACCGAGGGAGCCGTCCGGCTCGAAGTAGTACCGCGTCGCGGTCACCGGCGGCGGCCAGGACGCGAAAGTCTCCTGGAAATTGCCGAGGGGCGCCCCCAGTGGATCCTTGGCGCCGTCCTCGAAAATGGCCCGCAGGCTGGGCTCCTTCTCGTACGCCGTGCGTGCCTCTTCCAGAGTCTTCGCGTCGGTGAAGCGATCGTCCGGCAAGTCCAGCTCGACCTTGAAGATCTCCTTGAACAGCAGCGGCGCCAGCGTGCGCACCGCCGGCGAGATGGAGGGGATCTCCCCCGCCACGTAGATGTCGAGGAAGTTCTTCCACTCCCCCAGCACCTGCGGCGCAAAGCCGTCGGGGTGCACGCCGTTGTACACCGTGAGCTTCACCACGGGAGCGTTCTTGAAGCGATCCAACAGGGTGACGAAGAACGGTCCGGTCTGCTCGTCTTGCCAGGCGCCCGCCAGGAACACCGGCACGTCGATCTGGTCCACGAACAGCGTGGGGTTCAGCGGCCCCACGACGTCGTCCGTGTAGAACGGCGTGTCCTTCGCCTTCTGGATGATGTCCACGCGCTGGTCGTGGAGCAGCTGGTTTTCCTCGCACACCGTGTCGCCGGCATCCACCTGCGCTTGCTCCCAGCCCTGCTTGTAGGGGCCGGCCTTGTCCAGCACGTTCTGCGCCCAGCTGAGGGCGAAGCCGTTGTTCAAGATGCCGCCCGGGAGCAACGTGGTGTGCGTGCTGCCAATCACGGACAGCGGCGTGATCGCCGCCAGGCTCGGCGGGTGGGTCTTGGCCACGAACAGCTGCGTGATGCCGGGGTACGAAAGACCCGTCATGCCGACCTTGTGCCCCTTCACCCAGCTCTGGGCCGCCACCGTCTCGATCACGTCGTAGCCGTCGAGGAGCTGCAGCGGCTCGAAGAAGTCGTAGGCGCCGCCGGAGCAGCCGGTTCCGCGCATGTTCACGCCCACGGTGGCGTAGCCCATCAGCGCCGCGATGAGCGCGCTGGGATCCGACGGCGCGTCGCACAGCACCGGCAGCGTGCCGCACAGGGATTGGTAGTCGCCGATGGGCTCGCCGGGCTTCGCCGGATCGTAGCCGGAGTAGTTCACTACCGTCGGGTACGGTCCCTTCTCCGGCGGACCGGGCAAGGTGATGTACGCCGCCAGCTGCGTGCCGTCGCGCATGGTGAGGTAGTTCGAGCCCGCAACGAGCTGCTGTGAGTCGTAGAAATCTTGGCTCGGTTTGCTGCCGTCGATGCTCATCACCGTGTACGGCCCAGACT
This sequence comes from Polyangiaceae bacterium, assembly GCA_020633235.1. NCBI lineage: Bacteria > Pseudomonadati > Myxococcota > Polyangiales > Polyangiaceae > Polyangiaceae bacterium. Next base: position 396,961 of record JACKEA010000005.1, on the reverse strand, counting down.
TCTCGTCGCTGCTCTTCACCAGGTAGCCATCGCCCGGAGTGACGTTACGGAACACATAGCTGCCCCACTTGTCCGCAGTGCCCTCGGCCACCAGCTTGTCAGCGTCGTCGTACACACCGAGCGTCGTCCCCTCCTTCGCGTGCGTGACGAAGATCTGCTCGACGCTCGGCTGCACCTTGAAGCTCGCCGTGTACGTCGGCCCACCCGCGCTTCCCGCCGCGCCACCATCGCCACCCGCACCGCTGGCCCCTCCGCTTCCGGTCAGCGCTTGACCGAGAGGTTCATCATCTCCGCAGGCAGCAACGGAGAGAGCAGCAACGGAAACGAACAGGGCAAGGGCGAGGCGACGCATGGCGTGAAACTCTGCCGGTTGTCCGGCCGACCTGCAACGCCAGAGATGGCACCGACACGCCCCTACATCTCTAAATCAGAATCGACTCCGTGCCTGCGCGGCCGCCAGCATCTTCGCCCAGCGCTTGTGGCTGCCGCATTCCGCGTGGACGTACTTCGTCTCCACAGGGAAAGCCTTGGCGCGCGTCACGAGCCGCACGGTGCCCTGAGCGATCGCCTGCTTGCACACCTTACATTTCGAGCGCCCATTCGCCGCCCGCTCGAGAAATGGAACGTAGGGATCCGTCTCGGGCTCCTGGCGCGTCGGATAGCTGATGAGCCCGCCCGCGTCGTCCAGGTAGCCCTCCGACTCCCCGATGCTCCCATGGCGCAGCTCGTCGTCGCCCGGCGTGCCGGCAAAGATCGGAAAGCCGATCTCGCCCAGCGCGCGCTCTTCTTCGGCAGCGGCCAGCAGAATGGGGTCATCCGGCAGCGCCTGGCCGGCTTCGTGCGCCACGGACCAGATCAGATCGAGCAGCAGTGCTCGCGGCGCCTTCCCCTTTTTCGCGAGCTCCTCGAGTGCTTCTTGACGCTTGCCGGGATGCTTGTGCACGAGCTTGGCGCTGCCCTTGGGCAGCGGCAGCTTGGCCACTTCCTCCACCAGGCCGTCCGTCGCCAGGTAGTCCGTGCAGGTTCCTTCATCGAGCCCCAGCCACAAGAGTGCGTCGCTGGGCCGCGGCGTGCCGCCGGCGTAGTAGGTCGACGTCGCCCGCGCTCCGCACACGTCCCCGAAGCGCAGCTGCGTCGCCAGGTGACGGCGCCCGGAGGTCAGCGTGCGCGTGAGGCCGGCATCGCGGCGAAAGAGCACCAGGTAGCGCGCGACGTCCGCGTCCGAGATCGGCTCCAGATCGTGGAGCGTGGGCACGTAGGCCGTCGCAGTGCGATCCGCGTTCGTCGGCGCGTCGGGCAGGAGCGCCGGGCCCGCGCCGTGGTCGAAGAGCCAAGCGCGAACGCTCGCGGCCCCCGCCGCGTCACCCACCGCCGCCCGCACCCGCGAGAGGATCACGAGGGCCCGCGGGTCGAGAGGCTGAAAGCGGAGCGCGCGCTCGGCGAAGGGCAGCGCCTCCGCACCGCGGCCGAGCTCGAGCAGGGTCCGCGCCGTGCGTGACAGCACGAGCGCGCTGAGCCAGCTGTCGTACTTGGGACACTCGGCGAGCGCCGCGAGGCGCGCCGCGAGAGCCCGTTCGTGCGCGCCCGCCGCTTCGAGCACCGACGCCACGAAGCTCTCCTGCAAGACGGCGGAACGGAAACCGACGCCTTCCAGCAGCGACCGCGCCTCGTCCGCCGCCCGCTCTCCCCCCTCGAAGCGCAAGGAGATCAGCCGCGCGCGATCGAGCGGGTCGATCAGATGCGCGATCGCCTGCCGCACCGGAACGTCCCGCTGCTCGAAGGCGGCGATGGCGTGACCCAATTCGTCCATCCGCCAACCACTATCACGGCTATGCTTGCAGGCAGTGAGCAGCGAGCAGACCCCGGAGCAGCGCCTGGAGGCGCTGGAGCGCGAGAACGCCGGGCTCCGGCGGGCCGTGCGGCTGCTGCATCAGATCGGTAACCTGGTACGCGAGTCCCTCGAGCTCGAGTCCACCTGCTACGCCGTGCTCACCGGGGTGACCGCCGGCGTGGGCTTGGGCTTGAACCGCGCGCTGCTCTTCTTCCTGGACGAAGATGATCGCGCCGTGCTCCGCGGCGTGGCCGCCGTGGGCCCCGCGGACGCCGACGAAGCCGACCGCGTGTGGCGGTCCATCGAGAGCAACGCGCCCGGGCTGAGCGAGCTGTATCGCGCGGGCCTCAGCCAGCGCGCGCATCCGGGCCCGCTGGATCGCAGCACCAAGATCACCCGCATCAGCGTGCACAGTGACACGCCCGTCGCGCTGGCGCTCTGCCGCGGGGAGCTCGTGCGCGGAGCCGGCAGCGACGACCTCGGTGGGCTCTTGAGCCTGGAGACCTCGCTCGCGGCGCCGCTCCGGAGCTCGGATCAGGTGCGCGGCGTGCTGTACGGCGACAATCGCTTCACCGGCAAGCCCCTCGACAAGTCCATGGAGCTCGTCTTTTCGCTGATCGCCGATCACGCCGGCCGTGCCATCGAGCAGGCGCATCACTACGAGCGCGTCGCCCGCCAAGCGCGCACCGACGCCCTGACGGAGCTCGAGCACCACGGCCGCATGATGGAGGCCGTGCGCAGCGCCATTTCCAAGGTCCGCGCGGGAAGCGGGCCCCTCGGCCTCGCCATGCTGGATCTGGACGACTTCAAGCGCGTCAACGACACCTACGGTCACCTCGCCGGAGATGCGTTGCTGGCGGGCGTGGCAGCGCGGCTCCGCGGTGTTCTCCGCGCCGGACAAACACCCTATCGCTATGGAGGCGAGGAGTTCTCGGTACTGCTTCCGGGAGCCGGGCACGACGCCCTCGCGAGCGTGGGAGAGCGACTGCGCGCGGCCGTGGCAGGCCATCCCTTCGCCGTGGACGCCGACCACAACCTGAACGTCACCTGCTCCGTAGGCATGGCCAGCTTGGCGCCGGAGGACGACGCCGCAAAGCTCATTCATCGCGCCGATCAGGCGCTGTTGCTCGCCAAATCTTCAGGAAAGAACCGCGTCGTCGTGGCGCCCCCGGCACAATGAAGCTCCGATCGTTCGCCATCGCCTCGTGTCTCACCCTGCCCGCCGTCGCTGCTCCTGGAACCGGCACCGAGAGCGACCCCATCGTGGTGGACGCCCTGCCCTACGCGCTGCTTTCCACCACCGCGGGCGCGCCCTCCAGCGTCATCGATGGCTACGACTGTGCAGCGAGCACCGATGAATCGGGCCCCGAGCGCATCTTCCGTTTTTCTTTGTTGGTACCGTCGCGGGTCACGGCGTGGATCGAAGAGAGCGGCACGGTCGACGTCGACGTGCACCTCCTGGATCACTTCATCCTGAACGGCGGAGGCGCGTCCACCTGTGTGAGTCGCGGCAACACCGTCGCCGAAGCGGAAATGAGCGCGGGCGTGCACTATCTCGTCGTCGACACCTTCAACGGCGTGGACCAGGCCGGCGAGTTCGTGCTGCATCTGGATGCCATCGGCGACGCCTGGCAGGATCGCGAGATCGCCCAGGGCGTCACCTGGCGCACTCGGCGCGCGGCGGACGAGCAAGGCGGCCCGCAAGTGCTGAACCTGCTCCAGCTCGATCTCGGCGCGCCGGGGCTGTCGCTGCAGGCGCACCCGGCCGTCGGCTGCCAGACCGTGCCGGAGATCGGGGAAGCCCTCGGCGCGCAGGCGGGCGTGAACGGCGGCTACTTCAACGTCTCGACGTGCGCGCCGCGGTCGCTCTTGAAGCACGCCGGGCAGTTGGTGCACGCCGACAACAGCAGCCGCGGCGCCTTCGGGCTTTCGCAAAGCGGTGCGCCGCTGTTCTCCATCGTGGCGTCGGGCGCGGACTGGCCGGAAGCGCAAGAAGCGCACGGCGGCGGTCCGCTGTTGGTGAAGAGCTCCGTCGTCACCACGGACAGCGACTGGGCCACCGAAGGCTTCACCGACCCGAGCTTCAACGGCGTGAATCCCCGCACCTGGGCCGGCGTGGACGATCAGGCCCGCGTGCTGCTGGGCACGGTGGACGGCCGCCGGGACAACGCCGACGGCATGTCCCTCGGGTCCCTGGGCAGCTACGCCGCGAGCCTTGGCGCGGTGGACGCCGTGAACCTCGACGGCGGCGGCTCGTCGCAGATGTGGATCGCCGGCGCCACGCCCAACGGCGTGGTGAACTATCCGTCGGACAACCTGCTGGCGGAAGAGCCGAAGCACTCCGGCGCGCGGCAGTGCAGCGGCGGCTGGTTCGTGTTCGCCAATGCCCTCAATCACGCGCCGCGCTTTCAGACCACGCCGGTGGCGGCCGCTTCGGTGGGCTCGCCCTGGAGCTACGACGCGGACGCCATCGACCTGGACGTCCACGACGTGCTCTCCTTCTCGCTCACGGACTCGCCCGCTGGCATGAGCGTGGACGCCGTGACCGGCGAGGTAAGCTTCACCCCAGATGCGGCCACGCCCCAGACGGTGAACGTCGTGCTCACCGTCAGTGACGACCAGGGCGCGAGCACGGACCAGAGCTTCGTGCTCTCCGTGGCCGGCGGAACGGAGCCGCCCGACGGCGGCGTCGGCGGTCAGAGCGGCGCGGACTCCGGGCCGAGCGCCACGCCTCCCGCCCCCGCCGATGACGGCGGCTGCGGCTGTCGCGCTCCGAAAGTGCCACCGCGCTCCGGGCTCGCGATGGCGCTCTTGGCGCTGCTGGGCGCGGCGCTCCGGCGACGCGTCAGGGCGTGACGGTGAGCTGACCGAGCTGGGTCACCTCGAAGCCGAGACCTGCGTTCGTGCCGCTGCCGTTGATGTCGCAATAGGTCCAGCTCACGCCGCCGTCGAGGCTCATGCGGTACGCGTACGCATAGGTGCCGGGAGTGGCCGGCGCCGCGATCGTCGCCTGGTACTCGTCGTCGTTGCCGCTTTGGATGTTGAAGCTCGCGGGCGTCCACACCCAGCCGCTCTGGGTGCTGGGGTTCACGCTCGTGGGACCGTAGCCGAGCTCGGCCGTGACCAAGCCCGAGTCCCCGGCGGCTTCCGTGACGCCCGCCTCGTAGATGCGGCCGTACACCGTGGCCGTGGTGGCGGACGCCGTCGCGCTCAGGGTGAAGGGCGCCTGGACGTTGCAGAAGTCCGCTTCGTTCCCGGTGTCGCTCTCGCTCACGGAGCACCAGAAGGAGCAGGCCACGGCGCTCGAAGCGGAATTCCGCGGAGCGTTGGTGAGCGTGGAGGCGACGGTGAAGTCGATGCTGTTGTCGTTGGTGTCGGTACAGCCCTCGTCGTTGCGGAGCGCACCGTTGACTGCGCTCAGTCCGCCAGTCGGCGCCGTCTCCGGGCAGCTAGCGCTGCTTCCGTAGCCCATCCGATCGACGATGGTCGCATCCGAAGGGCAGCTACCAGAGAGCGCCGTGGTGCTACTCACGAGGGCGACCTTCGCGCCGCTCCCACTCATCGCGATGGTGCCCGTCGCGTCCGGCGTGGGCAGCGAGTCCGTCCCGCCAGTCCCGGCGGCTTCCTGCACCAAGTAGTAGCCACCCGCCGCAATGCTGCCGCTGAGGGGCGTGACCTGCCAGCTGGTGCCGGCGCTGGCGGCGTACTGCACTGACCAACCCGTTAGATCCACGCTGACCGCGCTCCGGTTGTGGAGCTCGATGAAGTCGTTCTTGTACTTCGCGCCGCTGTTGCCGCCGCCACCGTACACGTAGCTCAAGACCACGTCGCCGAAGCACGCCGTGGCCGCCGCCGTGGAGAAGCCGGTGGTGGAGTCGTACTGCGCGCCGATGGCGTTACCGAAGGCGTCCTTCACCGCCGTGGTCACGCGGATCTTGTCCGTCGCGCCGTAGGAGAGCCCGGGCGCGGGCGTGAAGGTCGCCACCGTGTCCCCAGCGGAGAGCGCGAGGCCCGAGAGCCCGACGCAGGTCGCGAAGTCGTCGGTGGACACCTGCACGTTGCCGGCGCAGGCCCCGGGCGCGGTCTGCGCCGTGAGCGTGAGCGCGTCCATCATGGAGGTGAAGGTGACGGAGATGGTGGAGCCGACGTTCACTCCCGTCGCGCCGTCCGCGGGCGTGGTCGAGAGCACGTTCGGCGGCGCACACACGCCGGCGGTGCACACGTTGGTCTCGCAGTCGGAGTTGCCACCGCACATCTGGCTGGGCGCGCAGGGTGCGCACACCGTTCCGCCGCAGTCGACGTCCGTCTCGTCCCCGTTCTGCATGCTGTCCGTACACGTCGCCGTGTCGCACACGAAGTTCGTGCACGAGCCGCTGGTGCAATCCGTGCCCACGGTGCACTCCACGCAGTTGCCGGCGCCATCGCACTTGATGCCGCCCGCGGTGCAGGCGGCGCCCACGGCCAACGGCGGATTGGACGGCACGCCGGCGGTGCACACGTCGTCCGTACACTCGTTGCCGTCCACGGGTAGATCAGTATCCGTGTTGACGGACGCCTCGCTGCCGGCGCCATCGCACTGGATTTCCTGGCAATCTCCCGGGGTTTGCGTCGAAACCACGGTTCCCGCCGCGGTGAAGCTCGAGCCGCAGGTGTTCGAGGTGCACGAGTAGGTCACGCACTCGGTGTCCGTGCCGCAATCGCCGGCGGTCAGACACTCCACGCACGCGCCCGTGGCGTCGCACACCGCGCCGCCGCCTTGGTTGCAGGCGCTGCCTGGCGACTTCGGCGGATTGGAGGCCGTGCCCGCGGTGCACACGTCGTCGGTGCAGTCGTTGCCGTCCACGGGCAGGTCCGTGTCCAGCGCGACGCTCTTCTCGGCGCCGGCACCGTCGCACTGCACCTCTTGGCAGTCCCCCGCCGTCTGCGTCGAAACCGGCGTTCCGTCGGCCACGTTGTTCACGCCGCAGGCGTTGGCCGTGCACGTGAACTGCTGGCACTCGGTATCCGTGCCGCAGTCCGCGGGCACGTTGCAGGCGACGCAAGCGCCGCTGCCGTCACACACGGCGCCGCCGCCGGCGGTGCACGCCGTGCCCGCGCTCAGCGGCGGGTTGGACGGCGTGGTCCCGGTGCACACGTCGTCCGTGCACTCGTTGCCGTCCACGGGCAGGTCGCTGGCGAGCGCCGCGGCCGTGATGCCGCCGCTGCCGTCGCACTGGTCTTCCTTGCAGTCCCCCGTCGTCTGCGTGGTGAGCGGCGTACCGGCGGCGGTGAAGCTCATGCCGCAGGTGCCGGCGGTGCAGGTCTTGGTCTTGCACTCGTCGTCGGTTCCCGCGCAGTCCGTGGGCGTCAGGCAGCCCACGCAAGCGCCGTTACCGTCGCATTTCAGCGTGCCGCTGGTGCCGCAGGCGGTGCCCGAGGTCACGTTGTCGAACTGCGGCGTGCCACCATTGCAGCTGTCCGTCGTGCACTCGTTGTTGTCGTTGGGGACGTCCGTGTCGTCGGTGACGTCTTCCACGCCGCCGGCGCCGTCGCACTGGCTCTTCTTGCAGTCCCCCGCGGTCTGGCTCGCCACGGCCGTGCCTTGCGCGGCGGGCTGCTCACCGCAGAAGCCCGCGTCACAGGTGGCTTCCATGCACTCGTTCGAAGGCGTAGGACAGGTGTCCTTCGTGGTGCACGCGATGCCGCCGTCGCCGGCGTCACCGCCTGCGGCACCGGCGCTGCCGGCGCTACCCGCCATGCCGGCCATGCCCGCGCTGCCGTCCATGCCGGCGCCGCCGTCCATTCCGGCGCTGCCCGCGACGCCCGCCGTGCCGCCAGCGCCGGCAGTGCCGGCAGTGCCGCCCGTACCGGCCGTGCCGCCGGTGCCCGCCGTACCGCCCGTACCCGCTTCGGTACCTCCGGTTCCCGCGGTGCCGTCCGGGATCTTGTCTTCATCAACGGCGGTGATCAGTGTGCAGCCCCCCGCGAAGAGGACGGAGGCGAGCACTGCGGAAAAGAGTGAGCTCGAGGCCGACGTCATCCGGCGGTTTTATCACGGTGCGCGGCGCGCCATCAGCCCCGTCGCCCCTCTCGCCGCTGACGGAAGTCAGCTTTCGTCGCCGAATACGACGCCCAGCGCCCGGGCGGTCTTCACCAGGGAGCCGTCAGGATCGACCAGCTTCTGATGACCCACTGCCTCGGCGATGCTCACGGGTACGATTTCCGTGCCCCGAAGCGCCGTCATTTTCCCGAAATCTCCCCTGGCCACCAGGTGCACCGCCGCTTCCCCCATGCGGGTGCCGAGCACGCGGTCGAAGCTCGAAGGGCTACCGCCACGCTGCACGTGGCCCAGCACCGTGAAGCGCAGCTCGCGGTCGATGAGCTTCTCGAGGCCCTCGGCAACCCGCCCCGCGGCCCCAAACAGGCGACGCATCGCGCCCGCCTCCTTCGGGCCCAGCAGACTCGCGTCACCTCCCGCCGGCTTGGCGCCCTCCGCCACCACGACCACGGACGACGGATGCCCCGCTGCGGTGCGCGCCTTGATGGCGCGCGCGATGGGCTCGAGGCGATACGGGATCTCCGGGATCAGGATCGCATCCGCGCCCCCCGCGATGCCGGCGTGCAGCGCGATCCAACCCGCGTCGCGGCCCATCACCTCCACGAGCATCACGCGGTCGTGGCTCTCTGCGGTGTCCTTCAGGCGATCGATGGCTTCCGTTGCAATCTGCACTGCCGTGTCGAATCCGAAGGTGTAGTCCGTGGCGGCCAAGTCGTTGTCGATCGTCTTGGGCACGCCCACGATGTTCGTCATACCGCGCTCGATGGCCATCTGCGCGATGCCCATGGAGCCGTCGCCGCCGATGCTGATCAGCGCATCGAGCCCCACCTGGTGATAGTTCGCCAGCACCTGGTCGAAGATGTCCTTCTCGACGACCTGACCGTTCTCTTCCGTTCGGTAGTGAAACGGATCCGAACGATTCGACGTGCCCAAGATGGTGCCGCCCCGGCGGATGATCCCGTAGACCACGTCCTCCGTGAGCCACAGGTTGCCGTGCGGCGAGCGGTAATTGAGGTCCACCAGCCCGCTGAAGGCGTCCTCCACCCCGAACACCTCCCAGCCGTACTGGCGGATGGCGGTGCGAACCACGGCGCGGATCACCGGATTGAGCCCCGGACAGTCCCCGCCTCCCGTCATGATCCCGATGCGTCGAATTTTCACCACTTGTCGGATAGCATCCGCCCCGGGGCGGGAAAATGCCGGCCCTCAGGTGTAAGGTGCGAGCGGGGCGCGCGTTTTCCGCGACGAGCCGACAATCCCATGCCCAAATTCCCCTCTCTGCTCGCTTCTTTGCTGGCGTCTCTGGTGGTGTGCGCTCCGGCCCAGGGGGCCAAGGTTTCCGGGGCGGACCAACGCAAGGCCGTGAGCATCACCGTCTACAATGGCGGTTTCGGGCTGGTCCGGGAGGTGCGCGACGTGAACCTGGGCAGCGGCCGGGTGGCGCTCGAGTTTCGCGACGTCGCCTCGCAGATCCAGCCGGAAACGGTGGCCATCAAGTCGCTGACGGGGGCGAACGCGCTGTCCGTGCTGGAGCAGAACTACCGCTACGACCTGCTCACCCCGGCGAAGCTGCTCGAGAAGTACGTCGGCAAGAACGTGCGGCTCTATCGCTTCAACGAGAAGACCGGAAAGGATCAGATCTACGACGCGAAGATCCTGAGCGTGGCGGACGGGCAACCGGTGTACGAGATTGGCGGCGAGGTCACCTACGGCTTTCCCGGGCGCGTCGCCTTTCCCGGCGTGCCGGAGAACCTGATGTCCAAGCCCACGCTGGTGTGGATGCTCTCGAGCCAGCGGGCACAGCAGCAGGTGGAGGCCACCTACCTCACGCGGGGGCTCGGCTGGAAGAGCGACTACGTGTTCGTGATCAACGCGAACGACAGCGCCGGGGATCTCACGGGGTGGGTCACGCTCACCAACAACTCCGGCGCGTCGTACAAGAACGCGCGGCTGAAGCTGGTGGCGGGGGACGTCCAGCGGGTGAGCGACGTCAGCCTGCCCATGGGTGGGGCGGAGCGCGAGAAGCGCGAAGTGGACGAAGACGACTCCGGTTTTCGCGAGGAGAGCTTCTTCGAGTACCACCTGTACACCCTGGGCCGCCCCGCGGACGTGCTCGAGAACGAGCAGAAGCAGGTCACCCTGCTCGAGGCGCCGGGCGCCAAGGTGCAAAAGAAGCTCATCTACTATGGGCAGCAGTACTGGTACCGCGGTCGCTACGGCGAGGTTCAGAAGAACCAGAAGGTCGGCGTGTACCTCGACATCGACAACAGCAAGAAGAACGGCCTCGGCATGCCGCTGCCCAAGGGCATCGTGCGCGTGTACAAGGCGGACAAGAGCGGTGCCAAGCAGTTCATCGGGGAGGACAGCATCGACCACACGCCGGTCGACGAGAAGGTTCGCATCAAGATGGGCGACGCCTTCGATGTCGTGGGCGACAGGAAGCAGATGTCCTGGCGCGCCTACGGCAGCTGCACCTCGGAGAGCAGCTGGGAGATCGAGCTTCGAAATCACAAGAAGCAGGCGGCCCAGGTCGAGGTATTCGAGCCCATCGGCGGGGACTGGACGGTGCTCGAGGAGTCCCACCCGCACCACAAGAAGGACGCCTTCACCTTCACCTTCGACGTGAAGGTCCCCGCCAACGGCAAAACCAAGATCAGCTATCGCGTCCGGGTCCGCTGGTGCTGATTTTGCGCATTCCCCAGTCTTGACCTGAGCGTTCAGGGAGCTAGGTTGGGCGTTGGGTGCACGGCACGTGAGTCGTGCAGGTCTCAGGTGAATGGTCGGGCCGCCATTCGCGCATCAACGGAGGCAATCCGTGGAAGAGACCCAGAAAGAGGCCAAGAGTCTCAGTGGTGCCAGCCTGCTGCTGCGCTTGTTTTGGATGATGGGTGGGCAGCTCGCCTTGCTCGGCTCCCTGGCCATCATCGTTCGCGACGACCCGGCATTCCACTCCGCCGTGAGCATCGGCTTTTGGGTGGTGCTCGGGCTCATGATCTTGGCGCGCTATCTCGATGTCACCAAGTACGGTGGCGCCAAGGCGGATGGCGAAACGCGAGCCACGCTCGCGGACGTCAAGAAGTTCGCGATGGGTGGCGTGGGCCTCGGCGGCGCTTTCTGGCTGGTCGCCCACCTGCTCTGACGCTCGTCGCCCACCTGCTTTAGCGCTCGTCGCCCACCTGCTCTGACGCTCGTCGCCCACCTGCTTTAGCGCTCGTCGCACAACTGCTTTGGCGCTCGTCGCGCGCCTGCTTTGGCGCTCGTCGCGCACCTGCTTTGGCGCTCGTCGCGCACCTGCTTTGGCGCTCGTCGCGCACCTGCTTTGGCGCTCGTCGCGCACCCGCTTTGGCGCTCGTCGCGCACCTGCTCTAGCAGACGTCTGCCTTTGTCGGTCCGCCGCGGAACCTCGCGCCCCGCGTGCAGGCTCACGACTCGGCCCCTCCCGACGCACGTACGCTGCGACTCGCAATGACTCTCTCCCTTCAGGTGCACGGGAAATAGGATGTACGCATCCTGTCTTCCGTGGCGGTCCCCCATCTTCGTGCGCTCCCCTTGCGGCTCGGACCTGGACTCTGTGCTCGGCCATCCAGCCGTCGCTCGCTTCGAACCAGCTTTGGAGCGGTCGAGGGCCGCGGTGACGAACCGCCGCGGCGTGGCGCTACTGGCGGAGGATGGCGTCCACCGGAACGTGGCTGGTGGGGATCCGGCCCTGTAGCGTGAGCCGGCGCAGCCAGCGCAAGATCGGACGTGGGGGTTCGGCGCCGTCGTCGAGCACGCCGCGAGCGACGGGCTCGAGGGCGTCCATCAGCGCCCCGGCGAAGAACGCGCCGGCTTCCCGCGTGGCCTGCGCGGGGCGACTGGTGTAGCCCGGAAAGGGGCGGAGCGCGTTCCAGCCCTTTCCCGCCGCGGCGAGGGACAGCTCCCGCGCGAGCTCCTCGCGACCCAGGGCGCGGGCCGCCGAGCTCGCCCGGCGGAGCGCTGCGTCCGGGACGATGTCCGGGCATGGCGGCAGCCGCAGGCGAAGCGATGAAACCGAGTCTGGCGCGTAGTGCAGAGCGAGGGACGTCTCAAAGAACCCGGCGTGGAAGTCGAGGGGCAGCTTGTCGAGCAGCTCGTCGCGCACCCGAGCGTCCGTCACGTGCGCCACCGCCGGTGCGTAGGGCGCCGGATCCCCGAGCTCGAGCATGTGGCGCATCACCAGCGCGAGCGGCGCGAAGGCGCGCGCGCCGTGCTTCGCGCATTCCTCGATGCCGTCATCCAGCGCTTCGCCGTGGAGCGGGGAGCCGTGAAATGTCATCAGCACGATACGCGTGGCGCCCATTTCGCACAGCGCGCGACACGCCTCGCGCACCAGCGCGGACACCGTGAGGTAGGGCGTGTGCCGCGAGCCCGGCCCGGCGCAGGGCTCCACGCCGACCTCGAGATCCGCCACCGTCAGCGGCGGATGCTCCGGATCGAGTCGCGCCGCCAGATCCCGGATGAGCCCCGCCGAGATCAGCGCGTCGTTGTGCAGCGACAGGTGTGGCCCGTGGTACTCCACGGGATTGACGGCGAGGTACACTGTGGCGCCGCCCTCGAGCAGGGCGCGGGCCTCGGCGTGGGGCAGACTGGCAAGCTCGGGCACGGACGAACTCTAAGCCGCTGGGCGCCCTTGTCGACAGGCCACTCCCGCCCGCCCACACCCACACCGTGGAATATCCGTTGACACCAGCCCACACCGGCACTCGCCGCATTGAGTTCGAATTGGACCGGCCCGCATCGGGCTGGTGTTCTGCCCGCATCGCCGAGTGTAGTCGCTGCCGATTGTAAAATCGCCCGCGAATAGCGCGCCCCGGGCTGTGAGGCGTCGGCCACCGCAGCTCTGGCGATGGATGCCGTTCCGTCTTGAGCGTGGCGAAGAACGACTCGGCAACGGCGTTGTCCCCCGCAGCAGTTTCCCGCGGCGGCTCATACTGGCTTCGGATTCCGGCTTGCGATAGCGCTCCGATACGCGCCACTGGTGTACTGGCAACCCTGGTCGGTGTGATGCCAACCAACGTTTTGGTCGTCGATGCGTTATCGCCATTCTCGAGGGCTCGTGGCGACAGCTCTGTCGACGCCTCGCGCGCCAGGGCCGACGCCAACGACCGCCACTGCTGCACAGGTCGAGCAGTACCGCGAGATAGCACCAGCCGGCGCGCGTCCGAATATACGTGATATCTCCGACCCAAACCTGGTCCGGGTGCCGCCGCGCGAAGTTGCGGTTGACGATGTTAGGCGCTTTCGGATGCTCTGCGGCGAGCGCGGTCGTCACGCGAAACCACGCGGGCAGCTGAAATGCCGAGATTCCGCATGGCGCGTTCGATGCGACGTTTGCTCCCGCGCAGTCCTCGGTTGCGCAGGTCGTGGACACCGAGGACTGCCGTACCGTCGGGAGCTGCGTTCGAAGCTTGCCTGCACCTCGCGTTCGAGACGTTGGTCCTCGCGAGCGCGACAGCTCTGACTACGCTTGGCGAAGGCGTCGCCCGGTGCGCGCTTACGCTCCGCACGACCGTCGCCCAATCGCCGCCACGACGCGCGCCGATGAAAGCTCACGCCGCCCAGAAATTGAAGGCTGCCTTTTACCCGAATGCCCTGGATCCGTTTCGAGGTTCTCACGACTCAGTTCGGCGCCGCTTTCGAGGAACTCTTCGAGCCGCCACCTGCTCAACCGTCTCGTCCGCCCGCATCCCGCCCGCACTGGCGACTCTTGACGACCTCTCGACGAGCCATCGCCACGGTCCACCACACGCAGCGTCTCGCCCTCGCGCATCGAAATCTTCGGAAGACGGTTCCGCTGCGTTCGCAGCCGAACTCTGACGACCGTTTCCGAACCAGACTCCTCGCCACGCTACCCTCGCGCCAGCCCGTTGGTTCGGCGAGTGTCCCGCATCCGCTCTCGCGCCCTGCGTCGACGGCCAGTGTAGTCCTGCATCGCCAACGCACGACCGGATCCGCCCACGCGCCCATGGATAATTCGCGCCACACCGGCCCGCCAGCACTCACATACTGGCGCCCCGGCTCAAGAGCGCTGCGAACTGGTGCCCACGCAACATCGCCTGCATCCAACGCAGGTCGATGCACGCCCACAAACGCCGGCCCCGACCGCACCGCCGCGCCGGCGCGTCTCTCGATGGTCGTCGCCGCAGCGCCAGGCGACGGCGCCCCGCCGCGAACGCCACGCCACGCCGGGGCCTCCTCGAAATTCGTTCCGAACCGAACGGTTCCTCGCCGCGCACCACCCTCCACGCCAGCAGTTCCCACTCTCACGCCCGAGTTCTCGCGCCTCGGAGACGTCGTCTCGAACCGAACGGTCTCCCTCGCCGCGCACCACCCTCGAACGCCAGCAGTTCCCGCACCGCACTCGCCACGGGTTCTCGCGCCCGCGAATTCGTTCCTGAACCGAACGGTTCCGGTCGATGCACGCCACCCTTCGCCACGCCGGTTGCCCTCTCACGCCGGGGTTCTCGCGCCCCGAAATTCGTTCGAAACCGAACGGTTCCCTCGCCGCGCACCCTCACCACGCCCCCTCGCCGCGAACTGCCCGCTCTCACGCCGGGGTTCTCCCCTGCGCCCGTTCGACCGTTCGGAACCGAACGGTTCCCTCGCCGCGCCGCCACCCCTCGAACGCACACCAGTTCCCGCATCACCGGACTCACGCCGAGTTCTCGCGCCTGCCGAAATTCGTTCGGAACCGAACGGTTCCTCGCCGCGCTACCCCTCGAACGCCAGCAGTTCCCGCATCGCCCGCATCGCCGCCGCGGCCCTCCAATGTCCGGCGAGCAGCTCGAACGACCTTGCTCCGCCCTCGCCGCGCGAAATTCAGGGCTCCATCGCGCCGGCAACGCCAGGAGTTCCGCATCGCCGCGATCTCGCCGCGATCGCCGCCCTCTCGCGCCTCGAAATTCGTTCGGAACCGAACGGTTCCCTCGCCGCGCTACCCCCTCACACGCCAGCAGTTCCCGCATCGCCCCTCTCGCGCCCTGAAATTCGTTTCGGAACCGAACGGTTCCCTCGCCGCGCGCCACCCCTCGCGCGTCGGGAAGTTCGTGCCGAACGGCTTCCTCGCCGCTGATGCCGGACCGCGCGGTGCTGCAGCACGTCTGTCTCGCGAGAGCGCCTGTTTCAACTTGCCAAAAGACGCTCTACCCTCCGCCCACCATGAAGACGCGGTGGCTTTTGGGTTTCGTGAGTGTGTGGCTGGCGGCGGCTCCGGCGTGCAGCGCCAATGATTCCGAGCCGCCGAAGTCCGGCGGCTTTGGGGGCACGGGCGCTACGGGTGGCAGTGGCGGCACGGCGGGCACTGCCGGCACTGCCGGGACGGGCGGCACTGCCGGGACGGGCGGCACTGCCGGGACGGGCGGCACGGCCGGCACGGCGGGTACGGCCGGTACCGCAGGAACCGGCGGCGCGGCGGGCAGCGGCGGCGCGGCGGGCAGCGGCGGCAGCGCCGGCGCGGCGGGCAGCGACGGCGGCACGGATGCGAGCACCGGTGGCAGCGCAGGCACGGACGCAGGCACGGACGCGGGCACCGGCGGCAACGCCGGCGCGGACGCGGGGGACACCACACCGCCCACGGTGCAGAGCGTCGCCCCGGCGGACGGCAGCGACACCGTCGCGCCCACCAGCACCGTCGCGGTCACCTTCAGCGAAGCGATGGACACTGCGTCTCTCACCGCCAACGCCGCGTGCACGGGCACGCTGCAAGTCTCCTCCGACAACTTCTCGACCTGCGTCGCGGGTTCTCTTGCCTTCGGCTCCGGCAACGCCGTCGCCACCCTGACGCCCACCCAGAACCTCGCGAGCCTCACCAGCTACAAGGTGCGCGTGACGGTGGGCGCCAAGGACGCCGCGCAGAACGCCCTGGCCGCGGCATTCACCAGCGGCGGCTTTTCCACCCGGTATTTCCACACCATCACCGTGGACGGCACGAACGACTTCGCCAGCGCCACGGACGAGCTCGCGTCCTCGACGACCGGCGGCAAGATCTACGTCGCGATGGACGCGCAGAAGCTCTACCTCGGCATCGCCCACCCCGACATCCTCGCCGCCGGCACCGGCAGCGGTAACAAGTTCGCCTATGTGCTGCTCAGCGAGGACGCGAGCCTCGCCACCGGCCAAGCCACGTCCAGCGACAGCAAGGCCAAATTCGGCACCTCGGCGAAGCTCCACTACCAGTGGAAGGAGCGCGTCGACGGCGCGAGCTATTCCGAGTTCCGCATCGCCAACGCCACGGACTGGAACACCGACTGGACCACCACCGGCAAGACCGTGCACCGCGCCGCCGGCTACCTGGAAGCGAGCATCGATCTTTCCCAGCTCGGCAACCCGACGTCTCTCGCGATCACGACGTACCTCGTGGACTACACCGGCGACGGCGGCAACGGCTGGGTCTACAACATGCTCTCGGGAGCCACCGACGGCACCGGCGCCACGCCCCGGGACCTCGTGCAGTACGTGCTGCTCGCGCTACCCAGCGCGTCCGCCCCGAACGCCGCCGCCAACCTGAAGGCGTTTTGATGTCCAACGTAGCCGAAGGCATCGACACGTTCTGGCGCTGGTGGAACGCCAGCAAGGACGACCTGGCCAGCGCCATCGCCGAGCACTCCCTCGACGGTTGGGTCGAGCCCATCAGCGAGAACGTCAAGGCGATGCATCCGGATCTCGCGTGGGAGCTGGGCCCGGGCCTCGACGCCCAGCATCAGCTGTGCGTGACCGGCGAGGGCAATCCCGAGCTCCGCGTGGTCACGGAGCGTTGGCTCGCCCGGGCACCGAAAGCGGATGCGGTCTGGGAGTACCACCCCGCCCGCCAGCCGAGCCCCGGCACTCGCGAGCTCTCGCTCAAGCTCGACGGCGTAGATCTGGACTTCGACGCGCTTCAGATCGAGATCGAGCCCGACGACGTGCGCCGCCTGCTGCACATCACCGCTCATCACCCGAAGCTCACCGAGGTGGGCGAAGAGCACCGACTCACGGCCGCGTTCCTGTACCTGAACGAGGTGCTCGGAGAAGACGATCTGGATCGCTTCGTCGGCAGCATCGACATCAGCCCGGCGCCGCTCCAGAGAACGGCCTCCCTGGAAGATCTGCGCGCTTCGATCAGCGAGCTGGACGAGGCCAGCGAGAGCTTCACGCTGCTGCAAGGCAAGACGGAGGACGGCATGCCCATCTTGGTGATGGCCAATCTCGGCCTCAAGCGCCTCGATCACCTGCTGATGGACACCCACGTCGAGATCGTCATCCCCTACCCCGCGAACGAGAGCGGCCTGTACGCCCCCGCCGTCGGAGAAGAGCTCGATGCCATGGAGGACGCGCTGCTCGAGGCCCTGGGGCACGACGCCGTGTTCATCGGACACGAGACAGGCCTCGGTCAGCGCGTGATCCACCTACACGTCGTCGCCGGCGGCCCCGCGCTGCCCCGCATCGAAGAGTGGGAGCGCAATCACCCCGCCTGGGAGATCGACGTGGAGGCCGTGCACGACCCGCAGTGGGACATCCTCGACCGTTGGTAGTTCAGCTGGATGTCGGTCCGCCGCGGAACCACGCGGGCTCGCTCCGCACGACGGTGCCGCCCGTGATACCGCCCTGCATGTCCGGCTCGAAGAAGTTGTACGGGTGAGCCGGCTCCGGTCGGCTCACCGCTTCCAGTCGCGCCGCGAGCTCCGGCGGTATGCGGAGCGACAGCGCGCGTAGATTCGCTTCCAGCTGCTCCATCTTCGTCGCTCCGATGAGCATGGAGCTGACGCCGGGGCGCCGCACGGTCCAGGCCAGGGCCACCTCCGCCGGGGTCTTGCCCAGCTCCTTGGCCACGCCCACGAGGGCGTCGAGGATCCGCCAGTTCTTGTCGGTGAACAGATTCTTGATCACCGGATGACCGCTCTTCTGCAGCGCCTCCAAGCGGCCGTCGCCCTCGGCGCCCGCGGCACCTCGCGTGTACTTCCCCGTCAGAAAGCCGCTGGCCAGCGGGCTCCAAGGGCAAACGCCCATGCCCAGCTCCAGCGCCGCCGGTACGTGCTCCCGCTCGATGCTGCGCGACACCAAGCTGTACTCGAGCTGCAGCGCGATCACCTTGGCGAGGCCGCGGAGCTCCGCCATCGTCTGCGCTCGGGACAGGTACCACGCCGGAACGTCGGACAGACCGATGTAGCGGACCTTGCCGGAGCGCACCAACGCGTCGAGTGTGCTCATGACCTCCTCCACGGGGGTGAGGCCGTCCCAGGCGTGGAGCCAGTACAGATCGACGTAATCCGTGCGCAACCGGCGTAGCGAGGCGTCCAGCGCTTGCAATACGTTCTTGCGACCGTTGCCGCCCGCGTTGGGATCCCCGGCACGCATGTTGAACGTGAACTTGGTCGCCAGCACGATCTCGTCGCGCCGCTTGGTCTCGGCGAACCAGTCGCCCAGCATCTGTTCGCTCACGCCGCTGGTGTAGCCATCCGCCGTGTCCACGAAGTTGCCGCCCGCTTCCAGGTAGCGCTTGAGGATGCGGAACGAAGTCTCTTTCGGCGTGCCCCAACCCCAATCCGTGCCAAAGGTCATGGTGCCCAGGCACAGCGGGCTCACCCGCAGGCCGCTCTTGCCCAACAGGGAGTACTCGGAGACGCCGTCCAACCGTGTTTGTTGCTCGCTCATGCCCCCAGCATGGGCCCCTGGGATTGCTTCGAGAATAGTCGTAATCTGCAAGGCGGCATGAAGCGCAGCTCATCAATACAAGGCGGCATTTCGCAGCTCCCCGTGTTCCTGGCGGTCGCGGAGAAGCTGAGCTTCTCTCGTGCCGCCGCGAGCCTGGGAATTTCGCCCTCGGCGGTGAGCCAAGCCATCACCCGACTGGAGCGGGAGCTCGGCAGCTCCCTGGTCGTGCGCACCACTCGCAGCGTGAACCTCACGGACGCCGGCCGCCGGCTGGCGCACAGCGCGCGTCCAGCCCTGGCCGCGGCAGAGGCCGCCCTCGAGACCGCGCGCACCCCCAGCAACGAGCTGGTCGGCACGCTGCGCCTCAACGTTCCTCGGCTGGTGTGCCGCGGTCTGCTACCAGCGGTGCTCGCAGAGTTCGCGCGGCGGCATCCCGGCGTGCACGTCGCGGTCATCGCGGAGGATCGCAACGTCGACATCGTGGCCCGGGGCTTCGACGCTGGTATCCGTCTTCGGGAAGCCGTCGAAAAGGACATGGTCGCCGTGCGCCTCACGGAGCGCGCACGCTTCGTGGTGGTCGGCTCCAAGCGCTACCTCGCCCGTCACGGGCGCCCGAACGAGCCCCGCGACCTGCTGGACCACACCTGCCTCGCTTGGCGTTCGCCCACCACCGGCGAACAGTGGCGCTGGGAGTTCGAGGCCAAGGGTCGCCCGCTGGACGTGGGCGTCAGCGGACCGATCTCGTCCAACGACGTCGATCTGCTGCTCTCCGCCGCCCGCGCCGGCCTCGGCCTCGCGATGGTGGCGGAAGAAGAAGCCCACCCGGACGTCCGCAGCGGACGGCTGGAGGTCGTGCTCGATGCGTTCAGCCCGCACCATCCCGGCCTGTTCCTCTACTACCCGCGGGCCACGCAGCAAGATCCGAAGCTTGCCGCCTTCGTGGCGTGCGCGCGGTCCGTCACGCGTGGTTCCGCGGCGAGCCAACACAAGGATCGAAGGGCATGAGGGCTCAGGGCGCGCAGTCGAGACGGGCCACGTAGACGGTGTTGCCGGCGAGGCCGCCGGGGCCGCCGCCGTTGTCCCACGCCCAGTAGATCTGATGGCCCACACCGAGCAACTGCGTGCGCTCGTTGGGAGTGCCGCCGAGCTCAGCGGACGTCAGCTGAAGCTCTTGGAGCTTCTGCCCGCTGGGAGAAAAGCGCGTCAGCTTCGTGGGAGCGCTCTGACTCCACACCACGAGATCTGGCCCCGCGACACCGATGACGTCGACGAAGCCTGCGTTGAAAGCGGTGCCGAGCACGCCCGCGGGAGACACGGGAACGACGGCGGGCCCAGCCAACCCGGCGCCTTTCTGAAGGGCATAGCCGCCGTGCTCATTGCCCGCGAAGGTCAGGAAATCGGCGGACAGCTCGCTGGCGAACACCGGCGGGCCGTCGCCCGTGATGGTCGAGAATTGCACGCGGTCGGCAGCGCCGGTGCTGGCGGAGGTGCACTGTCCGAAGGGTGCCGCGCTGCGCTGGGCGACGAGCACGCTGTCGGGGCCGGTGACGACGGCCTGGCCCTGAAGGGAGTACTTGCCGCACGCGAAGTCGTCGAACACCGTGCTGCCGACGACCAAGCTGGCGCTGTACTCGGAAGACGAAACCTTGGCGTAGGCGTAGACGGCGGGGCCCGCGCTGGTGTGCGTCGTGAACAGCGGCGACGCTTCTCCCCCGAACACGGGAGTCGCCGCAGGGGGCGAGCCACCGACGGTCGCGTCGGGCGCATGAAGCACGCTCCAGCTCTTCGCTGGCGCGTCGTCGACGGTGCTGATCGTGGACTCCGTGAACAGGAAAGAGTGGTGCCCCGACGCTCCGGGGCCAACCACACCCGCGCCGTCGAAGTTCACGGCGGGCCACATCGAGCCCAGCGCGGACGCCCAGGGGGCCTTCGGATCGATCAGGACGTGGCTCATGCCCGTCGTCGTCCACCCCCCGCGCCGAAGCACCAACACCACGCCGGCCTCCGTTGCAACGAGCGAAGGGAACCCGACGGGCTCCTGCGGGTTCAGTTGCAGCGAGTGCGCCGCGTTCACCGTGCAGGGCGACCCGCCACCAGCCCCACCTGCGCCAGCAGCACCCGCGGCGCCGTTGCCCGCCATCCCGCCGGAGGCCGAGGCGTCACTGCCGGCAGCCCCGCCCTTCGCGGCGTCCGCGCTCACCCCCGCATCCGTCGTCACGGCGGATTCGTCCTTTCCACAGGCCGCCACGGCACCAAGGGCTGCGAGCGCCACCAACACCCCGAGCTTCATTGCTCGTCTTCTAGCACGGCACGACGATTGCTGACGGGACGGTCATGATGCTTCGTGTGGCGCTGGCAGTGGTGATCTTCGCTTTGGGGACGACGGGGTGTGGCTCGGACGATCCGGCGGATCCGGGATCGGGTGGATCCAGCGGATCCGGTGGATCCGGTGGGACCGGGGGCGCAAGCGGCGGCGCGGCGGGGAGCGGCGCCGACGCCGGATTGGGTGGCACGGCCGGCTCCGGAGGCGCGGGCGGCGGCGCGGGAGCGGGAGGCGGCGCTGGCGAGATCGGTCCGACGGCGAGCGTGTGTCAGCCACCTCCGGTGCCCTCCGGCACCGCATGCGAAGCGACGGCGGGCGGGCACTGCTACTACATCGACGCGGTCACGGGGAACGACACCTCCGGCGACGGCAGCGCCGGCAAGCCGTGGCAGAGCCTCGCCAACGTCGTCTCCTACTACGGCACGCCGGGCGAGCAGGGCAGCACGGTCAAGCCCGCCGGTGCTGTCGACCTCGGCCCGGGCGACGTCGTGTACCTGTTCGATGGCACCTACGGCGACGTCTACAACTACCAAGGACAAGAACAGGTCGCGCGCTTCCGCAACGTCAACGGCACCAGCAGCGACCCGATCCGCATCACGGCCTATCCCGGGCAGAAGCCGGTGATCGCGCCCGCCTCCCAGGCCGCGGGCATCGTGCTGGCGCAGCTGTCGCACTTCCGCATCGAAGGCCTCGAGATCGCCGGCAGCTACGGCTCCGGCTTGCGCATCGAGGAAGCCGACGACGTCGGCGTCGAGCGAGCGCACATCCACGACACCGACGGCGTGGACAACGGCAACATCGCGGGGCTCTACGTGGTGAGCAGCACGTCCGTGGACGTGGGCTGCTCCGACCTGCACGACAACTACGACCGCACCAACGCCGACACCAACGGTCAAGCCACCGAGAACAGCAGCGACATGGTGCTCTTCGGCGGCGGCGGAGTGCGGGTGCACCACAGCCGCCTGTGGCAGACCCCGGACCCCAGCTCCGACAAGACCGGCGGTTGCCTGAAGTACAAGCACGCCGCCACGGACGAAAGTGCAACCTTCGAGGTGGATCACAACGAGCTCGAGAACTGCAAGTTCTTCAGCGTGGGCACCGGCACCGCGCACTCCCACGTGCACCACAACGTGGTACGGAATAGCGCCAGCTTGACAAGCCGCGACTTCGGCGGCCCCACGCACCAGACCGACCAGGTGTTCGAGCACAACACGCTCTACAAGACGCGCGGTCTCGGGCTCAATCCCACCGACACCTGGTCCGACAGCACCTACGACGACCCCAAGGGCATCGTCTTCCGCCGCAACATCGTGGTGTTCGAGCTGGCGCAATCGACTCAGGAGAACGCGGGCATCGTGATCGGCACCTACGCCTCCGACGCGCTCTACGACAAGACCGTCCCGGAGCTCACGTTCACGGACAATTGCTACTTCAACAGCGCGGGCAGCGTGGACTTCGCGCTGTTCGCCGCCGGCGGTCAGTGGGGCGACAAGGGCGACCTGTACTCCTTCACCGAGTGGCAAGGCCTGGGCTTCGACGCCGCCTCGGTGGTGGCCGACCCCGGGCTGGCGGATCCCGACGGCGGTGACGTCACTCCCGCCGCAGCCGGCCCGTGCGCTGCGATGGGCGCGCTAGCTCCCTGACGGCGGAAACGCGTCGTGAGTCACGACGCCCTCGGGGATGACGTCCCCGGAGCCTTGGATCCCGCGCTGCCGTGCACCCACCGCGGACGGTGCCGCACAGCATCGAGCCGCAGCGACTGCAGAACTGCTCGGCGCCTAGCATCCTTGCTCCCGTCTCCAAACGACGAACCGGGGGTTCCATGAGGCCGCGAGGACCGCAGGCGCCGCAGGCGCCGAGGACCGGAGCGAACCCGGATCCGTACCCCGTATGCCTACCGTCGCTCCGCGACGCTCGCCCCGTGTTGACGAGCGTCGCTCTGCGACTCCAAAGGGCGTCCCCAACGGGATTTGAACCCGTGTTACAGCCTTGAAAGGGCCGTGTCCTGGGCCGGACTAGACGATGGGGACCGAGAGGCGGCGGAAGATAGCCAAAACGTCCCCGTTCGACAACCTGTGAACCACGCCGGCCGGCCCGCGCGCCAAACGCGGCGCTGAGGCGCATTTCACGCTGGATTTGCGCTGGCGCGAGCGCTCGGTGCGGTGGCAGCGCGCGGCGCGGGGAGCGCTTCGCCGCGGGCGAAGGGCTCGACGGCGGCGGCGATGTGGCTCGCGGAGCGATCCGGCCGCGGCGGATTGAACCAGGCGAAGGGCTCGAACACCTTGCCCGGCCGCAGCGCTCTGAGGCTCTCGCGATCCAAGTCGAAGCCGAGCCCGCCGCGGGAGCACTCCACCAGCAAGCTGAGCGCGCCGTGGGCGTCGTAGAACCAATCGAGCTCCATGCCCGGCGCGGTGAAGCCCGGCACCCAGCGCGACGACTGCACCGCGCGGTACGGCCGGTGCGGGTCGGCGCGCCGCGCGACGGCGCGCGCCCAGCGGCGCAGATCTCGAACGTCCAGCGGCGCGCGCAGCAGCGCACCATACGGATACAGCACCATGCCGCCGAAGCTGTGGAAGCTCAGCGCGCGATCCACCATCTTGCCCTTGAACAGCGTGACCAGCGCGCGCACCTCGGGCTCGCTGGCGGGCCCGCTGCCGCCGGCGAACACCGGCCACAGCAGATAGCGCGCGAGACTGAAGCGATCCCAGAAGCTCGGGAAGTTGCGGTTCAGGTCGACCTTGCGGGCGTTGTGTCGCACGAAGCGGCGGCGGCCCTTCTTCAGGTTGTCCCCCACTCGCAGCACGCCGTCGGGGTTCGCGACCACCACCGCGACCACCCGGCGATCCGTCGGCGGCAGCTCCAGCAGTCGATCCAAGAGCGCGAAGTGCGTCTCGATGCCAATCCACTCCGTGGGGTGAAGCCCGCTCACCAGCGCCGTGGTGCGCTTGGCCTCCGCCGGGCCCACGCCCAACGCGAAGATCGGCTCGCCCTTCACGCTCTTGCCGATCACCTCGAGGCTCGCGCCGCGATGTGAGAGCTCGCGGATCGCGAGGAGCATCTCGCCGTAGGCCCGGTACGGTCCGAGACCGCGGCGGGTGAGCTCGAGAGCCAAGGGCGGCGCTCGGTGACGGTCGATGGCCTGCGCCAAGGCTTGCTCGGCGCCGGCCTGTCCGTGGAGCTCGACCTCCATGGCCAAGGTCTTGGCACTGCGGCGCGCGAGCGTCGAGCGCGAGGTTCCGCGGCGGACCAACAAAAGAACGAAGAGCGCGCGCGGAGGGCGGTAGTCTCGGGGTCTGTCGCTCCATCGCACACTCACGCTTTGCCTTCTGACGGCGTGCGCGCCACGCGCTCCCGAGCCGCCGCCGAGCACCGTGAGCGTGCCGCCGCCGGCCACCACGGCGGCTCCGCGCGTCGAGCCGCCCAGCTTCGAGCAGCTGTTGGACGTTCACGCCGGGCGCCGGACCTTCGCGTCGTTGATCGATCCCGCGCGCGGCGTGTTCCTGGCGGAAGCGCACACGGACTTCGGCAACGACGATCCCCCCGCCGATGCCGACGGCTGGGTGCGCCGCACGAAGCTGGTGTGCACGAACACCATCGAGCTCGACCGGACCCTCCGGGCCCTCGATGGCATCGCCTCCGGAGAGCTCCCGCCTGACGGCTACGGCTGCAATGGCGGGCGCTGCTGGATCCAAGGGCAGATGGAATACGCGCTGTCCTACACGTTCCGCTTCCGCGCTTCGCGCCTCGATGCCGTGATCGGCGTCGAGGGCTCCTTGCCCCACGCCACCCAAGACGAGCTCACGGAGTCGTTGCTCGCGCGGCAGCCCGCGCGGCGCTGCCCGGAGTGAATTAACGCATTGCGTCGCCGCGGGCCGACGGTATGGTCCCGGCCGTGTCGAGCAGCGCAGCGTCCGTCGCCACCGCCCGAGACCGCGTCTCCGTGAGCCCCGGGGCCGTTCCCTTCTGGATCCCCGTGACCCTCTTCGTGGTGTCCGGCGCCACCGGGCTCATCGATCAGCTCTGCTTCTCCAAGTACCTGAGCTACATCGTGGGCTCCACGGCCTACGCGGTGAGCGCGGTGCTCGCGGCGTTCATGACCGGCCTCGCCCTCGGCGCCCACCTCGGCGGGCGCTGGTCGCGCAAGGTGACTCGGCCGCTGTTCGCCTACGGCATCCTGGAGTTGGTGGTGGCCCTCACGGTCGCCCTCGGCCCCACCGCCTTCGCCGCCCTCACCCCGCTGTACGTGTCGCTGGCGCGCTCCGCTCCGGGCTCCCTGGCGCTCCTCAGCGTGCTGCGCTGGGCGCTGGCAATGCTGGTCGTGATCGTGCCCACCACGGCCATGGGCGCGACGCTGCCGCTGCTCTCCCGCGCCCTCGGCGACGGAGCTGCCGCCAGCCGCGCCGAACGTGAGGAGCGCGAGCGGCGCCTCGGCGCCCTGTACACCGCCAACACCGTGGGCGGTGCCCTCGGTGCGCTGGGCGCCGCCTACGTCATCCTGCCGCTCTTGGGCCTGGACCACACGCTGATCGCCTCTGCCGTGGGCAGCGCCAGCATCGGCGTGGCCGCCCTCTTCGTCGCCCGCCGCGGCGGGCTTTCGAGCCCGGCGAGCGAAGCCCCCCGCGAGGCCGACGAGCCCCTGGACGCCGAGCCCAGCACCCGGGAGCTGGTGCAGCTCTTGGTGCTGGCGTTCGTCTCCGGTTGGTTGGTGTTCGCCGCGGAGGTCGTGTTCACGCATCTCTTGGCGTTGGTGATCGGCAACAGCGCCTATGCCTTCGGCCTGATCCTGGCCGTGTTCCTGGGTTGTCTTTCCATTGGTGCGGCGCGAGCCCCGGCTGCGCAGCGTCGCTTCGGGACCTCCGCCCTGCCTCTCGGTTTGGCCGCCGCGGGCTTGGCCCTGGCGGCGACGCTGCCCCTCTGGGACGTGCTGCCGCTGATGTTCGCGGGCACCGGCAAGGCCATCACCACCTTCGCCGGTCGCGAGCTGATGCGCGCCCTGGCGGCGTTCCTCATCCTGTGTCTGCCCGTCACGCTGATGGGCCTCACCTTCCCGCTGCTCCTGCAGCGCGTGGCGCGCACGGCAACCGTCGGCCACCTGGTGGGCCGCCTCACGGCGGTGAACACCATCGGCGCGGTGCTCGGATCCATGGCCACGGGCTACCTGATCTTGCCGGCCCTCGGCGCGCAGAAGACCCTGGGCGCCGTCGCGCTGGTGCTGGCCATCGCCGGCGCCGCCACGGCCCGCTCGCTCTCGTCCCGGCGCTGGCCCCTGGGGCTCGCCGCCGCGGCCCTAGCCGCCGTGCTTTTGGCTCCCGCGTGGAACCTCGCGCGGCTGACGAGCGGCACCAACGTGTACTTCGATGGCGCCGCCAAGCCCGACGAGATCGTGATGATGCGCGAGGACATCCACGGCGGCGTCACCACCGTCACGCGCAAGGACACGATCTACACGCTCTACACCAACGGCAAGTTCCAGGGGAACAACGGCTGGGAGCTGAACGCCCAGCGCTTCTTCGCGCACTATCCGTCATTGTTCGTGAAGCACTTCGATCACGTGCTCGTGATCGGCTGCGGTACCGGCACCACCCTGGGAACCCTCGCCGCATATCCCTGGAAGGGCATGGACTTGGTGGAGATCTCTCCGGCTATCGTGGAGGCCGCCCACACCTACTTCGACGGACCGAACCGCGGCGCCCTCGACGACCCGCGCTTGAAGCTGCACCTGGGAGATGGCCGGAACTTCCTGCTCGTGGGCCAGGACCGCTACGACCTCATCAGCATGGAGCTGTCCAGCGTGTGGTTCGCCGGCGCCTCCAGCCTGTACAGCCGCGAGTACTACCGGCTGGTGCACCAGCACTTGAAGGACGGCGGCATCTTCCAGCAGTGGGTGCAGCTGCATCACGTGGAGCGTCGCGACTTCGCCACGCTGGTGAACACCCTGCGGGACGAGTTCTCCCACGTGGCGCTGTTCTACGGCGGCGGCCAGGGCATCCTGGTGGCCAGCGACGAGCCGCTGACCGCGTCTCGCCAACACCTGGTCGAGCTGCAGGCGGATCCGACCTTCGCTCAAACGGTTCCCAACGCGCGGCCCCTCACGTCCCTCACGGACGACATCCTGGTGCTCGATCACGGCCTGGACGCGTTCTTGGACGAGTCCGCCTCCCTCGCCGGCCGGCGCCGCGAGAAGATGCTCTCCACGGACGATAACCTCTACCTCGAGTACGCGACCCCGCGGGGCAACGTGCTGCCCTGGAGCGCTCGCGAAGCGCTGGTGGAAGACCTCCGCGCGCACCGGAACGACGCCGAGATTCGCGCCATGATCCGCTGACGTCCGCCGGGCGGCGTGATACCAAGAGCAGGATGCGGTCCCTCGCGGCGGCGCTCGTCTTTCTGTCCGCCGGCTGCGCCACCACCGTGCAGCGGCTGCCGGGGGAGCACCCGCTCCCCAGCGGCGGCGCCCAGAACGCGTGCGAATCCGAGCACTGGCTCTCCCTCGCCCCCACCCGCTACGAGCTCGCCTCGGAGACGCACACCACGCGCCACGACGACGGCCTGGGCGTGTACCGCGTCGGCGAGGCGGATCCCGAAAGTCTTCCCGCGCTACGAGATGAGCTCGGCCCCTCGCCGCTGCTCGACGATCACGCCCAGCGCGTCGCGCCCCACGATCGCGATCGCATCATCGCCGCCGGCCTCGGCATCGGCGGCCTGGCGGCCCTCGCCGTCGGCACGGTGCTGTTCGCCGGCTCCTTCGAGACCACCACGGTCACCAACGCCAACGGCGCGCCGGAGGAGGACCACAGCGTGAATGGCAGCAAGCTGGCTGCCGGAAGCATCCTGATTGGGGTTGGATTTGGTTTGGGCATCGCGGGCACGATCGTGGCGCCGGACGCCAAAGAACGCGCCCAGGCCGACGCGGACCGCTACGTCTTTCGGCCCCCGGGGGACGACCCGAAGGCCGTGGACGCCTTGGTCACGAAGCACGACGACGCGGTGCGTGCGCGCTGCGCGAAGTGATCACACCGCCACGGCGAGGGGCGCGGTCGCCGGGGCCGGCTCTTCGGCACTGACCGGCGTGGCGGCCTTGCCCACGTGCAGCGTGGCCCGGGCGAGGATCGCTTCGCACAGCTCCGTGAAGCCGTAGCCGGCGGCGTCGGCGATTTTCGGCAACAGGCTCGTGGGCGTCATGCCGGGCAGCGTGTTGACCTCGAGCACGTACTCGTTCTGCCCTTCCGTCACGATCAGGTCGACGCGCACGGCGCCGGCGCAGTCCAGCGCCTCGGCGGCGCGCTCGGCCAGGTTCAACACTCCGCGGTAGCGCGTGGGCGGGATGCGCGCGGGCATGAAATACTCCGTCATGCCCGGCGTGTACTTCGCCTCGTAGTCGTAGATGCCCTTCTTGGGCGCGATCTCGATGGCCCCCAGCACGCGGCCGTCGAGGATGCCCACGGCAATCTCGCGACCCGCGATGAAGCGCTCCACGATGACGCCGGTGTCGTGCTCGAGCGCCAGCTCCAGGGCTCGCGCCAGCTCACTCGGGCTTCCGGCCTTCTCCACGCCGACGCTCGAGCCCTCGCGGCGGGGCTTCACGATCGCCGGATAGCCGAAGGACCCGTGCACCTCTTCGATGTCCGCCAGGCTGTGGCGCTGGTCGAACACGTAGTAGGGCGGCGTGGGCACGTTGTGCAGCCGGAACAGCTCCTTGGCCTTGAGCTTGTCCATGGCCAGCGCGCTGGAGAGCACGTTCGAGCCCGTGTAGGGCACGCCCAGGAGCTCGAGCAGCCCCTGGATGCAGCCGTCCTCGCCCAGCCGGCCGTGGAGCGCCAGGAACGCCACGTCCATCCTGGCGGCGCGCAGCGTGTCGATGGCGTCGGCTCCGGGAGCCAGATCCACCCGCACCACCGTGTGGCCGGCCTGCTCCAGGGCGCGCGCGACGGCGGCGCCGGTCTTGAGCGAGATGTCTCGCTCGGCGGAGGTTCCACCCATCACCACACCGACGCGACGCGATTCCATGTGAGCTCCTGAGCCAGGGTTTGTCGCTCGGTAGCGGAAAAGCGTGGAAACGGACAACAAATGGGCGAGCGGGCCGCGAGGTTCCGCGGCGAACCGACAATCAGCAGACTTCGACGAGAATGGCCGTGATGTTGTCGCGTCCGCCGCGACCATTCGCGAGGTCGATGAAGCGGTGCACGGCCATACGTCCGCCCTGGGCGGCGATCTCGGGGATCTCCTCCATGCGCAGGTAGCCGTGGAGGCCGTCGCTGCAGAGCAGGAACTGGTCGCCGAGCTGGAGCTCCGTCACCAGCGTGTCCACCTGGACGTAGTCGCGATTGCCGACGGCGCGGGTGATCACGTTCTTGTGCTTGGCGTGCTTGGCCTCGTCTTCGGTGATGAGGCCTTGCTTGAGCTGCCAGGCGATAAGTGTGTGATCTTCCGTCAGTTGCTCGACCTGCGTGCTGCGCACCCGGTAGATGCGGCTGTCGCCCACTTGGCCCAGCGCCACGAAGTCCCCGAAGCGCATCATGGCGCTGATGGTGGTGCCCATGCCGGCCTTGTTGCTGTCGAGCTCGGCCATGGCGAACACCATGTACGTGGCGGCCTGCACGGCGCCCTCGAGCAGGCGGCAGGCCGAGCGCGCCTTGTCCTCGTTGAACTCGCCATCGAGGGGCAGCGTCTCCCGCCCGCGCTTGATCATTCCGTAGATGGTGTCGATGGCTTCTTGGCTGGCCACCTCTCCGGCCGCGTGGCCTCCCATGCCGTCGGCCACCACCCACAGACCGAGGTCGTCGTCACAAAGGAACGCGTCCTCGTTCACCTTTCTGCGGCGTCCAAGGTCACTGGCCCCGTAGGATCTGAGGAGCAGCTCTTCGGCCGCCGAAGTCATCCAATCGGCGATCATTACAGGAATGAGTGCGATAACCAAGGATTCCTTCGGAGCACTTGCGGTCGGGGCCGTCGCAAAATACCGTGGGGCCGCGTGATGCCGGCCCCGGCCCACAGCTTCAGCACCGTAACCGACAGCCCGGAGCGGGTGGCGCGCGAGCTGTCTCTCACGCTGGGCCGGGTCGGGCGCGCGAGCGGCGCCCTGGTGTTCGTCAGCGGCCGCCTGGCCGAAGGGGCCGGAGCCGTGGCGGACGCGGTCGCTCCCGTCCTCGGCGGCGTGCCCGCCCTGGTGGTGAGCGGCGCCGCCGTGCTCAACGAAGACGGCGAGCTGGAAAACCAGAGCGCTGCCTCCGGCTTGGTGTGGGCCGGCGGGCGTCCGGAGGTGCTGGTCGGTTCCGGCGGCGACGCGGAGGCGGTCGCGGAAAGCCTCGCCTCGCAGCTGGTGGATCGCATGGCGCGACGCCCGGCCCCGGCGGCGGTCTTCATCCGGCCCGACGGCTTCAGCCCGCACGCGCTCGAGCCCCTCGCCCGCGGTCGCGGCCTGGGTCAGGTGTTCGGCGCCGGCAGCACCGGGCCCGTCGCTGCCATCGATGCCGAGGGGAAGGTCCACAGCGGCGGCGGCGTCGCCATCGTGCTCCGCGGTCTCACCTCCCCCGCGGTGCGCTCGAGCCCGGCGTGCCGGCTCTTGATGCCCCTCCGGCGCATCACCGAGACCCGCGGCTCGATGGTCACCCGCATCGAGGGAGAGGCCGCTCTGGACGTGCTCACCGCCATCGGCAACGAGGTCAGCGGCCAGCCGCTGGTGCTGGCAGTGCTGGCGCCGGAGGAGCGCGAGGGCGAAGAGCGCCCGGAGCTGGTGATTCGCGGCGTGCAAGGCGTGGATCCGGTGCGCCGCGGGCTGATGATCTCCGACGAGGTCGACGAAGGCATGCGCATCGCCTTTGGCATCCGAGACCCGGGGGCCGCGCGCTCGGATCTCGAGCGCACGGTGCGCGAAATGCACCGTGGGCTCGCGGGCGGCGTGCCGCGCTTCGCGCTGTACCTGAACTGCGCGGGCCGTGGGTCGTCCTTGTACCCGTCGCCGGACGTGGACATCGGCATCATCCGCACGCGCTTCGCCGGTGTGCCCTTCGCCGGCATGCAGTCGTCTTTCGAGATCGCGCCCCATCGCGAGCGCCCCACGCTGCACCTGTACACCGGCGTGCTGGCGCTGTTCTCCGCACCGAGCTGAACCATGCCCGCACCCTCCGCTCTCGTCCTGGGTCAGAAGAAGAAGAAGCTGGGCACCGCCGACGCCGCCCTGGCTGCGCTGGTCATCGCCGTCGTGGGGCTGATGATCGTGCCGCTGCCCACGTGGCTCTTGGATCTGCTGATCGCCTCGAACCTCGCGTCGTCCGTGGCGATCTTGCTCATCACGCTGTACGTGAGCGACGCCCTGCGCATCGCGGCGTTTCCCACGCTGCTGCTCATCACCACGCTCATCCGCCTGGCCCTCAACGTCTCCAGCACCCGGCTCATCCTGCTGCAAGCCGACGCCGGCGAGGTGATCCGCGCGTTCGGGCAGTTCGTGGTGCGCGGCAACTACGTGGTGGGCGGCGTCATCTTCTTGATCTTGACCATCATCCAGTTCGTCGTGATCGCGAAGGGCAGCGAGCGCGTGGCCGAGGTGGGCGCCCGCTTCACGCTGGATGCCATGCCCGGCAAGCAGATGGCGATCGACGCCGAGCTCCGCAGCGGTAGCATCGACGGCAACGAGGCCAAGCGCCGCCGCCGGGCCCTGGCCCGGGAGAGCCAGTTCTACGGCGCCATGGACGGCGCCATGAAGTTCGTGAAGGGGGACGTCATCGCGTCGTTCCTGATCACGCTGATCAACATCCTGGGCGGCCTCGCCATCGGCGTCGGCCAGAAGAACATGGAAGTGGTCGGCGCCCTCAAGCGCTACGGCCTGCTCACCATCGGCGACGGCCTGGTCTCGCAGATCCCGGCGCTGGTGATCGCGACCGCCGCGGGCGTGCTGGTGACCCGCGTCGCCAGCGAGGAGCCGGACACGCCGCTGGGCGAGGAGCTCTCCAGTCAGATCTTCGGCGCGCCGCGGGCGCTCCGCGTCGCGAGCCTGTTCGTGGTGATCTTGGCGGCGATCCCGGGGCTGCCGGCGCTGCCGTTCCTGGTGATTGGCGGGCTCTTGTTCGTCGCCTCCCGGGCGCCCACGCGGCCCGCAACGCGGGCGGAGCACGGCGGCGGAGCAGAGCCCATCCAGCGCGACGAGGACGACCGCGCGCCGCGTTTCGTCCCCGTTGTGGTGCCCTGGTCGCTGCACGTGAGCGCGGATCTCGCGCGCCTGGTGGACGACGACGTGCGCGGCGGGGAGCTCCGCCGCGCGGGGATCCGCTCCGCCGGGGCCGCGGTGCAGGAGCTCACCTTCCGGGAGCTCGGTGTGCCCCTGCCCGCGCCCCGTGTCTCGGTGGACGACGAGCTACCCGAGCGCTGCGTGGTGCTCAGCATCCACGAGGTGCCGGCCCAGGTGTTGGAGCTGCCGCGAGAGCTCGGCGATGGCGACCTCGCCGCGTTCCTGGTGGACGCCGCCCTGGGGGTGCTGCGTCCCCGGGCCGCCGACTTCCTGGGCATCGCCGAGACGCAGGTGCTGCTCGATCAGCTCGAGCAGATCGCCCCCGCCACCGTTCGCCAAGTGGTGCCCAAGCCGGTGAGCGTCACGCTGTTGGCCGACATCCTGCGCCGGCTGGTGGAGGAAGGCGTCGGGGTTCGCGACTTGAAGACCATCCTCGAAGCGCTCTCGCAAGTCGCCACTGCCGACAAGGATCCGCTGAACCTCGCGGAGTTCGTGCGCTCGCAGCTGCGCCGGGCCATCACCCATCAGCTCACCGGCGGCTCGCCGGAGATCGAGGTCGTGCTGCTCGAGCCCGGCATCGAGGAGACCATCCGCGGCGCCATCCAGCGCACCGCCGCTGGCAGCTTCCTCACGCTGGCCCCGGCCGCGGGTCGCGACATCGTGACCGCCGTTCGCCGCGCCAGCCCCAGCGCCGAAGCGCTGGTGTTGACTCAGCCCGACATCCGTCGCTTCGTGCGCAAGCTCATCGAGGTCGACATGCCCGATGCCCGCGTCGTGAGCTTCGCCGAGCTGCTCCCCGAGCTGAGCGTCAAGCCGATCGGAACCGCGACGCTCTCGGGGCTCTAGACGCGACGCTGAACCACCATCTTGCGCGGCACTTGCCCGCTCTGCTCCAGGAGCTTCTTGGCTTCCTTCTGCAACAGCGGATGGGTCTTCTTGGCCAGAAACGCGCCCAGGAGCCGCGCGTCGATCTCCATCAGCTTGCGGAGCGCCCGGCGCATGCTCTTGGTGTTGCTCACGTAGGCGTAGGCGAAGGAATACGCGCGCCACAGCTGCGGCTTCAGCGCCTCGAAGTCCGGATCTTCCGGATCGTACAGCTCCAGCATCTCGAGGCCCTTCTTGGCCTGACCGCTGCGCGCCCACGCCTCGCCGATCACCGCCGCCATCATGGCGCGGGCCTTGGCCTCCTGGTGCCGGCTCAGATCGATGCCGTCCGCGAGGGGTCGCGCCTCACCAACCTGACCGATCATCAGGTGAATCATGGCCCGCTGGGCGCGCGCCTCGTCGGCGATGGGCGCCATCACCTTGCCCAGATCGATCGTCTCCAGGGTGGCGAGGGCCTTCTTCGGATCTTCCTGCAGCTCGAGCTGCGCGCGGGCGAAGATCGCCGCGGGGTCCTTCTTCTTGAAGCTCTGGTCGAGCTCCGCGAGGGCCGCCTTGCGATCTTCCGCCGTCTCCACCTTGCTCAAGATGGAGGCGACGCCGCGAGCCTTTTTGGCCTGGGAGATGGCCCACCACACGATGCCGGCGAGGGCGATCGTCACCACGCCGGGCACGCCCAGCGCGACGGCCTTGCCGGTGGTGGAATAGGTAAAGCCCGCGATCAGCCCGCCGATGAGCCACACCGCGACCAGCGGGATCGCCAGCCGCCAGAGCATCTTCTTCAGGGCCTCGCCCGAAAGCGGGTCGGGTACCTCTTGGGGTTTGACCACCAAGGGCTTTTCGAGCTGCTTCTTCTTGCTCTTGCCCTCGCTGGCTCCGCGAGTGGCTGCTCGACGCAGCTTTCTGGCTTCCTTTGCCACGGCGGGCCGCTATAGCGCTCCGGGCGGGAGGGGCGC
Organism: Polyangiaceae bacterium; assembly: GCA_020633235.1. Classification (NCBI taxonomy): domain Bacteria; kingdom Pseudomonadati; phylum Myxococcota; order Polyangiales; family Polyangiaceae; species Polyangiaceae bacterium. The sequence goes on along the minus strand of JACKEA010000005.1, from coordinate 363,061 downwards.
AAGCCCACCCGCATTTTCGCGCTGGCGGGGCAGCGCTACCCTGGGCGCATGCGTCGCTTTCTGGTGCTCGCCCTGTTCGCCGCCGGCTGCAGCAAGAGTGGAGCTTCGAGCGGTCCCCCGCCCTCTCCTTCGCCCACGCAGGCCCCAGCTCCCAGCGCCGCTCCCGCCAGCACCCCCACTGCCGCCACGGCCACCGCCACCCCGAGCGCGTGCAGCGAGCTCGAAGACAAGCTCCGCGCCGAGCTCGCAAAGCTGCCCTCGCCCTGCAGCGCAGACGCGGACTGCACCTGCTACGTCGGCGGCGTGTCCGGCGTCACCGGTTGCGGCGGCATCAGCAACCTGAGCGCCGCCAAGCGCATCGGCGAGCTCACACAACAGCACCACGACCAGAAGTGCGGCGGCCAGGTGAGCTGCGCCGCACGCTTGTGCCAGCCCGCGTGCGTGAACGGCAGCTGCCGCCGGCGCCCATTGCCCAAGCCCTAGCTCAGCCTGTTCGTTTGTATGTTGGTCCGGCGCGATCCCCGTCGCGTCACGCTTCCGTGACGACCGGCGGCGGGGGCAGACTGTCGGGCCCGGTGTCCGGCATCGACTCGTAACGGAAATGCTGGAACACACTTTGCGCCAGGGACAGCACCGGCACGGCCAAGAGCGCGCCCCACAAGCCGTAGAAGTGCTCGCCTACGATCAGCGCGAACACCACCAGCACCGGATGGATCTTGGCGGCCACGCCGATGATCTTCGGGTTCAGCAGGTTCGCTTCCACCTGATGGATACCGATGATCCAGAGCAGCACCCACAGGGCGGTCCAAAAGTCTTGAGTCAGGCCGATGATGACCACGGGAACGCTGGAGAGGATCGACCCGAAGATGGGGACGATGCTCATGACCGCCGCGATGATGGCCAAGATGGGCCAGTATTTCAGGCCGAACATCCAAAAGCCGATGGCACTGAGCACGCCGTTCACGCCGCAAATCACCAGCTGGCCGCGCACCACGCCGGCGAGCCCGCGGTCGATGCGGAAGATCAAGCGATCGAAGCTGCCGCGCGCGCGAGGCGGGGGTAGCGAGCGGAAGAAGTCGAGGATCTGTTCGCGGGTGTGCATCAGGTAGGCCGCGACCATCAGCGTCATGAACAAGAGGAAGATGGCCCGCGCCACCTTGCTCACCACCAGCTGGCCGAACTTGATGAGCTCGACGGCGTTCTTCTTCAGGTAGCTCCCCAGGCTCGCCATGCTCTCGTTGGCGAGCGTCGCCACGCTGAACTTCTCGTCGGTGTCGGGCTGCTTGGGAATGATGCGCCAGCGCTTGGGGCCGTCCTGCACCACGTCGACGCCGGAGCGGAGCTCGATCTCGTAGCCGCCGTTCTCCTTCTTGATCACCTCGAAGGCGGGGGCGGGCGGCGGCTTCGGCTCCTTGTCCGCGGTGTCCACGCGGTCGAGCACACCGCCCACGTAGGTATCCACGCGCGGCGCCCACTTGCGCGTGAGCTCCTTGACGAGGGTCGGGGCGTCCCGCGACAGCTTCGACACTTCCACGTAGATGCGCGGCGCAATGGCCGCGACGGACATGTAGATCGTGCCGATGGTCACCACGTACACGATGACGATGGCCAGCGCGCGGGGGATGCGAGCGCGCTCGCACAGCGCCACCAACGGCGTCAGCACGTAAGCGATGATGGTCGCCAGGATGAAGGGCAGCAGCACTTCGCTCGCCCACACCGCGAGGGCAACGATGGCGACGAAGCTGATCGCCAGAAACGCGATGCGCGGCCGGCTCCAGCCGCGCCCCCCGCTCTCTATGATCACTGGCTCTGTCACCGTCTTGCTCCCGCGTGAGGCAGCGCGCGAACGCTAGAGCGTCCCCGGCGTGCGCGCCAGCCTGATACACGACGGCCCGGACGACGCGCGAGGCGTCTCCGGGCCGCAGTGCCAGCTCGGCCTGAGGCCGGGCTCACTCCTCCGACTGCTGCTCCTGAACCTCGGCGGCATCCGCCGCGGGGGCCGCCTCGGCCTCGGCCTCGGCGCTCTCGTCCTTGGGAGCCGCGATGCTGGAGAGCTTGTCGCCCAGCTTCTCCTTGAGCAGGTCGCCCAGCGTGGCGCCCTTGCCCGCCTTCTCGCGGTTGAGAACCTGGAGCTGCTCGGCCTGCGGGCTCTCGCCCGGCGCCCGCGTAGACATCGTGATGCGACGGTCCATGGTGTCCACGTTGGAGACCTCGGCCTTGATCTTGTCGCCCACCGAGAGGTTCGACCCGGCGGCCATTTCGCCGGCCGGAATGATGGCCTCGATGCCCTCGCGCAGTCGCACGAACGCGCCGTAGTCCACCACCGACAGCACCTCGATGTTCTCCACCACGCTGCCCGGCTTGAACTCCTCCAGGATGCTGCCCCAGGGGTCGTCCCACAGCTGCTTCACGCCCAGGCTGACCTTCTTCTCGTCGTGATTGATGGAGAGGATGATCGCCTCGACGTCGTCGCCCTTGTTGTAGAGGTCGGCGGGGTTGTTGACCTTGACCGTCCAAGACAGGTCGGTCTTGTGGACCATGCCGTCCACGCCTTCTTCGATGCCGATGAAGACGCCGTAGTCCGTGAGCGACCGCACCTTGCCAGCGATCTTGTCGCCGGGCTTGTACTTGTCGGTGAACAAGGACCAGGGATCGGGCTCGAGCTGCTTGAGGCCCAGGCTGATGCGCTTGGCCCGCGCATCCACCTCGAGCACCTGGCACTCCACCTCTTGCGCCATCTCCAGCATCTTGGAGGGATGCTTGATCTTCTTGGTCCAGCTCATCTCGCTGACGTGGATGAGACCCTCCACGCCCGGCTCGAGTTCCACGAAGGCGCCGTAGTCCGTCAGGCTCATGACCTTGCCGGTCACGCGCTTGCCGATGACGTACACCTCTTCTGCGTGGTTCCACGGATCTTCCTGGGTCTGCTTGAGGCCCAGGCTGACGCGCTCGGTCTCCGGGTTGTACTTGAGGACCTTGACGGTGACCTCGTCCCCGACCTGGAACACCTCGCTCGGGTGGTTCACGCGGCCCCAGGACATGTCCGTGATGTGGAGCAGGCCGTCGATGCCGCCCAGATCCACGAACGCGCCGTACTCCGTGAGGTTCTTGATGGTGCCGGTGAGGACCATGCCCTCTTCGAGATTCTGCAGGGTCTTCTGCTTCATCTCGTCGCGCTCCTTCTCGAGGAGCACGCGGCGGCTGAGCACGATGTTGCCGCGCTTCTTGTTGAACTTGATGACCTTGAACTCGTAGGTCTGGCCGATCAGCTTCTCGAGGTTGCGGATGGGCCGGAGGTCTACCTGCGAGCCCGGCAGGAAGGCCTTCACGCCGCCGCGGATGGTGACCGACAGGCCGCCCTTCACGCGCTGGCTGATGGTGCCCTCGATGATCTCGTCGCGCTCGCACGCGCTGGAGATCTCGTCCCACACCTTCATCTTGTCGGCCTTCTCCTTGGACAGGGAGATGAGGCCGTCGTCGCTCTCGCGACTCTCGATGAAAACGTCGACCTTGTCGCCGGCCGCGACGGCGAGCTGGCCCGTCGCGTCGACGAACTCGTCCGCCTTGATGACACCCTCGCTCTTGCCGCCGATATCGACGACGACGGCGTCTCGATTCACCGCCACCACGATGCCGGTGACGATCTGTCCCTCTCCGCCGATCTCGATTCCGCCAGCGTTTGCTTCGCTGGCTTCGAACATTGCTGCGAAACCGTCAGTGGGGTTTTGGTTTTGAGTGGTTTGGGTGTCAGTCATGGATTGAAACAATGCCTCCGTGCCCTGGCGTAGCGTCGAGTGCGGGGTGAGCCGCAGGGCCGCGATGAGCTTGCATGTGAGCCACGCACCACGCCCGGGGGCGCGTGAGGTAGCGCACGAGGCCTAGTGAGTCAAACCCCAAGTTCCTAGGGGGGCTCGCCGCACAAGCGCTGGGACAGCAGCGCTTCCAGCTTGCCACCCCCGCGGTCGCTGTCCAACAGCTGCCATGGGAAGTCCACGACCAGACCCTCGGAAGCCACCCTCACCTTCGCCTGGGCGGCCACGGCCCCCTCCCCCGCGACGTCCGCCTCCGCCGGGCGCGCCGCCAGCGCCCGGAGCGATGCCTCCACCTGGGGCTTTTCCTGCGCGGCATCCGCGCCCGGGCTCACCCCGGCCACGGCATGACCGGTGACATCCCCGGACAGCCCGAGGTGACCGTGGACCGACGTGACGCCTCGCAGCGGGGGGATCCCGGCCGCCCCCGTGAGTCGATCCAGGGCCGGGCGTGCGAGGGCGAAGGCCACGGCGCCTTCTTTGGGCAACCCCAAGGAGGTCGCGGCGCTTCCCACCGGGAGGGCGGCCCGCGCCCGCTCCGCGTTGCTGGCGAGGACGACGACGCCATCTTGGGCTTGACCCAGGGCCCAGCCCTTCGCGTCCACCCAGACGCCGTCCTCCACGCTGCCCTTGCGCCCTTCTTCGCGCAGCACCTTGGCCATGCCCTCGACCACACCGGACTTGGGGAACATCCCGCCCAACAGCAGCACCCACTGGCTCGAGCTCCCGGCCTGGGCGTACACGATTTCTCGAAGGTCGACGGCCAGCTCCACGCGTGAGCGACCCTGGATGCGCTCGTGGCGGGTCGGCTTCATCTTGGGTGAGCCTGCGCAGTCCACGATCGGGAACACGTACTTGCGCACGGGATCGAAGAGCACGACCTTCTCCACCTCGACCCGCACCACGGCGTCGCTATCCAGGGGTACGTGCGCCGCGGCGACGGGCACGTAGCGCAGGTAGTGGAAGTAGATCGCAGCACCAGTGGCGATGCCCAGGGCGATCAGGGCGAAGAAGACGCTGCCGACGACACGAAACGAGTAGGCCTTGCGAGTCACTTGGGCTCCTCGGCGGCGATGGCGGACGCCAGCACCTCGGATGAAAGACGCAGCCGTAGCACGACGGAACGCCCTACCACTTCCACGCTGAGACCCTTGGAAATGCTCTCCGCGACGCTGCCCAGCCCTCGGATGCTGCGGGCGAGCTCGCCGAGGGCCTCCCCCACCGCCTGGGCGTGCTCCTCTTGCTCGAAGCCGAGCTCCACCTCGGCCTCGAGGCCCGCCGCTTCCAGACTGGCGAAGCCGCTCACGGAGCGGCCCTTGTCCAGCATCCGCGCCACCGTCACGCTGCGGTCCTCGACCCAGCGCGCCAAGGCCGGCGCTCGGGCAGCGAAGCTCACCACTCCCTTGTCCGCCGGCTCCACGTGCTCGTCCCCGGCACGCTGCTCGAGCTGGCGCTCCATGCTGTCGATCTCCGCCGTGCTGGCGAGCACGACCAGCTCGTCCCCGCGAGCGTACAGCCGCGCCGGTTCCACGCGCTCCTTGACGCCTTGGCGCTCGTACATGCGCCACCCGCCGCCGAGGTCGATGGCCGGCCCGAAGCGGGGCGTCAGCGCATAGGTCCTGGGATCCACGTCGGCGAAGTGCCCCGATAGGATCACCACGTTGTCGATGTGGGCCGGATTCGCGTTCGGCCGCAGGGCGACCCATATCGTCTTCGACGCGAGCAGCAGATCCGCCATCATGCGCGAGAGCTCGGGCTCCCGCCCGGCGCTGGCCGCCGCTTGCTCGCGCAAGCGCGCCAGCGCCGCTTGTCCGAGTGCGCTCCGAATCCGTTCCAGATCCAGACGCACCGCCACGTCCAGATCCGCTGGGATGGCGGCGCCCGGGGTCGCCAGCGCCGGCGCCGGCGTGGAGGGCGGTGGGATCCGCTCGGGACCGCAGCCGGTCATCACGACGGCCAAGAGCGCCGCCAGCAGTGCTCGGATCACGAACCCAGCTTTCGCGCCACGTCCCGCGTGTGGTTCACGATGTGCGCGACCACTTCGTCGATGCTCATGCCGGAGCTGTCGACCAGCGTCGCGTCCTCCGCCTGCGTCAGCGGGGCGACGGGGCGCATGGTGTCGCGATGGTCCCGCTGCACCACTTCGTCTCGGACGCGATCCAGCTCTGCCGGCGCACCACGGGAGCGCAGCTCCTGGAAGCGACGCTCGGCGCGCACGTCCACGCTGGCGGTCAGGAAGAACTTCGCCTCCGCGTCGGGGAACACGACGGTGCCGATGTCTCGGCCCTCGAGCACCACGCCGCCCTCGGCCCCGGCCGCGCGCTGCATGTCCAAAAGCGCCGCCCGTACCCCGGGAATCGCGCTCACCTGGCTGGCCCCCTCGGCGATCTCCTGAGTGCGGATCAGCTGGCTCACGTCCTCGCCGAAGAGGGTAATGCGCTGGCCTTCGAAGCGCACCGCGCCCTGCTCCGCCAGACCTTCCGCGAGCGTGGCCACCGCCGACTCGTCGCTCCAAGAAAGGCCTTTTCGCTCCGCCGCCAGCGCTACGGTGCGATACAGCGCGCCGGTGTCCACCAGCGTGTAGCCCAGCGCCTCGGCCACGCGCCGGGTCACGGTCGTCTTGCCGGCACCGGCCGGTCCGTCGATGGCCACCACGGGTCGCTTGCGGCTCATGTCTCGACCTCCACTTCCGCCCCCAACGCGCGCAGCGTTCCGGCGAAGCGCGGGAAGCTGGTCGCGATGCAGTCCACGTCGTCGATGCGGCTCTCGCCATCGGCCACCAGCGCGAGCACGGCCGCAGCCATCGCGATGCGATGGTCCCCACCGCTGCTCACCTCCGCCGCCGAGAGCGGTCCTTGCGGCCGTCCTTCCACCGCGAAGCCGTCCTCCCGCTCCTCCGCTGCCACGCCGAAGGCGCCCAGCAGTCGCACGATGGCGGCGATGCGGTCGCTCTCCTTCACTCGCAGCTCGCGCACGTCGGAGAACTGGCTCACGCCACGGGCCCGGGCCGCGAGCACGGCGGCGATGGGGATCTCGTCGATCGATCGCGCGGCGAGCTCCCCGCCCACGTGGGCAGCAGAGAGCGCCGACGCCCGCACGCTCACCTCGCCAAAGGGCTCTCCCAGGGCGTCCCCCTGGGGCACCGCTCCGAACTCGACGCCGAAGCCCCGGAGCACGTCCAGAATGCCAGCCCGCGTCGGGTTGAGGCCCGTGCGCCGCGTCGTCACCAAGCTACCGTCCACCACCGCAGCGGCCACCAGCGGGAACGCCGCTGCGGACAGATCTCCCGGCAGCTCGAGCTCGAAGGGACGGATGGCCATGGGATCCGCTGGCGGGTGCAAGCTCACCATCGGGCCCAGCGTCTGGATCGGCATGCCCAGGGCGTTCATCATGCGCTCGGTGTGATCTCGCGTGACGAGCGGCTCGACCACCACCGTGGGCCCCGACGCGAACAGGCCCGAGAGCAACAGGGCGCTCTTCACTTGGGCGCTCGGAACCGGCAGCGTGTACTCGAGGGGCGCAAGGCGCGTGCCCTCCGGCAAGGGTCCGAGCTCGAGGGGGGCCGTCACGTCGTCCCCCTTGGGCACGCCCCAAATGACGGCCCCCCGCTGCCGAAGCGGATGGACGACCCGCCCCATCGGACGCCGCGACAAGGACGCGTCGCCATGCAGCCGGCTCGCGAACGGCTGCGCCGCGAGCACCCCGCTCATCAGCCGCATGGTGGTGCCGCTGTTGCCGCAGTCGAGGGACTCCGCGGGCGCACGAAGCCCCGCGAGACCCACGCCGCGGACGTGCAGCACTCCCTGGCCGTCGTCCCGCGCGGCCACACCCATGGCGCGAAACGCCGACAGCGTCGCCACGTTGTCCTCGCCGTAGGAGAAGCCGCGGATGAGCGAATCGCCGGCGGAAAGCGCGGCGAAGATCAGCGCACGATGGCCGATGCTCTTGTCACTGGGCACCGGCACGCTCCCGGAGAGCGGCCGCGCCGCAGGGCGGACTCTCAAGCGGGCCATGAGGCTACTTCTGCGGCACGCCCGCCTCGCCGGTCACCCCGGGAGACACGGTGGCGGGGATCACCTTGGGCTGCACCGGCACGCCCACGATGCGGAGCGCCTGGTCCAAGAGCTGCGCGACGCCCTCACCATCGAGGCCGGCCACGAACTGCGTGTCCGTGCCCTTGGCCTCCGCTTCCAGCTTCTTGATCGGCTGCGGAATGTTGAACAGCGAGGCCAGCCAACCCAGAGACTGCACGCCGCTGGCGAAGTCTCGGAGGTTCTGCGCGCCCTGGGTGGCACTGGCTTCGTCGGAGTACGTGAGGGTGCCGGCCAGGTTCAGCCCCGGCGCCTCGAAATTGCCGACCATCCGGGCCGTCTCCAGGCCTTGCAAGAACGGGAACTGCTGACGTGTCGCGTCCGTCAGCGGATGCGCCCGGAGATCGAAGCCCATCACCATGGGTGCGTTCGGCGTGTCCATGATCTCCGAGAACCAGTCCGGCACCGCACGCTTCACTCGGCCTTCTTGAATGCGATCCAGCGCTCGACGAATGCCGGTTTCGTTGCCGACCAGCGCGGTGCGCGCCGTGAGCACGGTAAAGCCCACGTTGCGGGAGGTGTACAGCGTGTGCTTGGCGTAGCTGCTCTTCACCAACGGCGCGCCCAGCGGCGTCTGCGTCACGCCGTCCGCGGCTTGCTCGATGCGGGCCTTGTCGAAGCTTCCGGTGGCCACCACCGTGAAATCGGCGCCCTGCATGGAGTAGAAGCCCGCGTACAGGTGCGTGAGGTCCCGGGTGGCGTCGAAACCCGCGCTCGCGGGCATTGGCGCCTGGGCGATGGCCGCGAGCTTCTGGCCGAACTGCGACGCGAACAGCGCCTTGGCGTCCGCGGAGAGCATGCCGATGGCACCGCCGGGCAAGAGCGCCAGCGGGTCTGCGTCGATCTGCTGCTCCGAGAGCGCCTTGCCCTCCGCGGCCTCGACGATCACGTCGTCCTTCTTGGGGCAGCCCGCCACCGCGAGCGCCAACCCCAGCATCACCAGCGCGTGCAATGGCTTCACGCGAGCACCTCTTTCAGCGCCGCCAGCGCGCGAGTGTTTTCGTCCGCCGTCCCTACCGTGATGCGCAGGAAGCTGGTCTGACCCAAGGGGCGGACGATCACGCCCTTCTTCAGGAGCTCTTGGTACAGCTCTCGACCGGGCCGGCGCGCGTCCACGAACACGAAGTTCGCCTGGCTCGGCACCACGCCCACGTCCAGCTTCGCGAGCTCCTCCTGGAGACGCGCGCGCTCCGTCGCGTTCTGGGCGCGGCTCCTTTCCACGTGCTCTCGGTCGTCCAAGGCCGCCAATGCCGCCGCTTGCCCCAGGGCGTTCACGTTGAAGGGCGCCCGCACCCGGTTCATGTAGTCCACCAGATCCGTGGGGCCGATGGCGTAGCCGACACGAAGCGCCGCCAGCCCGTAGATCTTGGAGAACGTGCGCAGGCTGACCAACCGCTCCCGCAGGCCGCGGAGCTCCAGGCTATCGGGGTAGTCCTCGGCGGAGACGTACTGCAGGTACGCCTCGTCCATCACCACGATCACTTCCTGGGGCACGTCTTGGAGCAGACGCTCGAGACTCTTCCGATCCACGTAGGTGCCGGTGGGATTGTTCGGGTTGGCGATGAACATCAGCCGTGTCTTTGGCGTCACCGCGGCCGCCATCGCCGTGAGGTCGTGGGTCCAATCCCGGAGCGGCACCGCCGTGAACGGCACGCCGTGAGCGAGAGTCGCCAGCCGGTACACCACGAAGGAGTTCTCGGCGAACACCACGTGATCCGCCGCAGTGGAGAAGGTGCGGATCAGAAGCTCGATGAGCTCATTGGATCCATTGCCCTGGATCACCTCCGCCATGCTCACGTCGTGCTCTTGGGCGATGCGCTCTCGCAGGCGATACGCGGCGGCGTCCGGATAGCGATGCGCCTCCGTCACCGCGCGGCGCACGGCCTCCACGGCGCGCGGGCTCGGCCCCAAGGGGTTCTCGTTGGAGGCGAGCTTGACGGCGTTCTCGACACCGAGCTCGCGCGCCACCTCCTCCACGGGCTTGCCCGCTTCGTAAGGCACCAGCGACTCGATGGACGGTGTGACGAGCGGCCTCATTGCGCCGCGAGCGTAGCCGCCTTCGGCGGCGGTTTCCAGCTACTCCGCCGTGGCGAAGGAGCCCAGCACGCGCAAGTACTTGGTGCTGCGCTTGATCGCTTCCAGCGCCGTGACCACCGCGCGATCCGTCACGTGACCGGTGACCTCCGCGAAGAACACGTAGTCCCAACCCTGCCCGCTGACGGGGCGCGATTGCAGCTTCTTCAAGTTGATGCCGCGTTCTGCGAAGTGCCGGAGCACGTCGTACAGAGCGCCCGGCGCGTCGTCCACGCTGAACAGCAAGCAGGTGGTGTCGTTTCCCGAGCGACTCGCCGGGCGCGCGCCGGCCACGCCGTAGCGGAAACGCATGTCCGCCGTGTCCCCGATGTTCGCGCGCACCACTCCGAGCCCCTGGGCCCGCCCTGCGGGCTCCGGAACCAGGGCCGCGCCGCCGTGGTCGTCCGCGCACATCTCCGCCGCCACCACGGGAGAGCGCACGTCGATGACGCTCACCTTCGCGAGCTCGCGCTCCAAGAAGCGTTCGCACGCGGCGTGCGCCGCCGCCGTCGCGAAGATCTTGTCGATGTCCGCGATGTTCTCCGTGCGGCTCATCAAGCTGTAGGTCGCCGGCATGGCTCGCTCCGCGACCAGCACCAAGTCCGTCTGCTCCAGCGCGTTGATGGACGGCTGCACGAGCCCCTCCACCGACGACTCGAAGGGGAACACGGCGTAGACCGCGCGGCCGCGCTCCACTTCGTCCAGCGCCTCGACCACCGTGGCGCACTCGAGGAAGCTGGTGCCCACGCCGAACTGCGCCTGCGCCACGGCGTGGCAGAAGCCACCCTCGGGACCGAGGTACGCGACCCGTACGGGTTGCTCCAGCGCGCGCCCCACCGCGAAGATCTCGCTGAAGATCGCTCGCAGGCTCTCTTCCGGCAGCACCCCTCCGCTCGCCGTGGCGAGCGCATCCAGGCCTTCCGCCTCGCTGCGGTCGAGCGCCGGTGCTTCTCCTTCCAAGAGCGCGCGGATGTCACGCGATGCGCGTGCCCGCTCCTCCAAGCGCTCCAAGAGCGCGCGGTCGATTTCGCTCAGCTTCTTCCGAAGCTCCTCGAGCTGTCGTTTCTTGTCGGCCATCTTCACCTACACATTTTAGCAGGTCTTCGCCCACCGGCGGGGCCGACGCGGTCGAAGTCTTCAGGCGGCTTGGGTGCCGTCCTTCTTGGCCTCGGTCTTCGGCTTGTCGGGCTTGGCGGGCTCGGTCTTTTCCGTCTTCGCGGGAGCAGTGGCGGTCGTGGACTTCGTCTCTCCAGACCCCGACTTCTTGGACCCGTAGCCGTCGGCGTACCAGCCGCCACCCTTGAGAATGAAGCCCTGGCCACCGGAAATCTGACGCTTCGCGGTGCTCTGCTTGCATTGGGGACATTCGGTGAGCGGGTCGGCGCTGATCGACTGTTCCGCTTCCCATTGATGCTGGCAGGCCGTGCACACGTACTCGTAGGTCATTTTCTGTGCTTTGCTAATTGCGCTCGGCTTCAGGCTCTGTCAACTGCTGCCGAGGGATGTTGGTTCGTCGCGATGCCCGGAGCGGGCCGGGGCTCGCGGCGGCAAGACAAAACCACAAGCCATATTCACGGCTTACTCGCTCCTTCTTTTCGTGCTTGTCTCGCTCGCACGCGCACTGTAGAAGTGTGCAGTGCCTCGCGTGACCATACATCACGTGCGGTGACGCTAGATGTCTGGCGCCCGACGAGGGCCAAGACCGAAAACAACAGTGCCCCTCCGGGGTCATCGTGAGAGCGCCGAGTCCACCAGCTGCTATAGGCTGGGGGCGGGCCAAAAGGGACGTTTTCGATGCACATCAAGAAGCTGGAGATCGCGGGATTCAAGTCCTTCGTCGACCGTACCGCGATCCACTTCGACCACGACGTCATCGGCATCGTGGGACCCAACGGCTGCGGCAAGTCCAACATCGTGGACGCCATCCGTTGGTGCATGGGTGAGCAGAGCGCGAAGCACCTCCGCGGCAAGTCCATGGAGGACGTGATCTTCAACGGCTCCGAGAGCCGCGGCCCCGCAGGCCTGGCGGAGGTGACCCTCACCTTCGACAACTCCGACCCGACGTACGCGGAGCTGTTGCCTCCGGAGTATCGCGACTATCCAGAGATCAGCGTCACGCGCCGACTGTTTCGCGATGGCACCAGTGAGTACCTGATCAACAAGACGCAGATGCGTCTGCGCGACGTGACGGAGCTGTTCCTCGGCACCGGCGTCGGCACCAAGGCGTACTCGATCGTGGAGCAGGGCCGAATCGGACAGATCGTCAGCTCCCGTCCGGAAGACCGCCGCCTGTTCATCGAAGAGGCCGCCGGCGTCACCAAGTACAAGCAGCGCAAGAAGCAAGCCGAGCGCAAGATGGAGCTGACGCGGCAGAACCTGCTGCGCATCACCGACATCGTCAGCGAGATCGATCGCACGCGCGCCTCGCTCAAGCGCCAGGTGGCCAAGGCCGAGCGCTACATCGCCTATCGCGCCGAGCTCGAAGATCTGTTCCTGCACGACGCCTCCCACAAGTACCTCGAGCTCACCGTCGTGGAGCGCGTGGAGCACGATGCCTTCAGCGCTTCCAAGGAGGGCGTGGAGGCCTCGCGGGCGCGGCTTTCCGAGGGAGAAACCCAGCTGGAAGCGGCCCGCAGCGAGGCCACCAGCATCGAAACGCGCGCCGACGAAACCGCCAAGGCGGCGTTCGAAGCCGACAACGAGGTCAGCGGTCTCAGCGCGGAGATCGAGCGCTCCCGGGATCGCCTGCACCACCTGGAAGAACGCCTCACCGCAGCGCGCTCCGAGCTCGACGAGATCCAACGTCGCCTCGCGGAGCATGCCGGCGAGAAGAGCGAGCTCGAGTCTCGCATCGAGTCGCTGTCGGCGGACGAGAACGCGCGCGAGGCGGACGCTGCTCAAGAAGACGCTTCGCTAGCCGATCTGCGCGCGGAAGAAGCGCGCGCCCTGGACGAAGTGCAGCGCCTGCGCCAGCTGGTGGCGGAGACCGGCGCCCAGGTCGCGGCCGTCAGCGCGCGGCTCGACGCCCAGGTGCAACGCCTGGCAGAAGCTTTCACGCGGCGGGATCGCCTCAGCACCGAGCGCGATCAGATGTCCGGCGAGATCGAGAACCTGGAAGCGCGCAAGCACGCCCTCGAGCGCAGCGTCGCGGAGCTCGCAGAAGGCAAGCGCCTCACGGCGCAAGAGCGCGAAGAGCTGGAGCGCGAGATGACGGGCCTGGGTGCGCGTCAGCTCGACAGCGAGCGCGCGGTGGACGCCGCCAAGAACGAGCTCGGACTGAAGAAGAACCGGCTGCGTGCCCTGGAAGAGCTGCACCGCCGCCTGGAGGGCGTGGGTGCCGGCGTCCGCGCCCTGCTCGGCAAGAACGACGCCTCCGTGGTGGGCATGATCGCCGATCGCATCGAGGCGCCAGAGGAGCTCACCGCGGCCTTCGCCGGGCTGCTCGGGGATCGGCTGCAGACGGTGGTGGTCAAGGATCTCGACCGCGGCGTGGAGCTCTTGAACGAGCTGCGCAAGAGCGAGCGCGGGCGCGCCAGCGTCGTGGCCCAACGCCCGCCCTATGTCGCGGGCTCGGTGCACGGAGTGGCGGCGCGCGACGCGGCCGTGCTCGGCGTGCTGTCGGACCGGCTGTTCTACGCGCCGGAGGACGAGCTCTTGGTGCGCGCCTTGGTGGGCGACGCACTCCTCGCCCAATCGCCGGAAGACGCCCTGGCGGTGGCCGCGCGCCACCCGGGCACGACGGTGGTGTCGCTGGACGGCACGGTGGTGCGTCCGGACGGCGTCATGAGCGGCGGTAGCGGGGACGACGTGGCGTCGGCCATGGTCGAGCAGAAGCGCGAGATGCGCACCCTGGCCGAGGACGTGGCCCAGCTGGAAGAGAGCTGCGGCCGTCTGGTCACGGACCACAACGCCCTGCGCGCGCGCATCACGGAGCTCGGCACGTCGCTCGATCGCGCGCGTGAAGGTGCCCACGAGGGTGCCCTCGCCCACATGAACGCGGAAAAGGACCTATCTTCCACGCAGGACGAGATCGGTCGCACGCGAAACCGCATCGCACAGTTGGATTCCGAGATCGCCGAGGTCGTGCGCACCATCGAGGGCGCCACCAGCGCGGAAGCCGAGTGCCAGAACCAGCGAGATGAGCTGGAGAGCCAGCTCGAGCACGCGCGCCACGCCCTCACCAAGGCGGAAGCGCTGGCCATGAGCTGGAACGACCGCGTGGCGGGACAGGCGGCGTTGGTCACCGAGCGCAAGGTGCGGCTGGCCCAGGTGCGCGAGCAGATGGACGCCGCCCGCGGCGCCTTGGAGCGCGTGGAAACCTCCATTCGGGATCTGAACCAGCGCGCCGAGCGCCTGGATCAAGAGATGACGGAGGCCGCCAGTGGAGCCGGCGAAACCGCCGCGCGCATCATGCTGGCAGTGGAAGCACGCAAGGATGCCAGCGAGCGTGCGCGGACGGCCCACGTGGAGCTGGACGAAGCTCGCGGACTGCTGGAGCAGGTGCGCTTCGCCCTTGGCACCCGCGAAGCCGAGCTCAAGTCGCTCCGGGACGAGCTGTCGGCCCACGACGAAGCCATGCGCAAGGCCGAGATGGCTCTGCAGCGCATCGAGCTCGAGCGCGAGCACCTCTTGGCCAACGTGCGGGATCGTTTCCGCGGCTTGGATCTACGCCGCGTGGTGGGCGACTACCACGCCCGACCCATGCCGGACGACGAGCAGCGCCGCCGCATCGACGAGCTGATCCAGCTCATCGACCGCATGGGTCCCGTGAATCTCGACGCCCAGGCGGAATACGCCGATGCGGAGCAGCGCTTCCAAGCCCTCGCCGCGCAGAAGATCGACATCGAGCGGGCGCTGGAAGACCTGGACCGCGCCATCAAGCACATGAACCGCGAGTCGCGGCGTCGCTTCAAGGAAACCTTCGACGCCATCAACGAGCTGTTCAAGAAGTCCTTCACCCGGAACTTCCGCGGTGGCCGCGCGGAGCTGCAGCTCACGGAGCACGAGGATCTGCTGTCCGCGGGCGTGGACATCATCGCGCAGCCCCCCGGCAAGAAGCTCGGCAACATCGAGCTCATGAGCGGCGGCGAAAAGGCGCTCACGGCGGTGTCGCTGATCTTCGCCATCTTCCAGTACAAGCCCTCCCCCTTCTGCGTGCTGGACGAGGTCGACGCGCCGTTGGATGAGGCCAATGTGGCTCGTTACAACGAGGCCATCCGCAGCATGACGGAGAACTCGCAGTTCATCCTCATCACGCACATCCGCAAGACGATGCAGTCGGTGGACGTGCTCTACGGCGTGACGATGGGCGAGCCGGGTGTCTCCCGCCTGGTGAGCGTCAAGGTGAACGAGGACGCCGTGCAGCGCAGCGACGCCCGCGCCCACAACGCCATCGGCAGCACGCCGCCGCCGGCCAGCGAAGACGCGACGCAGGTGGCGTGAGCCGGCAAGCACGCGCCAAAAAACGGAGCGATGGCTCCGCAGCTCGGGCTTCGTGCCGGAGCTGAGCGATATCGCGCCGCTCGATTCGAGGTCCGCCGCAACCGCGGTGGGCCGGCTGTCTCGCTGGGGTATCCTCATGACGTGACCCGCCTTCGAGCCGGAGCAACTGAGCCCCGAAGAACGCGCGACGCGCACACGCGATCGCCGCGCGGCCCGCAGAGCTCGACGTCAGCGACGTGTTTCACACACTGATGAATCTGAAGCGCACTCCCGCAGAGCGGCTGCGCAGAGGTCTCGTCCATGGCCGAGCTGGCGCTCACCGCCGCTGAACGCAAGCTGCTGGAAGAGCTCAATCGACTCGGTGTGCGCGTATCTGGTCGTCGAGATGAGCGCGGCGCTGGTGCAAGGCGCCTGAGGGATGACCGAAGACATCCATCTTTGGTTCGAACGCACGGACGACCCGCGCATCGGACAGGCCGTGCGTTCGGCGGGAGGCATCTCGATCTCCGGCAACTTCGGAATGATGCCTCCAAGCATTGGCGGCGACGAGCTGGAGGACAGATTCGACGTCGTCACCCACTGTCACGGCCTGCGGGACTTCAGCGCCGAACTGGGAGCCGCCGCCGAAGTTGACGTCGACGGCGTACTCCTGAAGGTGCTTCCGCCCGAACGCATCGTCGTAAGCAAGCGCGCCACAAATCGCGAGAAGGACGCATGGCGCTTCCTGCACTCGAAACTGCCCTGGCCGTCATGAAAGACGAGAAGGACGTAGCGGGATGACGCCAAGGTCAGCCCGCGCGTTTTCATCGAGCCGTGACGCGAGGCGTCTCGCGACTCAGGCGAACGATGGGCAGCGTGCCTGCGACTCTTCTTCGCATGGCCGCGCCGCCGCTAGCGTCGGCGACGGCGTCGACCGAGCACCAGCGCGAGGCCGGCCAACGCGAGGGCTCCGTAGCTCGGGCTTCGCGCAGGGGCCGTGCGGCAGCCGCAGCCGCCATCGTCGTCCACGGTGAGCGACTTGACGCCACCGTCGGCAGTGCCGCCATCGGTGATGATGCCGCCCGTGCCGCCAGTTGCGCCCGTGCCGCCAGTTGCGCCCGTGCCGCCAGTTGCGCCCGTGCCGCCGGTCGCGCCTGTGCCGCCGGTCGCGCCTGTGCCGCCAGTTGCGCCCGTGCCGCCAGTTGCGCCCGTGCCGCCAGTTGCGCCCGTGCCGCCGGTCGCGCCCGTGCCGCCGGCTCCCGCGACGCCACCGCTGCCCGCGGCTCCCGCGACGCCACCGCTGCCCGCGGCTCCCGCGACGCCACCGCTGCCCGCGGCTCCCGCGACGCCACCGCTGCCCGCGGCTCCCGCGACGCCACCGCTGCCCGCGGCTCCCGCGACGCCACCGCTGCCCGCGGCGCCGGCCGCACCCGCAGCCCCCCTGCTGCTCGCGCCGGCCGAACCAGCGTCGAAGCCGCCCGCGTCGAAGCCGCCAGCGTCGAAGCCGCCAGCGTCGAAGCCGCCAGCGTCGAAGCCGCCAGCGTCGAAGCCGCCAGCGTCGAAGCCGCCAGCGTCGAAGCCGCCAGCGTCGAAGCCGCCAGCGTCGAAGCCGCCAGCGTCGAAGCCGCCAGCGTCGAAGCCGCCAGCGTCGAAGCCGCCAGCGTCGAAGCCGCCAGCGTCGAAGCCGCCGCCGTCCGTAGCCCCGCCATCGAGAGAGACGGCTGCGTCTCCCGAGTCTGCCCCGCTGTCCGGCGTGATGGCCGCACAGCTCTTGGTAGCCGACGCGCTGTTCTTCGGAGCTGGCAACGCGACGACGAAGTCCGCGGAGTTGTCGTCCGTCTCGACGCAGCCGCCATCCTTGCGCTGAGCCGACGTCGTCGCCGACAGTGCGCCGGTTGCGGCCGTCTCCGCTTGGGTCGCGTTGCCGTAGCCGACGAAGTCGATCACGTTCGAGAGATCGCAGAGCGATGAGCTGCTGCCGCAGCCGCTGAGAACGCTGGCCGTGGGCACGAGGGCCACCTTGCCGTTGCTGCCGGACATGTTGATGCCACCCGTAGCGTCCGGGGTGGGCAGCGGGCTCCCCGTGCTCCCGCCGGACAGCTGCACCAGGAAGTAGCTTCCGGCGGGCACGCTCACGTCCGGCAGCGCGAAATCGTTGCTGCCGAAGTTGCCGGTGTTGCTCGCGTACTGCAGCGACAGGCCGTTCAGGGACTGGGCGGTGTTTCCGCGGTTGAACAACACAATGAAGTCGTGATCGTAGGTGGCCCCGCTATTGCTGCCGCCGCCGTAGACCTCTGCGATTACGAGCCCACTGCTCAGGGCCTGTTTCTGATGGGCCACCGGCTCTTCCGCGCTGCCGGCGCAGCCCGCAGCGAGAGCCGCCATGAAGGTGGGTCCCCATACACGAGTCCAACGTGCGTTCGTCATGTCGTTCCTTTTCTCCCCTGTGGCAATCGCCACATCACCCGACGCGACACACATTACCCCGCGTCAGCGGCGCGTCAATCACGTTCGGCGAGACCTGCGACGATAGTTGACGCAGGTCAGTGAAAATCCCGTGATCGACTGGCGACGTCGCGCCCCGGGACGTCCAGTCGCTCGAGATCGTCGACGATCACGTGGATCACCGGCGTTTGCTCCGAGCCTTCCGGCCGCGGCCCCGGCGGCACGTTCGGCTCCCGCTCCACGCGCCCCTTGGCCAAGAGCAGCGTGGAGTGCCGCGCCACCAGTCGCAGACGTTCGTACACGCGATTCCACAGCACCAAGTTCGCGAAGCCCGTCTCGTCCTCCAAGGTGATGAACACCACGCCACTGGCCGTCCCGGGCTGCTGCCGGCAGATGACGAGCCCCGCCACTTCCACCACGCGCCCCTGGGGCACGCCGACGAGGGACGCCGTCGTGGCCACGCCGCGCTTCGCCAAGCGCCCTCTCAGGTGCCGCATCGGGTGGTCGTCCACGCTGAGCCCCTTGCGGCCGTAGTCGAAGAGCAGCTGCTCCGCGGGCCGCAGCGGCGGGAGGTTTACCGTCGGCTCGCGCACCTCCAACGTCTCGAACAAGCCGCCGGTGCGCGGCGCCCGAGCTTTCCACACCGCCGCTCGCCGACCGCGGACCAATGGCTCCAGAGCGCCCGCCTCGGCCAGCAGCTCCACCTCGTCCGGGCGCAAGCCCACCCGCCGCACCAAGTCTCCCAAGTCCGTGAACGGCTGCTCCGCGCGGGCCGCCATCAGCCGCTCGGCGCTCGCCTGACGAAAGCCCTTCACCAGCCGAAAGCCGAGGCGAATGGAGCGCCGCGCACCCGGCGCCGTGCTCTCGATGCCCTCGCCCCCCGGCTCCAAAGTGCAGTCCCAGTCGCTCGCGCTGACGCTCACGTCCCGCACCTCCACGCCGTGGCGCTGGGCATCTTGAAAGATGGTGCTGGGCGAATAAAAGCCCATGGGCTGCGAGTTCACGACGGCACAGGCGAAGTGCGCCGGGTAGTGCGCTTTCTGCCAGCACGACGCGTACACCAAGAGCGCGAAGCTGGCGGCGTGGCTCTCCGGGAAGCCGTAATCGCCGAAGCCCTTGATCTGCTCGAACAGCGCTTCGCCGAACTGCCGGGGGATGCCCTTGTTCGCGAAGCCTGAAAGCAGGCGATCCTTGTGGCGCAGGAGCTTGCCGCTCTTCTTCCACGCGGCCATGTCCCGCCGGAGCTGATCCGCCTGCCCTCCCGTGTAACCCGCGCCCACGATGGAGATCTGCATCACCTGCTCCTGGAACAGCGGCACGCCGAGGGTGCGCTCCAAGATGGGCCACAGATCCGGATGCGGCGTATCGATCTTCTCTTCACCCTTCCGCCGCCGAAGGTACGGATGCACCATGCCGCCCTGAATGGGCCCCGGACGCACCAGCGCCACCTCCACCACCAAGTCGTAGAAGACCCGCGGGCGAAGCCGCGGCAGCATCGCCATCTGCGCCCGACTCTCGATCTGGAACACGCCGACGGTATCGGCGCGACACGCAAGATCGTACACGGCCGGATCCTCCGCCGGGATGCGAGTGATGACTTCCAGCGGATCGAAGTGCTCTTCCGCGCCGGACAAACCCCCATCTTCATGAATGCTCTTCAGGCACTTTCTAATGGCGGTGAGCATCCCCAGGCCGAGCACGTCCACCTTGAAGAAGCCGAGGTTTTCCAGGTCGTCCTTGTCCCAGGGCACCACCGTGCGATCCGGCATGCGGGCGGGCTCCACCGGCGCCACTTCCGACAGCGGCCGCGCGCTGAGCACGAAGCCCCCGACGTGAATGGACAGGTGCCGCGGAAAACCCTGAATGGCCCGCGCCAGCATCACCACCTTCCGAATGCGGTCGTCCCCCACGTCGAAGCCCATCTCCGCCAGGCGCTGATCCGCGAGCTCCGCCGTGTCCCAGTGCGTGATGGTGCCACTCAGTCGATCGATCTGCTCCAAGGACAGGCCGAACACCTTGCCGACTTCTCGAAGGGCGCTCTTGCCACGATAGCAGATCACCTCGCTGACCATCGCCGCGCGATCCCGACCGTGGCGGGCGTAGAGCTCCTGAATCACTTCCTCTCGCCGCTCGTGCTCGAAATCGATGTCGATGTCCGGTGGCTCGCTGCGCTCCGCGCTCATGAAGCGCTCGAAGAGCAGGCTGGAGCGCGCGGGATCCACCGCCGTGATGCCCAGCACGAAGCACACGGCGCTGTTCGCAGCGCTGCCGCGCCCCTGACACAGAATGCGTCGGGCCCGCGCGATCTCCACGATCTCCCAGGTGGACAGGAAGTAGGGCGCGACGCCGAGCTTTGCGATGAGCGCGAGCTCCTTTTCGATCTGCGCCGCCACTCCGCTGGGCACGCCGCCCGGATAACGCCGCCGCGCGCCCTCCTGGCTCAGGCGCCGGAGCTTCTCGTCCGCGGTCTCTCCCGGCTCGAGAGCACAAGGAAACTGATACCGCAGCTGATCCAGCGAGAACGTGAGCTCTTCGGCCACCTCGCCGGCGCGCTCCACCCAGGGCAGGTGCTCGCGAAACAGCTTCTGCATCTCGAGCTCCGAGCGCAGGAACGCCTCGGCATTGGCCCGGAGCGCTGTTCCCGCGCGATCGAGCGTGATGCCCTCGCGAATGCAGTGCACCACGTCCGCCACCGGCTTTCGCGACTTCTGATGAAAGAGCGGCCGCCCGCTGGCCACCACGTCGAGGCCGTATCGCTCGGACCAACGCTCCACTGTCGAAAGCCGTGCCGCATCCTGGGCATCTAGATGTCGGTACGCCGCGAGCACGACGCGATCCGAGAGCGCGTCCCGGAGGGTCCCGAGCTCCGCCTCGGACGGCGCGCCCGGGCCGGCAGGATCCCGCGGCGCGGGCACCACGACGGTGAGCCCCGCGTTCTGCTCCGCGAGCCACGCGAGATCGAGCGCGCCCTCACCCTTGGGCCGCTCCGCGTGGGCGCGGGTGAGCAGCGCGCACAAGTTCTCGTAACCCGTGCTGTCGCGCACCAGCAGCAACACCGTGGGCGCCTCGGCGAGCTGCGCGAGGCGCACCTCACTGGCCAGACTCTTGGAAACGCGGCGCGGCGCCACGGCCTCCCGCGGCTCGAGCACCAGCTCGGCACCG
Source organism: Polyangiaceae bacterium (assembly GCA_020633235.1). Lineage (NCBI taxonomy): Bacteria > Pseudomonadati > Myxococcota > Polyangiales > Polyangiaceae > Polyangiaceae bacterium. The sequence continues at coordinate 342,060 of JACKEA010000005.1, read as the reverse complement.
ACGATCACCCGCTGCCCGCACTCCTTGGCCTCGGCGTGCGCTCGCGCGGAGCCATAGAGCCCCATGCGATCGCAGATCGCGATCGCCGAGTGGCCGAGCTCCTGAGCGCGCACCACCAGCTCCTCCGGATGGGACGCACCCCGAAGGAACGAGAAATTGGAGCGGGCGCAGAGCTCGGCGAACACGGAAGCGACCACTGAACACCCGAACAGTCAAGAGATCAAGCGCTCGCTATCCCTCGACGCATTTTCAGTGCGTTACTGACGATACCAATAGCCGCCGTGGCGGCACCAACCCGTGGACCAGCCGTCGATCTTGAGGCCGCCTTCGTCCACCAGCTTGAAGGAGATGGTGCGTTCCTTGGGCTTCGCACCCTTCGAGTACTCGAGCAGGCCCTCGATGCAGGTGATCTCCGTTCCCCCTTGCGTGACGCTCTCCGTGCCGTTGATGTCGAAGCCGCTGGCGTTCGTCATCCGGGCGGGAACCTCCGCGAGCACGCCCCCGGCAGCGAGGGCGTCGCGCCGGCTCTTCGACAGCAATGCCGAGGCGGCTGTCGCGTCCCTCGCGCCGACGGCGACCACGAAGCGCGTGGAGAGCTTGCCGGCTTCCGATCGGCTCGGGTGAATGGTGGTCATGTAGCAGCCGGCCAGCGCGGCCACGACCAAGATCACCCCGCCGACGACCGCGGCGACGTTCTCCTTCCGCTTGTTCTTGTCACGTGCGCTCCGCTGCGCCTCTTTCCAAAGCTCCTCGCCCTCCATGCTCCCAGGGTACGGGCACACGACGCGTAGGATCCACCACGAATCCGTGTAGACTCGCGACCATGCGGCGCGTGCCCGTCGTGCTCTCGCTCTTGCTCTGGGCCTGTGTTCAGCCCCCACCGCCCAAGCCGCCCGCCGTTGTGTCCGTGGCGGAGAGCAAGCCCACGCCCCCAGAGCCACCGCCGCCATGCTGGAGCACCGAGCCCCGGATGCGCACGTTTTCCGGCGATGGCGACGTTGTCGCCGTAGCCCGCGAGAGCGACGTCGTCGTGCTCGAGTCGAAGTCTTGGAAGGAACGAAGCGTCACTCCCGTTGCCGGCCCCGTCGAGCAACTGCAGCTCTCGCTGAACGGCGAGTATCTGCTCGCCACGTCGTCGAACACCGCTCGCTTGGTCGACACGCGAGCCGGCAAGGTCCTGCTCGAGCGCTCGGTAAGGGAGCCGGTCCCGACCTATGCCCACGCGACCTTCGCCCCCAACGGCCGCTGGCTCGCGTTGGCTACGGTGCACAGTGATCCCGACGCCGACGCGAACGAGGACCAAGTGGAGCTCATCGAGCTGCCGTCCCTTCGAACGCTGGCGCGCGTGAAGCAGCCCGAGAGCTTCACGCCGCTCCCCCGCCCCAAGTTCAAGCCCCGCGTCTTGCCGCCGTCCAAACCCGTGGGGCCCGGCAATCCCATCGGCGCCGTACCCAACGAAGCGCCGCGCTGGGACACCGACACCCTCGAGACCAACACGCGATCGGTTCAAGACATGAGCGCGGCGCCCAGCTCCGAGCGTCTGCTCGTGGAGTGGAGCGCTGGCGCGGTGACCGTGGTCGACACAGCTTCCGGGAGCGTGCGCGCCGAGAGCATTGCCATGAGCTCCACGGCAACCCTGAATCGCTACGGATTCTCCCCGAGCGGTCGCTTCATCGCCATCCCGCGCCCGTCCGGCGCCGTTGCGCTCTTCGACCTGGAGCGAGGTTCGGGGAAGCTGTTCTACGATCCGCTGTGCCCGGGCTCGGTGGGCAACGCGAGTTTCGATCACGCCGAGCAGCGCGTGGTGCTCGGCGGCTGGACCTTCAGCGCGTGCGTCGTGGATCTCGAGCACGCCAAGTTGATCACGCTGCTTCCCCCCAACGTCCCTCCGAGTGGCCCCTTCGAAGACGAGGGCATGCGCACCCCTGGCCCCTGGAGCAAGGACGACACTCAGCTGGTGGTGGCAGATCTCGCAGGACAGCCGGTGCTCTGGAACCTCGCAACCGGCATCGGAACACCCGTCGGTGTCGACATGCACAGCGCGCGACAAACGCTGGTGCGTCCGAAGGACGGAAGCCTCGCCTTTCTGGGAGAGCTCAGCCGTCCGCTGGCCGAGCTCCTGGGTCAGCACCCCGACTACTTCCCGGTCCAGGATTCCGACGGCATGGCGATGGCATCGAGCCCCGACGGTGAGTGGGTGCTCGACGGCCTCGAGCCGCCGTTGGTACTGCGCGCCACGCGCCGCGGTGCCGGCTCCCGCGAGCTCGCCGACGCGGCGGCGGGAGGCTACGAGTTCGATCCGAGCTCGCGCTTCGTGTTCACCACGGATGGCGCGTTTCAGGTGTGGCGCGTTCGAGATGGCGCGCGCGCGTTTGGCACGCCGCCGCTGTGCCGCCGATAATCACGTGATCCACAGGGAACCAGCGGAGAACTTCCAGCCGTCGGCTTCCTTCTCCGCGTTCCACTCGCCGCCGGTCCAACCAAAGCTCACGCTGACCTTGGCGTGAGTCGCGTCCTGCATCTTCACGCCCAGCTTGAAGGTCACGCGGAAGCCGAAGCGCTTCTGGTACGCCTCGAGCTCCTCCGCCGTCAGCGACAGCACGCGAAAGTCCACCCCCGAGAGCCCGAGGCGCGGACCGTTCGTCTGCTCGATCAAGAGCTCCCCCTTCACGCGCTGAGAAACGAGCTGTCGATACGCCGCCTGGCGCACCTCCTGTTCCGGCGTGCTCGGGGCGTCCGCGCCCAGGGGCGCCGGGTCGTCCTTGTCCGACAGGCCGTCCCCGTCCGTATCCACCGAGCTCGGATCCGTCACCAGTCGCGCTTCCTCGATGTCGGTGAGACCGTCTCCATCCGTGTCCTTGCGGAGCTCCGCCAGGGGGCAGCGCAGGAGCAGGTCCTTCTCTTGGCGTTTGGCGCGCAGCCCCACGGGCGGAAACGTGACGCTGGCGTCGTCGAGCTCCCGCGCGTCCACTGCGAGCTGGAGATCGTCGCCGTCGAGCAGCGGTAGCTTGTCGTTGTGGACGATGACGTAGGGCCGCATCTCCGAAAACCCCAGCGACAGATCTTCGACCTTGCCGCCGGCGTCCCGGAGCTGCAGGCGATAACCCGCGTCCCCGAGCTCCGAGCTCGGGTCCAGCGCGTAGGACCGGTACACCACCACCGTGCGCTGGCCCTGGGTGTCCACCGTCACCGTTCGCCGCGGCAACGAGAGCGCGAGGCCGCGCCCCAGGTTCGACGCCAGCGGCACGGGCGGACCGTGGTACTTCGCCGGCAGCTTGCTCTCGCGACAGGGCGACCCGACTCCCTGGGCGATGCGCTCGAGCACCGTGCCCGCCGGCGCCGGGGGCTTCGGCTCCGGCGGCGCCTCGCGCGCGGTGGTGGCCGAAGGCGGCGGCGCCACCGTGGCTACCGGAGGCGCCGCAGGCTTCGGTGGCGCCCCGCCACAACCGCCGCACACCACGAGAACCCCGCAAATTCCGGCCTTTACCACGCTCATGCCAAAGTTCGTCACCCCCGTTGGACGGATGTTCCCTGCCTGGGATCCCTTCTTTTTTTGGCTCTCCTGACATCTTCATGGCCGAGGAATCGTTGGCCTTGGCGCGCCGGTCCCCGCGTTTCGGCCATCGGGAAAGAGGCGAAGCGAGGCGCCACGAATGTGTGAGGAGTCCTTTTTTTTGGTCCGCCGCGGAACCTCCTGACACCGCGCTGACATGGGGCGCGTGTAGTCTCGGGGCATGGCTCAAGGCAACGGCGCGCACCACGGCATCGACTACATCGAGCTCACCGTGACGGACATGTCCCGAGCGAAGGCGTTCTACACGCGGGCCTTCGGTTGGAGCATCACGGACTACGGCCCCGCCTACGCGGGCTTCGTGGATCACGCCCGCGGCGAGCGCGAAGCCGGCGGGCTACGGCTGGACGACGGCGTCACGCCGGGCGGGCCACTGGTGCTCTTGTACTCCGAGGATCTGGAGGCGAGCGAGAAGGCGGTCCGCGCGGCGGGCGGCACCATCGACAAGCCCATCTTCGACTTCCCGGGTGGTCGCCGCTTCGAGCTCAGCGATCCGTTCGGCAATCGTCTCGGCGTGTGGGGAGCGTGAGCCTCAGCTCACAGTGACAAAACGGCGCCGATGCGCTGGCTGCTTTGGGCGCCACCGACGACGAGCAGCTGCGATCCCGTCCAGGTGTGGGTGGCGCCCGGGTTGGCGGCCGGCATCGCGTTCTTCAGGCACAGCGGCATCCACGTGGAGCTGGAAAGATCGTACACGCCGCCCTTGCCGGCGGCGTCGCTCCAGAACACGAGCTGCTCGCCGGCTCGCGCCACCGAACCCCACCAGCTCACGTCCGGGATGGGAGTCATCGCCGTCCACGTATCGGACTTCGGATCGTACAACCCGCCGGAGCTCAATGGAGCACCGCCCGCGGTGCCGCCGCCCACCAGCAGGCGATCGCCGACCCACGCGACCAGCGGCTGATCCCGCGGTTCCGGCGCGTCCGTGGTGGACATCACGCTCCAGTGCTTCGTCTGTATGTCGTAGCGCACGCCCGCGTTGCTCGGCGCCGTGGTCGAGCCCCAGCTGATGAGCTCGTTGCCTCCCCACACGGTCCAGCCGTCGGGACCGAAGTCTTGCTGCCAGCCGCCGAGAGGGCCCTTCTTGAAGTACTCGAGAGCGTCCTCGCAGCTCCAGCTCGCGCCCGAAAGCGAGTAGCTGCACCAATAGGCGAGTGACGTCGGCGCCACCACCGCGGTGAACAGCGTGTCGCCGGAGAGCTTCGTGAGCTCGTAGCTCACGCCGCTCGCCGTGGCCATCTCCGCGGGCAGAGGGATTGGCGCGCTGGTGCCCGCCGCCACGTCGAGCACGAAGCCGTCCGTGAGGGTCGCCCCGGCGGCGGTGCCTCCCAGCACGACCAAGCTCGATCCCGACGCTCCGGTGAAGGCGTCAGTACGCCCAGCGCCGGTGGCCGGGAGCGCTTGCCACGCCTTGCTCGCCGTATCGTAGCGGGCACCGTCGGCGAGCTCCGCACCCGAAGGGATCGGAGCGCCGCCCCACACGAACAGCTCGCTGCCGCCGAATGCCGCCGACGCCCCGATTCGTGGTGAGAGCACGTCCGTGCTGAGCCCAGCCCACTTGCCCGCGCAGCCCTTCTCGCCGGTGTCCGCCGGCGAGTCGTCCCCGCAGGCGGTGAGCAACAGAAGACTTGTGAGCATCCCGACCGCAGAGCGCCTTAGATTCTTCATGACAGCCCCAAAGCCATGGTCCCTCGCAGAGTCGCCGTCAAATCCCGGTCGAAGAGCGCTCGTTCCTCCAAGTGCCCGCTGGGAGTAGAGTGCCCGTCATGCGTCGCCCGTCGCTGCTGGTATTCATGATGACCGCGTGCGCTCCTGCCACACCTCCCGCTTCACAGGCTCCCTCGGCCGCCCCGGCGCCCCTCGCGTCGGCACCGGCGTCCCCAGAGCCCAGCGTCAGCGCGGCGCCACCGGCAGAGCTCCCGCCCAGCGAGCCCCCGCCCAGCGAGCCGGTGAAATTCGATCTGGTCGTGGTCTTCTCGAGCTTCGGGACTGGAACCGACCATGAAGCGGGCATGCGCATTCGCGCCGTCGCCGAGCGGACCTCCAAGCGCACGGGCCTTGCCATCGAACCAAAAGTCGAGAGCTGGGGTCGGGAGGGAGAACGCGACGACTGCTACGACCTCGGCAAGCTATCCGAGGCAGACAAGGAGCGATTCATTCGCGAGGTGATCCAGGCCGCAGGTGACAGCGAGCGAGTAACGATGTTCCGCGACGAGCCCTGCCGACGTTGAGACGCGCGAGTCAGGGCGTGATCACGACCAGATGTGGCGTGGTAAACGACCCGAGCTTGGCTCCGTTGACCGTGCAATCCGAGACGATGACCCCCAGGGCAACCTTGCCGTGCACACGTGCCAACGGAGAGAACCACCCGGTGTCAACCTGATTACAGTTGGTGAGGCCGCTCAGCCAGCGCGGCGCTCCGGTCTTCTCGAAGGCCTCGATGAAGATGCCTTGCTTGCCTGGTTGAATCGCGAGGGTTGCCCCGCCAAAGCCGATGTCCTTGTGCAAGTAGCCGTAGACAACGGCAACGTCGCCGTCTGCCACGATGAGTCGAGGGTATGCGGAGGGCAGGATGGTGCTCGAGAACGTCACCTCGTGCTGCTGCCAGGCGATGTTGCCGCTGGCGTCGAACTTCGTCAGCACGTGCTCGTACTGGCTGTTCGAGTACGGTCCCCCGCCCCAATCCACGTTGGCCCTCGACGTCACGTAGAGCGCTTTGGAGGTCGGAGACAGCGCCCAGCGGATGCTGTCGTCACTGCAGGACTTGACGAGCTTCACCCAGTTGACGTCGCCGGCGGGGTCGACCAGCGCCAACCCGCAGTCGTCGGTGGTACCCACTGGGATCAGCTCGGTTCCATTCATGGTGACCGGCCCTGGGTTGACGAGACCGCTCGAGCGATGGACGCGGAGCACGCTCGCTCCGAGGTCGTCGACGGCCACGATCGCCGCCGAGCCGTTCTGGATCTGGTGCGCCCACTGCACCGCGCCGCTGGCGGAGGCGCGGACCAGGTAGCCGTTCTTGTCCTGAGCACTCATGCTGACGGAGTCCCAAACGAACGGCTGGTAAACGTTGCCGTTCCAGAGCGCCGCCAAGAAGCCGCCCTGTTTCACGGGTTTCGGCTCGATGGTTCTCAGTGGCTTGCTGAACACGGGGGGCACGCCGAGATCCTGAGTCGCGTACAGCGAGACCTCCAGCGTCGTCGGGTCGAAGGTGAGCACTCCGGCGCCCTGGGTGCCCAACACGCGGTTGCCGTCCCACTTGCCCGTGAGGGAAGCGTTACCATTGGACGCGAAGGCCACGCGAGCGTGCTCCGTCGCAGACTCCGTTGCGTTGAGCACCGCGCAATGGTTGACGCTGACCTCCGCCTCGGCGAACTGTTGCGGGATCTCCCGGACGGATTCGATCATCGAGTCGAAGTAACTGGTCGAGATCGGGCGAATGAACGCGAAGGGCGCGCCGGGCGTGAGGGTGGTGGGCACATCCGGCGTGCAGTAGCTGTTCGCACCACCGCTGCCCGCTGCGCCTGCGCTACCGCCGCTGCCCGCGCTACCGCCGCTGCCCGCGCTGCCGCCACTGCCCGCGCTGCCCGCGCTGCCGCCGCTGCCCGCCGTGCCTGCGGTGCCCCCGCTGCCCACGCTGCCGCTCGAGCCCCCGCTGCTCGTGCCGCCCAGGCCCCCGACGCCTGCGTCTCCCGCCGTGCCGCCGCCCGTGCCGCCCCCTGAGGAGCACGCAGCCACGCACAGCAGTCCGAGCCCCAGCCACGATCGATGCATGCCCAGCGTGCTACGCGCGCGTGTCCGCGATCTCCCCATCGTCCACTTCGATATGTGTACCCATTTCTTGGCCACATCGGGCCACGGCGAATACCGACGGAGGCGTGAACCTCGATCGCTCCCTGCTCGTCGCCCTTCCGTTCCTCACCTTCGGCTGCGGCCAAGATCCGGCGCCGGCGCCCGCGCCGACACCGGCCCCGCAGAAGGCGGCGGCCCACGCGACGGAGCGGGGCGTTTCCGCGGACACACCGACAAAGGCAGCCGAAGCCAAGGTCGACAAGAAGCGAGAGCGCGGTCCCCTGAACGTGATCCTGCTCACGGTGGATGCCCTGCGGCCCTTCGACGGCTACTCCCGGGACATCGCGCCGAATCTGTCCAAGCTCGAGAAGGACAGCGTCGTGTTCGACAATCATCGAGCGACGACGAGCTTCACCGCGCAGAGCGTGCCGGCGATGCTGACCGGGCGCTACGCCTCCACGCTGTACCGCAGCGGCTACTTCTTCGCGGGCTACACCGACGCCAACGAGTTTTTGCCGGAGGCACTGCAAGCGAAGGGCATCCGCACGATTGGGCTGCAGTCCCACATGTATTTCAACCGCGGCAAGGGCCTCGATCAGGGCTTCGACGTGTGGGACATGGTCAAGGGCATCACCTACGACGAGAAGACCGACAAGTTCGTCACCAGCGAGAAGACCACCAGCACCCTGATCGAGCTGCTCTCGGATGCCAAGAACGTGGGCGGGCAGTTCTTCGCCTGGACGCACTACACGGATCCGCACCACGACTACATCAAGCACGCCGAAGCGCCGGACTACGGCAATTCACCGCGGGACGTGTACGACAACGAAGTGCATTTCACCGACATGTGGATCGGGAAGTTCTTGACCTGGGCGGAGAAGCAACCGTGGTGGGACAAGACCGCGGTCATCGTGAGCTCGGACCACGGCGAGGCCTTCGGCGAGCACGGCCTCATGCAGCACGCTCACGAGCTGTACGAGGAAGTGGTGCGCGTGCCGCTCATCGTGCACGTGCCCGGTGCGAAGCCGCGGCGCGTGAAGGCGCCCCACACGCACCTGGATCTGGCGCCGACCATCGCGGAGCTCATGGGTCAGCCGGCCTTGCCGAGCTTCGAAGGCGAGAGCCTGGTGCCGGAGATCGACGGCGCCCAGGGCAAGGACAAGCTCATCGCCCTCGAGCTCGCCGCCGACAACATCCAGGAGCAGCGCCGGGCCATCATCGATGGCGACTACAAGCTGATTCGCTTCGGTAGCGGCAAGGGCTACCGCCACAAGCTGTTCAACTTGAAGGACGACCCCGCGGAAAAGCAGGATCTCTCCAAGCAGGATCCGGACAAGCTGGAAGAGATGATCGGCAAGCTGGACGCGACCTTCGCGAAGATCCCGTCCGTCACGCCCTTCGGCGGCATGAAGCTCAAGGGCGGCGGCACCGCCAACGGCCCGATGAAGCCGTCCGTGGCTCAGCTCTGAAGATCGAGGCGAACGTCGCTCAGTCCGCGATGGCGTGCAGGTAGCGCTTGCCGTTCACCCGATCCACGTACACCAGCGCGTCGATCACGCCCTCCACCCCGCCCAAGGTGATGCGCAGGTAATCCCGCGACACCGGCGCGCCGGTCCACCACTCCACGGCTTCCAGCCGCTCCACGAAGCGCACGCGCTCGATCGTGAACAGGCGATGCTCGATGCGCAGCGTGGCGCCGCGACGCAGCCCCACGGACAGCTGCAGCGGCTCCGGCAACAGACGGGTGGGCGCCTCGCCCTCCGAGCCGGCCGGCCGCACGCGGCTCAGCGGCAGCTGCGCTGCCCGTTTCTTTTTCGTTTTCTTGTTGGTCCGCCGCGGAAGCGGCGCGCCCGGCGCCGGCGAGAGCTGACTCCGCGCTTCCGGGCGATGAGAGTCCGCCAGGGTGAGCACCCCCACGCGCTCCTTGCCGATGTCCGACGAGAGCTCCGCGAGCAACACCGGCAGTGATTCTACGCCGGGGGTGCCGGTGAGCCCGCCGCTGACCCGTGACAGATCCAGCTGACGACCGAGCGCGCGGATCACCGCGGGGGCCGAGAGCCGAAGCCCGATGCTGGGGGCCGACAGCTCCGTGCGCTCGAGGCGCGCGGCGACCACGCGCACCAGCTCCGCCTCCCGCCACAGCGGCGAAGCCAGCTCGAAGCGCAGGGTGGTTTCCGGCGCCGCGCCGCGCAGCCGCGCGATGGAGCGATCGTGCTCCACCACGAGCTCGAGTCTTTGTGCTGCTTCCCCACGCCCCGCGAGGCGTGCGGAGAGCCGCGCCGCGAGACCGCGCAGCACGAACAACAGCGGCTCCGAACCACTGACGCCCTCCTCCCAGCTGCTGTCTTCTTCCGGCACCGTAGGTAAGCGGTAAGCGACGAGGGGCGTGGCATCTCGACCCTCGGCGAGATCCAAGATCTCCGAAGCACGATCCCCGAGACGCGCAGCGCTGGCCGCCCGCGGTAGCTGCGCGAGATCCGCGACGGAGATGATGCCGAGCCGAGAAAACCAACTGGCGATCTCCATGCTGACGGGCAAAGCGGCCACCGGCAGCTCTCCCATGGCCCGGGCGCCGTCTTTCGAAGGCACCACCTGGACCGGCGAAGGACCAAAGCGCGCGAAGGCCTGGGCGAGACGCGGGCCGCTGGCGATGGCAACGCGCCCCGCGTGCCCGAGCTCCCGCACGGTTCGCGCGAGCTCCTCGGCGAGGGCGGCTTCTCCGCCCACCAAGTGTGCCGCCCCGCTGATGTCGACCCACACGGTGCTCGGCGCTTCGATCCCGACGCTGGCGCCGTAGGCCAAGGCGGCCTCCGCGATGCGCCCCAGGGTGGCCTGGACCCGCGCGGGCTTCAGCGGGTGCGCGACCAGGTGCGCCACCAGCACGCAGGCTTCCGCGATGGTCTGCCCGGCGCGCACACCGAAGCGCGCCGCCGGAGCGTTGACGGCCTCGAGCACCGCCGTTGCTTCCAACGGATCTTCACTCAGCACCACGCCGAGGGGACGGCGCTCCCGCTCCTTGCCCGACAGCCGGCGCAAAAGCCCGAGCTCCGCCTCCGCCAGCTCGCACAAGAGCTCCGGTAGCTCGATGGCAGCGATGCGGCGCTCAGCCGCTGAGGCGGAGGGCATGACTCCCCTTGGATGGCCGTTCCGACGTCCGCGACAGCGGTGCCGGCGTCGTCTTTTCCCAGGCGACGGTGCGGAGCGGACCCACGCGACCTCGACGATCCTTCGTGACGCGCACGCCCAAAAGCTCCGGAGCCGGGCGTGACAGCTCGATGCGTTGGGCCACGGGCAGCGGCAAGGGGCGGCGCGCCGCTGCTTCCGTGATCAGGAGCACGCTGGCCGCCGAGCCCTCCACAGCGATGGATAGCCGGCGCACGACGCGCTGCCAGCTCCCGAGCCCGACGTCCAGGCTCGCCCCCGGCACTCCCGCGGTGTCGATCACGACGACGGCAAAGGCCTTCGACTCCACGATGCGCAGGGCGACCCGCGACAGCGCCGAAAGCGGCGGCCGGACCACGAGCAAGCGTTCCAGCGTGACCCCCGCCCGCGCGACCCCGGGCCCGTGTAGGCTGGCGGAAGGATCCACGAACGCACACCAGGGCGTTTGGCCTCCTTGCTCCTGCGCCCTTTGCTGTGCGCCGTGACAGGCCGAAAGTCCGATCCGGGTGGCGAGGGCAGCGCCGCCGCGCACCGACAGCTCCACGACCCCTCCTCGAAGCAAGCCGCCCCCAGGCAGCGCCGAATCCAACTCCCCCAGCCCCAAAGGCAGGACCTCGGGAGCAGAAGACGCAGGGATCCCGACTTTTCGCCGTAAATCTGGGGGAAGCCGCTCGAGGACCTGGGCCGGCAGTGCCATGACTACTGAACATAATAGCAGCCGCCCGGGAAGCAAGCCAGGAGCGCCACGCCCTGTCATGCAATGTCAGATCAGGGGTACTGCTCGCTCTTCCCCAAGCTGGCTTCTGGCCACGGATCCCGCGCTTGCCGCACGCGGGCGAAGGTCACCCGGATCTTCGAGCCGGCGTAGGCGCTGAAGCGGATCTGCAGGGCGTCCCCGTAGGCCGCGCCCCACCCGTGGTTGGCCTTCTCCACGTGGTCGTAGCGAAAGACGACCTTCTTCTGGAAGCGATCCACCCCGTAGACGTGACCGACCCCTTGATTGACCGGCACGTTGCTGCCCGTCCACACGACGCCCAAGCCGTTGTCGATCTCCGTCTGGATGTTCGAGGGCGCGCGGCTGATCCACAAGATCCAAGGCTGCACGTTGGTGAAGTCGTTCTGCCGCTGGAAGCCACCGCAGAACCACAGCCCCGCGTTCGGCAATGGCGTGAGCACCGTCATGCCGAAGTCGACCGCGTTGCCCGGCGCGAACGTGTTGACCTGAGAGCGGATGCTGGCGTCGCCATCGAGCACCACCGCCCCACCGGAGTAGCTGACGTTTCCGGTCTTCGCCCAGGTCGATGGATCCTCGCTGGCGAAGGTAGAGTAGAAATCGAAAACGTCGGCACCCGACGCCGCCGGACCCGCGCTCGGCGCCGCGGCGTACAGCCAATAACTCGAGTCCGTCTTGCCCGCGCCGATGTCAGCCTGGGAGCGGAACCAGATCCACTGATGCCCACCCGTGTCGTCGACCATGCGGTGGAGCTCCGTCGTGTTGGTTCCGTCCCAGCGCACCATGCGCCATGCGTCGTAGGGCGGAGCAGCACCATCGATCGACGCCGCGTCGACCTGGAGCGCGACCTGAAAGCCTTGCGGGAGGTTCGCGCCCGTTGCGTTCTTCACCGGCACGTTCCAACGGCTCTTCCACGTCGCGTTCCACCACGGCGGGTCGAAGGTGGGCCCGCCACCACTGCCCGCGACACCGGCCGCCCCCGCTGCTCCGCCGGCACCTGCGGCGCCGCCGGTCGCGCCCACGCCGCCGGTCGCGCCCACGCCGCCCGTCGCGCCCACGCCGCCCGTCGCTCCCACGCCGCCCGTCGCTCCCACGCCTCCGCCGACGCCGCCCGTCGCGCCCACGCCACCGGTCGCGCCCACGCCGCCCCCGCCGCCGACGTTCACGTTGTTGGACGTGCCGCTGCCATCCAGGGCGCAGGCCACGGCCAAGAAGCCCCCCGTGACCAGACCCAGAGCTCGTCTCATGCGTCGTCCATCATGACACGGTGCTGAGCGCGTAGCGGATTTCGCGCTGAAATATCGACTGCCTTTTGACGCCCATCAAGGTCAGACCTGCGCTCTGCCCCCTAGCCTGCGCCCGATGAAAGCTCTTCTGGTCTGGCCCAAGTTCGACAGTTTTTCGTTCTGGAATTTCGAGAAGGTCTGCGAGCTGTCCGGGGTGAAGTACATGACGCCTCCCCTCGGCCTGCTGACGGTAGCGGCGCTGCTCCCGAAGCACTGGGACGTTCGTCTGGTCGACGAGAACGTACGCGGCGTTCGGGATTCCGACTTGCTATGGGCGGACGTGGTGATGGTGGGCAGCAAGATCGTCCATCGCGGCCGCGCCCTGGAGGTGATCCGCCGGGCTCGAGAGCTCGACCGCCCCGTGGTGGTCGGTGGTCCCGACCCCACCCTCTCCCCCAGCTTCTACCAGGAGGCAGGCGCCAACTACATGGTGCTGGACGAAGGCGAGGTCACCATTCCGATGTGGCTTTCGGACTTCGAGCGCGGCGTGGAGAGCGGCGTGTACCGCGCCGATCGCCTGCCCGATCTCAAGAAAGAGACGCCGGTTCCGCGCTTCGATCTCATCGACCACCGAGACTACCTGTACATCGGCGTGCAGTACTCCCGCGGCTGCCCCTACCACTGCGAGTTCTGCAACGTCATCGATCTCTTCCACCACGAATACCGCACCAAGACGCTGGACCAGGTCCTCGCGGAGTTCGACCTGCTCTACCGCCTCGGCTACCGCGGGCAGCTCGACTTCTTCGACGACAACCTCGCGGGCCACATGAAGAACGTCAAACCGTTCTTGCGCGGCATCGCGGATTGGCTGAAAAAGCACGACTATCCGTTCCAGCTGTCCACCTCGATCACCCTGAACATCGCCAAGGATCCGGAGCTCCTCGCCCTCCTACGCGAAGCGCGCTTCAAGTACTTCTTGGTGGGCATCGAGACTCCCAGTGAGGACGCCCTCAAGAGCGCCAAGAAGCAGCAGAACACCGGCTTCTCCATCGCCGAGGCGGCGGACCAGATCTACCGCAAGGCGGGCGCCACGATTCACTCGGGCTTCCTGCTGGGCATGGACGGCGAGCCCGCGGACATCGCCGATCGCATCATCGCCTGCATCGACGAGGCCGTCGTGCCCTGGGTCATGGCCGGCGTCGTGTATCCGCTGCCGGGCACCGGACTCTCCCAGCGCCTGGACCGGGAAAAGCGGCTGTTCCCCAAGGCGCGTCACAGTATTGCCGAAGGCGCCCGCGACCAGATCTCCGCCGGCATCCAGTTCAAGACCGAACGCCCGGCGCCGGACGTGCTTCGCGATCTGATCCGCGTGATGCACCACGCCTTCGATCCCGAAAACTACTTCGCACGCTGCGCCGAGGTCGCCTGCCGCATCGATACCATCCCCGTGCTGATCCCCGGCTGGCACATCTTCTATCGCAACGCGCGGACCTTCGCGCGACTGTGCGCGTTGATGGCGAAGAGCGAGACCACGCGCAAGCCCTTCTTCAAGGCGCTGGCCAAGGTGCTGGCCAAGAACCGCGTCGGCGTCGAAGCCCTGGCCACCCTGGCGGTGCTCTACGTGCACTTCGAGTCCATGCTCCCCTACGTGTACGGCAAGCTCGACGAGCAGCTGGCCACCATCGAAGAGCAAGGCGAAGCAGCGTGGCTAGCCGAGAACCTCCGCGAGCCCGAAGGGCCCACGCCGCCCGTCGTGAAGCGCCGTACGCTCCACATGGCACCGAGCCCGTAGTCAGGCGAGGAGCCGCATCCCGAGTCCGAGGCCGGCCCTCGCCGCATGCTCCACGAGCGCTCGAAAGCGCTCGTAGCTCTCTTCGACGCCGTCGAAATCCACGTGGGGAAGCTCGTCCAGATCCATCGCGTCCGACAGCTCGGACCAGGGCACGAGGGATTCGGCGAGGCTGTGCACCTCGTCCGCGTCGACTACCGTCTCCCCCTCCGCGAAGATCTGCGGAGCGTCCAGCGCCTCCAGTATCCGCACGAGGTCCCCGAGCGCCTGCTCCACGTCGAGCTCCCCGCGCTCGTCCAGGAACGGAAGGCGGTCCGCGGTTCGCCGTCCCTCGTCGTCCACCAGCCATAGACACGCGGTCGCTGCCATCCACCCTACCTACTCAGCTCTCTCGTTCTGGGCAACGCGAGTGCGACCCCGATGTCCCGCACGGCTGGCACACACCGCTGACACAGCCCGTATTTCTGGGATTTTGTCGGTCCGCCGCGGGCACGACCCTTGCGCCGAGCGCCCTGGCCGCGGGCGGTTTCGGGACGGCGGCGCCACTACGAGCCGACAGACCCGAAAGCAACGTTCGTGCTGTTCCACTCGGGCGTGCTGCTCCACTCGGGCTGGCTCGAGGGAGCGCTCAGAAGATGGTGGCGGGCTTGGCCAGGGCAACGAGCCCCAAGCTCGAGTCGAGCACGATGTCCTTCCCGAACAAGGTGAGGTCGTCCGGGCTCTCCGAGGCGTAGCCCACGGCCGGGTCGTAGGTCAGGGAAAACCAGTTGTCGTCGGCCTTGGCGCCGGGGAGGTTGTTGTCGTCCCAGGCCCACGCCAACCAACCGATGTTCCGCTTCTCGGCCTCCGCCACGATCGTAAGGGGCTCGATGTCCGTGGGCGAAGGCCCGATGTTCTTCCCGGGGCCGAGCTCGCCGATCATCACCACGAGGTTTAGGTTCTCGAGGGCGTCGAGGCCCGTCTTCAGATCCGTCTGCCAGCTCTGGCCGCCCCCATTCGCCCAGCCACCGTAGATGTGCTGGTCGAAGATCACGTTCTTCTCGGGATCCGCGTCGAACACCTGTTGCGCGTACTGCACCAGGTCGCCGTTGTCCTGGCCGCAGCCGCCGGACGTGATCGAGATCGTGCACTTGTAGCCCGCGGCGCGCAGCTTGCCGATCGCCGAGACGTAGGCGTCGCGCCAGCCGGCGCCATCGGAAGCGGACGGTCCCCACTCGTTGGCGATGTTCAGGATCATGTACTTCTCGTACGCGTTCCAGATCGACGCCTGCGAGACCCAGGTGTCCACCATCGAGCTCAAAGTAGCGGAGTCCGTCTTGCAGGTGCCTTCCCAGGCGCCGGGCATGGGCACGATGTGATTGTCGATGATCCCCTGCATCACGGCCTGGTTCTCCGCCGTCTTGGAGAAGTCGTACACCACCCAACGCTCGACGTTTGCGTGGCTCTTGACGATGCCCGGCGAGGGCAGGTCGTAGTGCACCTTGTTGACGCCGCGGGGTCGGAACTCGACGCCGTTGGCGTCGTACAGCTTGCCGTCGAGGACGAAGAAGCCCGTGCCCGTGTTGTACGACGGCCGCTGTGCCGCCCCGCCGCCGCTACCTGCGGTACCGCCGCTGCCCGCCGTGCCGCCACTGCCCGCCGTCCCGCCGCTGCCGCCCGACGCACCCCCGCTCCCGCCGCCATCCTGCGCCCCGCCGCTTCCGGCGCCGCCGCCGGTTCCCGCGTCGCTCTTGGGCGACGCGCCGTCCGAGGACTCGCCGCAGCCGACGAGCAGGGCCAAGGGCACGATGGAAGCGACGACCTTTGCGAGGCGGAGCATGACTCACGCTACGGCCAAGGGTCGCCGGCTGACAACCATGGCGGGCGGGAGCGCGAGGTTCCGCGCCGTGAAAACCCCCTACCCCCTACCCTGGACACGAGAGAGCGGAGCAGCCTACGCTCGCGAGCCATGAAGCGGGAGCTCGTGCTCGGACTTTCGGTGCTGGCCCTTTCGGCATGCGGGCCGGTGGCGGAGCCGCGCCAAGCTCCGAGCGTGAGCGGAACGAGCAGCGCGCCGATGACGCCGCCGACGGACAAGCCCAGCGGCGGCTTGTGGTCGGCCTGCTACGACACGTTCTCGCCGTCGGGCAGCGTGCGTGGCGACATCGCGCGGCTGACGCGGAGCTGCGGCCCCACCGGCGGCATGCGTGCGGTGACGCCGGTGACGGTGGCGCAGCAATCGGATCGCGACCCCGTGGATCGTTACACCTTCTACGTGCCCCGTGCCGGCGCCTGCTATCGCGTGTACGCCGTGGGCGATCGCGGCATCGCGGATCTGGATCTCTTGATCCGCGGGCCATCGGGCGAAGACTTCGTCGCGGATCTCACCCACGACGCCTTCCCGGTGCTGCCGCCGCAGAGCCCGCTGTGCTTCGACGGCGCCGGGCTCTACATGCTGGAAGTGAGCGTGTTTCGCGGCTCCGGCAGCTATGCCCTGCAGGTGTGGGGCAACGCCGACGGCGTGGGCAAGTGACGGCTCGCGGCGGCGAGCTGTGCTATCCCCGAGCTTGCCGCTCCGGCGACCGAGCCCCATGACCTCTCCCAGCATGACCGACGACGCGACCGCCCAGAAGCTCCAACGGCTGCGCGCCCTGCTGCGCGAGATGGACTCGGTGCTGGTCTGCTACTCCGGCGGCATCGACAGCGCCTTCGTGTTGGCGGTGGCCACGGAGGAGCTCGGGGAGCGCGCGGTGGGCATGACCGCCGTGAGCCCCAGCCTTTCTCCCAGCGAAAAGGACGACGCTCAGCGCATCGCCGAGGGCCTCGGCGCCGTCCACCGCCTGGTGAGCACCAACGAGATCGAGCGTGAGGGCTACGTGGCCAACGCTCCGGACCGCTGCTTCCACTGCAAGACGGAGCTCTACGACGTGGCGGCCGCGAAGCAGCAAGAGTGGGGCCTCGCGGTGGTCGTCAACGGCACCAACACCGACGACCTCGGCGACTATCGCCCGGGGCTAGAAGCCGCCAAGAACGCGAGCGTGCGAAGCCCGTTGGTGGAAGCCGGCATGAGCAAGGCGGACGTGCGCGCCGCGGCGCGCTCCATCGGCATGGACGTGTGGGACAAGCCCGCCGCCGCGTGTCTCTCGAGCCGCATCCCGTACGGCACCAGCGTCACGCGGGAACGGCTGACGCAGATCGCGGGCTTCGAAGCCGAGCTCAAGGCCCTGGGCTTCCGCCAGCTGCGGGTCCGCTGGCACGACAAGATCGCCCGCATCGAGATCGATCTCGCGGAGCTCGAACGCATGTTTGCCCCAGGCGTGCGCGAAGCGTTGGTGGCTGCCGGCAAGAAGCACGGCTTCGCCTACGTCACGGTGGATCTCGCGGGCTACCGCACCGGCTCCCACAACGAAGTGCTGGTGGGTCGCTCCCTGCGCCTCGTGTAGAGCCCCCTCATCTGCATGTTGCAGGGTTTGTTGGTGCGGCGCGTGCTCGTCGCGCACGTTTGTGGCATGACTCGGCCGCGTTTCGCCGCCGGTGTCCGGCGCGTGCTCGCTCTTCAGAAAGGCTGTCATGCGGCGCTTCTTCCATCTGCTCGTCTTCACTCTCGCCATCGTGCTCGGCGCGCCTGCGCTGTGGGCGGACACGCCGGGAGCGGAGCTGTCCCAGAAGGCCGTGGAAGGCGTGGGGGTCGACGAGAAGCTCGGCGACAAGCTGCCGCTCGATCTGGCCTTCACGGACGAGAGCGGCAAGCCGGTGAAGCTCCGCGACTACTTCCAAGACGACGTGCCGGTGCTGATCACGCTGAACTACTCCGACTGCCCCATGCTCTGCAGCCTGGAGCTCGATGGCCTGGTCAAAGGGCTGTCCAAGCTCGAGTGGAGCGCCGGCAAGCAGTTCCGCATGATCACGGTGTCGCTGAACCCGAAGGAAACGCCCGCCGTCGCGAGCAAGACCAAGAAACGCTACACCACCGAGTACGGACGCCCGTCGGCGCAGGAGGGCTGGCACTTCCTCACCGGCTCGGACGAGAACATCCACGCCCTCGCCCGCGCCATCGGCTTTCGCTACAAGTTCGACGCCAAGAAGAACCAGTACTACCACGCCGCGGCGATCACGATTGCCACGCCGGACGGGCGCATCGGCCGCTACCTGTACGGCATCAAGTTCGTCCCGGAGACGCTGCGCCTGGGCCTGGTGGAATCGTCCGAGGGCAAGATCGGAACTACCATCGATCATCTGATCTTGTTCTGCTGCGCGTACGATCCGAAAGAAGGCAGCTACGCGCTGGTCGCCAACCGGGTGATGACGCTGGGCGGCATCCTCACCCTCATCGTGCTGGGCGGCGCCCTCGGCTTCTTCTGGCTGCGTGAGATGCGCAAGCGCCGCCACGTCGAGGCGTAGCTCGCTGCGGAGCGCGCTAGCGGCGCCGACGTAGAAAGCCGCCGAAGAGCAGGCCGAACAAGAGCAGCGTGGCTCCCGCCGCGCTGTGGCTGCTCTGAGCTCGGCAGCCGCAGCCGCTGTCGTCCGTCGCCGGCGACGCGCTGGCGCCCCCGACGCCGGCGTCGTCCGCGCCCGCGTCACCGGCGCCGCCGTCCGCGTCGATGATGCCGCACGCTCCCGGCGCGCAGCAGTTTCCGTCCACGCAGCTCTGTCCGCTCGGGCACTGGGCGCCGTCGCAGGCGTCCTTGCAGCTTCCAGCGGAACAGTACGTCCCCGCGGGGCAGCCCCCGGCACACGACGGATCGGCGCACTGGCCGCTGCTCTGGTCGCACGAAAGGGGCGCCGCGCAGCTCAGGCCGTCGCACGTCGTGCAGCTCGGAAAGCACTTGCCCTGAGCGCACACCTCTCCGGCGGCGCAGCTCACGTCCTGGCACAAGTCCAGGCACTTGTCGCCCACGCAGCTCTGGCCGTGCGGGCACACCACGCCGGCACACGGCGTGGTGCACTCGCCGTCGCGACAGATTTCCCCTTCGGGGCACGTCTTGTCGGCGCAGGCCGCCGCCACGCACAGACCCGTCTTGGCATTGCACTCCGTGTGCGCCGGGCACGGGAACTCTTGGGACCCGCACTTGCCGACACACCGACCCTGGTCGCAGATCTTCGCCGGATCATCACAGCTGGCGCCGTCGTCCACGGCTCCATTGCAGTCGTCGTCGAGGCCGTTGCACACCTCCGCCCCGGCGGGAAACACCGGATCGCAAATCGTCGCTCCGCTCTGGCACACGCGGATGCCCGCTCCGCACACGCCCGGCTTCCCCGTGTCGCAAGTCACTCCGGCGCCCGCGCAGCGAATGCCGCTGACGCTGGTGACCAGATCCGTGAAGTCGTTGTTGGGGCTCTTGTTGCTGTCTTCCCAGGCAAAGTAGAAGGTGTCGTCGAAGATGTGGCTCTGATACGTGAGCAGGTGAACCCAGGAGTCCTTGCCGCTGTAGTCCGGGTTGAACTTGCGCTCGGAGTAGTAGACGAACCCCTTACCCGCCGTGGCCCCTGCCAGCGTGGCGCAGCAGCCGAGGTCGTCGCAGCTCCCGGTTCCGCCACTCTGACCGTCGCTCTTCTCGGGGGTGACCAGGAAGAAGCCGATGTCACCGCCGGTGTACGCCGCCTCTTGGCTCAGATCGAGCACGGCGCTGTCTCCCGGCTTGGCGCTGCAATCGAGCATCACGTGGAGCTCCGACGCCGCGGGCTTCGCGCCGGTGGCGTTGTACCAGCCGAAGGCGTTCTGAAACAGCGCGGTGCCGCGCGTGATCACCGTGAACGTCTGTGGACAAGTCGGATGAAAGACCTCCGGCACGACGAACGCTTCGTTCCAAGGATCGAGCCCGCTGGAGTTCTTGGGAATGCACGGATCGTCGTTCACCTCGTGCCACAGCGTGGTCTCGCACGTGCCGTTCTGGCCCGGATCACAGCTCGAAGATCCGCCAGGACAGGGGGCGCCCTGGTTGCAGATGCCCGGTTCCTTGCACACGCAGGAGAACATCGCGGACAGTCCCGTCGTCTTGCCGCCGTCGCAGCCGGGAAGTGCCGGGATGGGCACTCCGCCGGGCTGCGTGACCGCGCTGGCCGTGCCCGCGCCGGACAAACCCAAAAGGAAGACTGCCACCCCTAGCCCGAAAGCCCGCATTGGATCGCCTTTTCTTGATCGGAACGCCGTAGCTGGGCGCTACTGCCATCGTGCAGGGCTGTCAATGACGGCGCGGCTCAGCGCCGAGCCTCAGCCCGGCGACGGACGGGCTCTGCTTCTTCGTCCTCTTCGGGCTCCTGCCAGTCGTCCACGCGCAGGCGGGGCCCCGGAACGCGGAGCTGGGGCTGACTCACGCGCACGTGCGCCGCTGCGGCGCTCCGAGAGCGATCTCGGAGCGCCCGCCGCGCCCGCTTCAACGCGGCGCGACTGCGCTTGGCGGCCTCCCGGCTCCTGCGCGCAGCGCGGCGCGCGGGCGCCCCCAGCACGATGGAGAACAGCGTCAGGAGCAGGGGCAGCAACACCTGGAACGCCGCCCACAGCACCACCCCGAAGACGAACAGCGCGATGAGCAGCGCGCTCACCAGCAACGGGTTGTCGAGCAGACGATCGACGAAGCGCAGGCGCTCCGGCCGGGGGCGACGAGCCACACGGCGAGGTCCGGGGCGATGCGCGCAGGGCGGCGATCCGGATCGGGCTCCAACATCTGTGACAGCACCTGCACCAAGCGCGGATCCGCCCCGGAACCGAGGGCGGCGGCAACGTCGATGCCGAGGCCCTGGTGCGGCAGGTCCTCCGGCTCGCGCCCCGTGAGCAGCGACAGCGCCGTGGCGCCGACGGCATACACGTCGCTCTGCGGGAGCGCACGGCCTTGAAACTGCTCCGGCGCCATGTAGCCGAAGGTGCCGACCACGGTGCTGCCGCCCTCGGGCTTCAGGTGGTCGCGGACGGACCCGAAGTCCACCAGTGCGAAGGAGCCATCCGGCCTCGAGATGACGTTGCCGGGCTTGATGTCTCGATGGATCACCGGCGGCGAGCGCGAATGCAGGTAGTCGAGCGCGTCCGACGCTTGATGCAAGAACGCGAGCACGCGCGTCTCGTCGAGCCGAGCGCCGCGCTTGTGCAGCGCTGCAAGGCTGTCGCCCTCCAGGCGTTCCATCACCAGGTAGAGCGCGCCGTGTTCTTCGAAGTGGTCCACGTAGATGGGCAGCGCGGGGTGCGACAGCTGCGACAGCACCCGCGCCTCTCGCTCCGCCAGCTCCACGTCCTTCCAGCTCTTCGCCCCCCGCACCATGAAGCGCTTCACCGCGACCAAGCGCCCGTCCCGCTTGTCGAGGGCTTCGAAGGTCTCGCCCTGACTGCCTTCTCCGAGCTTCCGCAGAAGCGCGTAGCGCCCGTCCTGAAGCAGCTCCGGCGTATCCGACACGACCCCCAGCATAAGCACGCTCTCAGAAAATCCAATCGGCGCTCAGGTTGAAGCGGTCGTCCGGCGCGGTGCTCACCCGCGCGTCGCGCACGAAAACCACGCGGTAGCGGGCCAGTAGCTCCACGCCGAGCAGCCGAAACCCCGCCTCCGGGGTGAGCCCGTGGAGCGTCGCGATGTCTCCCAGCCGCACGCCCTCGTACGCCAGCCCCCAGCGCCACGGGCCCAGGGTGTGGCGATAGTACAAGCTCGCGTGGTCTACCCGCGTGAAGCGGTCGTCGCGACGATCCAGCTCGAAGTGCGTCTCGAGCTTGGGGCCGATCTCGACGACGTGATCGCCGTCGCCGAAGTGCGTCTCCGCGCCCAGCTGCAGCACCCAGCCGCTGTCGCGATTGTCACCACGGACCCATTCGTAGCCGCCCAACAGCCAGATCTCGAGCCACTCCACGTCGGGCGACAGGCGTTGGTAGCCAGCGGACAGCGTCCATGCGGAAGCATCTCCCGCCAATGTCTGGAAATCGGTGCGCTTCAATCGCAGGAAGTCGAGCTGGTAGTGGTGACGGAGCCGGTTCATCCCCGCGCTGAAGCCGCGCGCAGCGACTGCCACGGATACCGCCTGGCGCTGCTCCGTGACGTCCCCGTCGAGGTCCCAGCGCGTTCTGCTCTGCACGCCGATGGGCAAGGCCCAAAACGTGTCCTTGTCGATGCGCCCGCCCGTGGGTGCGACCTCGACCTCCGCATCTCCCAGCCGGTAGGGCACGAGCTGCAGCTCGGCGAAGTCCGAAAGCTCGAGCTCGGAACGCTGAGCCAGCATCGTGTCGAGGGACAGGTGCATGCCCGGCTCGAACGGCTGGCCCCATACCTTGAACAGCGTGGTCTGCCACACCAGATCCGTGATGCTGTCGTCGGTCTCCTCCACGCGCAGGATGTCCGCCCAGGCCTTGGTGCGGGCCACGTCGAAGCGGCCGTCAAAGGTGCCGAGGTCCACACCCAGCCGCCCGCCGTAGGCGACGGCGCGCTGCACGGCGTCGGTGCTGGGGTTTGCCACCTGGGCGCCGATCAGAAACGCAGCCAGGTGCTCGCCGTCGCAGTAGCCGAGGCAGTGTTCGAACCCCTCGGCGCGGCTGCGCGTGCGGTCGTAGAAGTCGTCCAGCGTCGGGCGTGGCTCCGCCGCGACGGAGCTCGCCGAGAGCATCAGTCCGAGCCACACCCGCCGCATCCCGACGACACTACCGCAACGCGTCGACGGCGCCGGTCCCGAAGGACCGGCGCCGTCTCCGCCGCTTCATTTGGAGCGCAGTGATCTCAGCGCGCGCGCCGCTCGCGGTCGCGCCGGGGACCGCGGTCCCCGCGGTCCCGCCCGCCACCGCGGCCGCCCCCGCCACCACGGGACGGCGGCCCAGCTTCGCGGGCCTTCTGGATGCGTTCCCGCGCGCGCTCGCCCTCTTCCCCCTCGGGGAAGGGCAAGAGCTCGCGGCGGGTGAGCCGGGTCTTGCCATCGCGATCCACGCTGATGACCTTGACCTCGATCTCGTCGCCTTCCTTCAGCACGTCCCCGGGATTCTCCACGCGCTCGTGGGCGATCTCCGACACGTGCAACAGGGCCTCGTTGTTCGGGAGGATCTCCACGAAGGCCCCGAAGTCCACGATACGCTTGACGGTGCCCTTGTAGATCGTGCCGACCTCCGGCTCCGCCGTGAGGCCCTTGATGATCTCGAGAGCCTTCTTGACCATGTCCGGATCCGAGCCCGCCACGGCCACGGTGCCGTCGTCGTTCACGTCCACGGAGCAGCCCGTCTGGTCGACGATGCCCTTGATGGTCTTGCCACCGGGGCCGATGATGATGCGGATCTGATCCGGCTTCACCTTGACGGTGGTGATGCGCGGAGCCCAGCGATTGATCTCCGCACGCGCCGCCGGCAACGTTTCGAGCATCTTGCCCAGGATGTGCAAGCGTCCGTCCCGTGCCTGCGACAGCGCACGCTCCAAGATGCTGCGCTCGAGGCCGGCGATCTTGATATCCATCTGAATGGCCGTCACGCCGCGGTCCGTGCCGCACACCTTGAAGTCCATGTCGCCGAGGTGATCCTCGTCGCCCAAGATGTCGCTCAGGATCGCGACCTTGTCGCCCTCGGCAATCAGGCCCATGGCGATGCCCGCCACCGGCTTCTTGAGGGGAACGCCGCAGTCCATCAGCGCCAGGGTGGCGCCGCACACGCTGGCCATCGAGCTCGAGCCGTTCGACTCCAGCGTCTCGCTCACCACGCGAATGGTGTACGGGAACTTCTCGTGGTCCGGGATCATGCGCACCACCGCGCGCTCGGCCAGGGCGCCGTGACCCACCTCGCGGCGACCGGGGCCGCGCATTGGCTTGGTCTCGCCCGTGCAGAAGGGCGGGAAGTTGTAGTGGAGCATGAACTGCTTCCAGCTCTCGCCGATGAGCGCGTCGATTTTCTGCTCGTCGCTGGCGGTGCCCAAAGTGGCCGTGACGATGGCCTGGGTCTCACCACGCTGGAACAGCGCGGAGCCGTGGGTTCGCGGCAACAGGCCCACCTCGCAAGCGATGGGGCGAATCACCGTCTCGGTGCGGCCGTCGATGCGGCGGCGCTCGTCGAGCACCATCTTGCGCACGACGTGATACTTCCGCTCCTCGAACTCGGCCTTGATCAGCTTCTCGAGCTCGCCGAACTTCTCCTCACCGAGCTCCGCGAGCAGCGTGGCGGCCAGCTCCTTCTTGATGGCGCCGTAGCCGTCGTAGCGGGCCTTCTTCTCCTTGACGACGCACGCTTCACGCAGCTTCGCGTCGCACAGCTGGGCCACGCGCTGGGCGATCTTGTCGTCGAGCTTGGTGACGGAGAACTCGCGCTTCGGCTTGCCCACCGCGGACCGGAGCTTCTCGATCAGCCCGATGACCTTCTGACCCTCGCGGTGCGCGAACATCAGCGCATCGATGAGGTCGACCTCGGCGGCTTCGTCCGCGCCGCCCTCCACCATCACGATGGCGTCCTTGCTGACGGCCACCACCAGATCGATGTCGGCCTTCTCGCTCTGGGCGAAGGTCGGGTAAGCGACCAGCTCGCCGTCCACCCGCGCGACGCGGATGCCGGCAATGGGGCCGTCCCAGGGGATGTCGGAAATGCTGAGCGCTGCGCTGGCGCCGGACAGAGCCAACACGTCCGTGGGGTTCGTCTTGTCCGACGACAGCACGGTCGCGATGACCTGGGTGTCCTTCTTGTAGCCCTCGGGGAAGAGCGGCCGGAGCGGCCGGTCCATCAGGCGACTGGAGAGGACTTCGTAGTCCCGGAGCCGGCCTTCTCGCTTGAAAAAGCCTCCGGGGATCTTGCCTGCTGCGTAGGTCTTTTCGACGTACTCACAGGTGAGTGGGAAAAAGTCGAGACCCGGCCGCTCCTCGGTGGAGGTCGCGGTGACGAGAACGACGCTCTCGCCATAAGTCACGAGCACGGCGCCATGCGCCTGCTTCGCGAGCCGTCCGGTCTCGATGGTGAGCTCGGTGCCACCAACGGTGACGGATTCACGTACGAACATGTGTTGTGGCGCCCCCTTCGGACGCTATGCCGCTACGTGCGGCACGACGCCGACCGCGAGACGCCTCACTTCAGCCTCGGTGTTCGCACCGAAGCCGAGGCTGCGGTGCGAAAAGCGAAGTTGAAGCGACGAGACGCTTCGCAATCGGAATTTCAACGAACCAGTCTCGGTCGCTCTCCGCTTACTTGCGGAGGCTCAGCGAGGAGACGATGTTGCGGTAGCGCTCGACGTCGTTCTTCTTGAGATAGTCGAGCAACCGACGGCGCTGACCCACGAGCTTGAGCAGACCACGACGCGAGTGGTGATCCTTCTTGTGAGTCTTGAAGTGCTCGGTGAGGTACTCGATGCGCTGGCTGAGCAGCGCGATCTGGACCTCCGGCGAGCCGGTGTCGGAGTCGTGGAGCCGATGGGTGGTGATGACGCCCTGCTTGGCGCCCGGTGCGAGAGGCATATTCATCCAGTCCTTCTGAAAAGCCGCGCGAGTATACGCGCCGCGCCGACTTGGTCAACCGCCCGTTCGGGGTCGCCGGCCAGCGGGCCAGAAGGCTCAGGCCGGCACCCAATCCGCTGCAGCTTGCGCGAAATCCAGCCCGGAAAGGATTCCGCTCAGCTTGTGACGGTCGTCCAGGATCAGCACGTGGCGGGCTCGGGTTGCCACCGCCTGGGCCGCCGCATGATGCAGCGCCACGCTCTCCCGCACGGTGATCAGGCGAGAGCTCATCACGCGCTCAACGGGGTCGGCGCTGAAGTAGCCCTTGGACTCCAGGGCCTCGTGCTGGGTGAAGAGCCCCACGGGCCAACCCGCCGCGTCCACCACCACCAAGCCCGTCACCTTCGCCTCCCGAAGGCGGTCGACGGCGGCGTCCACCGGGTCGCTGGCGTTCAGCGTTTGCACGGGAGACGTCATCAGCTGCGAAACCCGGGCGCTCACTCGCGAGTCCACCAGCGCGCGCATCACGTCGCGGGTGCTGAGCACGCCGTAGCCGTGCTCGTGGGACGCGACGTACACCCGGTGCACCCCGTGCTCCACGAGCATTCGTGCCGCGTCGCGAACACTGGCGTTCGGCTCCACCGTGACGACTTCCATGTGCGCGGCATCCCGCACGTGCTGCGTCGGCAACCGGAGCTGGAGGGCGCCGTGCTCGGGATCGAGGCTGACCTCGCCCGCTCGCAGCAGGTCCGTACGCGAGATCACCCCGGCCAGATGGTGATCTCCGTCTTGCACCAACAGGCTCGAGACGTGGTGCTGCTCCAGGCGCGTGCGCGCCGTTTCCAGATCGGCGTCCGCCGCGATGGCGAACACCGGGCTCGACATGTAGTGGGAGACCGGCCGGTTCAGCATGGCCGAAGCGTAGCGCGGTTCAGAACCGCGCTTGCATCGCCACGCCGTAGCCCACGAAATCCGGCGAAATGAAGCGGCGGAGGAGCACCGTGCCGCTCGGGTCCAGCTCCAAGCGGGTGGAGTTGTTGTCCCGCCGGTACTGCAGCCAGGTGACGGCGCTCATCATCGGGGACAGGTCCCACTTCAAGCTGGCGCGAGCCTGCAGGATCGGCACCCGCTTTTCTGCCTGAGGCAAGAACGCCAGGTTGCCCTGCTCGCGCACGACGATGGTGCGGGAGGTGTCGTTCCCGGCCGGGTCGAAGCTCTCGCTGCTGAAGGTCGCCGGCATCTGGAGCCCTGCCCCGACGCCCGGCGTCAGCTTGGCGCTCTCGATGAAGTAGTCGGTGGAAACGGCGAAGAACGTCTCGTCCTGGGTCTTGGCGTCGTTCGGGATGGTCTGGAACGGGATGAAGCTGGGCTGGTTCCGGAGCACGAAGGGCAAGTCGCGGTAGATCGCCGAGAAGCTCGTCCGCAGATAGCCGAACTTGACATTGGCCTGCAGCGCCGCGGCCCGCGCGAGCTGAATGTCCGTGGCTCCGGGCTGGTCGAAGTCCTTCAAGTTCTGGTGGAGCTGCGAAGCCTCCGCCGCGATGGACCAGGTCAGCTTGCCGGGCTCGTACTCCTCTGCGCGGAACAGCTCCGCCGGCGCGTTCGGGTCGTTGCGGTACAGGGAGAAGTCCGCGCTCTTCGGGACCGGCATGCCATCGTGAACCACGACCCGGCCAGAGAAACCGAAGGTGTACACGCGCTCGCCGAGCACGTCGGGCTCCTCGAAGCGGCCCTGCTGGAAGTAGCCCGCACCGGCGTCCACTCGCAGGAAATCCGAGAGGTCCACGCCGGCGCCACCCAAGAAACCGTAGTTCGTCTCGGCCACGCGCACGGTGTCCGTGGTCGCTCCCTCCCCGCTCCCGCTCTCGACGATGCGCTGCTGCACCTCGACGATGCTGGCGGTCTTGAAGCCGACGAAACCGTAGTAGCCGTTGCCGTCGTACTGCAGCTTGGCACCCGGCGCGCTGCCCTGCAGCCGCGGGAAGATCGACTGGTTGATGCGGGCGTTCGTGCCGCCCCAGGAGATGTCGTACAGATAGCCCAGGCGGAAGCGATCCGTATCGATGGGATACAGCACCAGCCCGATGCCTTCGGGCGCCTTGGCGTCCCCCGCCGTTCGATAGAACACGCGGAGGTAGGTGCCGGCATCCTCGAACACCGCGTTGACGTTGTTCGACTGGCTGGCGAGATTCGCCATGTTCACGCGCATCACCAGCGCGGCCTCGGTGTCGAGGTTCTTGATGTAGCCGGGGAGCTTCCCGTACAGCACCAGGTGCGACACGTTCTCGCGGCCCGAGAAACGCGAGTTCAGGTTGTCGAAGAACAAGCGGTACTGCGGACGATCTCCCACACTGGCGTTGGGCGACAGGGGGATGGCCTCACCGGTCTTGTGCAGGAAGTCGTCGTCGCCGAAGGTCCAGGTCAGGCGCGTATCGACGAAGTCACTGTGGGCGCGAGTGGTTCCCGGCCCTTCTGCCACGCCCAGCTCCTCGAGCTCCGCTTCTGGGCTGCGAGCCGACGCCGAACCGCTGCGCTGTGCCATGGGCGCGGCTTCGGGAGCCGGGGGCGGAGCCGGCGGCGGCATGGGAGACGGCGGCGCGGCGGCCTCTTCCGGCGCCGGCGTCGGCGCTGGTGCCGGCGCGGGCTCCGGCTCCGTGGGCTCCGGCTCTTCCCCCGCCGGCTGCGCGTGCACCGGCAGCGACACCAGGCCCAGCGCGGCGAGCAGGCTCGCGGCGAGGAAGTCAGTTCGATGCTTCGTTCGGATCATTTTCGGTCCTCGGGAAGACGCACGCGATCTGGGAGCTCACGGGATCCGTGGGGCCCTTCACGCACGCGGGTTGTGACGGGTCGTCACACACCAAGTCGTCCAAGCAGCGGGCTTCGATGGTCCAGTTCAAAGCGCCACCGCTGAAGTTGCGGAGCGTGCCGCTCAAGAAGCGGATCGCCTTGCCGCGCATTTGAACAGGGTTGAATTGGGACACGCTCTGCGTGTTCACCTGAATGCTGCGGTTGTCGCCGAACACCACGCGGTAGTTCCCGCGGGAGGCATAGCCGGTCCACTCCACGCAGTTCGGGTCCGCGCCGCAGGCGTTGGCGCAGGCCGCCTCGTTGCTGCCCGGCGTGTCGAAGTCGATGGCGCCGTTCCCGTCCAGATCGCAGCTCGACTTGTTCTCGGCGAAGCCCCCGATGGCCGGCTCGGGACCGAAGAAGGCACCGACCTTCACGTCCGCCACCCGAACCAAGGCGCTCTCGATCTTCTCCAGCAGCGCGTCGTCCGCCGAGCTGGTGGAATCGATCACGATGGGCTCGGGCACCTGGCACGGGCCGTCTCCCGGGTCGGTCTGCGTTGGGAAGCGCCAGTCGTGCTGCTGAAAGGACGGGAAGCCCAGCTCGGTGAATCCGAAGAACTCGCTGGCCGTGCCCGACAGCTGCGTGATGCGGTCACACACCCGCAGGCCGCCAGGAGCGCTGAAGGTGAAGGCAAAGGCGTGGTTATAGCCGTTCGGGTCGCTGGTATCGGTGACGTAGAAGCCGTCGGCGGAAATGCGCGTGACGATCACGTTCGGGCACGCCGATGGGTCGGCGGCGCAGTCCACTCCAGGCGGGGCCTTGGTGGCGATCTCCACGCCCTCTTGCTCGTAGGGCGTACGGGCGCCGCGGCCCTGCATGTCCCCGAGCCGAGGCAGCGCGTAGCGCACCGGCGCGGACACCCCAGCCGCGTACGTCCCGCCCGACTCGGTGTCGTCGTTGGCGAAGGCGCAGCCCGGATCCTGCGGGTAGTCGATGGTGCCGTCCTTGTCGTTGTCGATGCCGTCGGCACACTCCGGAGGCTTCTCCGGATCCACCGGCACGTAGCCGATGTCCTCCGCCCACAGGGACGTGGGGCCGCGCGCGTTGCGAATCCGCACGTGCTGCCCTACCGCCTGGCCATCGAGCAAGAGAACGTTGCGCCCCGTCGCCCGGTCCCCGGTGACGCTCACCACGGCTCCCGGCGTCGCCGAGATCCGCACGAAGCCCTTGAACGCCGTGTCCGGGTCACCGCTGGGCAACAGCGCGCGCACGCTGAAGTCCAGGTCCACCTCGCCAATGGGAAGCGGGAGCGGCGCGTCGTTCACGCCCGGAAGTGGGTCCCCGTTCGGCAGCGTGACCTCCACATACAGCGCCGCCGTCTGTTCGGGAATGTCTCGCTTCGCCGTGCAGGCGAGAGCGAGGCACGCGCCCGCGAGTGCCCACAGCGGCTTCATCGTCCCACCATCAGCACGCGGCCATCGGCGAAGCTGCCCAGGTTGCGATCGATGCAGGCGAGGAACTTGCACTGCTCTCCACCGAGCTGACAGAAATCGACGCTCGAGGCGCAGCTGGCGATGGCCTTGGCCGACTGCGGGTTCGCGCAGGTTTCTCGGTAGAAGTCCGCCACGTCTTGACGACAGCCGTCGAGCACGCAGCGCCCATTGTCGCCACAGCTTCCCTGAGAGGTGCAGCTGCCGTCGGACGCGGACGTCACGTTCTCCGGGCAAGCGCACACGTAGCCGGTGCCGAGCGCGGAGCAATCACTGTCCACTCCGCAAGGCCGGAGCCCGTCTTTGGTCTTGTTCTCCGCGCGCCAGCCGCAGGGCTTGCCGCCCCGCACCCAGTCGATGAGGGCGTCACGCTGTTGGATCTTGGTATCCAGCTGGGTAGTGTTCTTCTTCAACACCACGAAGCCGGAACCGCCGCCCGCCAGGTAGGTGCTGGTCGCCAGCTCGTAGGAGCCGGTCGGCTCGATCTCCACCAGGCAGCGCCCGCGGCCCTGGGGATCCTGAATGCCGGTGTCGCAGGAGTTGAGCTGCCCGCCACAGTCGTCGTCCGTCTGGCAGGGCTTCTGATTGGAGCCGATGTAGATGTGCTCCGCGCATGCGTTGACCACGCAGAAGCCGGCGTTGCACTCGTTGCTGGGGCAGTCGTCGTTCTTGTTGCAGGCCTTGGGCTTCGCGTTCTCGCAGCCCTTGCAGTTCAGCACCACGCGGGCGCCGGCGATCTGCACCTGCGTCGCGCAACCGCGGCCGGCGGAGCGCCGTGCCACGAAGTCGAACATGTCCTGCAGCTCGACGCCGGACAGCTGCATCTTGGTGATGGAGTTGTCGAAGGGGAAGATGTTGAACATCTGCTCGACGGTCACCGGCCCCGGCACCATGTCCGCGCGAATGCCGGTGGTGTTGGTCAGGGAGAAGTCGGTCTCGATACCAAGCCGGCGCCACATCGCCGAGGCGATCAGGTTGCCCAGGGGCGAGTCCCCACCGCCGGTGCCGAAGCGCCGCGATCCATCCGGCGCGTAGCCGACCAAGAGGTCCAGATCCACGAGCAGGTCCAGCCCCTGCCGGTACGGCTCCATCAGCTCCGCCACCGCCCGGTCCTGGGGCGTGTCGGCCGTGACGGGGAACAGCGTGTACTGATGACCGACGACCTCGAAGCCGTTGACCGGATCGTAGGGCCACGGAATGTCCGAAGGCTGGTCCGACACGATCAGATCCAGTCGACCCACGTACTTCGCGAAGGCACCGGAATGTGCGAGCAGCACCGTGCGTGGCTCGCAGTAGCGCCGCACCCCCGGCTTGCCGTCGGCGTCCCGGAGCTCGATGTAATGCCGCCCCTGGGAGTCCACGTGAGCGCAGTCTTCCAAGGTCTTTGGTGGCTGCAGCACGATGTGGTTGTGACCACCCAGCACGACGTCGATGCCGGTGGTGTTCTGGATCATCTCTTCGTCGCCACCGAGACCCAAGTGGGTGACGATCACGACCACGTCCACCAGCGGCCGCAGCAGATCGATGTAGGCCTGCGCCACGTCGATGGTCTCGAGGGGGGTCACGCCCAGGCGGCTCGGTCGTTCGTACAGCGAGCTCAGGCTGGACAGATTGCCCATGCCGATCACCCCCACCTTCAACCCGCGCAGGTTGAAAGTGGTGAACGGGTGCAGCACGTTCTCGAGGTGGGGGCTCGCCTCGTCGTGGGAGTCCTCGAACAGGTAGTTCGCCGCCAGCACGGGGAACGTCGCCCACTTCTGGTACTGGGTCCGCGCGTTGAGCGCGCCCTTGTCGAACTCGTGGTTGGCGATGACCTGCGCGTCGGTGCCCATCATGGACAGCGCGCGCACCTCGGCTTCGCCGTTGAAGTAGTTGAACACCGGCGCGCCCTGGAAGCAGTCGCCGCCGTCGATGTGCAGCGCGCGATCGGCCTTCGCGCGCTCCCGCCCGACGATGTAGGCGATGCGAGAGACCCCACCCACGGTCACGACGGATCCCGCCGCCCCCAGCCCGAGAGAAGCATCGGACTGCGTGATCTGCAGGGCGTAGGGGAACAGTCGGGAGTGGATGTCCGAGGTGTGGATCAGGGTCAGCTTGGTCTGACCATGGATCTTCGGACCCTCGGGGTTCTCGGGGCAGCCGGCGAGAGACAGCGCGCTCAACACCGCGAGCGCAAACACCGCGACCAGTCGCCAGCTCATGGAGCCCACGCCATTACCAAGAGCCGGCGCTGCCGCCAAGTGACGGTTCCGTTTCGTCTGGATTCGCTGTCATCCGTCAGGCCTTTTTCCGGGGTTTGTTGGTCCGGCGCGAGCCCCGTCGTGGCCGGCGCTCCGCGACGGGGCTCGCGCCGAACCGACAAGAAAACGAAGCTGGGCGGCCTCACTCGTCGTCGAGGAGGTCCGCGAGGCGATAGCCGAAGGCTCGGGTGACGGTGTCCTCGACCTCAGCGGCAGTGGCGAGCTCCATGACCTTGGCGGCGACCTCGTTGGTCTCGGCGCAGGTCACGCGGCCGATGCTGGCCTTGACCTTGGGGATGGCCGCAGCCTCCATGCTGAGCACCCGCAGGCCCATGCCCACCAGCAGCACAGCGGCCAGCGGGTCGCTGGCCATGGCGCCACACACGATCACCGGTCGCTCGTGGGTCGTGCCCGCCTGCACCACGCCTCGAATGAGCCGCAGGATCGCCGGGTCGAAGGGCGTGGCCAGGTACGCCAGCTCGCGACTGGTGCGATCCACCGCCAACGCGTACTGCACCAGATCGTTGGTGCCGATGCTCATGAACTCGACCTCGCGAGCGAGCTGGTCGGCCATGATGGCGGCGCTCGGCACCTCCACCATCACGCCCAAGGGCACGTGCTTGGCCCGCCCGAGGCCGGCAGCGTCCACGTCCGCGACGACCTCGTCGAACAGCCGCCGCACGGCGCGAAACTCCGCCAGCGACGAGATCATCGGCACCATGATGCGCAGATCCCCGTGGGCGGACGCGCGGATCATCGCGCGCAGCTGAGTGCGGAAGATCTCCGGACGCGCCAGCCCCAGGCGCACGGCGCGCAGACCCAACGCGGGATTCATGTCCGCCGGCACCTGGAAGGCGCTCACGAACTTGTCGCCGCCGATATCGAAGGTGCGCAGCGTGACCGGCCGCGGAGACATGGCCTCGAGCACTCGCCGATAGGTGTCGTACTGCTCGTCCTCGCTAGGGGGCTCGGCGCGATCCACGTACAAAAACTCGGTGCGATAGAGGCCGATGCCCCGCGCGCCTTGCTCTGCGGCGATGTCGGCTTCTGCCGGCAGCTCGATGTTGGCCTTGAGCTCCACCGACACGCCGCACAGCGTGGTCGCGGGCTGATTCCGCGACTGGCGCAGACCGCGTGCGATGACGCGCTGCCGCTCGGCGCGCGCCACGGCCTTCGTCACCATCGCGTCCGAGGGCGAGACGATGACCTGACCGCGCACGCCGTCGACCACCAAGAGGTCCCCGCTGCCCACCAACGAGAGCACGTCGCGAACGCCCACCACCGCCGGAATTTCCAGCGCCCGCGCCAAGATGGAGGTGTGGCTCGTGCGCGTGCCGACCTCGGTGACCATGGCCTGGACCCGGCTGCGGTCGAGGGTGGCCGTCTCCGCGGGGGACAGATCGTGGGCCACGATGATGGACGGCTCGTGCAGATCCGGGATCGACATCATGCGCTGTCGCCCGGAGAGCGCCTTCAGGATGCGATCGCCGACGAACTCGAAGTCGTGGCTGCGCTCCGCCAGATACGGATCCCGCCCGCTGCGGAGCTGCTCCGCCATTTCCTGGACGCTGAGCTCGAGGGCCCACTCCGCGCACTGCTGGTCGATGCGAATGCGGCGCTCCACCTCCTGCCGCAGGCTCTCGTCCTCCACCATCAGCACGTAGGCTTCCAGGATGGAGGACTCGGCGCGGGCAGCGCTCTTGCGCACGCGGTCGGCGACCTCACGGAGCGACTGCGCCGCGGTGCTGACGGCGGCGTCGAAACGATCGAGCTCGACGTCCCCGAGGTGCTTGCCGATGTGACGGCGCACCACGCCCGGCCGCCGCGTGTCCACCACCACGGCGCGCCCGATGGCCAGGCCCGGCGACCCGCCGATACCCTCCAGCGTGGCGGGGGGCCGCGGCTCGGAGCCGGGCAGCGCGGAGCTCGGCGGATCCGCCATCACTCCGGCTCTCCGAAGCGCCCATCGATGAGCTCACCGATGCGGTCGACGGCCTCTTGGGCTTCGGCGCCTTCGGCCAGCACGTCGAGCAGCGAGCCCTGGGAGCCGCACAAGAGCAGCACCCCCATCACGCTCTTGGCGTTGGCCATCTGCCCGTCGCGCCCGACGGTGATCTCGCAGGGGAACTTGCACGCGAGCTGCACCAGCTTCGTCGCGGCGCGAGCATGCAGCCCGAGCTTGTTCTTCACCTCGAAAGTCCCCTTGGCCGTCGTCACCCGCGGTCCCCTCGCCCTCGCTCCTGGTCGCTCGGACGCTCCAGGTTAACCCGTTCCACGTCGCGGTGCACCACGTCGATGGGCAGCCCGAGGTGCGCTCTGAGCTCGGCGGCGAGGTGCTCCGCCAGCACCACCGAGCGATGCCGGCCGCCGGTGCAGCCCACCCCCACCGTGACGTAGCTCTTCCCCTCCCGCTCGAAGCGCGGCAAGCAGAACTCGAGCAACGAAACCGCGCGCTGCATCAGCTCTCGCGTGTCTTCGTCCCCCAGCACGAACTCGCGCACCGGAGCGTCCAGCCCCGACAGCGGCCGCAGCGCGTCCACGAAGTGCGGGTTCTTCAGGAAGCGAACGTCGAGCAGCAGATCGGCGTCCACCGGCGCTCCGTACTTGAAGCCGAAGGAGACCATGCGGGTGCGCACCCGCGGCACGCCCCCCACCCCGGGTCCGAAGGCTTCCAAGATGGTGCGGCGGAGGTCGTGGACGGAGAGCCGCGTGGTGTCCACCACGCGCGTGGCCCGCGCGCGGAGAGGAGCGAGCTTCTCGCGCTCGATGCGAACGCCGTCCAGCACCGCGTTCGCGGCCTGGGCGCCACCGGGCTCCGTCACCGTGCTGAGCGGGTGCGGCCGGCGAGTGCTCGAGAAGCGCCGCAGCAGGCTCTCGTCGGAGGCGTCCAAGAACAACACGCCAATGTCCACCGCGCGATCGTGCAGTGCGTCGATCACCCCGCCGATGGCGTCCAAGAAGCTCCGCACTCGCACGTCGATGCCCAGGGCGATACGCCGCGCACCGGCCTGCTCCAAGCTCTCCAGAGTGCCCGTGACCACCGGCGGCGGAAGGTTGTCCACGCAGAAGAAGCCCAGGTCCTCCAATGCGTGGAGCGCCGTCGACTTCCCTGCGCCGGACAAGCCCGTGACCACCAGCAGAGACGTGCTCAACGCCGCCTCCAGGGCGTGCCCACGGGTGGTGGCGCCGAGCTCTCGGTGACCGCCGGCGTTCGGGGCAACGCCGAGGTCGCCGCGCGCCGCGGGTCGTTCACTGCCGCCAAGGTGCCGCTCGGGTTGCGGCGCTCGCCGCTGCCGGTGACGGACTCGATGCGCTCCACGAACTCCCGCGCCGGATGGTGCCCGGCCTGCCGCAGGAGCTCCGCGCGCCCGGCGATCTCGATGATGGAGCTCATGTTGCGACCGGGCCGCACCGGCAACACCACCTCGCGGATGGGCACTCCCAGGATCTCCCGGTGGTGCTCCTCGAGACCCATGCGGTCGTAGTTCGCGTCGCCCCGCCACAGCTCGAGCTGGACGATGAGATCGATGCGCTTGCGCTCGCGCACCGCCGTCACGCCGTACAGATCCTTGATGTTCAGGATGCCGAGCCCCCGTACCTCGATGTGATGCCGGAGCAGCGCCGCCGGCTCGCCGAAGATCATCCCCGGCGGCTTGTAGTCGCACTCGATGACGTCGTCCGCCACCAGCCGGTGCCCCCGCATCACGAGCTCCAGGGCGCACTCGCTCTTGCCGATGCCGCTCTTGCCCAACAGCAGCACACCGACCTCGAAGACGTCGACCAGCACGCCGTGGACTCGCGCCCGGGGCGCCAGTCGTTCGTCGAGCAGCGTGTGGATCGCCGTGATCGCCGAGGAAGAACGCTCCGCGCACACCACCACCGGCGTCTTGGTGCGCTCTGCTTCCTCGGCGAAGGGCGCCGGCGGGTCCACGCCGCGGGTGACGATCACGCAGGACAGCCCCAGGGAAAAGAAGCTCTTCGCCGCCCGCTCCTGTTCGTCCCGGCTCAGGCTCTCGGCATAGGAGAGCTCCGTCTCGCCCAGGATCTGGATGCGGGACGACACGATGCCGTGCATGTGGCCGACCAACGCCAACCCGGACTTCTGGATGCGCGGATGCGCGATCTCGCGATCGAGCCCCGACGCCCCGGCCACCAGCCTCACGTTGAGGCCCAGGTCCGGGTCGTCGAGCATCGCCCGTACGGTGACGGTGCGCGCCTCGCTCGCCGGAGGATCGTAGACGGTCATCTCAACCGAGGGACGCGTCGTGCGCCACGATGAGCTGGTAGGCCTCCTCGGAGCCCGACGAGTGAACGAGCTTGTCCCGGGTCTCGGCGTCGCGCAGCAGGCGCGAGATGCGTGCCAGGGTGCGCAGGTGCTCACCCGTGGCCCGCTTGGGCCCGACGACGCCGAACACGATGGTGCACTTCTGACCATCGATCGCATCGAAGGGGACCCCGTGCGGGCACAGGAGCAACGCGCCCGCCTGCGCCGACGCGGTGTCGACGGAGGTGTGGGGAATGGCTACGCCATCACCGATGCCCGTGCTCTGCAGTCGCTCTCGCTCCGACAGGAGCTTCTCCAGCACTTCCTTGGAGGCGCCCACGGCGGGCGCCACCAGGTGCGAGAGCAGGCGAATGGCATCGATCTTCTCCTGAACGAAGCCCCCATCGGAGTCGACCACGATGCGCTCGGCGCTCACGATGTCCGATAGACGCATGATGACCTCCCGACGAATGGGTTCTGAAGCTAGGGCGCGCATCAGCGAGCCTTCGCTTGGGCTCCCCGCACGGTCGTCTTCGCCTTGGATGCCTTCTTCTTGGCCTTCTTGGCGGAGGCTCCCGTGGACAAGCGAGCCACCGTGCTGCCGGGAACGCTGGGCAGCTTGCCCCCTCGGACGGATTCACCGGAGCGGCGCTTCTTGCTCTGGGCCGAGCCCTTCTCGCCGCGGATCTGCCGCTCCAGTTTGTTGATCACTCGATCGATGGACGCATACATGTCGTCCGAAGATTCCTTGGCTTCCAGGTGCGAGCCGCCGCTCGAGATGCGCGTCTCCGCCACGTGCTTCAGCTTGTCCAGAGACAGCGTCACCTTCGCTGTCATGGGCTGGCGCAAGAACTTCTGCAGCTTGGCGACTTTGTCACGGGCGTACGACTTGATGGCTTCACTGGCATCCATCTGCCGGAAGGTGATGCTGATGTTCACGGGGTCCTCCTGGGCGGGACGAGTTCGTGTCGGCCGGTCCCATCACCGGCGCACGGACGAAAGGATCGAGCTCGTGAGAGCGACCTCACGATCAAAACAGTCGCTTGCGTTTGGACGAAGCTAGGATTCCGAGCATTTCGCGGTACTTGGCCACCGTTCGCCGAGCGATCTTGATGCCCTCGGTCTTCTCGAGCAGCTCCACGATGGCCTGATCACTGAGGGGATTCGCCTTGTCCTCGTCCTCGATGATCTTCTTGATGGCTTGTTTCACGCTCTCGCTGGCGATGTCTTCCTCGCCGACCCGACGAATGCTGGAGTTGAAGAAGTACTTCAGCTCGAACAGGCCCTGCGGAGTGTGCATGTACTTGTTCGTGGTCACGCGCGAGATGGTGGATTCGTGCATGCCCACGGCTTCGGCGACGTCCCGCAAGATCATCGGCTTGAGGAACGCCACGCCCTTCTCGAAGAAATCGCGCTGCTTCTCCACGATGCATTCCGCAACGCGGATGATGGTCTTGCGTCGCTGCTCGATGGCGCGAATCAGCCACTGAGCGTTGCGTAGCTTCTCGCCGATGAACTCCTTTGCGGTGGGGTCCTGCATCAAGCGCTTGGTCAGCGCTTCGTTGATGAACAGGCGCTGGATGCCGCGATCGTTATCGAGCACGACGAACTCTTCGGCGTCCTTGATCACGTAGACGTCCGGCGTGATGCCGATGGTGCGGTCGTCCGTGTCGGTGAAGTTCCGGGCCGGGCGGCTCTCGAGCTTCTGGATCTCCTTGGCGGCCTCGTACACCTCTTCGATCGGGATCTTCATGTCCCGAGCGATGGCCTGGTAGTTGTGCTTCTCCAGATGGTGCAGGTGGTTCTCGATGATCTCGGTCTCCACCTCGTCGTAGCCGTAGGCCTTTGCCTGAATCATCAGGCACTCCCGGAGGTCCCGAGCGGCAACGCCGATGGGGTCGAAATTCTGCATCATTTCCAGGACCAGGGGCGAATCGTCGGGGTGTAGCCCGGCTTCTTCGCCCAGGTCGAAGATGGTCAGATCCGGAGTGCGGGTGCCGTCCGTTCGCTCCACGCCCTTGAGATCCAAGTAGCCCTTCTCGTCCAGGTTGCCGATGACCAGCTCGGCGAAGCGCCGCTCCACGTCCGTGAAGTCGCTCATCTGCAGCTGCCACAGCATGTGGTCCTGCAGACTGCGCGGCTTGGTCAGGTTCTGCTCGATCGGCGGCAGCTCCTCGAAGCCCCCTCGATTGGAAGGCAGGGGCTGCTGCATGGTGCGGTTTTCCAGGAACTTCTCCCAGTCCACCTCGCGAGCTGCCTTCTCGCTGTCGCGAACCTCCGCCGTGACCTCTTCGCGAGGGAAGTCGCGTTCCTCCGCGGTGTGCGCCGTGCGCTCCTCGCGGGGCCGCATGTCCGGCTCGTCCTCGCTGAGCACGGGGTTGTTGTCGAGCTCCTTGCGGACCTCGTCGATCAGCTCCAGACGCGAAAGCTGCAACAGCCGAATCGCCTGCTGCAGCTGCGGGGTCATGACGAGCTGCTGGGACAGACGCAGTTGCTGCTTGATTTCCATGGGTTTTCCGGGTGTGTCGGTGGCTGCCGAGGCAGCTCGGGGTCAGTCTACCACCGCGCCAGCAAGAAGTGAGCCCACCAGTTTTTGCGAGGTTCGTGGCAGCCTGGTCGTTTTTCTAGCGTAGGCCGCCGGCCGGCCCAGCAAAACCCCCTACCCCAGGTAGCGCTTCCGCACCTCGGGATGATCGAGAAAGGTCTCCGGCTCCGCGCTCAGCTCGATGCGCCCGTCGAGCAGCAGACAGGCGGCGTCGCACAGCGCGAGGGCGTCGTGGACGCGATGGTCCGCGAGCAGCACCGCCATGCCCTCGCTGGCAGCCTGACGAAGGATGCGGCCGACGCGATGGATGCCCGTCGGATCCACCCCCGTGAGGGGCTCGTCACAGAGCAGCACCTTGGGCTTGGCGACCAGCGCCCGGAGCAGCTCGAGCCGGCGCCGCTCGCCGCCGCTGAGCTCCCCCGCGCGCACCTCGAGGCGACCTTCCAGCTCGACGAGCGCCGCGCGCTCCTCCGGCGCCATCGGCTCCACCCCCGCGGCGTGCTCGAAGGCGCGCAAGTTGTCGCGCACCGACAGGTCCGTCAGCACGCTGGGCGTTTGCGGGACGTAGCCGAGCCCACGCCGCGCGCGCACCCACAGCGGCTTGTCGCTCACGTCCTGCCCCGCAAGCTCCACCCGCCCCGAGTCCGCCGCGAGCTCACCCGACAGCACGCGAAACAGCGTCGTCTTCCCTGCTCCACTCGGTCCCAGCAGACCGAGGACGCTGCCCGCTTCCACCGCCACGTCCACGCCCCGCAGCACTGGATGCCCGCCGAGTCGCACGTAGACGCCCTGTGCTTCCAGCATCGCCACGCCACCGATCTACACCGCCCGAGGCCGCTCGGGCTACCGACCTACCCCGAGATCTACATCTGGGGGTTTTCACGGCGCGATGCCCGTCGCGGAGTGCCGGTACGGAGCCTTGCCGGCCGTGCGCGACGGGGCTCGCGCCGCAGCGACACCCTCATGAGAACGTCTCACGAACGCGAGTCAGCGTTTCGGAGCGACGGGAATGGAGCCCTTCACCTGGTGCAGCGTGACCTTGCGCGTCGTCAGATCGATGCTCGCGCGATCCGCTTCCACCCAACCCTTGCCGCGCATGAGCCGCACGCCACCGCGCAAGGTGACCTCGCGCTTCTTCACATCCACGCTCACGCTGCTGGCGGTGGCTTCGATGCCCTTGAGGGTGGCGCGTACGCCACCGGAGCCTTTGGCCCACTGCACCATGGGCGCTTGGTCGTAGCGGATCTCCACCTTGGGGCAGGACACTTCCAGATCCCCGAGCGTGGCGGTGACGTGCCCAGTGAGCAGCGCCGTGCCCTTGGCCACGTCGACGTCGAGCTGATCCGCCTTCACGTCGAGGCTCTCGCCCTCGATCACGCCCAGGGGATCGGCCTGCGCGGGGCTGCCGCCCACGGCCAGGGACGACAGCGCCACCGCCACCGTCGCGACGGCGACGAAGAGCGTGCGCTGGAGAGGCCGGGGAGCGAATTTCACCTATCAGATCCTAGCACTAGGTTGGACGCCCGTCGGCCTGGAGGCATTCAGACGCAGGGCTTTGCCCAGGGCGCGAGCCCGATGAAGGAACGGCGGCGTGGCGATCACGACCTCCGCTCCGGCCGCAGCTTCGGCGGCGCCGGCGATCTCGTCCACCATGATGTCGATCAACGTTTCCGTGGCGCTCGCGCTTTCAGTCCCCGGGTGTTGCAACACGGGTGAAATCGCGGCGACCAGCGCCGAGACCACGGGCGCGAGGCGTGTCTCGACGCGGCGGCGCGCGCCGGCGTCGGACAGCTCGAGCAGCTCGATGGCCCGCGCGGCGATGGGCGTACCCAGGAGATTGCGCGCGCGTTGACTGACGAAGCGGCGGGCCGAGCGCTCGCCCTCGGTGCCATGCACGGGGCTGACGTCTTCAGCGAGGGTCTTCAGGGCCGCCTCGAGCACGGCTTCGAGCTCGGCGGCGACCCGCGCTCGGTCGGAGCGCACGCGAGCCGCGGCGTCCGCCAGAGCGCGACTCTGCTCGGCATGGCGCTCGCGCTCGACGCGGGCGCGCTCCACGTGCTCTTCGGCTTCGGCGGCGAGGCGCGCCGAGAGCCGCGCGGCGCGCCCGCGCAGTACGCGCTCGCGAAGCGGCGCTTCGCGTTCGACGAGCACCGCGTCCACCAGCGCTTCCACCTCGTGCCAGTGGGACCCTTCGAGGGCGGCGGCGTCTCCCGCGCGTCCTTGCAGGGCGAGCCGCGCGGACAGCGCGCAGGGCGGATGCTCGAGGGCGAGCCCGGCGCCGTCGAGACCGGCGCGCACGTGCGCGAGGGCGGCCTCGACGTCGGCATCGCTCGCGAGTCGATCGCGCTTGTTGAGCAGCACCAGGAGCGGAACGCCGAGCGCGGCGATCTCGTCGAGCCGCAGCCGCTCGCTGTCCTTGAGCGGCTGCGCCGCGTCCAGCAGCCACACGGCCACGTGCGCCTCTTGAAAGGCGGCGCGGGCGGTCTCGGCGTGGGCCGCCTCGGGGGCATTGAAGCCCGGCGTGTCGATCAGCTCCACGCGCTTCAGCAGCTCGAGGGGCGCGAAGATGGTCACGCGCAGCACCGACTCCGGCTCCAGCGTCTTCAGCGTGTCGCCCAGGGCGGCGTGCGGCACCATCCGATCCGGAGCGTCGTGGCGTTCGATGCGGGCGAAGCGATCCGGCGCCCAGGCCAACCGATTGAGCGTGGCGGTGGTGGGGAGAATGCCAACGGGCGCCACCTGCTCCCCCAACAGGGCGTTGATGAAGCTCGACTTGCCCGCGTTGAACTCGCCCACGATCG
Organism: Polyangiaceae bacterium; assembly: GCA_020633235.1. Classification (NCBI taxonomy): domain Bacteria; kingdom Pseudomonadati; phylum Myxococcota; order Polyangiales; family Polyangiaceae; species Polyangiaceae bacterium. Next base: position 300,320 of record JACKEA010000005.1, on the reverse strand, counting down.
CCACCCGCAGGGGCCGCTCCAGATCGACGGCGATGGCCTCCAGATCGAAGAAGGTATCGAGAGCACCGAGGGCGCGGGCGACGCCGCCCAGCTCCTCGAGCAGCGAGCGCCACTCCGCCGCGGCGTCTTCGGGGAGCCAGCGGCAGTAGAGCTCGGTGCGCAGAGCGTCTGCCCAGTCGCCGTCGGCGGCGTCCAGCTCTGAAAGCGCAGCGCTGACGTCCGGCTCGCGGAGCGCGCGGGCCAGCGCGACGGCAGCCACGGGCAGCTCCACACCTTGCTGCTGGGCGAGCTCCACCGCCCGCGCCAGAGCGGCGCCGTCCCTCAGCTCGACGGCGCGGAGCGCGAAACGGACGACGACGCTGGGATCCTTGTCGGCGCCCTCCGCCAAGGCTGCCAACGCGGCTTCCGGGCGCCCCTCGGCGCTGGCAAAGGCGGCGCGCCACTCGGGGCTCGTGGCGCGGCCGAGATCCTCGGCGAGAGCGCGGAAGCGCGCGACGCAGTCGGCGTCGCGACAGCCGGCGATGAAGTCCAGCGCGGGAGCCTCGGCGCCCGGCGCTTCGAGCAACAGCACGCGGCGAAACGCGGCCTCGGCGCCTTCGGGATCGACGTCCGCCAACAGCCGGGCCCGGAGCAGCCAGGCGCGTCCGTCCATGGCGCCGGGCAACCCCAGGCGCTTGGCGGCTTGGCGGGCGCCGCCCGCGTCGCCCGCGTCCAACCGTGCCTCGGCCCGACGCAGGGCGGCGTCCGGTCCCTGGCGCGCGACGATGCCGAGTTGGTCGAGCCAGCGCTCGGCGCGCGCCGGATCGCCGTGAGCGAGATCGCGGTCCGCGAGCAACAGCCGAGCGCGATCCGCAGCGTCCGGCGGCTCCTCGGCGCGGGCTGCGCGCTCGAGGGACGCGCGGGGGTCGCGACCCGAGCGGCGCTCGGCTTCCGCCAGGCGCAGCCAGACGTCGGCGCGGAACGGCAACAGCTCCGCGAGGGCCGACAGCGCCTCCACCACCTCGGCGTCGAGCAGCATGGCCTCGGCCGCGTCGGCCCAGAGCATCAGGCCCACGCGCGAGTGCGGCATCTCGTCGAGGATGGCGCGGGCGCGATCCCGCGCTTCCCACGGTCGATCGAGGGCAAGGGCCTCCACCGCTTCTTGACGCTCGCCCTCGGCGCCACGGGCCAAGAGCTCGACCCGCGCGAGCCAGTCGCCGAGTTGGTCCGAGAGCCGCGCCATGAGCGGACCGTACCACCGCTCAGGGACGCGGTGCCGCGAGCACGACGTAGCTCTGGGTCGTGCCACCGAGGGGCAGCACGGCGGCCCGCTCGAAGCCCAGCGCCGCGGCCTGGGCCGCTGCGCGAGCGTCCACGGTGCGCTGCATGCGCTCGGGCCACGGCGGCGCCGCCGGCTCGCCCGGAGCCAGCAGCAGCACTACTGCATCGACCTCGCGTGCCCGGACGAAGCCCGCGGGCAGGTGCTTGTCGGTGTGGCTCCCGGAAAGCCGTGCCACCGTCGGGTCCGTCACCCCGGCGAGATCCACGATGCTGGCGCTGGACGCCGCGCCGACCCAGCCGACGTCGAGGGCCGCGATGCGTCGATAGCCGGCCAGCTCCGGGCGCGCCGCCTCGATCAGCGCGCGACGGTGCGCGCCCACGGCGGCAGCGCTGGGCCCGATGTAGATCGCGATCAGCGCGCAGGGAACCAGCGCCGCCCCCACGCGCACCGCCGTCGCCCAAGGCCTCGCCGCTCGCGCCAACACGACGCCGATCCACACCAAGCTCGGCAGCACCGGTGTGGCCAAGCGATAGAGCGGCATCCAGTCGCCGCCCGCGAGCAGCAGGGATACGAAGTGCACGCCCGCGGCCAGCAGCATCACGCGCTCTCGAAGCGGGAGCTGCCGCGGCCGCGCGATCACGAGCAGCGGCGGTCCCGTCAGCAGCACGGCGCCCAGGGCGTAGCGCAGCCCGTGAGCCAGGTCGCTGGGCTTGGCCAGGGCCGAGAGCGGGAACGTGGCGCCGAAGAGCGACGCGCGCGCGCAGACGACCAGCGCGACCGGCACCAGCAGCAGGGCGGCGTGGCCGGCCATGCGCCGGGGCGCACCCCAGGCGAGACCGACGCGAAGCACGAGAGCCCAGGGCAAGAGCTCCGGGCGCCACGCCGCCGCGACGCCGGCGCACAGCGCAGCGAAGCTGCCGGAACCGAGCGCCAGCGTCGCGAGCAGGAGCACGATCCCGGTCTCCATCCCGGACGAGGCCCAGGCCGCCAGGGGCGTACAGGCGCCGAGCAGCGCCAGCGGCGCGAAGCGAAGGCGCGCGCCCCCGAGGCGCGCGGTAGCGCCACCCAGGATCGCTACCGCGGCGAGCCAACATCCTGCTCCCAACCCTTTGGCGGCCGAGAGGGTCGAAAGGACGCCGGCGCGGGCGAAGGGGGCGAGCACCCAGGCATAGCCGAAGGGGGTCACGGCATCGACCACGGGCCCTCCGGAGCTCATTCGATAGCCGACGCCGATGGCCAAGTGGTGTGCGACGCGAGCGCTGATCAACGCGTCGTCCACGGTGAATCCCGCCAGCCACAGCAATGAGGGCAGCGCGATGGCGACGGCGCCGAGGGCGCCGAGGGCCATGGACTTGGCCGACCCGACCCGGCTGGCGGAGGGGCGCCGTTGCTCTCGAGCCGCCATCCTCGAGAGCGCCTAGCTGGCTGTACGGCTGCTGTCCACAACTCGGCGATCGCGACGGAAAAGTTCTGTCTGGTCGCGAGGATTTCTACGATTACTCGCGTCGAATGTCAGCGATTCACGTCGTGGTTCGTCCCCCGAGCGGAGGGGACTCACACCCCAGCCCCAAAACCCTTCGAGGTCTGCTGGACGTCGTGGTGGATGGGGTCAATCTCACCGCCCGCATCGGCGATGGCCAAGCGCTGCCCTTGCTCGCCGAGCTCGGACACGCGGTGGCCCTCCTCGACTGCGGGAAGAAAGGCCGCACCACGCTTCAGAGCTACGTGGACGACGAGGTGTGGGAGCTGGGCCTCGAGGCCGACGGCGAGGACGTCTTGATCAGCGTGTATCGCTCGGCGCCCTCCCCGGAGGTCGCCGTCCACGAGCGGCGCGTCGAGCTCGCCGCCTTGGCCGGAGCCGTGGCTCACGCCCTGGACGACGCCCTCGCGGGTCCGCAGAACGTCACCGTGCGCGCGCCCCTGGAAGCTGCGCGGCAGGCGCTCTCCCTGGGCGTACGGGGCGAGCGCGGTCGTGCCCTTCGCCAACACGTGGAGGTCCATCCCCGGCCGGTGCGGGGCTTCGGCCTGTGGGCGAACGTCGAGCTGCGCAAGGACTCGAACGCCGCTCTGGTGGATCACCAAGTGGAGCGCGCCGATCTGCACGCGCTCCTCGCCCGCGGCGAGGCCGGCATCCGCGTGCGGGGGCGCAGCGGCTCCTTGGGAGCCGTGCACGTGGTGCTGCTCGCCGAGCGGCTGATGGCCTTGGCGGACGACGTGGTCGACGCATGGCAGTGCGGGCGGGCCACGTTCCGACGGGTGGAGCTGTCGGGAGTGCGCATCGGCGTGCAGCGGGGAACGGGCGAAGCGCCGATGGCGCTGGCCATCTCGCTGCCGGAGCCGGGACGCCGCCTCACCTTCCCCGGTATCGATCCCATCGCCTTCGTGCAGATGGTGGCGCGCTTCGCCCGCTCCATCGGCGAGAGCGTGACCAGCTTGGATCCCAGCCAAGCGAAGAACCTCCGGCTCCGGTCCCTGATGACTTCGGCGCGGGCGCTGAGTGATCGCGCCGAGGATCTGGTCGCGGACGACAGCGTGCAGAACCACGAGCCCGAGAGCTACCGCTCCTTCTCCGCGCCCCCGCGCAGGAGCGAGAGCAAGGGGCGCTGGGAGCACGGCGGCAAGATGCGCTTCATGCCGCGCTGGGTGGCCACGGTGCCCAACATCGATCTGCGTGCCACCTTCCTGTGCGGTGACCGGCTGATCGTGGGCTCCGAGCGGGAGACGGCGTGCATCCAACGCACCAGCGGCACCCTGCTCTGGCGCAAGGGCACCAGCCGCGCGGCGGCGGTGGCAACCCCCGCCGGGCTCGCGCGGCTGCATGCCGACGGCCTGGTGTCGATGCACGACCTGGATACCGGCGAGGTGCGCTTCTCCAATCGCCTGGAGCCCCGCTCCGGCGGCGGCGCCAGCGGCGCCGTGGTCCACACGCCGGGCCTACCGAAGCTCCTGATCGTGGCGGAGGGCGATCGTCGCATCACCGCCATCGATCTGATCAGCGGCGACGTGCGCTGGCGCCACACGGCGCGGCGCCCCGGGGTGTACCGCATGCGTCGCGCGGGGAAGCTGCTGCTGGTCGGCGGCGGCGACAGCGTGCTGTGGGCGCTGGACGTAGCCACCGGCGAGGTCGTTTGGCGCCTCCGGGGCCGCCTGCCCTTCACCGGGGACGTGTGCATCGACCACGACTCTGCCTTCGCGCTGGCGTCGGCCAGCAGTACCACTCGCCTGTTTCACCTCGATCCCTGGAGCGGGAAGGTCGAGTGGGAGACCGAGCTCGATGAGCGCCCGGTCGTCGGTCAAGCGCCGCTCTTGACCCCGGACGCCGTGGTGGTGCCCGTGCGGGATCGCCGCGGCGGTGGCCTGGCCGCCTTCTGCAAGGACACCGGCGAGCCGCTCTGGCAGCACGCGCCGGGGCTCACCTCGCCCACCGTGGCATGGCTGTCGGTGGATGGCTCCGTGGTGGGTAACAGCTCCGCCGGCACGCTCTTGTGTGTCGACTCGAAGGATGGCGGCATTCGCTACAGCCACGTGTTCCCGCGACACGTGGACGCCGACCAACCGCGTCGCCTCGAGCCCGTGCTGCGCAGCGGCGCGCTGTTCGTACCGCAACACCAGGTGCACGTGGTGCGACCTCGGGACGGCGAGATCCTGGGCACCGTACCCACGGATCTGATCCCCGATCTCTTGCGCGTGGACGAGCGCTGCGACGTGTACGTCGCCGAGGAGAGCGGACACGTGGCCGCCTTCGGCGCGGCGGCGCGGCTGACGCTGGTGCGTTAGCCGCTGTGGGCTTCGCCGCCGTCCACGAACAAGACATTGCCGTTCAGCCAGTAAGTGCACGGCTGGGCTAGCGCCGCCAGGGCGCAGGCGACGTCCTGGGGAGTCGTGAGGCGGTGGGACGGGTTCTTGCGCACCGCCACCTGCACCATGGCGTCGTTGTCGGGGATCTTCTTGAGCGCCGGCGTGTCCGTCACGCCCGCACACACGGCATTGGCGGTGATGCCCTGGGGTCCGAGCTCCAGTGCCAACTGGCGAATGTGCGACTCGAGCGCGCTCTTCGCCGCACTGACCGCTCCGTATCCCTTCCACACGTTGGTGGAGCCGGTGCTGGTCATCGCGAAGATACGTCCCTGATTGCTGAGCAGCTGCCGGCGCAGCGTGTCCTGGACCCAGTACACGAGGCTGTGCGCCATCACGTCCAGGGTCATGTCCATCTGCTTTTGGCTGACGCCGTCTTCGTCCACGAACGGCTTCAGCGTTCCGAAGGCGAGCGAGTGCATGAGCACGCGAACCTTTTCGTCCTTACCCCGCTCATCGAAGCGACGCCGCACGTCGTCGAGCACTTCCGCGCGCTTGGCCGCGTCCGCGGCGTTCACGTTGTAGAACCACGCCTCGCGACCGAGCGCCTTCACCTCACTCGTGATCCGTTCGACGTTCTTCAACGTCGCCCGACGATCGAGATGCACGCCGATGACGTTCATGCCGGCACGCGCGAGGGTGATGGCCGTGGCCTCACCGAAGCCGCTGGACGCGCCCAGAATCAGAGCCCACCCGTCGAGGGCGGGCAGCGGGGTCTCCTGCTCTGTCATGACCGAGTGCCTGTGTACTACAGGCTCTGCTCGCTGGAAGATGGCTTCGACCCTGCCGGGAGTGGTTTTTTCTCGACCGGCGCCGGGGGCAAGCTGCGGCCGAGCTCTTCCGCCTTGGTGCGAATGAAACGTGCCACCTCGCGCATGGGCACCTCGGTCGGGCAGATCTGCTCCTTTTCCCCCAGCACCTCGTCGCTGACGAACGCGAGCTCGAGAGCCGCCGCTTGGAAGTCCGGCATACTGCGAGAGGCCGCCACCATGATCGACATGATCCCTCGATAGCGACCGCTGGAGGCGGCGATCCGGGGCCCTTCGCCCCGATCGCACAGACCGCAGGCGATACAACGGCCGAAGGAGCCGAGGCGGTCACGCTCCTCGCGACTCACCGGCGGCAGGCGATCTTCGTCGTAGTTCGCACGAAAGGCGCCGATTCCGCGCCGCCCTCGACCAAAGAGGAGCTTGATGAAGGTGCGAAGCAGAGCGAGGGCAAGCAGCCAGATGGCTTTGAGCCGGGCGGGCACGGCCGCGACGTTATCATGACGCAGCGCCCCATCCGAAACCTGGGGAGCTGACCTCGTTTCGGGGCGTAGAACTCCCAATGGACCGTCACGCTGTTACGCTCGAGGGTGACGCTGTTACGGTGGGTTACGGTCCGTAAGTAGCTGAAAGCACTTATCAAAGAGCTGGCACGCCGCGTGCTCTAGGGCCCGGCATGCTCACGAACACGACGCTCCCTCGCCCCTCCTACCCCGCCCCGACGCTGCAGGCGCCGATCGCTGCGCCCGAGGTGTGGGACGAGCAGACGCTGCTCGAGGGAATGCTCGCCGACGACGAGCGGTCCTGGCGCCAGTTCAACGCCCAGTACGCTCGCCTCATCTATCGCTGCATCACGCGGGTCACGGCCCGTTTCGCGGCGGTGGTGGGCCACGACGACGTTCGCGAAATCTACGCCATGCTGTGCATGCAGCTGCTGGCCAATGACAAGAAGAAGCTGCGAAGCTTCGAGCCGGGGCGCGGCAACAAGCTGGGAAGCTGGATCGGCATGCTCGCCATCCACTCCGCCTACGACTACCTCCGCGGCCTCAAGCGTGAGCCCAAGCGCACGTGCATCACCGAGGCCGAGACGCTTTCTTCCGACTTGCCGGACCCCTACGACAACTACGTGATGCGGCAGCGCGCCGGCATCGTGGCGGAGCTTTTCGAGAGCTTCAGTGACAAGGATCAGGAGTTCATCGCCCTGTACTACGGCCAGGGCCTCGAGCCGGAGGAGGTCGCCGAGCGGATGGGGATCAGCGTGAAGACGGTCTACAGCAAGAAACACAAGATCCGGAGCCGCCTGGAGTCCCTGCTGGCGGACCGTAAGCTGGCGGCGTAACTCGGATTTCACAATCGCCCCTGCGCCTTCCCGGGCCGGCTGTGCTAGACCGAAGCCGCTGTGCGCGGCTCCCCCCTATTGCTCCTCCTGCTCGTAGGCTGCAGTGACGGCGACCTGGGCGATCTCGCCCGGATACCGCCCGTGAAGGGCGACGTGCGCGGCACCGGCGCGCGGCTGTCCGACCTCAACGATCCGTCGAAGCCACAACCCACCGAGGGCGCCGAGGTCAACGTCACCGGCGTCACCGTGGTGGCAGTAGACGAGTACGACGAGACCAACAACGGCTCGAGCATCGGCAACCTGTACGTTCAGGATCTGCCCATCGACGGTCAGGTGCCTCCCTACGGCGGCATCACGCTGTTCGACACCAGCTTCAACCCGCCCGCTCTGCGCGTGGCCGCAGGGGACGTGGTGGACGTGCGCGGCGGTTACTCGGAGTTCGCGGGTCCCTCGAGCAGCCCCTTCGCCGAAGGGGAGACCTTGCCCGAGCTGGTCGGCGGAACCGTGCGGTTGCGTTTCGAAGGCTCGATACCAGAGCCCGTCACCATCCCTCTTTCCGATCTCTCCAGCTACGACACTGGCCGTAAGTGGCTCGGAATCCTGGTGCGCGTGGAGAACGTGAAGGCGCAGTCGGACGGCTACAAGTCCAGCTCCGGGCGCTTTTCCGTCCGTCTCGAGGTCGCCGGAGTGGCGGACAACAAGCTGCCCACCATCAACAACGCCTTGATGGACGTGGAAGGCACCCAGGTCCCGTTCACCACGGGTACGGAGTACGCGTCCGTCGTCGGCGTGGTGCAGTTCTTCTACAACTTCAGCATCAGCCCGCGGACCGCCGAGGACATCACTCCGCTCTGATGCTTCGCGCCGCACACCAGCGCGCGGCTGTCGTCGTCGCGGTTTTCGGCATATCCGCTTGCCAAGCGCTGGGCGTCGGCAACTCCCCCGCAAAGCCCGGCGTTGCGCCGCCCCCGGGCGCCGCGCATCCGCGCCTCGAGGTGCGGGAGGCGGAGCGCCGTCCGCCCATCGCCCGGGTCGACCGCCAAGGTGATCCCTTCCCCGCCGTGGCAGTGGCCATCGCTCACGATGGCGGCTCGGCGCTCTCCACCGGCCTCGCTGCCCTGCTCGAGAAGCGACTCTCGGCGGCGGGCTTCCCGGACGTGATGGCGCGCCCCCACGAGCTCGGCTTCCAGCTCAGCACCCTGGTGGACAGTCCCGCCGCCGCCGGGCGCTTCGTGCAGGCCGCGGCCCGCGCCCTCGCCACCCCCGTGAGCGCGAACGAGGCTGGGGTGGCGGAGGCGAAGAAGCGTCTCGCTGCGCTGAAGGCGCGGACCTGGTCGAGCCCGGCCGAAGCCGCCGTCGCCCACTGCACCGGCGAGCTCGGCGTCGCCCCCGGAGCAGCGGTCCCCGAAGCGGCCCCCACCACCCTCGACGGTTGGCGACGGCAGGTGGACTCACACCAGAGCGTTGCATTCGCCGTGCTCGGCCCCCGCGCGGTTCTCGACGCGGCGACGGACGCGTTGGCGGGCACTCCAGAGTGGCCGGATCAGAGCCCACCAAACGATCCCTGGCCCAGCGCCGACGCCGCTGGCGCGACCGCCCTCGATCCCAGCACTCAGCGACTCTCTCTTGCCCTGCGCGTGGCCGACGCGCCCAAGGCACTGGCCACGGCCCGGGCCCTGGGGGAGCGCTCCGCGGTGCTCTCGGCCCGCCTTCAGACCCTGGATCCGAGCTGGCACCTCGAGCGCATCGTGGCGACCACCCGACCTCGGGGCGCTTGCTTGCGGCTGGACGCGCGGGTCGACGGCAAGAATGCCGACGTCCGCTCCGCCGACGTGGCTCACGTCGCGCTGCTGCTGCGGCAAGAGGCGGAGCGCACGCTTCAGCACGCGAAGGCGGATTGGTGGGCGGTGGAAGATGGCGTGCTGCGAGCCGCCGATCCACGAGAAGCCACGTCCGTTGCGGCTTGGCGGGCGCTCAGCGGGCGCCAGAGCGGCGCGGCGACGCGCAGCGCCCTCAGTTACGTGGGGCGGATGCGGGGCCGAGACCTGCCGGCGGCGCTGGCCGCGGCGCAGCACGAAAGCGCGCAGCATTTTCTGGAGGAGCGCACTCGTGTGGAGCCTGGCCAGGGAGAGATGTGGGTGCTGCTCGCGAGCCCCTGCGGGACTGCCGGCGAGACGAACGAGGACGCCGGCCTGGCGGCCTTGATGCTGCACACCTTGGCCCTTCGCCGGCCGACGGTGCGGGACGTGGTCATCGAGCCGTGGACCAGCAGCGACGGCGTGGGCCTCTTGGCGCATGCGCCGCGCTCGAGCCCGAACGAAACGTCCACGGAGCTCGCCCGCAGGATCGCGGATGCGTTGGGGCGGACCTTCGCGGCCACCCGCTTGGCAACGCCGCAGGTGGCGGAGGCGCGCACGGAGCTCCTGGAACGCGTGGGTCCGGGTCCGCGTCCCGGATTCTGGCTCACGGTGGACTCCGTGGTGCCGGGACACCCCGGTTGGCTCGAGCCCCACGGCACCTTCGCGTCCCTCTCGGCAATCCAGAGCCACGAAGTGGAGTCGGCCCGGCGGACGCTGTTGGCCGGTCCCCTGCGCATGGCCGTCATCGCCAACTCGGATCCCAATCAGGTCGAGACGGCGCGGGCACGCCTCGAAGAGTGGCTTCGGCCGCTGCGTGGCCAAGCGATGTCCTGTCCCAAGCACGCCGCGGTGATCGCAAAGCGCGGAGAGCTCACGCTGCAGACCGCGGACGAGAGCGGCGAGGCCCTCGGCTACGTCGCGCTGGCGCTGCCTGCGGGGCGGCGCGTCAGCCGCGAGGCGGAAATCCTCACTTACCTCTTGAATCGACCGGGCGGTTACCTCGACCAGGCGATCGGCAGCGCCGGACTCGGCTCGGCGCGGGCGGAGCTCTTGGGCGGGCGTCGCGCGCAAGGACTCATCATCGAGGTGCATGCCTTCCCGGACCGCGGCGACGACGCCGTCGCCCAGGTGCGCGCGTTGCTCGGTCGTCTCGCTCGCGGCGCCGTGAGCCAGAAGGATCTCGACCTCGCCGAGCGCGAGCTTTCCCGAGCACGCCTGGGAGCCACCCTCGACCCACGACAGCGCGTGGTGGACCTGTGGCTCGGAGGCGAGCAGTCGCCTGCGACGCTCGCTACGCTGCGCCGCTACCTCGCGACGGCGCTGCGTCCGGAGGCGCAGATCGTGGTTCGCGTGACGCCGCGCGAGTGACCCTTTGCCGCCCCTTCGCGCCGTGGTAGCTCGCCCTCGATGTCGAGTCGCCAGTCCGTTCTGATCCTCGATTACGGCTCGCAATACACTCAGCTCATCGCGCGTCGCATCCGCGAGTGCCACGTGTACTGCGAGATCCAGCCCGGAACTCTGTCGCTCGACGAGATCCGAGCCCACGAGCCCAACGCCATCGTGCTCTCGGGGGGCCCCGACAGCGTCTACGGCGAGCACTCGCCGAAGAGCGACCCCGGTGTGTTCGAGCTGGGCGTGCCGGTGCTCGGCATCTGCTACGGCGAGCAGCTGATGGCGCACCAGTTGGGGGGCAAGGTGGAGCCGTCGAACGAGCGGGAGTACGGGCCGGCGAAGCTTCGGGTGAAGGAGCCCGTGGGCATTCTGGCGCCCTTCAGCAGCGGCGAGCAGCTCGGGGTGTGGATGAGCCATGGAGATCGCCTGGCGTCGCTGCCGCCGGGCTTTCGCTCCATCGCGGAGAGCGACAACGCTCCGCTGGCCGCCATCGCCGACCTGGACCGCAAGCTGTTCGGCATCCAATTTCACCCCGAGGTCGCCCACACCCCGCGGGGGGTGGAGCTGCTGCGCGCGTTCTTGTTCGAGGTGGCAGGGCTCGAGCCCTCGTGGACGCCGGGCTCCTTCGTTCACGACGCCATCGCCGCCATCGAGACTCAGGTCGGCCCCACGTCACGGGCCATCTGTGGGCTCTCCGGCGGCGTGGATTCGTCGGTGGCGGCAGTGCTCTGCCACCGCGCGCTGGGAGACCGCTTGGTGTGCATCTTCGTGGACAACGGCCTGCTCCGTGCGGCCGAGCGCGAGAGCGTGGAGCACACCATGCGCGAGAGCTTCCACCTGAACCTGATCGTGGTGGACGCCCGCAAGCGCTTCTTGGACGCCCTGGCCGGCGTCTCGGATCCCGAGCAGAAGCGCAAGATCATCGGCCGCGTGTTCATCGAGGTATTCGAGGAGCACGCCGCACAGGTCGAGAACGCCGAGTTCTTGGTGCAGGGCACCTTGTACCCGGACGTGATCGAGAGCGTCAGCGTGAAGGGGCCGAGCGCGGTGATCAAGAGCCACCACAACGTGGGCGGCCTGCCCGAGCGCATGAAGCTCAAGCTGGTGGAGCCGCTGCGAGAGCTGTTCAAGGACGAGGTCCGTCAGGCGGGGGACGCCCTGGGCATGCCCCACGACGTGCTCTGGCGACAGCCGTTTCCAGGGCCGGGGTTGGCGGTGCGCTGCTTGGGTGAGCTCACGGAAGCGCGCCTCGACGTGCTGCGCAAGGCAGACGCCATCGTGGACGAGGAGATCCGCGCGGCGGGCCTGTACGAGTCTTTGTGGCAATCCTTCGCCGTGCTGCTCCCGGTGCGCAGTGTGGGCGTGATGGGGGACGACCGCACCTACGAGGAAACCTGCGTCGTGCGCGCGGTCCACTCCAGCGACGGCATGACCGCGGACTGGGCGCGCCTGCCTCACGAAGTGCTGGCGACCATCAGCGCGCGGGTGATCAACGAGGTCAAGGGCGTCAACCGCGTGGTGTACGACATCAGTAGCAAGCCGCCCGCGACGATAGAATGGGAGTGATGCGCCGCCGCGCCGCCGTCACGCTGCTGTCCCTGCTGTCGATCGTCGCCTGCGACTCCGGCGTGGGTCGCGCGGCGGTCAGCCTCTCCCTCGAGCGGCGAGCCAAGAGCCCCGCCGACGCTTCCGTCTACATCGACGAGGAGTACGTCGGCCCGCTGGGCTACGTGGCCGCTCGCGGCGTTCGCCTTCCCGTCGGCGAACATCGAATCACGGTGACCCGCGACGGCTTCTTCCCCTGGGATCGGCTGGTGGAGGCGGATCGGGAACCGATTCGCCTGAACGTCGAGCTGACGCCCGTGCCCGACTGAGACTACGATCGACCCATGGCGCGTCTGAGCCGCCGAGCCCTGCTGGGAGTCGGAGCCAGCTTCACTGCCGGGCTGGTCGTCGGTGGACGTCTGGGTGCGCCTCAGGCCTTCGCGCCGGGGCCACCCCGGGCGGTGGACGGTGACGCCAAGGACCTCGTGCTGCGGGCCCTCGAGGGGCTGGACCCGGCGAAGGTGTGGGACACGCACGTGCACGTGGTGGGCATCGGCACCGGCAACAGCGGCTGTTGGGTGAACCCCAAGATGCGGAGCGCGGTCCACCCGGTGCGGCAGTTCGAGTTCGACGTCTACCTGGCCGCTTCCGGGGTGTCGGACATGAGCCGTGTGGACGAGGAATACATCGAACGCCTCCTGACGCTCTCGCGTCTGGCCAACCCCCAAGGAAAAATCGTCTGCCTGCCGTTCGACATCGCGGTCCGAGAAGATGGCAGCGAAGACTGGGATCAGACCGAGGTGTACACGCCCAACGAGTACGTCGCCGAGCTCGGAAAGAAACACGCGAACGTGGTGCCGGGCGCGTCCATACACCCGTATCGGAAGGACGCGGTGGAGCGCCTGGACAAGGCCGTCGAGGCCGGCGCCCGGGTCGTGAAGTGGCTGCCCAACTCCATGGGCATGGACCCGGCTTCCCCCAAGTGCGATGCCTTCTACGAGCGCTTGGCGACATTGGACGTCCCGCTCTTGTGTCACACCGGAGAAGAGCAGGCGGTGCAGTCCGACGAGTGGCAGGAGCTCGGGAATCCGCTGCGTCTGCGCCGCGCTCTCGAAAAAGGGGTGCGCGTGGTGGCGGCGCACTGCGCCAGCCTGGGCAGCGTGCGAGACCTGGACGACCCCATGGATCGCAGCATTTCCGCCTTCGATGCATTGCTGCGCATGCTGAACGATCGGCGCTGGGAGAAGAACCTGTTCGCGGACATCTCCGCCATGACGCAGGTGCAGCGCGCCGGCCGCCCGCTGCGCGACATGCTCATCGCGAAGCACCTGCACCCACGGCTGCTGTACGGCTCGGACTACCCGCTGCCGGCCATCGATCCGCTCGTGAGCACGCGGCTGCTCGAAGGGGACGGCTACATCACGGGAGCGGATCGCGCGCTGCTCAATCGGATCTACGCCCAGAATCCGTTGCTCTTCGACTTCGTCCTCAAGCGCCGCTTGAGCGTGGAGCACATGAACGCCAGCTACGCCTTCGAGCCCAAGGTGTTCGAAACCGCGTGGCTCTACGACCGCCCGAGCGCGGAGGGCTGATGAGTCCCCTCGCCTGGCTCGTCCTGATCATCAAGGGTCAGGTGGGCCTGCTCACGCTGGCAATGGGCGTGCTGTGGCTCGCACGGCGCAAGGCCGGAGCGTGGGACATCAAGGACTGGCTGGTGTTCTTCGGCGCCAGCATCTCGGTGGTGGCGGACTTCGTGGCGGTGGCGGATCTCGAGGCGCATTACATCGACACCGTCGGCAGCGCCGGGACGGGCGTCTTGGCGCGGAAATGGATTGTCGAGGGAGACGACTCCACCACCTTCAAGGTCGCCGTGCAGTTCCGCGGCTGGGAGGACGACTACAGCGTAGGCGAGGGCTTCTGGGACTCGATGACGCCGCCAAAGAACGTCCCGGTGATGTACGACCCGGAGTACCCGTCGGACTTCGTTCCCAAGTTCCGGGTGGAAGCGGCGTGGGATCCGCTGCTGGTCGGAGGTTTGCTGGCCGCCGCGGCGGTGCTCGAGCTGGCCGTCTTCGGCTGGGTCGGTGTTCGGGCGGTGGAGCGCTTCCGCGGCTACTCCACGTAGGGCAGCCACACGCTGACCGCCCCGCGGTGGACGTGGGCACGGGCGCGAGTGCCGTCGAAACCGTCGAGCTCGACGCTGCCGAGCCACATGAGCTCCGCGGATGGCAGCACGCGACCGTTTTTTGGGGCTGGTCCGCGCCACACCGCGCACAGCAAACGCCGATCTTCCGCGTCCCAAGCGACCTGCGCGCTATCGGCGGTGGCGCCCGGCACGTCGAAGCACACCCGTACGCCCGCGCGCTCGCGGTCGACGCGAACCGCGGCGCTCCCGGCGCCTTCACGGCGCCGCGCCAGCCAGCGGGCCGACGACAGCTCGACGGGCACGGGGCGACCTGGGCTCTGGCGCTGGTCTCGAAGCCAGCGGAGGACGTCGGCAGTAATGCTCATCTCGGTCGGGGAACATCAGAGCCCGCTCGGATATTTCCGGGATCCTCTGGCGAAATGCCTAGTTCCGACGTAAAGAGTCGGCCCCCGCGGGGTGTACCTCAACCTGGTAGAGGGCCGGCTTTGGGTGCCGGCTGTTGTGGGTTCAAATCCCACCACCCCGACCGCGTTTTCCGACGGATCCGGTCGTGTCGCCGGTCCTGTGCAATGATCCCGCCGTGCGAGCTCCACGGCCGACGACTCCGTGCCTGATGCAGGATGTGGCGCGTTGCACGGCTCCGCAGGAAGCCGCGCCGTGCATGGAGCAGGCAAGCTGGGAACGGGCAATGGCCCTGGAGCTGGACGCCTTCGACGAGATCGTGGAGCAGCGCTCCCAGACCGAAGATCTCGAGCGCGTGCTCTCCGAGGCGTTCGACCGTCTGGAGAACCAGGAGCTCTTGGCTCACGCCTGGCTGCTCTGGGGTCGGCTGAAGTCGATGCACGGTAACATCGCCGAAGCCCGCGACAGCTTCGAGATGGCATTGGTGATCGCCGAGGAGGCGGGCCTCGAGCGTCTGGCCATCGAAGCCCAGGCGCGGGCCAACAGCTCGCGGGCCCACCTCGGCGACGAAGTGAAGCTCGAGCTGCACGACGTCGACGACCCCAAGCTGCAGGCCGACCTGTTGGTGTCCGAAGCGTCGCTGCGCTACGCCGCAGGGCGGCCCCACGAGGCGCTCAGTGTGTCGTTGCGAGCGGAGAAGCTCTATGCCGCCGCTGACAACCTTCATGGACTGGTCACCGCCAAAACGGGGACGGCGCTCTGCTACTTCGAGTTCGGACGCTACGAAGATGCCGCGCGCAGCGTGGAGGAAGCGGATCGCCTCTCGGATGGCCGCTTCGAGCACCTGTTCGCGTACCGCCGCGTGACGCTGGCACGGACGCTTCACGCCCAAGGCGAGACCCGCGCCGCCGCGGACGCGTACCGCGAAGGACGGGAGCTCTACCACCGCCTCGGCAACGCCCTGATGGCCGGCTACACGGACATGTGGGAGGGGGAGAGCGCGCTCGCCGAGCGCCGCTTCACCGAAGCCATCGCGCTGTTCGAGAGCGCCGGCGCCGCGTTCGAAAGCGCAAAGAACCGCGAGGCCGAAGCGCTGGCCACGGCAGCGCGGGCTCTCGCACACCAGATGGACGGCCAGAGCGCGACGGCCCAGGTGCTCGCTTCTCGTGTCGATCGCGGGGCTTGCGACCATCCCGCGGCAATTGCCGTGATCGACGTGCGACGAGCACAGCTGTCGGGGGATCAGGGTTTGTTGGAATCGGCGCGGGCACGCCTGGGGCCGGACGGCCGTCTGCTCGCGGAAACGTCCGAGCCCTACCGCTTGGCGCTGAACCTCCTGGAGCAGGCAACTCCGGCGGCCACGCCTTCCACGCCTCCCATCTTGATCGGCCCGGGCTTCGAGTGGGTCCGGAGCGATGGGCAGCTGCATCCCGTGCCCAATGGCCACAAGGTCCGCACCTTGCTCTCCGTCGTGTTCGAGGAGCGCCAGCGAAACCCGGGCGCTTGGGTACCCATCGAAACGTTGTACGAGAAGCTGTGGGCGGGCGAGCGGATGCGGCCGGCGTCCCGTACCAACCGTCTGAACGTGATGATCTCGCGCCTGAGGCGCCTGGGCCTCGGCAAGCGCCTGGAGCGGTCTCCCGAAGGACTGCGCCTGGACCCGTCCATCGGTTTCGTCATCGGCGGTTGACGCAAACGTCATGGGCGAGTGAAGCGCGGTGGACAGCCGAGTCCACCGGCGGCATCGTGACCCCGCTATGCCCAGTGGACGTCCGAAGGTTCTTGGTGTCGTGCTGGCCGGGGGAGAAGGCCGCCGCCTCGCTCCCCTCACCCGTGACCGGGCCAAGCCCGCGGTTCCCTTCGGAGGAACCTATCGCTTGGTGGACTTCGCGCTGTCGAACTTGGTGAACGGCGGCGTGCTGCGCGTGGCGGTGCTCACGCAGTACAAGAGCCACAGCCTCGACAAGCACATCGCGCAAACGTGGCGAATGAGCCCGCTGTTCGGCAACTACGTGATGAGCGTTCCGGCGCAGATGCGCCTCGGCAAGCGCTGGTTCGAAGGCTCCGCGGACGCCATCTATCAAAACCTGAATCTCATCGCCGAAGAAGCGCCGGACTACATCTGCGTGTTCGGTGCCGACCACATCTACCGCATGGACCCCGGGCAGATGATCGACGCGCACATCGCCTCCGGGGCGGGCGTGACGGTGGCCGGGATCCGCGTGCCTCGGGAACAGGCCAATCGCTTCGGCGTGATCGAGCCGGATCCGGGGAGCAAGCGCATCCGGCGCTTCGTCGAGAAGCCCGCGGAGGCCGCCGGCCTGTCGGACTCGCCGGACGAGGTGTTCGCGTCCATGGGCAACTACGTGTTCACGGCGGACGCGCTGGTGAACGCCGTCGTGGAGGATGCCAAGCGCGAGGACAGCCGCCACGACATGGGCGGCGACATCATCACGCACCTGGTGGAACGCCAGGAGGCGGGAGTCTACGACTTCAACGCCAACGCCGTGCCCGGCTCCACGGAACGCGATCGCGGCTACTGGCGCGACGTGGGCACCCTGGACGCCTATTTCGAAGCGCAGATGGATCTCATCAGCGTGCACCCCATCTTCAACCTGTACAACGCGGAGTGGCCCATCCACACCTGGTACGGCTCTCTGCCCCCCGCCAAATTCGTGTTCGACGACGACGGCCGCCGCGGCGTGGCGCTCGACTCGATCGTGGCGCCAGGGGTGATCGTGGCCGGCGGCTCCGTGCGGCGTTGCATCGTCTCCCCGGGTGTACGGGTAGAGAGCGGTGCGCGCGTCGAGAGCTCGGTACTGATGAATGACGTGACCATCGGCGAAGGCGCGGTGGTGATGCGCACCATCATCGACAAGGGTGTCCACGTGCCCGCCGGCGCCAAGATCGGCGTCGACCCGGAACACGACCGCGCCCGCGGCTTCGTGCTCTCGGACGACGGCGTGGTGGTGATCGGCAAGCACGACAGGGTCGTCGCGTGACGCGCGTCGCGCTGGTCAGCCGGGAGTACCCGCCGGAGGTGTACGGTGGCGCCGGGGTGCACGTGGAGTACCTGTCCAGGGAGCTGGAGAAGCTGGTGGATCTCTCGGTGCACTGCTTTGGCCAGCCCCGCGAAACGGCCACCGCCCACGGCAGCTGGGAAGCGCTCTCGGGCTCCGCGCCGCACTTGGCGGCGCTTCGCACGATGAGCACGGATCTCGCCATCGCCGCCGCCGTGGAGGGCGCGGACTTGGTCCACAGCCACACCTGGTACGCCAACTTCGCGGGCCACTTGGCGAAGCTCTTGTATGGCATCCCCCACGTGATGACGACCCACAGCTTAGAGCCGCTGCGGCCCTGGAAAGCGGAACAGCTCGGCGGTGGCTATCAACTCTCGAGCTTCTGCGAGCGCACGGCCATCGAGAGTGCCGACGCCATCATCGCCGTGTCCCGCGGCATGCGAGACGACATCTTGCGCGCGTATCCCGCGGTCGACGCGAAGCGGGTCACGGTGATCCCCAACGGTATCGACCTGGACGAGTACCGCCGCTCCAACGAACGCGACGTCCTCGAGCGTCACGGCATCGATGACTCCCGGCCCTACGCCGTGTTCGTCGGTCGCATCACGCGGCAGAAGGGCGTCGTGCACCTGCTCGAGGCCGCCGCCGAGCTGGACGAAGGCCTGGGCTTGGTGCTGTGCGCGGGCGAGCCCGACACGCCGGAGATTGCCGCCGAGGTGCGCGCCAACGTAGAAACGCTGCGCCGCTCGCGGAGCGCTGTGGTGTGGATCGAAGAGATGCTCCCGCGTCCCGCGGTCATCCAAATCCTGAGCCACGCCCGCGTGTTCGTGTGCCCCAGCGTGTACGAGCCCTTTGGCATCGTGAACCTGGAGGCCATGGCCTGCGGCATTCCGGTGGTGGCGTCCGCCGTGGGCGGCATTCCGGAGATCGTGCTTCACGAGCAAACCGGCCTGCTCGTCCCACTGGAGCTCGGAAGCGACTCTCCTCCGGCACCGCGGCACCGCGCACAGTTTGCGCGAGGGCTCGCAGACGCCGTGAATCGCCTGGCGCGGGACGCGCAGCTCTCGCGCAAGCTGGGTGCTGCAGGCCGCGCTCGGGTGGAGGCCCACTACGCCTGGAGCGCCGTGGGCCGTAGCACGGCGGAGCTCTACCAACGGCTTCTCGACGACACACCGAACCTTCGGGCATGATCCGCGATCAAGGTGGCGAAGAGCGACCCGGACTTCATCGAGCCCCGTGACGACGCCCTCGATCCGGAGGAGCGCACGGCGGTCGTCAATCTCTCGGATCTCGGGCGCTCGTCGATCCCGGCAGGTCCGAACCGTCACATCCTGGTGCGCATGGACTCCACCCACGTGGGGCGCGTCTTGACGCTGGAGCAGGAGGAGTACCGGCTGGGCCGGCATCCAACCTGCACCGTGGTGTTCGCGGACGACGGCGTGAGCCGGCGCCACGCGCGGATCGTCCGGGATGGAGACGGCTACCTGCTCGAAGATCTCGGCAGCGCCAACGGCACCTTCGTGGCGGGAGAGCGGGTGGAGCGGCACCGGCTGGCGGACGGCGACGTGTTCCAGCTCGGGCCCAACGTG
This sequence comes from Polyangiaceae bacterium, assembly GCA_020633235.1. Classification (NCBI taxonomy): domain Bacteria; kingdom Pseudomonadati; phylum Myxococcota; order Polyangiales; family Polyangiaceae; species Polyangiaceae bacterium. The sequence goes on along the minus strand of JACKEA010000005.1, from coordinate 281,145 downwards.
ATGTTCCGCTACACGTTCACCGACGCGAGCCAAGAGCGGATGCTCAACAAGCTGTACGAGGCCAGCGTGCGGGACGCGCTCACCGGGGCGTACAACCGGGAGCACTTCGAAGAGCGCTTGAAGATGGAGGTGGCGTATGCCACGCGCCATCACACGTTGGTGGCCCTCGTCATGTTCGATCTCGATCACTTCAAGAAGGTCAACGACAGCTTCGGCCACCCCACCGGCGACCGGGTCTTGATCGACGTCGCCGCGCGCGTCGCCCAGGGGCTGCGCACGGAAGACGTCTTCTGCCGCTATGGCGGCGAGGAATTCGCCATCATCTTGCGCGGCATCGACTTGGAGGGCGCCCGCGCGGTGGCCGAACGCGTGCGGGAGCGGGTGGCGGCCACGCCCGTCCAGCACGGTGACACCCTGGTCTCGGTGACCCTCTCCGCGGGCTGCGCCGCCCTCGCCTGCTGCGAGAAGCCGACCACGGTCACGCTGGTGGCGATCGCGGATCGGCGGCTCTACCAGGCCAAACGCGGCGGCCGCAATCGCGTCGTGGCTCAGGGCTGACTGAGCGGTCCTTCGGCTTTCGGGCCCCAAACGTCGAGGCGACGAAGGTCGTCCCACACCTGGGCCGGTGACGTGTAGCGGTACTGCTCCGTCCGGCGCAGCATCACGCTGATGATCCCGCCCAGCGCGGTACCCAGCGCTTCCGCCTTGGCGCGGGGAAGCCCCAAGCGGATCTGCTCCACGATGCCGTCGTAGCCGACGGAAAAGTCGAGCGCGGACTGCCCGGTGTGCATCTCGTACATCAAGAGACCGAGCTGATACAGATCGCTCTGCTTGGTGGTGTAGCCACCGGCCAGCACCTCCGGGGCCATGATGCGATGATGAACGATCTGCGGGCGCACGGCGTACTGGCCGTACATCTCTTGGGCGATGCCGAGGTCGCTCAGCTTGCAGATGATCTTGTCGCCCTGAACGATGAGCACGTTGCCGGCGTGTAGATCGTTGTGGACGATCTCGTTGTCCGCCAAGTACTGGATCGCGAACAAGAGCTGGCGCATCACCTCCACCACCAGGCGGTCCGTGAAGGCCCGCCCCATCATCTTCTCCAGCGTGTGGTCGCAGCGCTCGAGCACCAGATAGAAGAGACCGCCGCTCTCGAAGTAGTCGAACACGTAGACGATGTTCGGGTGCCGCAGGCGGTAGAGGCGGCCCGCCTCCGTGAGCCACTCCGCCCGCACCTCCTGGTAGGGTCGGTTCTGGGGCTGGAACACCTTGAGGGCAAAGGATTGGTCGAAGGGCCCCACGCAGTCGAACACGGCGCCGTAGGCGCCATCCCCGATCAAATTGCCCAGCAAGTAGCTGAATCCGCGCGCCGAACGGACCACTCCCCCACTCACGGGGAAGCCCAGGGAGCCGTTCGAGTGCTGGGTCACGACCAGGTATCCTACGGGCTCGCTTGCGCGAACGCCCAGGTTTCGCTAATAGCTCGCTCCCCATGTCGAATCGAGCCATTTGGAACGTTCGCCAGCGCCACGAGTGGCTGGCCAAGCCCACCAAGACCAAGCGCCTCAAGCGCCGCAAGCGCCTCCGCATCGGGCTCGAGCAGGCCCTCGAGCGCAAGCGCGCCCAAGAAGAGAAGCGCGAACAGGCCGCGGGCTGAGGTTCAGGTGCCCGAGAGCACGTCGCTCTCGGGCCACCCGGCAGCCCACGACATCGTACGCGTGGAACGGGCGAAGCCCAGGCGACCGCGTTGGTCCGCCAGGATGATGCCGCCCGTGGAACCGACGCGTTCTGCAAGGTTTTCGATCACGGAGCGCGCCGCAGCCTCCGGTGTCGCGCCGGTGCGCAGCGCCGCGATGGCCTCGGCGCACAGGGCGACGCGCAGGATGCCCTCGCCGTGCCCCGTCGCGCTCGCCGCGCCGCCGCGGTCGTCCGCATAGGTCCCGGCGCCCAGCACCGGGCTGTCGCCAATGCGCCCGGGGCGCTTGCCGCTGGTGCCCCCGGTGCTGGTGGCCGCGGCGACGTGGCCCTGCGCATCTCGCACCACGGCGCCGACGGTGCCCCCCGCCCAGCTGTGCGCTTTCCCGGACAGAATGGCCGCCGCCAGCTTGTCGCGCGCCGCCTGCGTGATCATGCGCTCGGGATCCGCCGGCGAGAAACCGGCGTGCTCGGCGAAGCGCCGCGCGCCGTCGGCGGCGTACAGCACGTGCTCGCCCTCTTCGAGGACGGCGCGGGCGATGGCGATCGGATTTTCGAACGCCGGCAAGGCGCACACCGCGCCGGCCGCTAGGGACGCGCCGTCCATGATGGCCGCGTCGAGCTCCAGCGTGTGCTCCGTCGTGAGGCACGCGCCGGTGCCGGCGTTGAAGCACGGATCGTCTTCCAGCACGCGGACGGCCCGCTCCGCTGCGTCGAGGGCGCGGCCGCCGTCACGCAAGATGGCGATGGCGGCCTCCACGGCGCGGGCGCAGCCCGCGGCGTGGACGGCCTCGCGATGCGGCGGAATGTCGCCCGCGCCGCCGTGCACGAGCACGCTCCACGCGCTTCCCCCACCGGCCCAGCTCGACGTGACGCTCACACCTGCCTCCATTTGCGATGACCGTAGAGTGCCGCGACGAGCAGCGGCAGCGCGCCGAACATCGACGCCCACACCGGGACGACCCCCGCCGCGACGGCGTGCAAGAGCACGATCACCGCGAGCAGGGTGAGCCCGCCGGAGAGCGCGCGGCCCGCGCGACCGAGCCGCGCCGCGAGCCACGGCGGTCCCAGGGCCGCGAGGGGTCCGATGCACAGGGCTGCCGCGACGCCGCCGGAGACGCCGGCCACCTCCGGCACCTGCTGCGCGACGCCCAGCGCGATGCTGCCATCGCCGCTCACCGTGATGCCGTGCGCGACGTCGACCAGAGCGCCCGCCTGGACGACCCACGACGCCGGCCGGGACACCGCCGGGAACAGCGAGGACGCATCCGCGACGGGGGAAAGCACCAACGCCGTGGCCGCGATGCCCAGACAAAAAGAAGCCGCAAAGGCCCCGAGCAAGGCCCGGGGCGGCGACACCCCCAGCGCTTCGAGGGCGAGCAGCTCGCCGCGGCTCCGGGCTTGAACGATCACGAGCTCCGCCGCGATCAACGCCAGCGCCGGAGTGAAGGCACACAGCCGTGCGACGCGCATGGCGGTGGTGCTGCCCGCTTCGTCGGTGATCACCACGACGCCGGTGGTGACCGCCACCAACGCGACGGTGAGGCCCACCGTGCGCAGCGACAGCGATCGATCGAAAGGGCTCACGACGCGAGATATTTGCCCGAAACCGCCGGAGCCCGCTAGCCAAGCAGCATGGCTCGTCGTCCCCTCGCCCTCGCGGTCCTGGCCCTGCTCTCCGTCGCCTGCGGCGATTTGAACGGTAAGGACGCCAAGGTGCCCGGCGAGCCCCTCGGCAAGTTCCACGTGGTAGGGACCATGGACTCGAGCACCTGCGGCCCCGGCGCCCTGGGATCCTCGGACGTGTGGGAGTTCGACGTGAAGCTCTCTCGGGATGGCAACGACCTGTATGGTTGAACGGGCAAGAGCCCATCTACGGACGCATCGCCGCGGACGGCGTGACCTTCGCCTTCGATACGCGGGTGGCGGTGCCTACCGTGGATCCCAGCCCGGGCTACCCCGGCTGCGTCGTCGTGCGCACCGACACCGCCAGCGGCAAGCTCGACAGCGCCACCGGCGAGGTGACGCAATTTGCGGGGCTCTTGCGCTTTGGCTACACGGCGCAAGCCGGCGGTGACTGCACGCCGGTCGTGGGCGTGGAAGGCGGATTTTCCGCTCTGCCCTGCGAGATGGGCTACGACCTGGCGGCGACCCGCACCGAAGCGCCCTGACGCGCGTCCCACGCGATTTCGCAAGTCATCGACATGATTATTCATTTCGATGAAATGCGGAGGTTTGTTTGGCGCGCCCCGAGTCTGCGTGATAGCTCTGAACCAACGTGCAGGCCGGACTTCAGATCCCGGACTCAGCCGGCGGGGAGGTCACCCCGCACCTGCACTGGACCGAAGGCCCTCTGGCCTTCGAACCGAGGAAACGCCCTGAACGGAGGCGCGCGATGCGAGCGCGTTCCGCTCTCGCGGGACCTGCCGAGGGCGTCCGGCCCAGCCGGAGGAGGTGGATCGACATGCCGAATCACATGACCCCAATCCCGGAGGGTTTCTCGACCTGATCGACGATCGGTCCGCCCCTTTCCGGGAAGACTGGGGCAACCGTGGGCCGGGTGGCGAGAGCCGCTCGGCCCGCGCTTTTTTTGTGCTCTTGGCTACATCGAAGCGCCGCTGTGGATTAGCCTCCGCCGGTCGACATGATGGATCACGCTCTTTTGCTTGGCGCGTCGCTGGCGTCGAACTTCCACGCCGCGGCCGACTTCTTTTGGGACAACCAGATCTTCCGAAACGACACCTGGACGCGGCTGATGAACGGCCTGCGCATCGCCCTCACCTTGGGCGGCGCGCTGCTCCTCATCTACGAGCTCCGGGCCCGGAAGATGGGCGAGAAGATCCCGCTCAAGACCCGCCGTCGCATCGCCATCGGCATGAGCGTGATCGCCTTCGGGGCGTACTTCGACTTCTTCAACCCCAACGTCCGCTACCCGGAGTACTACCACCGGCACGAGTTCTTCCATTACTACCTGGGCTCGAAGTACTTCGAGGAGCTCGAGTACGACCGCATCTACGAGTGCACCGCAGCGGCGGAGATCGACCTCGGCCGCGGCTCTCAGGTCATGCGCCGCGATCTCCGCGATCTGCGCGTGAACCTGATCAAGAAGAACACGGACCCGGACGTCCAGCGTCACATCGAGGAGTGCAAGCCGCGCTTCACTCCGGAGCGTTGGGCCGCGTTCAAGAAGGACGTGGACTGGTTCTACTCGGTATCCCGAGGCGGATACTGGGAAAACATGCAGAAGGACCACGGGTACAACCCGCCGCCGGTGTGGACCATGGCCGGCAAGTTCTTCTCCAGCTTCGGCAGTGCGGGGGACCACTTCTTCAAAGTGCTGTCGGGCATCGACATCGTGCTGCACATCGGTGTGGTGCTGCTCATGTTCTGGGCCTTTGGCTGGCGTGTCGGCGCCATCGCCACGGTGTTCTGGGGGTGTAATGCGCCCGCGAACTTCTACTGGACCGGCGGCGCCTTCATGCGCCAGGACTGGTTCTTCTTCCTGGTGGCGTCCCTCGCCCTGGTGAGAAAGAGAAAGTTCGCCCTGGGCGGCGCCGCCCTCACCTGGTCCGCGCTCCTGCGCGTGTTCCCCATGATCTTCTTCGGCGGGTTCTTCCTGATCATGGGCTTGTGGATCATCAAACGGATCCGCGACAAGCGGCAGGGCAAGTGGCAGCCGGGGGGCTTGCTCACCTGGCTGCACCCGGATCACCGCCGGCTCCTGGCCGGGGCCATCGTGGCCGGTGGCATCTTGGTTCCCGCCAGTATCGCCGTGACCGGACCGAACTCGTACCCAGAGTTCATCGGCCACACCATCAAGGTGCACAACTTCACCCCGCTCACGAACCACATGGGGTTGGAGACCATGTTGGTGCACAACTGGGACGGTCGCATGCGCTTCACGCGCGACGACAACCTGGAAGATCCTTTCCAGGCGTGGAAGCAGGGCCGCCTCGATCGCCACCACAAGCTCCGCTACGTGCACTACGGTATCGTGCTGATCTTGATGGGCTGGATGGCGTGGGCCCTGCGGCGTACCCGCAGCCTGTGGATCGGCATGGCCATGAGCGCGCCCATCGTGATGAGCGTGACCAACCTGACCTGTTACTACTACTCGATGTTCATAGTGTGCGCGGCCCTCGCGAGGGTGCGCCGCGGATTCGGGCCAGTGGTGCTGGTCGCAAGTGGCGCCAGTCAGATCCTGCTGCTCAGCTACTACTGGGTGGACGACAAGTTCACCGCCCAAGCCTGGCTCTTCTTCATCTTCGGCCTGGTGCTGTACTGGGGCTACTCGCGCCCCTTCAGCATGGAGCGCCTCAGCGCTTGGTGGAATGGACGCCCAGAGCCCAAGGGCAAGCACGACGGCGGCCCCCACACCCCCGCTCCCTCCCCCGCGGAATGAGAAGAATGTCGGTGCGCCGCGGAACCTCGCGGCGCGCCGTCTCTCCCCGCCACTGAACCTCGCGACGCGCCGGCACTCCCTCACCGCGAGGGCTCGCGGCGGACCGACAAGAAGCCTTACAAGATCCCGCGCAGCGCGCTGACGGCGTCGCCGACGCCGCTCGGGAGCGGCCGCACCACGAAATCCAGGTGGTCGGTGTCGGTCTCGATTCCGGCAAGGGTGATCAGCGGCAGCACCGCGCGGAGCACCTTTTCCGCGCCGGCGGTGGCCAGCTTCGGATGCTTGCGGAGATCCAAGGTGATGCGATCGTCCGCGGCCGCCACCAGCATGGCGGGGCGTTTGGGCATGAACGCGGCGAGGTTACCGGGCTTGGAGAGATCCAGGGCGCCGCTCTTGAGCAGCGTGGCCACTGGAGACTCACTGGCGTCGTCCACCAAGCGCAGGTCGACGTCCGAAAGGCGCAGCTCGAAGCGCAGCTCCTCCTCGGACAGGGCCACGCGCTCGATGAACACCGTGGCGGCGGCGCGCACGGCGGTACCCGCCAGATCCACGATGGCGCTGGCGCGGATGCCCGGCGGAACCGCGGTGAGGCGCACCTCTTTGGGCGCCTTCTTCCCCCGCACTTGCCCGGCGAGCCAGCGCAGCGCGTCCAGCGGAACACCGAAGCGCATGCCGACGGCGTTCTTCGCCACCCGGACCAGCTCCTCCGGGTGGTTCTTCAGGTAGCCCCCCATCGCCCACACCATCGCCTTCTTGTCTGGCATTGCGGGCGAGTATAGGGGGACACCGAGACCTGGGGAAGCTCATGGAGCGCTGGACTGGGCGCTGGCCTTTGTCGCGCCCGGTGTGTAAGAACCCTGGCGTCGCCTGCGAGTGGCGTTCGCCCTTCGGCGCGCCAGGGTCGACCCCCTCCCCAGCGTGCGCTCCGCGCACCGCTCAGAAGGAGTTTCTGCCATGTTCCGACGTTCCGACGTCCCCGCCGACAAGGTCCACGAAGCCCTCCGCCAGCACATGTTGGTGGACGGCTATCCCATCGTGGTGGACATGGAGCGCAGCACCAAGAGCTGGGTGCGGGACCTGGTGAGCGGCAAGGAGTACCTCGACTTCTTCAGCTTCTTCGCGTCGAACCCCATCGGCTTCAACCACCCCAGCATGCTGGATGAAGACACCCTCGCGCGCCTGGGTCGCGTGGGCGTCACCAAGGTCTCGAACTCCGACTACTACACGACCTACATGGCGGAGTTCGTGGACACGCTGTCGCGCACCGCCGCGCCGCCGGACTTCCCCCACTACTTCTTCGTGGACGGCGGCGCCCTCGCCGTCGAAAACGCGATGAAGACCGCCTTCGACTGGAAAGTGCAGAAGAACCTCGCCGCGGGCAAGGGCGAGAAGGGCTCTCAGATCCTGCATCTGGAATGCGCCTTCCACGGTCGCAGTGGCTACACCATGAGCGTGACCAACACGGATCCGGTGAAGACGCGCTACTTCCCGCAGTTCCCTTGGCCACGCATCCCGAGCCCCGCCATCCGCTTCCCCCTCGAGGGCGCAAACCTGGAGGCTACGATCGCCGCGGAGAAGGCCGCCATCGCCAAAGCCGAGCAGGCCTTCGAGCAAAACCCCGACGACATCGCCGCCATTCTCATCGAGCCGATCCAGGGCGAAGGTGGCGACAACCACTTCCGCCCGGAGTTCTTGCGAGAGCTCCGTCGGCTGGCGGACGAGCGTGAAGCGCTGCTCATCTTCGACGAGGTACAGACCGGCCTGGGCCTCACCGGCAAGTGGTGGGCGTACCAGCACTGGAACGTGGTGCCGGACATCATCTGCTTCGCCAAGAAGATGCAGGTGGGTGGCATCTTCGCCGGCAAGCGCATCGACGAAGTCGAAAAGAACGTGTTCGCGACCCCCAGCCGCATCAACAGCACCTGGGGCGCGTCCCTGGTGGACATGGTGCGCTGCACGCACATCCTCGAAATCGTGGTGAACGAGAACCTGGTCGAGAACGCCGCCGTCCGCGGCGCCGAGCTGCTCGCCGGGCTCGAGCGCATTCAAGCGCGCTTTGCAGGCACCGTGGAGAACGCCCGCGGCCGCGGCCTGATGTGCGCCATCGACGTCCCCACCCACGAGCTCCGCAACAAGATCATCCGTCAGTGCTTCGAAGATCAGATGATCGTGCTGCCCTGCGGCTCGCGCTCCATCCGCTTCCGCCCCACCCTCACCGTCCAGGCCGACGCCGTCGACGAGGGCGTGCAGCGCCTGGAAAAAGCCATCAGCGAAGTTCTATAGCTCCTGATGTTGGTGCGGCGCGATCCCGTCGCGCCCCAGCGCACTACATCGGCGGCGTGCCGCACCGTCGCGTGGACGACACGATCCCGTCCGCTACCCGCGCCTGCGCGGGCTTCGCATACTCGACGCTCAGGTACAGCGGCGGCCCACCGTCGCCCTCGGGTATCCAAATGCCCACGACGGGATTGCCGGAATCCGCCGACTTCGTCCGGAGTCTGACGACCCCGCGCGCGTCACGAGATCCTTCGTCGGGCTCCCCCGCAAAGCCGCTGTGCTCTCCACCCACGACGATTCCCTCACCCCGAAACTGGAACGCACACGAATCGACCAGCAGCCCACGAACCGGCGTGAGGGCTGCGCTGGACTCGAAGCAAACGCCGCACGCTTCGTAGCGGTGGGCATGCGCCGGAGCATTGGGCGGCGCCGCGCAGCCCGAAGCGCAGACAGCCCCGACGTAGAGCAGTGCGCTTCGCCAAGTCATTGCGTCTCGGCGGCTCGTACGGCGGACGTCGAGCGCTCACGACGCATGCGCAAGCTCCTCAATCTCGCAGTGCGACAGCCCGTGCTGGCGGAGCACTTGCAGCGCCGCGTCCGAGACCACGAGCACGTGCTCCTTGGAGAGGCCAAGATCATCCACCGCAGGCTGACCGACGACCTTGAGCCAGCAAAACCCCGGCAACGCCCGCGACGGGTACAGCTCGTCGAACTCGTCGGAGGTCACCACGTCGACCGCATCCAGAGCAAATCCGCTCAACCGAGACGACAGCAGCGCCGCGCCAAGCGCTTCCGTCACGATGTAGCAAGGGAACGATTCCAGAAGCGCGTCGCCCAGCCACCCGGTGAAACAGTATTGAAGCGTGGAGACGACCGGCGGACGAACGCTCGTATCGAGCACGCTGGCGTGCCCGAGCTCTCCTGCGACTTCAGGCTCGAGGCTCCAGTACCTACTCATTGTTCTTCTTTACGGGTGGCCCGCGATTTCCTCGCGCAACGCAGCCACAGCCAAAGCCATCAGCTCACGCACTTCAAGCAACGGCCAAATGTCCGGTGCCCGAGGAGACCGCCCATATCCAAGCTCTGCAACGGGGCCGTCTTGTGTCACCGCGAGCTCGTCGTCGTGTTGCGCGGCGCTCCGGAGCACGACGTACAAGAAGCTCGCGTCGGAAGTCAGCTCGGATTCCTTCAGCAGCTGCAACTGCCGATTCAAGAACGCGGCGACGAAGGCGGCGTCACTCCCGGTAACCCGCGTCGACCACGTGCCCCGCACGTGTGGTTCAGTTGCGAACGCGAACACCGCGTAGCGCGGCCCGCGGTGCGCGATGCGCGGCTTCCAGCTGCTGGTTCGGCGCGTGTCCATTCAAAAGCTCAGCGAGTCGCTCGCACCCGCGCCGTTGCGTTGCCCATTCACTCCCATCACACTCCACCGTCTTGTTGAGCGGGCGCGTGAAGCTCCCAGATGTCGTCTCGCGTTCCTCGTTCGCCATCTGGACCCAGGGAGCCAACAAATACTGAGCCTCGGCTGCATTCGACGACGTACGAGTTGCCCCACGGGTCCACGAAGATCTCACTCTCCTTGACTCCCGCCGCGGCAGCAATCTGGGCGCGGGTCGGACAGCCCGGATGATCCCACATGGCTTGGTGAGCGTAGCGGTAGATTATCGCCGCTCCCGCACGCGCGCGTCCGACCTCGGACGGATGCCGATCGCAAGCCGCACCGGCGACCAACAAAGCCACGAACCCAACCGCCGACCCAACAGCGAAGCCCAGAGCACGCCAAACTCGGACGAATGCCAAGCCTTCGGTTGGCCGCTGGAGTGTGGTCCGCCGACCGGGTTCGCGCTTCAGCGACACGTCAGCCCGCCCGCAAGTCCGAGCCCTGGCTCGCGTCGACACATGCCAGCTCGGCCATCACGCGGGCGAAGGCCGCGGTGCTCACTCGCTTGGAGTGCCGGACAAACGCCGACAACGCGGTACCGAACCAACGAGCGCGGTGCTCCGCCAAAGCTACCCTTCGTGCTCGTGACGAAAGTCTTCGTAGACCACGAACTCGCAATTGCTCTCCTCGAACATTTCGACGAACAGCGGTCGCACATCGTCGACCCATGACAACTTGCCCAGTCCCGCGCCAACCTTCGGAAGCGCGACGGTGTAGACGTGCTCGCGTTCGGCCCACTTCACGAGGGCGCGCAGCGCTTTGCGAAGGTAGGGCAGCGTCGCGTGATAGAGATCCGGTTCGTCGCGAGGTAGACGACGCCCGGCCGGCCACGTTCTGAGGACACACCCAGATGCTCCCGCCCTTGGAGCGCCCGGACCGTGAGTACTTCTTGAACGCAGCTTGAACCTCTGGCCACTGCTTCGAGATCTTCAGGGCGAGGCCCGTCCCAAGGCCTTCTTGGTTCCCTTCGGCAACGCCCTGGGCGATGTAGTGCTCGGGGCTCTTCAGAAGATCACCGGAGCAGAACCGAATCATGCGGTCGCCTCCTTGGTTCGCTGAACCTCAGGATACCCGCTCGCAGGAGCGCTGGTATCTGCAGAAATGTTGGTGCGCCGCGATACCCGTCGCGCCCTGCGCACTACGCCAGGTCATTTCTCCTCGACCGTTCGTGAAGTCCCGGTACGCTCGGAACTCGCGACCGGCGACGCTCCGAAGGAGAACAGCGCCGTGGCCATCGGAGAGAAACGCGTGCGCCTACGCACCCGGGATTTCTGTGATCCTGCCGATTTGCTCCTCTTGGCGGCCCACGTGAACACCTCGCGTTGCGACAGTACCTGGCGCAGCGATTCGTGCGCGCTCACTACAAGAGTTGCGATCGAACAACTTCCTGCGCCGACGCCGCACAGTCACCTACCAAAGTGGGCGCTGCAAAGACTTCACTCTGGTCCGCTTCCGAACAATCGACGAGAATGGCTTAGGCGGAGGGTAATGGGCGGGAAGTTGGAAGGGGAAAACACCCATGTCGAACCATAAAGCCGGCATCGTGGCCTGTCTCGTTGGAGCGCTTCTGGCCGGGGTTTGCGCTTGTTCTGCTCCCCCCCGTCTCGCGATAGTGAGCCGGTGGCCAGCTCCGCTAAGGCGATCACGAACGGTGGCGACGACTTCGACACACCGCACCGCAACGCTACCGTCCACATTCAAACGCCGTCAGGTTCGTGCAGTGCGTCGCTCCTGACGTCAACGCTCGCGATCACTGCTGCGCATTGCTTGCCGCACATCGACGACACGATCTGGATCGGGGCCGACAACCCGAAGTCCGCCTGCCTCGGTAGCCTGTGCCCGCAGGCCCAAGCGAAGCGGACCGTCACGGAAGTCGTCGGCCCCCCGCTGTTGAAGAGCATTGGCTCAAGCATGAGTCTGGACAAACGCGCGCGCGATGTCAGAATCGTGAGGTTCTACCCGCCCAGTACGATGGAGGCGGCAACGCTGCGCCCGTCACTCCTTCGCCCGACACTGCAGCCCGTCCCTCAGATCTCGGGTCTTTCCGTTGCGCTGTTCGATGGCGGGTTTTCGGGCTACGGGCTGAAGACAATCCTGACGTTCGATCCGGACGGCCAACCGATACTCCAGTCGTTCTACCCGTTTCACCGGCAGGTCGCGCAGTCGAACGCCTTCAGCGTCTATCATTTGGATGTCGGAAACGGCTTCGCCGTGTGGATTCACGTGGCTGAGAAGGAGATCCAGTCCGGCAATCCACACTTCGAGAAAGGTGACTCGGGCGGTCCGCTGTTCCAACTCGTTCCCGGCACCGACCAGCGGGACCTGCTGGGCGTGGTTTCCGGTCATGAGTGGGACAACTACTCGGGCTGCGTCGGGCCGTTCTGCGTGACTTGCCCGGGCTTTATCTGCGGAGAGGAGCACGTCCGAAATGTCTTCGCTGACCTCACGGCGCCGGCCATGCAGACGTACATCAAGGGCATCGTCGATCCGAATGGTGACGGCCGTTGGGAAGGGCAGCTCGACTACGTTCGGGATGTGACCGGCGTCGCCGGTTGCGACGTTGCAGCGGATCCAAGCTGTGACCCCGGTTGCGATGCGGTCAAGGACAGTGATTGCGATCTGGTCCGCAATGCCAACGACAGCTGTCCAGATGACTACAATCCCGACCAGTACAACAGCGACGAGCTCTCGGGCAACCCTTACGACCGTGCGAGTTCTGCCGAGCCCGGGGACATTTGCGACATCTGTCGGTTCGAAGCAGACAACGGCGAGAACTGCAACGACGATGTCGAGGTGTTGAAGGCCGGTGGTCCGCGCCCGCACTTTCGTGAGGCCGATGTGGTCGGATCTCCGACCGACCCGAGCGAGTCGCCAGTGATCACACAAGTCATTTCGCAGTATCGCGGCGATGCCTGCGACGCGGCACCATGCACCGCGCTCGCAGCATCCTCGGTCGAGCTGGATGCCAGCTACGGCACACCGAGCCCGACCGCAAACGGATGCCCGCTCATCGCACTGTTCGGTGGGCATTGCTCCTTCTTTGCCGACGTCCAAGTCGCCCATGATGGACGAACAGTGCCCACGCTGGATGGCTTCACCGGCAGCACGGGATACCGCATCTGCCCATGCGCCGGCCCGTTCTTGACGCAGGCCGACCGGATAAATTTCTGTTTCAAGCAGGGCCCACACTGTCCCCAGCAGGCAGCTGACTTCACGAAGGTCGCCGTGTTCGAACCGACGACCACGCCTGCCTTGGCGGCGATTCCGTTCGTTTCCCCGCCCGAAACCGGCACGGTTGGTGACGTGTTCACGTTCGCGCCCAAGACGAACCCGGACAGCTATCGATGGCTGTTCGAGAGCGACCTCGGGGTGTCGCTGCCCTTCACGGACGCGAGCGCGGCGGCCTTCCAATACGACGCGCTCATCTGGTCGAACGTGCGCGAGCACCCCGTCCTGACGAACGAACCGAATCTCGCCGACCTGACCAGCCATTGGCTGCCGGAACCCCTGCGGGTCGAGCCGGGGATCGCGGGCGCGAAGCTGCAACCGTACCTGATTCCAGTTGCGGGCTCCTGGGAACAGTGCCTCGTGTGCAAATTCGGCTTTTCCAAGCCGTGGTACCTGGTTTCGCCCGCCAGTCTGTCGCCCATTCTATTCGCCGCCACTGCTGCTGGGGTTCGCGAGGTTTCAGGAAGGGTTGATCCGGACGTGCTGGCGCTCCTGCGCGCGGAACCGGGGAACGAGGATCGTCGCATCCTTGCCGCATCCGAGCCCGCGCTTATGCTTGCCCGGCGCGCCGATCCGCTCAGCGCGCGCATTGCCATCGTTGACGTGGCCGAGCTCACCTTCGCTGGAGCCATCAGCCAAGACGCCAGCGGCCGACTGCTTCAGACCCGCGGGCGGGTTGTGCACCAGACCTCCGCCATGGTTCCTTGCACGGATGGCGACTCCGTCGCCTGTGGCGGCCAGCGCAGCGAGCTGCTATTCGCGGGCGCAACCCTGTCCGGCTTCCGGAACAAGGTGTTCGTGCTTCGTCGCGGAACGGCAGAGCCCGCCGCGCGCCTTCACGTTTTCGATCTTCTCAATGAAACCTGGACCGAGACCCCGCTCACGGGGCATGTCCTACCGAACGTTCCGCTCGCGCTCACCTACGACGCACACGCGGATGCGTTGTTCGCCGCCGACAGGTCCAATTCCAAAGGGAACGGCACGGCGCGCCTGTTCCGCATTCGCCTCGACGGAAGGGTCGACCAGCTCGTGAACGGACTCGGGCTCGCCCACAAAGGCAGGGTTTTCCTCACGACCACGGAGGGCGGCATGCTTCTGCTCGCGTCCAGTCACGACAAGCCTGCGCGCTTTGGACTCGTGGTCATCGATCCGTTCAACAGCGACAAGGTCGTCGGCCGCTGGAAGGGGAGCGGCTCTCTCGTTGCTGCGCCCTTCTTCACCGACCGCGCGCTCCACGTGCTCAGGCTCTCGAAGGGTACCGTGGACGCGCTCGAGATCGACCCGAAGGACGTTCTGGTCCCCGGAAAGGCGGACCTCGATTGGGACATGGAGTGAGGCCGTGCGATTCCCCGTGGTGTGTGGCGCTGCGGTTCTGCTGTTGGCCGGCGGCTGCTCGGCCTGCGGCGATCATTCCGGCGAGGTCTCGCCGGATGGAGCCGGGGGCGGGACGGACGGTGAAGCCGGAGTGGGCGCCGGCGGGGCCGCGAGTGGCGGAGCGGCGGGTGGCATGGACGCTGGGATTGACACCGCGGTTGATGCCGCCAGCGACGGACCACCCGAAGCTGGGGTCTGGGGGTGGGCGCCAGCACCCTGGAATCCGCCGGGCTGCCAGTTCCTGACCGCAACCGAGCTGGGCGACGCGGGTCCGCCGCTGATCTGGAAAGACTGCAACAACGGGGTCTCGGGATGCGTGGTGCTGGACACCTCGTTCATTGCAGGCTGGGTAAATGGCGGCATCGAAAGCAAGCTAAACACACCATTTGGCGCGAAGCGCGAGGCTACGACAACGTTGTTCTTCCTCACGCCGCAGTTCGGAAAGTATGTGAACGGAGTCGCCGTCTACGAATTGGGAGTGGGCTTGCGCGGCGCCTGGCAGAGTGATCAGCAGGCCACGCACTGTGGCGTCGGCAGCCTGTACTGGGGAAGGGACGGCGGCGTTGTGCTGGGAGCGGCGGGGGGAGACGGCACGGAGGTCATATCCTACGTCCTGCGCGCCGACACCGTCGAGGCCTTGAACGCGGGCGATCTGCTGACCGTTGACAAGAACGTCACAGGGAAGACGCTCCTCGCAGTCCGCGATGTGGACTTCTCATCCCAGCTGATGGCTCTGGGCATGATACCAGACAGCCTCATCTACACCTGGGACTTCTCGGCCCAGGCCCCCCAAGTCATCCCCCGGCCAGTGGATGTAAAGGAAGACTACCGCGCGATCGTCAAGGGATCGGAGGTCGTCTTCCTGCGCGACAGCCCCATTGCGACGGCTCGCTCCTTCGCGGTGCGACACGCTGGCGGCAGCGTGGAGAACCTGTGCCAAAAGCCGAGCGTTTGGGCGACGGATCTTCGCGGCGACGACAGCACGCTCGCGTGGCAGGAGCTCGACCAGACGACCGGCGTCCTCGAGCTGTGGTCGGCGCCGTGGCCGACCACACCTGGCAGCTTCAGCCCCAAGAAGGTCCGCACCATCGACGGTGCGCAGGGGCTGGTTCCCGCCGGGTACTCGGGAGAAGAATACTGGGTCTACGTGAAAGACACCGCGACGCTGCGCGCGGTTCGCCTCTCAGACGGCGCCTGGCTCGATGCGCCGGCGCCGGCCGGATTCGGATGGGTCACGCCTTACGGTGTCGTCAACGGAGAGATTTGGGCAACCACATACGATGCGCCGAGCGGCAAGCCGTGGGCCATCACGAGCCTGGCGCGCGTTCCCATCGCGTCGCTCGGAACGCCGCAGCCGTGAGAGGCATCGCGGTTTGGGCTTTCGGCGTCGGCTGCGCGCTGACCACTCATTTTGCACATGCCGCGCCCCCACGCGAAACGTCCGGCCGCTCCCAGGTGGAGCTTTCCGCTACGGGCGGAGCTGCGTTTCCAGCGTGTCAGGATTGCGATGCGCCGCTGCCCGGTCCGGGCGGATCGCTGGGGCTCTACGCCCCCCTGGGGCGCTGGTTCCGCCTCGGCGGGGGACTCGAGGCGTTCTACGGCGGATATCGTGCACGAGGCAGCTCGAATCGGCAGATTCACGGGTTAGCGGCGCTCGCGCTGCGCGTCGAACCGCTGCAGGTCGGATGGCTCGATGGATTCGCCGACCTGGGGCTGGGGCCGTCCACGGACGGGTTGGGAGCGTTTTTCGGCGTTGGAGTCGAGCTGTACGCGTCTCGGCGCATCCGCATTGGGCCGAGCCTTCGCGCCCTCGGCCTGCTCGGCACACAAAGATGTGGGCAGAATGATTGGTCCAGTAGCTCCGGCGTATCGTGCGATCCCCGGCTCAGCGGTGCGCTCGTTGCCGGGATCGGGGTGACCTGGGTGACATCAAGCGGGCGAGTCGCACGTTGATACTCATTCCGAGGTCTTCGCCGCTTGCGAGGGTCTACCTCCGTGACCCTACCGACTTCGCCGCTCGCGCCGCCTCACCCGACCCGCCCGCGTGCGGCATCAACATCCATGCCGCCGACGGCCTGGAAAGCCCCATCAGCGAAGTTCCATACCCCCTGATGTTGGCCCGGCGCGATACCCGTCGCGGCGCGACGCCTACTCGAAGAGCTCCGCGGCGTCCCGGCACACAACCGCGCGATCGAGCCATGCGTCGACCTGGGCGGCGTCCCGCGTGGCGACGACGCGCTCCCGCTCTTCGCCCGAGAGCGTAACCCCGCGGACCTCGAGGATTCTGAGCAGCGTCTCGATCTTGCCCTCGATCTTGCCCTCACTCCGCTGTTCGACGAGCGCTGACGCGAGGACGGGGTTGTTCTTGGCCAAGAGCGCGGTCGCGATCGCATCGTCGGCCTTCGCGGCTTCGACGAGCGCCGCGACCGGCAACGGGGCGACCAGGACGGCATCTTCGATGGACGCGCTCTGCGCGAGGATTTCCCAGGTACCGAGATCGCGCGACCACTCGAAGGCGCGCTTGCGGGTGGCGTCGACCGCGAACACGCGGCGCACCCCGCGGTCCACGAGCCGCTGGGCCTTGTCAGCAGCGTGGCTCAGGCGCTCCGTGCTGACCACCTCGAAGGCGAGCTGCTCCAGCTGACGCCCGCCGGTAACCTCGTCCCGCGCACGGGGGAACACGCTCACGTCCGGCGCGATGTCGCTCGTTTCCGAGGTGCGCGTGAGCATGTCGCGCGCCACGTCGAATTCGTCGCGGCGTACGCCTCGAGCAGCGCGGACACCTTGGAGTGACGGCTGCCGTGAGGTTCGTCTGCAGGTGCCACGTACGAAAGCCTCCCGTCGTGGATCTCGTAGCGGCTCTGGGGGGCCACCAGACGCACGTCGACCGGGGGGCGGTCGGGACGCGGGTCCGCGGGGCGGGACGAGCCGGACATGGCAGGGAGTATAGCGAGCGCCCGGCATGAGGGCCATGAGCAGAGCGCCCCGTGCGAGATCAGTGCAAGGTCAGCCGCAGATCGAGGCCCACGGACCACGCGCCGTAGCTGTTCGTCTTGGTGATGCGACGGAATTCGTCGGCGTCGGTGCACTGCTTGTTGGTGGCGGACCCGAGGGCCGTCTGCGCGCTCACCTCGAGGCAGCCGCCCGCCTGATTGACGAAGCTGTAGCGGAAGGACGGCCCCACGGCGAAGAAGTCCGCCACGCGGTAGTCCACGCCGAGGCCGAGGGGCACGGCGACGCCGTGGTGGCGCAAGGTCCACTCCGCGCTGCCCGTGACGGCGCGCTTGTACGTCTGCGTGTCCTGCACGTAGCCGACGCCGAGGGACACCCATGGGTCGATCTTCTCGTGCAGCGTCGGCAAATAGCCGCGGACGTAGAAACCGGTGCCCCACGCCGACCGCGACAGATCCGTGGTGTCGTCCTTGGGGTCCTTGGCGCTGGAAGAGCGCATCTCCGCGTACACGCCGGCGCTCATGAACGGCAAGAACCGATACCCGGCCGAGACGTCACCCGCGAAGCCGCCGCCGTAGATCCCGGACTTGCCGCCATACACGTCGCCCGAGCCGGGCGGGTTGGCGAGCACCGCGAGACCCGCGGGTTCATACACCACGGGAGACTTGTCGCCCGCCGAGCCGTAGCCGGGACGCAGCATGAGCTCGAAGCCGCGCCGGTCCTCTGCCGCCATGGACGCGGCAGGTTCCGGTTCCGCGGCGGGCTCCGACTTGGATTGTGCTCGCGCCGGGACGGTGGCCGCGGCGAACCAACAAAAACCTGCGAACGCTACTGCGAGATGTTTCACCGAGTCTCCTCCACGCGGGGCGGATGATGCCCCGCGTGGTGGGCCGCGTCAGCAAGGGATAGGCCAAGCGGCGGCCCGGAGCTTTGCTCCAAGGAGACCCTTTCGGATTGTGCGCCCGTCCGGTTCCGATGTGATCGATTCACGCGCGTGTGTGAACGCGACGCACGGCGCGAAGGCCGCGCCGCGGCTCAGTAGCCGACTGGAACCGTGTTCGACAGCTGCGCGAAGATCAATCCTGCGATGCCCGCCAGCACGATGGCCGCGAGCACCAACGTCATCTTCGTCTTCCGCTCCCGATTCAACTGCGTCAGGGTGGCATCGATATCGTCAACTTTGGTCTGCCCCATTTGAACCAACCTCCGGGAGTTGACCGAAAGCAAGCTTCGATCCAGCGAAAACCCGCAGAAAATGGCTATTTTCGTGGGGCGCGCGCGCAGTGCGTTCGTCGCGCGGGATATCGGCGCAATGCCTGCGCTCACTCGTCGTCGGCGGTGGCTTCTTCTGCGTCCGAAGCGCTGCCGTCTTCCAGCTCGCCCTTCACGCCGCGGTGCTTGAGCTCGTGGTTCACGCGATCCCCGAGCGTGTGCGCGAGCTTGTTGATGAGCTCCGGCGCCTCGCTGAGGAGCGCGCTCCAGGTGTTGCTGGCGTCCGCCTCCACCGTGAGCAGGTGCGCGTGGCCATCCTTGCCAACGGCGATGGCGGCCACGGGATCCAGCTCCACGGCGCCGCCGGCGCCATGCCCGCCGGAGTCCCCACCCATCTTGCCGCGGTGCGCACCGGCAGAGGCGCTGCCGGCGCCGAAGGCGACCTTCAGACGATGAACGGGAATGACCGTGGCGTCCCCGGCCTGTTGCGGCTCGCCGATGATGGTCTCGCTCTTGGAGATGCCATGCACTCCGTCCAGCAGGCTGGAGACGATCTTGCTGATTTTCTCGCTCATGACGGGCTCGCTTCCCCGGCCGGCGGAGGTTCTCGCCGACGCAACTTCACATGTCGTATCACGAATACCACGGTGTCCACGAGCAAGAGCCCGGGCCACACCCGGATTTTCCCGGTGGCAGCGATCTCCGCGCGATCTTCCGAGTCCCAGGAGGCGCGCTGCCGGATCACGACCTGCTCCGGCAGGGCGCCGTTGAGGGCGTACAGGGCACCGAGGAGCTTGCCGGTCAAGATCACGTCCGCGAAGGAGTAGTCGAGATCCGCCTCCACGCTCTCGAGCTGCACACGCCGGCGCTCGCCCAGGGCGAAGGCGACCAGCTCCACCGGATCGAAGAAGCGCTCCACGCGCGAGTAGCCACCGCGGGCGCGCTCGATGTGCTTCTTCGCGCGCGCTTCGTCGTCCTCCGTGTCTTCGTCTTTCTCTTCGGACGACCACAGCGTGCGTCCGAAGAGCGCCGCCTCCGCCCGCGCGGGCACTCCGCGCGCGGCAACGCCGGTGATCAGCACGGGACCGGTCTTCACGGCCCCCGCCAGCGCCCACGCGCCGTTCGGCTCCCCTCGCCCCTGCAAGCGCAGATGGATGCGCCACGGCAGCAGCACCAGCACCACGGTCACGACGACCGCGAGCGCAGCGATGATCACCCACCCGAGCATCGCGGGGGCCAGCCGCTCGGGCTACTTCTTGGGCTTGCCGTCGCCCAAGCGCTTGGGCGCTTCCCCGGCGAGGGCGGGAGTGCCGTTGTCAGTCGGCAAGATCTCGAGACCGCGGCGCAGCACCGCCTGCTTACCCTTCTTCAGCGCGAGCATGTGCGGCACGCCGTCTTCCCCGACGACGACGAAGGCCTTGGGCTCGACCATGAGCGCTCCACCCACGCCGCCCCCCTCCAGGCCGGCGTCCCCTTCCTTGCCTTCACGCTGGCTCTTGCCGTCCACCCCCGCGATGGCCGTGCCGAAGGCGATGCTGATCTTGGACAGCGGCATCACCTTGGCCTTGCCCGCATCGCGCACGCCGCCCACCACCGCGTCGCTCTTGGAGACTTTGCCGAGCTCGGAGAGGAGCCCCTTGACCAGGTCGTTCAGGTCCATCGCAGCCCAGTGCACCACGACGGCGAAGGCTCGTCAAACTCAGCGAAAACGCTTGCCATCGAAGCGCAGGGCGGCGCCATTTTGCTGCCACCAGCGCCGGACGATGCGCGCCGCCTCGGGCTCGGTCTTGCCCAGCACCCACTTCTGGTCGAAGGGGGCGCTCTCCCAGAACACGCTCAGCGCATACATGAAGAACGCGGCGCCCTTCACCTGCCGATACAGGTCCGTGACGTGCAGCGCGGCATCGAAGGCGAAGGCATGCCCGCGCGCAGCGAGCGCGTGGCACATCTGGCCGAGCTGGTAGAGCTCCGTCTCGTCCTTCACGGTCTTCTTGTCGAGCAAGAAGCGCTTCACCTCGCTCTCGTGCCCGGGAACCCCCAAGAGCAAGAGCGCGTAGCCATAGCGCACCCGTTCCGTGCCCTTGGCCGCGGTGTACTTCTTCCGGAGCAGCGCCAGGGCGGACGGTCTGAGTCGCGGCTGTTTTTCGATCTCCTCCAAGAAGCGGTCCACGACGTAGTGATCTTGATCCGCTGCTAGATCGATGACGCGCTCGAGGTCGCCGGCCGCGAGGACGTGCATCAGCGCAGAGAGCGAGTCGGCCCGCCGCTGCAGGTCCCCGCCGTGCGCTTCGGCGAAGAGCAGCTTCTTGCCAAAGCCGGAGCCGAGCTCCTGAGCCAGGGTGCGCGCGGCCTCGTAGCGCACCTCCGCCGCAACGCTCTTGTCCTTCACCAGGCTCACGAGGGCACTCCGCGCCTTCTTGCGCGACAGCAGCCGGACCGCGAGCACCGAGAGCGAGCGCCTCTTGTCGTCTGCGTAGCGCGTGCGCGCCATGTGCAGCAGGTAGGGCACTTTGTCGAACTTGCCTGCCGCATCCAGCTGCCCGGCCCGGCTGTCCAAGTACCCCACGCCGCAGATGGGTATCGAGAGGTTCGTCTCGAGCTTCGTCAAGCGCGCCGCATCCAAAGACGGCGCCGCCCCAGCCGAGGTCGCCAGCAGCAGCACGACAGCAAAGGCTCTACGCATGGCCAAAGGACGTACCACCCACGGGATCGATCTTCTTTTGTTGGTCCGGCGCGAGCCCCGTCACGGGACGGCTAAAGAGCAGCGGCCAGCACGGCCACGACGTCGTCGTCGATGCGCAGGGTGGCGACGTCGTCCTGCGGCGTCTCCCCGCGATTGACGATGACGTACGGCGTCCCGCGCCGCGCGCCAAAGAGCGGGATGTCCGCCGCGGGGGTCACGACCAGGGACGAGCCCAGGGCGAGGATCAGATCCGCCGCTTCGCTCGCCCGGCGCGCGCGGCGTAAGGCGTCGAGATCCAGGGATTGCCCGAACATCACCACCGCGGGCTTGAGCAGCTCGCCGCACTGGGCGCAGCGCGGCGGCTGACGTGTTCGCTCGAATTCGTCCATGGTCCGCGCCGCTCCCTCCCGCGCGCCGCAGCCCACGCACTCCACCTCGGCGTTGGTGCCGTGCAGCTCGATGAGCTTCTCGCGGCTGGTGCCCGCCGCCTGGTGCAGGCCGTCCACGTTTTGCGTCACCAGGCATTCGAGCTGGCCGCGTCGCTCGAGCTCCACCAGCGCGCGGTGGGCCGCGTTGGGCTTCGCGTCGCGAAACGCGGCATAGCCCTCCAGCTTGAGCTCCCAGTAGTCGACGCGCGCCTCCTCGCTGGCCATGAACTCCTGGAAGTACACCGGCGCCCGTTTGGTCCACACCCCCTGGGGCCCGCGAAAGTCCGGGATGCCGCTGCCGGTAGAGAGCCCGGCACCGGTGAAGGCCAAGATCCGCCGGCTCTTCGCGATCAGCGCGGCTAGCTCCTGAGACATGGCCGGATAGTAGCGGACAGCGCAGCGGGTTCCGTCTAAAGAAGACTCCCCACATGTCGCCGGATCCCAGTCGACGGAAGCGCATCCTCGCGCTGGCGCTTCCCATCATCGGCGGCATGGTGAGCCAGAACGTACTGAACCTGGTGGACACCTTGATGGTGAGCCAGCTGGGGGACGCGGCGCTGGCGGGCGTGGGCCTCGGGAGCTTCGCGAACTTCATGTGCACCGCCTTCATCACGGGGCTGTCCGCTGGGGTTCAAGCGATGAGCGCACGGCGCCTCGGGGAAGGTCGCGAGAGCGAGAAGGCCATCCCCCTGAACGGCGGGCTCTTGCTCGCGGCGGTCATCGGCGTGCCGGCGAGCGCGCTCTTGATCTGGCTCGCGCCGCGCTTCTTTCCGCTGCTCGCGGATCAAGCTCCGGTGAGCGCCGTGGGCGCGCCCTACCTGCAAGCGCGGCTCACCGCCATGGTCGCCATCGGCATGAACTTCAGCTTCCGTGGCTACTTCAACGGTGTGGGCCTGTCGCGGCTGTACCTACGTACGCTGCTGGTGATGCACGCGACCAACGTGGTGGTCAGCTATGCGTTGATCTTCGGCGTCGCGGGACTGCCCGCCTATGGATCGTTGGGCGCAGGTATCGGCAGCGCCATCGCCACCTGGGTCGGGACCGGAACGTACGTGGCGCTGGCTCTTCGCCACGCGAGGAGCTCGGGCTTCTTGCGGGGTCTGCCGGATCGCGAAACCACCCGCACCATGACGCGACTGAGCTTGCCGGCAGGGCTGCAGCAGTTCTTCTTCGCCACCGGCATGACGGCGCTGTTCGCGATCATCGGCCGTGTGGGCACGGCAGAGCTCGCGGCCTCCAACGTGCTCCTGAACTTGCTCCTGGTCGCGCTGCTGCCGGCGATGGGCTTCGGACTGGCGGCGGCTTCTCTCGTGGGCCAGGCCCTGGGACGCGAAGACAAGGAGGACGCGCGGCGTTGGGCCTGGGACGTCGTGCGCATCGCGACGGTGGCCATCACCCTCATCGCGCTGCCGGCGTTGATCGCTCCGGACCTGCTGCTCTCGCCCTTCCTCCACGACGCGGAGACACTGGGCATGGCACGCTGGCCGTTGCGGCTGATCGCCATCGGCATGCCCTTCGACACGCTGGGCATGGTGCTGATGTTCTCCATGCAGGGCGCGGGGGACACGCGCACGGTGCTGATCGTGAGCGTGCTCTTGCAGTGGGTGCTGCTGCTGCCCACGGTGTACCTCGTGGGGCCCGTCCTCGGCTTCGGTCTGATCGGGATCTGGTTGGTGCAGGCCGGCTACCGCGGGCTGCAAGCGGGCGTGTTCGTTGGGCTCTGGCGCCGCGGCGGCTGGGCCGACGTGCGCGTCTAAATGTTGCTGTTGTAAACATCCGAGAGCCGGCGCATGGTTTGGGACGTGGAGCCTCGGCGCCGTTACCACCACGGAGATCTCCGGCGCGCGCTCGTGCACGCGGCGGCAGAGCTGTTGCGTGAAGGGGGACAGGATGCCCTCACCCTCCGCGCCGTCGCGCGCCGCTCGGGCGTCTCCCACAGCGCGCCCTACCGCCACTTCTCGGATCGCGCTGCGCTGCTGTCTGCGGTAGCCGCCCATGCCTTTGCCGATCTCGTCGCGTGTATACATGCTGCGCCGCCGAGCCCCGAGGCCGCGGCCACGGAGATCGTTCGCTTCGCCCTCGACGCGCCGGAGCGCTATCGCCTGATGAGCGACACCCTGGCCAGCGGCCAGAGCGCAGTGCTCGGGGCCCTCGAGCGCTCGGCGCCCGGCCATGCACAAGCCGTGTGGGCCCTGGCCCACGGCGCCGCGCTCCTTGGCCTGGCCGGGGCCGTCAGCGACCCCGTGCGCTTGGCCGAGCGCGGCGCTCGCGCCCTGGGCGACTACTGAGCTTCGATGCGATAGACCGCACCGGGCGGTGAGGCTTCGCCCTCCACCACCACGTACAGCTCACCGCTGGCGTCTTGCCCGAAGGAAACGATCTGCTTGAGGGCGTTGCCGGGGTTGATCTCCGAAGTGATGTTCTTCGGTGTCACGGCGCCGCCGGTCCAGGCAAAGGTCCAGAAGTTCCCCGTGCAGTAGTCCGCGTAGATATACGTGCCGCGAAGCCCGGGAATGGCCGAGCCGCGGTACACGTAACCGCCGGTGACGCTGCAGTTCCCGCCGGTGTGCTGATACTCCGCGACGGGAAGCTGCTTGCCGGACTGGTCGCAGCCATTCGAAGGGTTGAAGCAGTGCGTCCCTTCCATCACGCGCCAGCCGTAGTTGATGCCGCTGGACGCGTTCTTGGGCTGGACGTCGATCTCCTCCCACTGCCCCTGGCCCACGTCGGCGATGTACAGGTCGCCGGTGCAGGCGTCGAAGGTGGAGCGCCACGGGTTGCGCAGACCGTAGGCCCACAGCTCCGGCGGCACGCCCGCGCCGGTCATGTTGCCGCTGGGGATGCCGTACTCCTTGCCGCTGGCCTTGGCGCCATCCACGTCGATGCGCAGCATCTTGCCGAGCAGCGTGTCCGTGCTCTGGCCGTTGCCGATGCTGCCGTGCTGGTCGTTGGCGCCGCCGCCGTCTCCCAGGCCGATGTACAGCATGCCGTCCGGTCCGAACTCCAGCGTGCCGCCGTTGTGGTTGCTCTCCGGCTGCGCTTGCGTGAGCAGCACCTTCTCGGTGCTGGCGTCCACCGTGTCAGAAGTGGGGGGCGACACCGTGAACTCGCTCACCACGGTGGAGCCCGAAGACGCCGTGGTGCCGTCCGCCGTGTAGTGCACGAAGAAGCGGCCGTTCTGCATGAAGTTCGGGTGGAAGGCGATATCCAGGAGCCCGCGCTCGTTGCCACTGCTGATGACCCGGTCGGAGATGTCCAGGAACGGCGTTGGCAGCGTGCTGCCGTTCTTGATGATGTTGACCTTGCCGGCGTGCTGCTCGCCGACGAAGATCCGCGCCGTGTCGCCGTCGGGACTGTTGGCCGTGAGCGGGCGAGCGAAGCCGTCGTCCACCTTCACGAGCTTGAGCGCGGGTGCGCTTCCCGTCGGCGGGTCGCAGTTGAACAGGGTCTGGCCGCCAGTCCCGCCGCTGCCGGAAGCGCCACCGCCGCCGGAAGCGCCGCCGGTTCCCGCCGAGCCGCCGCCCCCCGCAGCGCCACCCGTGCCCGCGGTGGCACCGGTGCCCGCGGTCCCGCCGGTGTTTCCACCGCCCGTGCCGCTGGTGCCACCGGTGCCTGCGCCACCATCTTGAGCGCCGCCACCACCACTGCCGCCGCTGCTGTCATCGCTGCCGCAGGCTGCCGCTGGCAGCGCCAGGCCGGCGAAGAGCGCAAGAGTCCATCCAAGCCGAAGATTCAGTCTCATCCCATCCTCCACGTGAAGACGGAAAACTCTAGGCTGCACCCCGACTCTGCGCCACTGCTATCGCGCGCCAGCGATGGTCAAGGCAGCGTTTCGCCGGTGATCTGCTGATAGAAATAGCGCCGCAAGCGATCATGCCCGGTGCTGTTCGGATGCGTGCAGTCGCTCGCGTACCAGTTTGGCGGATGGTTGAAGCCGTGCATCCAGAACTGCGCATGGATGTCCATCAGCACCTGCCCCTTGGCGCCCACCTGGCTTGCGATCTCTCCGTTCCAACTCGCGAAGAAGGCGTCCGTCGCGATCGCCGGCAGACCATTGCCGAAAGCGCAATTGTTCTGGCCGAAGTTCCCCTGCCCGTCGCTGGAGTCGTAGATGTTCGCTTCGTAGACGTGCACTTCCACACCAGCGCCAAAGCGCCCGGGGGCAAGCAGCAGGCCGAGGGCCTCGGAGACGTTCGCCCCCATCGCCGCCCGCGCCGGTCCGTCCGTTCCCGTCAGGATCGCCGGTAGTTGCGCCTTCATGTCGTTGCCGCCGCTGGTGATGGCGACCACCACCGGCCCCGGAAGCGATGCCGGCAGTCCGTTCACTTGTCCCTTCAACGCACTGGTCTTGGAGCCGCTCTGGGCATTGTTCTTGTAGTCGATGACGCCGTACTTCGCGGTGAGATCGCTCTTCAGCAAGTTGTAGTAGTAGGGCGGCTGCCCACCGCCGTCGGAGATGGAGTCGCCGAGCACCACCAGCGATCCGACGTTCGACAGGCCCTGCACTCCACCGCCGCCTCCCGCCGCGCCGCCGCCGCCCGCGCTCCCGCCGCCGCCCGCGCTCCCGCCGCCGCCCGCGCTCCCGCCGCCGCCCGCGCTCCCGCCGCCGCCCGCGCTCCCGCCGCCGCCCGCGCTCCCGCCCCGCCCCCGCTTCCGCTCGCGCCCCCGCTTCCGCTCACGCCGCCGCCCCCGCTTCCGCTCGCGCCGCCGCTTCCACTTCCGCTCGCACCGCCACTCGCGTTCCCGCCACCGGAGTCGTCGCTCCCTCCGCATCCCCAAGTTGCGGCCAGGGCCAACACCAACGTCCCCATCCAGCGCGCATGTCCCATGGCCCAGAGCATAGACCGGCCAGTCGGCCGGATGCTATCGATTTTGTGGGTGCGGCGCGAAGCCCGTCGCGAAAATGACGTGATTGCGCGGACTTGTCTCGGCGCGGCGCGACGGCTGGCAGCGTCGTGCCGCCCGTCCACGACGGGGCTCGCGCCGGACCAACATCCCCCGGCACAGGCCGGAGCGCCGCGTTAAGGTGCCGCCATGCGCGAGATCGAGCTGGGTCCCCTCACCGTTCGTCTGACCGGCGGGAGCGACCGCGAAGGCGGCGGGGACGGACCCGTCGTGGTGCTGCTCCACGGCTTCGGTGCGCCGGGTACGGATCTGGTCGGGCTGTGGCGACAGCTCTCGGCGCCCGAAGGAACGCGCTTCGCATTTCCGGAAGGGCCGCTGGCTCTCGACATCGAGTCGCCCTTTCAGCTGGGTGACGCCCGGGCGTGGTGGCCGTTGGACGTTCAGGCGCTGGAGAAGGCGCTGGTGACGGGTAATCTCGACGCCCTCAGCGAACGCGAGCCCGACGGAATGGCGGCGGCGCGGGCGAAGGTGATCGAGATGCTCGACGCGCTGGAAGTCGAGCTCGGCGTGAGCGGCGACCGCGTGGTGCTGGGGGGATTCTCGCAAGGGGCGATGCTGTCCCTCGACGTGGCGCTGCGCACGGAGCGCCCGCTCGCGGGCTTGGTGCAGATGAGCGGCACGCTGCTGTGCAAGACGGAGTGGAGCGCGCTGATGCCCAAGCGGCGCGGCTTGCCCGTGCTGCAGAGCCATGGCCGTCAGGATCCACTGCTGCCCTTCTCGCTCGCAGAAGAGCTACGGGATCTGATGACGGCAGCGGGGCTCGACGTGCATTTCGTGCCCTTCAACGGCGAGCACGGCATCTCCGACGGCGTGCTGGAGGAGCTGAACGCGTTCGTGATGCGAGCGCTCAGCCGACCATGAGCACGGCGGCACCGGAGAAGTTGCCGTCCCGAAGATCCGTCAGCGCCTGATTGGCGTCTTCCAGAGAGTAGCGCGTGACCTGCGCCTCCACCGGGATACGCGGTGCCAGCTCGAGGAACTCTTCACCGTCGAGGCGCGTGAGATTGGCCACCGACCGCACCACGCGCTCACCCCACAAGAGCTCGTAGGGGAACGAGGGGATGTCGCTCATGTGGATGCCGGCGCACACCACCACGCCGCCCTTGGCGACCGCCTCGAGGGCGCGAGGGACCAGCGTTCCCGCCGGCGCGAAGATGATGGCGGCGTCGAGCTCCTCCGGTGGTTTCTCGTCCGAGCCCCCGGCCCACTCCACTCCCAGGCTGCGGGCGAACTCCTGCCCCAGTTGGTCCTTCGGGCGCGTGAAGGCGAACACCCGCCGTCCTTGGTAGCGCGCGACCTGCGCGATGATATGGGCCGAAGAACCGAAGCCGTACAGTCCCACGCGCTCGGCGTCTCCCGTCATCACCAACGAGCGATACCCGATGAGCCCGGCGCACAAGAGCGGGGCCACGGCGAGATCCGGATACGAGCCCGGCAGCGGCAGGGCAAAGCGCGGATTCACGACGGCGTACTCGGCGTAGCCGCCATCGATTTGATAGCCGGTGAAGCGGGCGGCGTCGCACAGGTTCTCCCGCTCCGTGCGGCAGTAGCGACAGCGACCACAGGTGCTGCCGAGCCAGGGCACGCCAATGCGCTGCCCCGCCTTGAAGCCGTCGACCTCGCTGCCCACCTCGGCGATGGTGCCCACGATCTGATGTCCCAGGATCAGCGGGAGCTTGGGCTCCGTGAGCTCGCCGTCGAGCACGTGCAGATCCGTGCGACACACGCCACAGCAGCGGATGTGCACCAAGAGCTGATCCGGCCCGGGCTTCGGGACGGGCACCTTCCTGAGCTCCAACGGGGTGCCGGCTCGGGACAGCACCATGGCGCGCATTCGATCGGACACGTTCTTTCGCTCCCCTCGGCTCCATCATCTGGTGGTTTCCGAGCGCTGACAAGCGCCGTACCCTCGAACGCATGGTGCAAAAGGCAATGACCGTGGCGTTGCTGCTCGCCGTCGCGACCAGCGCAGCGTGCGGCAGCGACGACGCCGCCGGCAGCGGCGGCGCGGCGGGCACGGCGACCGGGGGCCAGGCGGGAGTGAGCGGGAGCGGCGGGACCGGCGGCGGCGGCGCGGGAGCCGGCGGCAGCGCCGGGACGGGAGGCGCCGCGGGCAGCGGCGGCAGCGCGGGGAGCCCTTCGACGTGCGGCACTGTGTCCACCTTCGCCGATGGCAAGACGCCGTCGAAGGAGCTGCACGTGGACGCCGCCGCCAGCAGCGGCGGAGACGGCTCCGCGCAGAGCCCTTTCCAGACACTGTCCGCCGCGCTGGGGCAGACCAGCCCCGGCACGTCCGTCGTGATCCATCCCGGCACCTACGCCGGCGGGACCTTCATCTCCGATCTCGCCGGCACCGAGAGCGCACCCATCTGGATTGGCGGCGTGGCGGGACAGCCCTTGCCCGTCATCGACGGCGGCACGGAAGGGCTGCACCTGTCGAAGGTGCGCTACCTGGTGGTCCACGATCTCGAGGTGCGGAACGCCACCGGCAACGGCATCAACTGCGACGACGGCGGTGAGACGAGCAATCCCGACGCCACGCGCTTCGTGGTGTTCGACGGCCTCGACATCCATGACATCGGCACCGGCGGCAACGAGGACTGCCTCAAGCTCTCGGGCCTCGACGACTACTTCGTGCTGAACGGGCATTTCGCCCGCTGCGGCGGCAGCGGCTCGGGCAGTGGCATCGACCACGTGGGCTGCCACGACGGCGTGATCTTCCACAGCTCGTTCGAGCAGAACAGCGGCAATGCCGTGCAAGCCAAGGGCGGCAGCGAGAACATCTTGCTCTGGAGGAACCACGTGAAGGACGGCGGTGAGCGCGCCTTCAACATGGGCGGCTCCACCGGCCCGCAGTTCTTCCGTCCGCCGCTGTCGACCACGGGCGACAACTACGAAGCCAAGAACATCCGCGCGGAAGCCAACGTCATCGAGGGCAGCGTGGCCGCCATCGCCTTCGTGGGCTGCGTCGACTGCGCCGCGATCAACAACACCATCGTGGATCCGGAGCACTGGGTGCTGCGCATCCTGCAAGAGACGACCAGCAGCGGAGCCGCCACGTTCCTCGAGGCGCAGAACGGTGTGTTCGCGAACAACCTCGTCTATTTCGACAGCTCCGCCCTCGCCACCTTCGCGAACGTGGGGCCCAACACCCAGGGAGGCAGCTTCACCTTCATGAACAACCTCTGGTACGCGCACGACGCGCCCGGGAGCTCCGCGCCCACGGGCCTGCCGGCGACCGAGAGCGGAGCCGTGGTGGGACAGGATCCGGGGCTCACGGCGGATTTCCACATCTCCGCGGCGAGCCCTGCGGCGGGCGCCGGGACGCCCCAGAGCGGCGCCCACGGCGACTTCGACGGCAGCTGCTGGCGCTCACCACCGGCCATCGGCGCGCTGGAGGCGCCCTGACGTCCCCATCCCTCGAAAAAAGTGCTAG
Organism: Polyangiaceae bacterium; assembly: GCA_020633235.1. NCBI lineage: Bacteria > Pseudomonadati > Myxococcota > Polyangiales > Polyangiaceae > Polyangiaceae bacterium. The sequence continues at coordinate 251,112 of JACKEA010000005.1, read as the reverse complement.
TGCGGTCGGCCCCCCAGTGACCCAGCAGCAGATGTCCGATCCCCAGGCCGTATCCCAAGATCCCGAGCTCGAACGCATCGTCGACGAAGAAGAGGAGTGCCTCGGCCGAGTGCACAGCCACCTCGAAAACCGCGCGGCCCGCAAGAGCGAACGCCCCCCTGCGGCGGACTACGAGTCCCAGATGCTGGCGCTCCGAGACGAGATCGCGGGCGCGCGGCAAGAGGATCTCCCACCACTGCTGGAGCAGATGGACCGGCTGCAGAGCCTGGCGGCGCACCGCCGGGAGCAGAGCGAAGGCTTCGTGGACGCGCGCTCGCCGTACTTCGGTCGCCTGGTGCTGCAGGAGGGCCCGCGGCGCCGCGAGGTGCTGATCGGCCGCTCGACCTACCTGGACACCAAGAGCGGCGTGCGCATCGTGGATTGGCGCGACGCGCCGGTCAGCCGCCTCTACTACCGCTACGACGAGGGGGACGAGTACGACGAGGTGTTCGGCGACCGGGAGGTGAGCGGCGAGGTCGTCACCCGCCGCAGCCTGAACATCGTCGAGGGAGAGCTGCGGCGCATCGGCTCGCCCCAAGGCGCCTTCGCGCGGGGCACTCAGGGCAGCTGGCGGCGTCTGTCGGAGGGTGCGCTCAAGCTCACCGGAGGTCAGGGTACGGCGCTCCGAGCCGACCAGCACCACGCGCCAGGCACCCTCGGCGTGGGGGTGGACGGCGGCGATGACCGGCATCTCAAGGAGATCACCGCCCTCATCGATCCGCGGCAGTTCGATCTGATCACCAAGCCCGACAGCGGCCTGGTCGTCATCCAGGGCGGCGCCGGCAGCGGCAAGACCACCATCGGCCTGCACCGGCTGGCGTACCTCGCCTACAACGACCCCCGGCGCTTCCGCCCGGACCGCATGCTGGTGGTCGTCTTCAACCAAGCCCTGGCTCGCTACATCGGCCAGGTGCTGCCGGCGCTCGGCGTTTCCGGCCTCGCGATCCGCACCTACGAGGACTGGGCAGAGCGCACTCGAGCGCTGCAGCTGCCACGCGTGCCCCGGCGCTACACCGACGGCACGCCCTCGGTGGTCACTCGCCTGAAGAAGCACCCCACCATGCTGCGGCTGATCGACGAAGAGGTCGTTCGGCTCGGCGAAGGGATCGAAGAGAAGCTGAGCGCCGCCAGCTTGGGCGCGGAAGGCGTGAGCGCCGAGTGGCGCATGACGCAGAAGCGCCCCCTCGCCCACCGGCTCCACTCTCTGAGGACGTACCTCGAGCGGGGCGGCGCCCGGGCGCTGGACACCGACCAGCGGGTGCGCGTGGAGCGCGTGATCGCGGAAGGCCTCGCGATCACGCGGGACGTCGTGTCCGTATGGGCGGACTTGCTCAGCGATCACGATCGGCTGAAAGACGGCCTCGAGCGCTACTCCCCGGGCGCCTTCAGCGCCGACGAGCTCAAACGCGCCCACGCTTGGTGCGCTGCGCGTTCGGGAGAGATGCTGCTCGAGATCGAAGAAGCCGCCGACGCGATGACGGAAAAGCGTGAGAAGAACGCCGAGCCGCGGGAGCTGGATGGGCAGCAAGGCGTGGATGGCGCCGAGGTCGAAGAGCGCTCTGCCTTGGATCGCGAGGACGACACGCTCCTGCTTCGGCTTTGCCAGCGGCTGCGCGGCCCCCTGCGCCGGGGCGCCCGGGGCAAGGATGCGCTCGTGTACGAGCACATCTTGGTGGACGAAGCGCAGGACCTGAGCCCGGTGGAGCTTGCGGTGGTGATGGGCACCGTGAGCCGCGCCCAGAGCGTGACGCTGGCCGGCGACGTGGCTCAGCGGCTGCACATGGACAACGGCTTCTCCGACTGGAAGACCGTGCTCTCCGAGCTGGATCTGTCCCACGTGGAGATCGAGCCGCTGGAGCTATCGTACCGATCCACGGCGCCGATCCTCGAGTTCTCCCGCGAGGTGCTGGGCCCCTTGGCTACCGGCAATCCGCCCCAGGCCACCCGCGGCGGCGCGCCGGTGGAGCTGTTCTCCTTCGCCCACGCCGGCGACGCCGTCGGCTTCCTGTCCGAGGCGCTGCGGGATCTGATGACGTCCGAGCCGCAGGCCAGCGTGGCGGTCATCGCGCGCTACCCGGAGCAGGCGGACATCTACTTCAAGGGCCTGGAGAAGGGCGAGGTGTCCCGGCTGCGGCGCATCGCCGACCAGGATTTCCCCTTCAAGCCGGGCGTGGACGTGACGGACGTGCGCCAGGTGAAGGGCCTGGAATTCGACTACGTGGTGCTGGTGGAAGTGAGCCAGCAGAGCTACCCCGACGACGAGGAGGCGCGGCACTTGATGCACATTGCCGCCACCCGCGCCGCGCACCAGCTGTGGCTCTTGGCCACCGGGACGGCGTCCCCCTTGATTCCGGACCGCTTGCAGCAGCAAAGTTACTGAGCATGGACGAGCTCGGGCGAAGCGAAGCGACGAAGCGGACCGCGCGCGGGCTCTTCGTGATGCTCGCACTGTCGGCGGCGATTTCCGGTTGCCACGCCGAGCCGAGACGCGCAGCGTCGCCGCGGGACGTGGCCGCGGCGGACCAACATCCAAATTCACCGCACCATCACCATGGCGCCCTGCCCCCGGACATCGTGGCGCGTTCCGCGATGCCCTTTCACGGCCTGCGTGTGAAAGACGGCACTCCGCTGCCGCCGGACGAGCTGATGGACGCCCTGAGCGAAGCGGACGCCATTTGCGTCGGGGAGCAGCACGACAATCCGCACGCGCACTATGCGCAGCTGGTCGTGCTCGACGCCCTGATCGACAGCGCACGCATGACGGGGCGCGAGCTGGCCATCGGTTTCGAGATGTGGCAACGGCCGTTTCAAAAGGATCTGGATGCGTACGAAGCGGGCGAGACCAACGAGCAGGAGCTGCTCGAGGACAGCGAATGGGACGAGCGCTGGGGCTTCGACTACGCCTTCTACCGGCCGCTGGTGCGTCACTCCCGGCGCGCGCGGGTGCCGTTGATCGCGCTGAACGCGCGGCGCGAGCTGACGCAGAAGGTCGCGCGTAACGGGCTTTCGTCCCTGAGCGAGGACGAGGCACGAGAGATCCCGGAGCTCGACCTGGGAGACAAGCAGCACCGCGCTTGGTTCGACGAAGTGATGAAGGCGCACCCGAGCCCCCATGGGCCGTCGGACGACATCTACGTGGCGCAGGTGGTGTGGGACGAAACCATGGCGGACACCGCAGCCCGCTGGCTCGGCAAGCGTCTGCCCGCTCGTCAGATCATGATCGTGGCCGGCGAAGGCCACTGCCGCGACCACGCGATCCCTGCGCGGCTCCGGCGGCGCACCGGCGCCAAGGTGATTGGCGTCCTGCCGGTGGTGGTGTCGAGCGACGACGAGGATCCCCGCGGCGAGCTCGAAGGCTTCGACTACGGCGTGATCCTGACACCCCCGAACGAATGACACCGGCCGCATTTCTGCCGGGTCACGCCAGCCTCGGCGAACGACTGCTCTCGCTGTCCGGGATGGCGGTGATGATCGCGCTGGCCTGGCTCTTGAGCGACAACCGCTGGCGCGTACGCTGGCGCCCGGTGTTGTGGGGCGTGGGGTTGCAGCTGGTGCTGGGCCTGATGATCCTGAACCCCACGCTCCAATCGGTCTTCTTCGACCTGATCGACCGCGGCGTGCACAAGCTCCTTTCCTTTGCCGAGGCCGGCGCGAGCTTCGTGTTCCAGAGCGTGGAGCCGCACCAGATCCTGAACACCCAGGGGCAGCCCGTCACTTTCGTGGGGCGCATCTCGCCGCCAGTGAAGACCTTCGCCTTCTGGATCCTGCCCACCATCGTGTTCTTCTCGAGCCTGATGGCGATCCTCTACCACTTGGGGATCATGCAGAAGGTGGTGTGGGGCATCGCCTGGGTGATGCAGCGCACGCTGGGCACCAGCGGCGCAGAGTCGCTCTCGGCGGCAGCGAACATCTTCGTGGGCCAGACCGAGGCGCCCCTGGTGGTGCGCCCCTACGTGGACGGCATGACGCGGTCGGAGCTCTTCGCGGTGATGACCGGCGGCTTTGCCACCGTGGCCGGCGGCGTGATGGCGGCCTACGTCGGCTTCTTGAAGGACATTCCGCACATCGCCGGGCACCTGGTGACGGCCAGTATCTTGAGCGCACCCGCTTCTTTGGCGATCGCCAAGGTGATGTGCCCGGAAGTGGGCGAGCCCATCACTGCCAAGACCGTGGAGCCGGTCACCGAGAAGACCGCGTCCAACGTGCTGGAGGCCGCGGCCAACGGCGCGACGGACGGCGCCAAGCTCGCCATCAACGTGGGCGCCATGCTGATCGCCTTCGTGGGGCTCATCGCCCTGGGCGACTGGGTGCTCGGCCTGGTGAGCGTGGCGGGAGAGCCGCTGTCGCTCTCCCGCATCCTGGGCTGGCTGTTCTCCCCCATCGCCTTCTCCATGGGCGTGCCCTGGAGCGAGTCGGCAACGGTGGGGCGGCTCCTGGGCGAAAAGCTCGTGCTCACCGAGTTCATCGCCTACATCCACTTGGGGGAGCTGACCACGGCGGCGAAGCCCGTGCTGTCCGAGCGCTCGGCGGTGATCGCGAGCTACGCGTTGTGCGGCTTCGCGAACTTCGCCTCCATCGGCATCCAGCTCGGCGGGATTGGCGGCATCGCGCCGCGCCGCATGCCGGACCTCGCAGCGCTGGGATTTCGCGCGATGATCGCCGGATCCTTGGCCGCCTTCATGACCGGCACCGTCGCTGGCGTGCTCATCGGCTGAGCGCTGTCCGAAAGTGTCGATGGCACGGCGGAGGGTTCCCTCTACCCTGCCACGCAAATGAGGGCGCAGTACTTCTCCATCTTCTTGGCAATTGGGATCTTCGCGAGCTGCAGCGCGAGCGACGGCGGCAAGACACCCGCCGGCGGCGGCAGCGGCGGCACGGAAGCGGGCACCGGCGGGACGGACGCGGGCACGGGCGGCTCGATCCTGATGGATTCGGGCAGCGACGGGCCGACCAGCTGCGGCAGCACCAACGACTGCCCCAAGGGCACGTTGTGCAAATACCAGGTGTGCATCCCGAACCTCGGCACCTGCTCGACGAACGACGACTGCCCGGGCGACTCCTACTGCGACACCGACGGAATCTGCGTGCCGTACGGCATTCCTTCGAGCAAGACGAACGACCCCACGTGCGAGAAGTCGACACCCTCGCCGGGCGTGGCGCCCATCGTGCAATGCGAGTGGACCGGCCCGGCAGCGGGAGACCCGACCGCAGAGTACGTCGACATCTACTCCGCTCCCATGGTGGCGGATCTGAACTTGGATCTGGACGCTAAGAAGATCCAGCCGTCCATCGTGGTGACCACGTTCAAGACCGGCACCACCAGTCACGAGGGCATGCTGCGGGTATTCGACGGACGCACCTGCCAGGAGCAGCTCCGCATCGGCGGTCCCGACGACCCCGACATCGACGGCAACCGCGTGGGCTACGCTGCCAACTGGGCCATCGGCGACTTGGACGGCGACGTCGGCAGCTCGCCCAACGGCCACCCGGAGCTCGTCGGTCTGCATCGCGTCGGCGACACCACCAACGCCAACGATCCGCTGCAGCTAGTCGCGTTCTCCATCGACACCAGCGGGGCGCAGCCCAAGTTGGTTCGCAAGTGGCTCGGTCACACCTGTCCCGGCAATCAGCCGGTGACCTTCGCGAACAACTTGGCGAACTACGGGCCGGGACTCTGGGATCTGGACGACGATGGCGTCCCGGAGATCCTCATCGACGGCATGGTGTACGACGCCAATGGCTGCCTGCTGAATGCTCAGCCGCCGCCGTCGTCGTACCTCAACCTGGGCCTGTTCGACGTGGTGGCCGACGTGGACCTCGACGGCAAGCCGGAGCTCGTGCGGTACGACGGGATCTACGCCTGGGACACTTCGGCGAAGGCGTGGCAGCTCGAGAGCTACTTCACGCAGAGCGGGCAGAAACCCGGCCAGGTCGCCGTGGTGGACGTAGGTCACTACTCCGCCATCAACGGCAAGCCCGCCACGGATCCGTTTCCGGAGATCGTGGTGGTGAGCGCCGCGAGCACGAGCTTCAACCCGTCCTCCACCGGAAGCATCCGCGTGCAAACCCTCAGCGGCGACGTGGTGTTCGGCCCCATCGATCTCTACCACCAGACGTCGGTCTTCGGTGGCCACGGCGGGCCCCCGACCGCGAGCGACTTCGACGGCGACGGCCAAGTGGAGCTGGCCGCGGCGGCCAACGAGTTCTACGTGGTGTACGACCCGGACTGCACGTCCACCCCGCGGCCGGGTGGGCAGTGCAAGAAGCCCAACTCCGCGTTGCCGGCGGGCATCCTGTGGGCGCAGCCGTCGCAGGACTTCTCGTCGAGCGTGACGGGCTCGAGCGTGTTCGACTTCGACGGGGACGGCACCTCGGAGGTGGTGTACGGCGACGAGTGCTACGTCCGCGTGTTCGACGGGCCGACGGGGGCCGTGCGCTTCAGCGCGCCGGCATCCACCGGCACGGGCTTCGAGCTGCCGGTGATCGCCGACGTGGACGGTGACTTCGCGACGGAGATCGTGGCCGTGCGCACCACGGCGTCGAGCCTCTCCTGCCCCAGCCCCGATCCGCTGTTCCCAGCCTCGGGGCCTTGGGTTCACAAGGGCGGCTTCTCCATCCTTCGGGATCCGGAGGACCGCTGGGTGTCGTCCCGACCGATCTGGAACCAACACGCCTACAGCATCACCCACGTCACGGACGACGCCCGTGTGGTTCAGAGCAGCAAGGTGCTCGACAACTGGCAGCAGCCGGGCATGAACAATTTCCGACAGAACGCCCAAGGCGAGCTCGGCAAGTTGGCACTGGCGGACCTCACCGTGGAGCTCGACGACCTCTCCGAGGTGTGCAGCGGCAAGACCCAGACCGTGGACCTGAGCGCCAAGGTGTGCAACCGCGGCACCAACCCGGTGCAGGACGGCGCGGAGATCATCTTCTATCAGCTGCCGCCGGAGGGCGGTGCGCAGACGCTCTTGTGCAAGGTGGAGACCGGCACGCTGCTTGCGCCGGGAGACTGCACGGTGGTGCACTGCACCGGCGAGGTCGACGGCAGCAAGGACGTGTACGTCGCCGCGGACCCTGAAGGGACCATCGCGGACTGCCACCCGGGAAACAACGTCGGGGCTGGTAGCGGCAAGCTGTGCCCCACGGTCCGCTGACGGCTTGACGCGGCGCCGCTGGGCGCAAAAGCTCAGCGGCGATGCAAAAGTTCGATCAGATCTACGTCGGTGGAGAGTGGACCCAGGCCAGCGGCGACGAGCACTTCGAGGTGGTGAACGCCTCGACCGAAGAGGTCATGGGGCACGTGCCCGCCGCCACCGCCGCGGACGTTGACCGTGCGGTGGAGCGGGCGGCACAGGCCTTCCCGGCCTGGAGCGAGGCGCCGGTGGAAGAGCGAGCAGCCGCCCTGGAGCGCATCGCCGATGGGCTCGGCGCGCGTCAGGAGGAGCTGGCGAAGACCATCGCCGCCGAGGTGGGCATGCCCATCAAGCTGGCGGGTGCGATCCAGGCGGGCCTGCCCACCATGGTGCTGCGGTCCTTCGCGCAGATCGCTCGGGACTTCTCGTTCAGCGAGACCGTGGGAAACTCGGAAATCGTGCGCGAGGCCGTGGGTGTCGTGGGCTGCATCACGCCCTGGAACTACCCCTTGCATCAGGTGATAGCGAAGATCGCGCCGGCGCTTGCCGCGGGCTGCACCGTGGTGCTCAAGCCGAGCGAGGTAGCGCCGCTGTCGGCCTTCATCCTGGCAGAGGTCATCCACGCGGCGAAGCTGCCGCCGGGCGTCTTCAACCTGGTGAGTGGCGACGGCCCCACCGTGGGCGAGGCCATCGCGTCGCACCCCAAGGTCGACATGGTGAGCTTCACGGGCTCCACGCGCGCCGGAAAGCGGGTCGCGGAGCTCGCCTCCCAGGGCGTGAAGCGCGTGGCGCTGGAGCTCGGCGGCAAGAGCGCCAACGTGATCCTCGACGACGCGGACTTCGAGAAGGCCGTGAAAGCGGGCGTCAACAACTGCTACCTGAACTCCGGCCAAACCTGCTCGGCCTGGACCCGCATGTTGGTGCCTCGGGACAAGCTCCAGGAAGCGGCGGCGCTGGCCAAGACCGCCGCGGAGAAGTTCACGCTGGGCAACGCCGTGGAAGGCAGCGGTCGTCTCGGTCCCCTGGTGAGCGCGGCGCAGCGCGCCCGCGTGCGCGACTACATCCAGAAGGGCGTCGCAGAAGGCGCGACCTTGGTCACCGGGGGCGCGGAGCAGCCGGCGGATCAGCCCAAGGGGTTCTTCGTGAAGCCCACCGTGTTCTCCGACGTGAAGAACGACATGACCATCGCGCAGGAAGAGATCTTCGGCCCGGTGCTGTGCATCATTCCGTACGACAGCGAGGACGACGCCGTCCGCATCGCGAACGACACCGTGTACGGACTCGCGGGCGCCGTGTGGTCGAAGGATCCCGAGCGGGCGAAACGCGTCGCGCGCAGGCTCCGCACCGGCCAGGTCGACATCAACGGCGGCAGCTTCAACCCGCTGGCTCCGTTCGGCGGCTACAAGCAGTCGGGGCTGGGGCGCGAGTTCGGCCACCAGGGGCTGGAGGAGTTTCTGGAGACGAAGTCCCTGCAGCTGTGACGCACTGGCCCCTGGGCCGGCGCCGCGAACTGGCAAGGGCCCACTCGATTTGCCACAATGTTCCATAGGTGACTCGTCTCGCGCTGCTGCTCTCTCTCGTGGTCGTCGGCTGCACCAACGACTACGACCAGTTCGCCTTCACGGACGACGGCGGCACGGCGACGGGTGGTGGTGGCGGAGCCTCCGGAGGCAGCGCGGGGACCTCGGGAGCCGGCGGCTCGACGGGCGGAACCGCAGGCACGGGCGGAACCACCGCCGCGAGCTGCCAAGATCTGTTTGGCAATGCCCAGGGTGTGGACGCAGTTTGCGACGATCAACCGACGTCCTGCGACCTCCGCTACAACGCGCACGTGGCCACCTGCACCGAGATCTGCCAAGCGGCGGGCGCTACCTGCGACGGCGTCTTCAACAACGCCGGCCCTTGCGGACACGGGCAGCCCGCGGACTGTGGCACCTCGCAGTTCAGCTCCGCGATCTGCGTCTGCAAACGCTAGAACCGCCGCAGCCGCACCAGGTTCCGCGCCGCCATGCCGATCCCCGTTGGCGCCGGCGCCGGACCGGCATCCACGTTCGGCGTTCGATGCCGCAACCGTCCCCCGGCGATCTTGGAGTGCGCCAAGCGGAGCTGCATCGCGTTCAAGGGCAGGTAGCCGAGAGACTGAATCCAACTCGACGCGCGCCCCGCGCGAAAGCGCTTCATGATGGACGCCGGTCGGTAAAACCGTGTCCATGCTCGCACCCAGCCTTCGTGGAGCTGCTCTCGAGTCATGAGCTTGGGCTCGAAATAGGGCGAATCGCGGTCGTGATGCTCCCCGAGCCACCACTCCGGATGGGTCAAGCGGCCCTCCGAGAGTAGCCGCCGGTACAGTGCGGTTCCCGGGTAAGGCGTCAAGATAGCGAAGCTCGCCAGCGTGAGCTTCATGGCGATGGCTTCGTCCACCGTGCGGTCGAACACCGCCGGCGTGTCGGTGTCGAAGCCGAACACGAAGCTGCCCCACACGCTGATGCCGTGATCGTGCAGCATGCTCACCACCTCGCGATACTCGCCCGGACGGTTCTGCGGCTTCGCCGTGTGGCGCAAGGTGGAGTCGTCGATGCTCTCGAAGCCGATGAACAAGGCCTTGCAGCCACTGTCGGCCATGAGCTTCACGTTGTCGATCTTGCGTACCGTGGCCAACGAGCACTGGCCGATCCAGTGCTTCTTCAAGGGTGCCATGCGCCGGAACAGCTCCGCGGAATACTCGCGGTGAATCATCACGTTGTCGTCGGAGAACATGATCAGCTTGCCCAACCCACGGAGCTCCTCGATCACGTGATCCACGGGGCGGAAGCGGAACGTCTTTCCGTTGGCCGTGGACACGCTGCAGAACTCGCAGGGGTACGGGCAGCCGCGCATGGTCTGCACGGTCTGGAACGGGATGTAGCGCTTGCTGGTGAACAGATCCCGGCGCGGCACCGGCATGTCGGCCAGGTCCGGCAACTCCGGCCGATACAGCGGCTTCAGCCGCCCTGCCCGGAAGTCCTCGATCACGCGGGGCCAAATCACGTCGGCCTCGCCCACGACCACGCTGTCGGCGTGACCCAGCGCTTCCTCCGGACACGCGCTCACGTGGATCCCGCCCAGCACCACCGGGACGCCCCGCTCGCGATACGCTCGAGCGATCTGATAGCTCCGCCGCGCGGTCTTGCTGTCCACGCTGATGCCCACCAAATCCACGTCCTTCACGCTGCGAGTGAAGTCGAAGGGCGACAGCACCTCGTCCGTGTAGCTGACCTCCACGTCCCGCGGAGTCCGCGCCATCAGGATGCCTAGACCCATCCTCGGCAGGAAGGTCGAGTCTTCACTCGCCGGCGCAATCAGCTCGAGCCTCAACGAACGCTCCTACCAGTTGTCTTCCGCCACCAGCTCGAACGCCGGCCCGGCCTTGGCCTTGCCATCGTACTTGGCGAGCACAGCAACCTGCGTGCCGCTCTTCATCGTTTCCGCGTCGAACCCTTTCACGTCGGAGATGGCCACCAGGAAGAACTGGCGACTGAGCCCCATCGGATCGTGCTCCGCGCGCGGCGTGTAGGTGATCCCCATGCTGAACCCATCGTCCTTGGCCTCCACCATGGGCCCCGTGAACAGGACCCACTTGCCCTTGGCCATGGCGTCGAAGGCGCGAATGCCGGCTTCTTTCTCGTCGACCTTCTTCTGCGCCTTGAGCTTGTCTTCCATGTCCTTGGCCAGCACGAACCCCTTGGCCTCGGGATGCGCCTTCTCGATCTTCTCGCGGCGTGCGTCGGTGAGCTCGGTGTCCAGCTTGGCCGGCCGCGGGGGCTTCGATGGTGCCGTGTTGGTTTTTGCTGGTGCGGGCGCGGAAGCGGTGGGCGCGGCCACAGGGGCCGTCTTCTTCGACGCGGGCTGGGCCTCGGACTCGTCGCAACCGGCCAGCGCGAGCGCACCCAGGGCAACGCAGGTCTTGATGTCGATCATGTCTGCACGAGACTGCGTCGAGACCCGGCTGTCAACGCATCAGCGCGGCTCGGGCACCGTCGTGCCACAGTCGACGAACTCCAGGTTCGTGTCGATGCGGAAATTCGACTCGTCCGTGTGCCGTTCAGCGTGAAACAGCGCCAAGGAGTACACGTTGCCGGGCGAAATCCCCAAGCTCGACGCGGCCGTGTCCAAGTCTATTTGCTGCGTCTGCTTCGCGTGCAGGCCGCCGAGGTCGATCGCCAGCTTGTCGTTGATGAACACCCACAGATCGTCGTCGCCCTGGAAGCGGAAAGTCTCACCGCCGTTGTACTTGAACTTGGTGTGCACTTCGGTCGTGAAGTGGAAGTTGTGGGGATGCCCCTCGTTGCCCCACCCTGCGTCGTCCAGCGGAAAGAAGGCGTTGCTCTCGAAGGTGTACACGCCTCCGTTCGGCACCAAGAAGAAGAAGATGAGGTAGGGCTTGTTGATGCCGTCCGTGTTCCGATACCACTGGTCGAACTCGGTCTTGCCCGTCGTGTAGATCGTCGGTCCGTTCGAGGCATAGACGGGCTTCTGGTCCGAGCCCAGCGTGTCTTCGACGATGCCCTTCAGGCCGTCACCGGTGAAGGTCTCGAAATCAGGGTGCCCCCCCTTCGAACCGTCCTTGAAATCGCGCACGACGCCCAAGAGCACGGAGCCGCAGTTGGACTGCTTTGGCGGTGTTCCGTCAAAGGGGTCGCCGAGCTTCCGAGCCCCTTCGTCCGTCTTGGTGAACCCCACGGGATAGCCGTCCGGACCGATGGGGAAGCTCAAGCCACCGCCTGTGCCCGCGGCACCGTCGCTGTTACCACCGCCGTCGATCATCAAGATCCCGCCGGTCCCTCCCCCGCCGCCAGTTCCTGAAGCACCCCCCGCGCCCTTGGCCTTCGCCGTCTCGCCGTCGTCGCCGCCGCAGGCCGTCGCCAGCGCCAGCAACACCATCGCCGTCCACTGTGTGCGCGCCCACATGCACCCAGTGTAGCCTACCCTGCCGCCAGCGCCGAGGGACGTTTCCGCGGCGGACCGACATCAATATGGAACTAGCTGCTGTCGGGCGTGATCAGCTCCCTCCCTTCGACGCGCAGGGGATGCTTGCGTCCGATGGTCCACGTCATGTCGTCGGCGGTTCCTGTCACGGTGATGCGACCGCCGTGGATGCCTTCGAGGTGGCACCAGAGGCAGTCGCCCGCCATGTTGAAGGGGTCGTCCGTGCCGCCTTTGCTGCGGAACAGCAGATGATGGGGCGTCATGTCGTGGCGTGAGCACACCGGGCTCGTGCATTCGTAGCGATCGCGGGCGTAGATGTGCGACCACTTCTCGTGGTGGTTGCACATGTGCTTCCACGCATCCCAGAACTTGTTGCACAAGAAGCGCATCGTGCTGCCGTCCAGGCGCGGACCCATCACGCGCTCGAAGCAACGCAGCGCGCGGGAGATGTCGCGGCTGACCCGTAGGTTCAAGCGGATCGGCGCCCCCGCGGACGTTTGGCCTTTGGGCTCCTCCATGGCCGAGTGGTCACCCTGAAGGATGCGCGTCTCGATGGCCTGCACCTGTCGCACCTGCTCGTCCGTCGGCGGCGTGCTCTGGTTCAGCATCCGCGCGGCGTTCACGTCCTCTCGAAGGTGCTTCACGGTGCGGCGGCGCGCGCGGTCCACCCATGCTTCGGCGCTGCCCGCGGTCGCGACCGTCGAGATGGCCATCGCCGCAGCGTGACCGACGCGCCCACTGCGCAGCGCCTCTTTCACCGGCGCGTGCAGCCAGCGCGCGAGCGTCAGCTTCGACTTGAGCGACGACGCGCTCATGCCCAGACGTTCGCGCGCGTACTGCGCGAGACTCGCGTAGCCGAGGCGGAGCCACCCGTCCATGCGCTGAAACGACTGCGCCGCTTCCCCAGCGCGACCTCGCGCGCGATCATCTTCTTGTTGAGGGCCACGATGCGCTCGTGGAGGTCGCCCTCCGAGACGTTCTCCGGGATCTCCAGCGCCTGACGAGCGGGGACGTTGTGCTCGCACAGGCGCTCCGACTCCTCGCGCCACGCGGCGAGCTGCTCGAGCCACGCGAGCCGCTTGGCGTCCAGACCCGCAGCGGCCTTCTCCATGGGAATGAGGCGGTCGATGTCCGTCGGCGTGAGCTCTTCCGCGGCCTCGGCGAGCATCGCCTCGAGAAAGAAGTCCGACCCCTGCCGCGAGCCCACGAGGTGCTCGAAGAAGCGATGCGTCCAGGCGAACAGCAGCGCGTCCTTCGTGCTCAGCGTCACCCTGAGCGTGCACTCCACGTCCGCCTCCGCGGCCGCCAGCAAGCGCGCGGACATTTGGCCCACGATGTCGCTCGGCGCGGGCTCCACGCGGCCACCCGCGGACGTTTGGCCTTGGCCGCTCTTTGGACCCGCGGACATTTGGCCTCCTGCACCCGCCTCCGCGTCAGCCTCTGAAGACGCCAGGCCGGCCGAGTCGTGACCCGCGGACATTTGGCCTGCTGCAACTACCTCCGCGTCGCCCTCGGAGGACGCCAGGCCAGCCGAGTCCGCGGACATTTGGCCTCCTGCACCCGCCTCCGCGTCAGCCTCTGAAGACGCCAGGCCGGCCGAGTCGTGACCCGCGGACATTTGGCCTGCTGCAACTACCTCCGAGTCCGCGGACGTTTGGCCCGCGCTCTTCAACCCCGGCATCGGCACCTGTCCGCTCTCGGCCCGCTCCGACACGGCGGCAAACAGGCTTCGCAGCTGGCGCACCGTCGATCGCGAAGCCAACGCGGCCAGCGCAACATCGGTATCGGCCGACGCATGCCGGGCGACCAGCTCCGCCATCGACCAGCCCACGCGTCCGTCGAGCAACGCCCGCCGCAGCGCCGGCAACTCCGAAAGCCGCCGCGCCAACGTCCGCGTCTCGCTCACCCAGCGCGCGCTCCGCCCGCAATTCTGAAGCGCGTACGCCTCCATCGACGAATACCCGAGCTCATGATGCCAGCTCTTTCGCGCAAACTCGTTCAGCAGCGTCCCGAGCTCCAACCGGTCGCGCCCGTTGCCCAGGGCCAGCTCGAACAGGCGCTCGTCCGCGGCTCGGATCCTTTCCAACGGGACTTCCGGGGTGACATCGCGCTCGGTGCGCCGCCGGATGCGCCCCGCAAGCCCACGCCCCACGTCCGGGTCGGAGTCGCGACCCGTCCCTCTCGCGGCAGGCGTTCCAGCTACAGAGCCTCTCGAGGCACTGCTCCGCGGCGCCAGCCTCGGCCGAGCTCTGTCTCGGACGCGAATGAGGTCTCGCGACGTCAGTACTGCCGCACCGTAGGTGAAACCCCCGCGCATTGCGCTCGGTCCGGTCCCGGCTCCTGGCACTGGTCCCGTTCGTGCGGGAGTGCCCACGGCACCCGCCACTTCGGTCCCGAGCGCACCCCACACGCCACGTACCGCACGCGTCCCCCGCCCAGGCCGACGGAATCGACCAACATCAAACGCCTGGAGCTCCACCCCCATCTTCATCCCCGCAGCCTAGCCATCCAAAAGACAAGCGCAAGCCAAGGGCAGTCATTTTTTGTCACCTCTACTGCGCCTGTCGAGCTTGGATGTTGTTTCGCCGCGGAACCATCGCTGACAATGAAGCACCAAGCTGCGTCAGTTACTGTCGCAGCACCGCACCTTGCGCAGGCTTTCCGCCTCTGACGTAGGCTGCGCTCCACTTTGGGCATAGAGGAGCGCTGCAGGCACAGGCACGGCTACCGCGACACGCAGCGCACGACGGCCAATTGTCCGCGACGTCCCGACGAGCAACGGCATGACGGCGGGCGGCCGAACGGACACGCGGCGGCCAATTGTCCGCGACGACGGCTACCCCGACGGGCAGCGCGCGGCAGCCATTTCTCGGCGACGACCCGACGGGCAGCCCAAGACGGGCGGCCGAACGGACACGCGGCGGCCAATTGTCCGCGACGACGGCTACCCCGACGGGCAGCGCGCGGCAGCCATTTCTCGGCGACGACCCGACGGGCAGCCCAAGACGGGCGGCCGAACGGACACGCGGCGGCCAATTGTCCGCGACGACGGCGTCCGCGACGGGCGGCGCACGACGGCCGATTGTCCGCGATATCTCGACGGGCAACAGCACGATGGGCGGGCACTGTAACGGACGCGCGGCAGCTGTCCGCGACGACGGCGTCCGCGACGGGCGGCGCACGACGGCCGATTGTCCGCGATATCTCGACGGGCAACAGCACGATGGGCGGGCACTGTAACGGACGCGCGGCAGCTGTCCGCGACAACGGCGACCGCGACGGGCGACGCACGACGGCCAATTGTCCGCGACGATGACCGCCGGACGATGGACACCCGCCGCCCACCGCGACAGACAACGCACGACGGCCAATTGTCCGCGAGATCCCGACGGGCAACGGCACGACGGCGGGCACACGAAAGGACACGCGGCAGCCGAGTGTCCCCGACGGTGACGGCAGGACGATGGAACTCGCCGCCCACCGCGACGGGGGGCCAATTGTCCGCAACGACGGCGACCGCGACGGGCGGCGCGACGGCCAATTGTCCGCGACAACGACGGGCGCGACGGGCAGCCGTAGGCACGCCGACCGCAACGACAACGGCGGGCAGGCACAGCAACCGCGACGGGCGGCGCGCGACGGCCAATTGTCCGCGACAACGACGGGCGCGACGGGCAGCCGTAGGCACGCGACGGCCAATTGTCCGCGACGGGCGCGACGGCAGCCAGGCACGCCGACCGCAACGACAACGGCGGGCAGGCACAGCAACCGCGACGGGCGGCGCGCGACGGCCAATTGTCCGCGACATCCCGACGGGCAACGGCACGACGGGCGGGCGGGCGGGCGAACGGGCTCGCGGCCGCCAATTGTCCGCGAATGCGCCCGCCAGACGATGGGACTCGCCGCCCACCGTGACGGGCGGCGCACGACGGCCAATTGGTCCGCGACGTCCCGACGAGCAACGGCATGACGGGCGGGCACACCAACGGACGCGCGGCAGCCGTTTGTCCGCGACAACGGCGGGCAGGCACGCCGACCGCAACGACAACGGCGGGCAGGCGCGCCCGACCGCGACGGGCGACGCACGACGGCCAATTGGTCCGCGATGTCGACGGGCGCGACGGGCAGCCAATTGTCCGCGATGTCGACGGGCGCGACGGGCAGCCGTAGGCACGCCGACCGCAACGACAACGGCGGGCAGGCACAGCAACTGCGACGGGCGGCGCGCGACGGCCAATTGTGAGCGATGTCGACGGGCGCGACGGGCAGCCAATTGTCCGCGATGTCGACGGGCGCGACGGGCAGCCGTAGGCACGCCGACCGCAACGACAACGGCGGGCAGGCACAGCAACCGCGACGGGCGGCGCGCGACGGCCAATTGTCCGCGACATCCCGACGGGCAACGGCACGACGGGCGGGCGGGCGGGCGAACGGGCTCGCGGCCGCCAATTGTCCGCGAATGCGCCCGCCAGACGATGGAACTCGCCGCCCACCGTGACGGGCGGCGCACGACGGCCAATTGGTCCGCGACGTCCCGACGAGCAACGGCATGACGGGCGGGCACACCAACGGACGCGCGGCAGCCGTTTGTCCGCGACAACGGCGGGCAGGCACGCCGACCGCAACGACAACGGCGGGCAGGCGCGCCCGACCGCGACGGGCGACGCACGACGGCCAATTGGTCCGCGATGTCGACGGGCGCGACGGGCAGCCAATTGTCCGCGATGTCGACGGGCGCGACGGGCAGCCGTAGGCACGCCGACCGCAACGACAACGGCGGGCAGGCACAGCAACCGCGACGGGCGGCGCGCGACGGCCAATTGTCCGCGACAACGACGGGCGCGACGGGCAGCCGTAGGCACGCCGACCGCAACGACAACGGCGGGCAGGCGCGCCCGACCGCGACGGGCGACGCACGACGGCCACTTGTCCGCGATGTCGACGGGCGCGACGGGCAGCCAATTGTCCGCGATGTCGACGGGCGCGACGGGCAGCCGTAGGCACGCCGACCGCAACGACAACGGCGGGCAGGCGCGCCCGACCGCGACGGGCGACGCACGACGGCCAATTGTCCGCGATGTCGACGGGCGCGACGGGCAGCCAATTGTCCGCGATGTCGACGGGCGCGACGGGCAGCCAATTGTCCGCGATGTCGACGGGCGCGACGGGCAGCCAATTGTCCGCGAACGACGGCCGGACAACGGACTCTCGCCGACCAGCACGACAGGCCGCCAATTGGGGACTCTCGCACGACGGGCACGACGGACACGACGGGCACGACGGGCAGCCAATCGTCCGCGTCGTGGCGCAGGACAACGGACGGGCGCGACGGAGGTGGCGTTGCTACGGCCGGGCACGGGGCACGTGCCGACGGGCACGTCCGGGCGCCCAACCAAGCCATGCACGAGCGAGCTGGGTGTAGCCCGCATTACATCGCATTACTTCGAGCGTGGGTACGGCAGCCGAGCTCCGTCGACACCGTAGGACCGGGCATGGCCTTCCCGATCCTTCCCCGCCCACGCGTTGTCGCATCGTTCGGCGTTACCGCTGGACTGCTGACGGTCGCGGCGGCGCCGCCCGCACATGCCCAGTCGCTTCGCGTCGGAGGCGGCGTTGCAGCGCCACTCGAACCCTCGGCGTTCACGGATCTGTATTCCCTCGGCTTCCACGGTGGCCTCGAGCTCATGGACACTGTGGGAAAGTCGAAACGCACGGCGCTCGGGTTCGCCGTGTACCACCACCGCTTCGCCATCGACACCGAGGGAGTACGAGACCAGTGGCGGGCGCAAGGTGTGCCGAACGACGTGCCCTACGAGATCCACGGCGGCACCTTCGTGGCCACCGAAGCCTACTTCTACGCCCGCTACGCCTTGGCCAGGTCCGGCGCGTCCCCCTTCCTTCTGGGCGGCGCGGGAGCAGGCATCACGGACGCCACCAAGCTCACCGTTCGCCTGGGCGACACGACCAAAGAGACCGACGCGAAGGCCAACGTGGACCCGATGATGACCATCGGCCTTGGCATCGACATCCCTCTGGGCCCGGTGAAGCTGTTCGGCCAAGCGCGCGTCTCGCTCATCTTGACCGACGGCGACAACACCATCATGACGCCCATTACCGTGGGCGTCGGATTCTGAGCACGTCGCGCCGTCACATCACGTCGCGCCGCCACATCACGTCGCGCCGCCACATCACGTCGCGCCGCCACATCACGTCGCGCCGCCACATCACGTCGCGCCGTCTCATCACGTCGCGCCGTCTCATCACGTCGCGCCGTCACACTACGTCGCGCCGTCACATCACGTCGCGCCGCCACACTACGTCGCGCCGCACATCAGGTCGCGCCGCACATCGCGTCGCGCTAGCGCGCTTCGACTCGAAATCGCGGCGCGGTGATGCGTTCGCTCTGGCACTTGGGGCAGCGCGAGGGACGCGTCTTCTTTTCGCGCTTCTTGAAGCCGAAGCCGCACTCCTGGCACACAGCCGGCTCCACCACGAGGCGCTCGCCGGTGCGCGCCAGTGACCGCTCGATGTGCTCGAGGTGCTCTGCCACGTCCTTCTCGCGAATGCTGACCAGGTACGACAGCTCGTGAGCGTCGAGGGCTCGGTCGCGGAGGGCGTCCGTGAGCGCTTGGCGCACCGTGCTCATGCTCGAGCCACCGGCAGCGCCTCGCGCTTCTCGAAACCGAAGCCGCACTCCTGGCACACAGCCGGCTCCACCACGAGGCGCTCGCCGGTGCGCGCCAGTGACCGGTCGATGTGCTCGACGTCCTTCTCGCGAATGCTGACCAGGGCGTCCGTGAGCGCTTGGCTCATGCTCGAGCCACCGGCAGCGCCTCGCGCTTCTCGAAACCGAAGCCGCACTCCTGGCACACAGCAGGCTCCACCACGAGGCGCTCGCCGGTGCGCGCCAGTGACCGGTCGATGTGCTCGACGTCCTTCTCGCGAATGCTGACCAGGGCGTCCGTGAGCGCTTGGCTCATGCTCGAGCCACCGGCAGCGCCTCGCGCTTCTCGAAACCGAAGCCGCACTCCTGGCACACAGCAGGCTCCACCACGAGGCGCTCGCCGGTGCGCGCCAGTGACCGGTCGATGTGCTCGACGTCCTTCTCGCGAATGCTGACCAGGGCGTCCGTGAGCGCTTGGCTCATGCTCGAGCCACCGGCAGCGCCTCGCGCTTCTCGAAGCCGAAGCCGCACTCCTGGCACACAGCCGGCTCCACCACGAGGCCCTCGCCGGCGCGCGCCAGTGACCGCTCGATGTGCTCGACGTCCTTCTCGCGAATGCTGACCAGGGCGTCCGTGAGCGCTTGGCTCATGCTCGAGCCACCGGCAGCGCCACACGATCGAGCCGGGTCTTGTGCACGCGCATGCGCCAGTCGATGCCGATCACGTCGCCTTCCTGGAGCTCGAGCCACACGTTTTCGCCCTGTAGCGGCTCGCTCGAGAGGATCAGGTGATTGACGAAGCCGCTCTCGCTCGGCGCTTCGCACTCCGGAGACAGGCTGGGACAGTCGTCGCGGTCGGCACAGCGGTTCTTGTAGCTCGACCAGAACAGCTCCTTGCCGCCGTGGCTCGCGACCATGGTGTCGCCGTCGGTCACGATGGTGGTGAGCAGCGCGCGCTTGTCGACGTCGACGATCTCCCGCACCTTCAGCAGGGCGCTCTTCAGCGCCCGTGTCACGTCCTCCGCGGAATGTCGCCGCGACAGCGGGCCGATCTCGGCCAGCCGCGACAGGAAGATGAAGAACACCGTCTCGCTGTCGGTGTCTCCCAGGATGAAGCCCCGGAGCCTCGGAGCCACCTCGCGCAGGAGCGCCGAGCGGTACTTCTCGAACTCCGGGATGTCCCCGTTGTGGGCGAAGACCCAGCGGCCGTATTGAAACGGATGGCAGTTGAGGACGGTCTTCTCCCCCTGAGTCGCCTTGCGCACGTGAGCCAGCACGGTCTCCGACGAGACCACGCCGCTCAGCCGATGAAACAGCTGATCGCCCAGCGCGAACTGGGGGCTGCGGGTGACGTGGGGCGCCCCGTCCACGTAAAATGCAACGCCCCAACCGTCCGGGTGGTCGTTGCTCTGCACCCCGAGGGCGTTCTCCGCCGCCAGCAGGGATCGGTGCACTTGACTGGGAATGACGCTGCGAAAGCCGAAAAGACGACACATGTAGAAAGCGCCCCAGCATGCCACACCTGGGCTTTTCAGGCGATCCGAGGCTGGTTGTCGCACGTAACCAGTAGGCTCGGTGGAGCGTACGAAAACTCAGACCATGCCCCGACAAGACAGCCCTCTCGATCGCCTCGTCGCCCGCCGCCGCTTCGTCCAGGCCGCGGCCGCAGGCACCGTCGTTTCCCTGCTCGGCAGCTTATGGGTGGTGCTGGACGAGCCCATCGCCGAGGCCCGGGCCGACGGCCGCCCGCGGGTGCCGCCGGGCCAGCGCGTGATCAGCCACCTCAAGCCCATGGGCGGGGACGCGGGCAGCCCCAATCCCGGAGACTTCTCCCTGAAGGTGCACGGCCTGGTGGAAAAGCCCTTCAGCGTCAGCTTCAAGGAGCTGCTCGCGCTGCCGCAGACGGAGCGTAAGGTCGACGTGCACTGCGTGACCGGTTGGACCGCCCTCGACGTCGCCATGAAGGGCGTGAAGGTGAAGGACCTCGCCGCCCGCGCCAAGCCGAAGAAGCACGCGCGCCACGTGATCTTCGAAGCCGCCCACGGCTACACCTCGAACGTGCGCATCCAGGAAGCCCTCGCCGACAGCGTGATGATCGTGCATCACCTCGCGGGTCGTCCCCTGCCCCGCTCCCACGGTGCTCCGGCTCGCGTGGTGGTGCCCGACCTCTACTTCTGGAAGAGCGCGAAGTGGATCACGGGCATTCGCTTCGTCTCCCGGGACGAGCCCGGCTACTGGGAGAACCGCGGCTACAACAACCACGCCGATCCCTGGAAGGAAGAGCGCTACAGTTGAAGAAGCTCAAGCTGCGACCGTGGCTCCGCGCGCTGCATCGGGACGCGGGCTACTTCGTCGTCGGGCTCACGGTGATCTACGCCCTGAGCGGTCTCGCCGTGAATCACATCAAGGACTGGGACCCGAACTTCACCCAGATCAACCGTACCCATCACGTCGCCACGCCGCTGCCGGAAGGCGACGACGCCATCGCGGACAAGGTGCTCGGCGAGCTGAAGGTGAAAGAAAAGCCCGACGAGGTCTATCGCGCCGACGACACCCAGCTCGACATCGTGCTGAAGGAGCGCACCTTCCACGTGAACACCGAAAACGGCACCGTCAACGAAGAGGGCCAGAAACCGCGCTTCTTCCTGCGTCTTGCCAACTGGCTGCACCTGAACCGCGGCAAGAAGGCGTGGTCCTACGTGGCCGACAGCTATGCCGTCATCCTGTTGTTCTTGGCGGGCTCGGGGCTGTTCATGATCCCCGGAAAGAAGGGCCTCAAGGGCCGCGGCGCCGTCATCGCGCTAATCGGCGCCGCCGTGCCGGTGGCCTACGTGGTGTTGTCCGGCGGTCCCTGACGCGTGTCGCGGGGGCCACGCGTCCCCACGAAAGATCCGCAAAATAGCGCCGGCACGCGAGTTGCCAGGGTTCGGGGCATGCTGCCCTTCGTCGCCCCACCCCGCGGCGCCCACGCTCTGCTCCTCGCGCTGCTGAACCTCGTCCTGCTGCTGCTCGTGGTGCTCCTCATGTCCGGCTGCGCCACCCGAGCTCCCCAGGTGCGCGTCTCGCCGCCGGTTCACGAGAGCACGATGGCGCCCACCACCATCGCGGACCGCGCCTTTGTCGTGGTCCGCGCCGAAGGCGCCGCCTACGCCCTGACCGAGCCGAGCGCGGCCCACGCTCCATCGTCCGACGAAGCCCGCGTCCTGTTTCGCGCCGCAGCCATCCCGACAACTTTCGTCGTCGTCGGCCCCGCCGGCCAGTGCCGCGCCGAGAGCCGCGAGCGCGTCGTGCTGGCCCTGCCCTCCAGCACCTGGACTGCCCGCGCCCTCTCGGACTGCGCCACCCGCATCTCCCAGGGCTTCGCCCTCGCCCTCCCCGGCTCCATCGGCTCGGTCCGCTGGGTCGAGCCCGACATGGGCCAAGAGCGCGGCCTCACGCCGGATCCGGAGCTTGACCAGGACGAGATCTGGCAGAGCCGCTTCGACGTCCCCGACGCGGACTTCAGCCTGTATCAGCTGAGCTTCATCCATCACGTCGCCCCCCATCACAGCGAAGAGAGCGTGCGCGTCGTCGTCGCCGACGAGCTCGGAAAGCCCGTCGAGAGCTACGACGATTTCTCCGTCCGCGGTTTGGTGCAGAGCGACGCCGGCACCTGGCTCACGCTCCTCGGCCACGACGACGCCGAGAGCATCCGCGTCGTCCGCCTGCTTCCGGGCGAAGGTCGCATCGCCCTCGACGCCCGCATCTCCGTGTTCGGAGAGTAGCCTCTCGGTTCATTTTGATGTCGGTCCGCCGCGGAACCTCGCGGCCCGCCGGCTCAGCTCAGCTGGGTCAGCACCGCGTCCGTCACGGCGCTCATCTTGGCGGCCCGCTCGGTACCGACCAGATCGTAGGTCAGCGTCTTGCCTTCGGCGAGCACCGCACGCACCGCGCTCTCCACGGCATCCCCCGCTTTCACCAGATCCGCGTCGTCCTTGCGATCTCCGAGCCACTTGAGCGCTTCCCCCGTGGCCAGGATCATGGCCATGGGGTTCGCCTTGTCCTGTCCCGCGTGCTTCGGCGCGGAGCCGTGGATGGGCTCGAACATGCCGTGCTCGTCCCCCACGTTGCAGCCCACGGCGAGGCCCATCCCGCCCTGCAGCACGGAGGCGAGATCGGTCACGATGTCCCCGAACATGTTCGTGGTGACCACCACGTCGTAGTACTCCGGCTGCCCGATGAGCCACTGGGTGAAGGCGTCGACGATGGCCACGTCCTTGTCGATTTCCGGGTACTCCCGGCCGACCTCTCCGAAGACTTCGTCGAACAGGCGACAACCCTCGAGCACGTTGTTCTTCACCAGCACCGTCACTCGGCGCTTCCCGTCCTTGGGCGCGCCATTGCGCTTCTTGGCAAGCTCGAAGGCAAGCCGGATGACGCGCTCCGACGCCGCGCGGGTGATGAGGCGCACGTCCGTCGCGGCCAGCGCACGCCCGCCGGGGCGCGACGTGCCACCCATTCCGGAGTAGAGCCCCTCGGTGTTCTCGCGCACGAACACCATGTCGACGTTCTCGGGCTTCCACACCTGCTGATGCGCGCCGCTGATCCGATGCGTGACGCCGTCGTACAACTTCACCGGGCGGATGTTCGCGAACAGATCCAACCGCGTGCGGTTCCCGAGCACCGGCGAGTACCCCGCCATGTGACCGTTGGGCATCATCACGGGGCCCTTGCCCGTAGGCGACGGCCAGCCGACGGCTCCGAGCAGGATCACGTCGGCTTGATGACAGCGCGCCTCCGAGCCTTCCGGCCAATCGCGACCGTGCTCGAGGAAGTACTGCCCACCACAGGGGATCTCGTCGATCGCGAAGGAGAGTTTGAAAGCTTTCTGCACGCGGTCGAGCACGCGCCGCGCCTGGGTGGCGATCTCGCGACCAATGCCATCCCCCGGCAGCAGCACGACGTCGTAGGTCTTCGCCATGCCTAGCCATGCCCGCGTGCCCCGGATGGGTCAAGCGCGAGGAAAGACGCGCTGCGGCAACAACTGACGGGCGTCGCGCCGAACCAACAAACAAATGATCAGAGGCGGTCGGAGCGGTACAGCGTGGGAGACGTGCCCTCACTCACCGTGAGCAGGCTCGTGCCGTCGTGGGAGAAGCCGATGGCCTCGCCTTGGGGCTCCTTGGCGAGAGGCAGTGGGCACGGCTCGGTGGCGAAGGCGGCTTCGAGGCGCGCCCCCGCGGGCCGGCGCCACGCGAAGGCCGTGCCGTAGGTGCGCACCACCACCAGGCTGCCGTCCGGGGAGACGTCGCCTCCGGTGGCCAGGGTGCCGCCGCCGAGCTTGGCGAAGTCGACGACGGCGACCTGCTCGAGCTCCATGCTGCCCCCGAACGCGAGGGGTGCCCCGGCGCGAAACACCGGCGAGCTGCCGAGCACTTCCTTGGTGACGATGTACAGGTCACCGCTCAGCGGGTCCACGAGCAGCGTCTCGGCGTTCCAGGCCTTGCCCTCCGGGTACGTCAATGTGAGGGCTTCGGCGCTCACGCTCTGGGCGGTGGGCTCGGGGATGCGATACACGCGCACGGAGCTCCGCTGCTTGGCGTTGTCGCCGATGTCGCCCAGGTACAGCGCCACACCGGGGGCGCGCGCGATGTCTTCCCAGTCCACGGCCTGGGCGCCGGAGACGTTCACGGTGGCGGTGAGCTGACCCTGCGCGTCGAGGTGGAAGACGCGCGGGGAGTCCCCCGAGTCGTTGTGTACCCAGTAGCCCGTGGAGCCGGCGACGATGCCGCTGGCCTCGGTGATGGCGGGCGCATCCACCACGCCGGCGGCGACGGGCTCCGCGAAGCTGGGACACGCCGGCAAGCCGGGCGCGTCGGCACCGGAGTCCGCGGCGGCGTCGGCACCGGACTCGAGAGCAGCGTCGGCGCCCGAGTCGAAAGCGGCGTCGGCGCCCGAGTCCACTTCGGCTCGAGGCGTCGCCGCTTCGCTGGACGAGCAGGCGACGAGCAGCAGCGCGACGAGCACCTCACGCATCGCGCATCAGACTGCGGGCGATCTGAGAGACCTGGATCTCGTCGGTGCCGCCGTAGATCTGCAGCACCTTGGCGTCCCGGGCGAGCTGCTCCACCTGGTACTCCGCCATGTAACCGTTGCCGCCGAAGAGCTGCACCGCCTCCAGCGCGACCTCCATGGCGGCGCCGGCACAGTACAGCTTGCAGGCGCTGGCTTCCGCCAGGCTCATCTTCTTGCCGGCGCCCGTGAGCTCGATGATGCGATAGGCGAGGTTCTGGATGTTCATGCGCGCCACTTCCATCTTGGCGAGCTTGAGCTGGATCAGCTGGAACTCGCCGATGGGACGGCCGAACTGCACCCGCGTCTTGGCGTACTCCACACTGAGCTCGAGGCAGCGCTCCACGATGCCGAGGGCCATGGCCACCACGCCCGTGCGCTCCGCCTTGAAGGTGTCTTTCGCGCCGGTGCGATAGGAAATGTCCTCCGTTTCGCCGAGCAAGCGGTCCTTGTCGACCCGCACGTCGCTCAGGAACAGCTCCCCCGTGGGCGACGAATGCATGCCCATCTTGCGTAGCGGCTTGCTCTGCTCGAGGCCCGACATGCCACGCTCCAGCACGAAGCTCAGCACCTTGCGGTCCTTCGGGTCGTTGCCTTCATCGAGCTTGCAGATGAACACGATGGTGTCGGCGTAGGGGCCGTTGGTGATGAACGTCTTGTTGCCGTTCAGCAGGTAGCCGTCGCCATCCCGCCGAGCGCTGGCCTTCATGGATCCGAAGGCGTCGGAGCCCGAGCCCGGCTCGGTGATGGCCCAGGCGCCGATCTTGTCGAGGGTCAGCAGATCCCTGGCCCAGCGTTCTTTCTGGGCGCGGGTGCCCTTGCTCATGATGGTGCCGGCGGTGAGCCCGGCGCTCACCCCGAGCGCCGTGACCATGCCCGGGCTGTGGCGCGAGAGCTCCACGATGGGGATCATCTGCATCGCCATCATCTCGCCGGCGGCGGGATTGGGTTTGATCTCGTCCGACTCCGGCTTGGGCGTGCGCTCCAGATCAGCAGCGAAGCGCGCCAGCGCCATGTCTCGTAGACCGAAGGTCTCGAACATCTTGCGGAGCACGTCATAAGGCGGCAGGTCGCCGTGCTCGAGCTCCTCCCGGCGAGGGACGATCTCTTTTTCCACGAAGCGCCGAAAGGCGTCGCGAATGGCCCGGTGCTGCTCGCTCCACTCGATCATCGCCCCGAGGGTACGGCATCGGCGGGGCAGGACAAGAGCCGGGCGACGGCGGTCTCGCGGACCACGGCGCAGCGCGCGAGCTCTCGGTCGAGGGCGGGCAGCTCGAGATCGGGGCGGCTCAGCACCCAGCTCGGGCCCAGAGCCCGCAGCCGCCGCAGGGCCGCGGTGTCGGGATCCGCCCCCGGGGCGTGAGTCCAGACCAACGGCACCAGCGTCTCCGCCAGGCCCGCCACGCGGATCTCGTCCTCGCTCCGCCGGATGCGGTCGACTCGCAGGGTCACGCCCTCTTGGCGCGCGAGCTCGTAGGCGAGCAGCGTCGCATCGTAGAAGGCGACCGTCGCCACGCGGGTTTGGCCGGCGCGGCGGATCTCCTCGGCGAATCCCCGAAAGCTCGGCCCGGACGCGTACAGCGGCGGGAGCAGCGGTGCGGCACGCACCAAAAACGCGACTCCCGCCGCCGCGATCCACACCTGGCCGGCGACGGGCAGCTCCGCCTCGGCCACGACCTGGAGCAGGAGCGGTAGTGCCAGCACCGCGTAGTAGGGCTGCATGCGCACGAAGGGCGACAGCGCGAGCACGGCGATCAGCAGGCCGAGCGCCATGGTCCCCGCCAGCGTGGAGAGCACGCTCCGACGCCAGATCCAGAGCCCCGCCGCCGTCAACGCCAGCGCCACGCCCACGCCGCCGGCGATCTCGCTGCCCACGCCCAGGGAGATCTCCCCCAGGCTGCGCGCTCCCCAAGCGATCTGTGGCCGCGCCACAGCGACGTCGTGGGCGATGCGGTCCGCCATCCAGGCGCGGTAGCCCAGCACCAGCGACGGCGCGCCCAGCGCCATGCCCAAGAGCAGCCAGCGGGGTGGTTTGCGGTCGCGCCACCACAGCATGGCCACCGCGGGAAGGATCGCGAACAGCGCGAGGTAATCGAGCCAAAGGCAAAGCGCCGTGAGCACTGCAGCGGCGCGCGAGCGCCGCGTCGCCTCTCCCGCCAGCAGCACCAGCAGGAGGCCCACCAGCGTGAGCTCGCTGACCTCGCGGGACCGCGCCACGAGCACCGGCGAGAGCGCGGCCACGACGGCCGCCACGCATGCCGCCGCTCCGATTCGACCGCGTGCGCGCCAGAGCGCAAACACTAGCCCTGCCGGAAGTAATGCGCCCGCGAGCAGCGCCGGCAAGCGCACGACCCACTCCGCTTGCCCGAACACCTGCACGGCATGCAGCAGCACGAAGAGCCCTGGCGGCCGCCGATCACGGAGGCCCGCCCCGGCGAGGATCTCGCTCCAAGACGAGGCGCCGATCTGGATGCGCTGCACGTCCTGGTCCCAGGCAAAGGGCAAGTCGAGGTGTAGCGCTCGGAGCACCAAGCCCACGCTCAGCGTGGACAGCGCGACCCACAGGGCAGCGCGCGGAAGCGTGCCCAGGAGCAGCACGGCAGCGAGCACGCACAGCGCGAACGCGATGCCGGGGCGCGGCAACCTCGCGGCGCGCACCAGCGGCACGCCGTCCACGCTGAGCCCGCCGGGATCGCGCGCGCGAACGCGCTCCGCAAAGGCGCGCGTCACAGCCCCTGCGTCCGGCGCTTTCGAACGAGGCTCCTCGAAGTCGACGCCGAAGCTCGGAGTCTCCAGCACGTCCTGCCACTGGCCCTTGGGCACCACGTGGAGCTCGATGTGTTCGTCGCCCCGCGAGGCGACGAACACCACGTCGTGCTCCTGGCCCCGCCGCGGGGGTGACAGCCGATAGCCCGCGACGGGGGCGCCCAGGTCGCTCCACGCCCAGCCCCGCGCTCGGGCCCGCGGCCAGGCCAGCGCCAGGGCCACGCAGAACAGCAGCAGCGCAGCGACAGCGCGCTTCATGCCGGCAATGCTACCCTGCCGGGCCATGAGTGAGGCCTTCGAGCGCGAAGTCCGCGAGTTCATCGCGCGGGAACGCCCGCCGCGGCCGGAGTTCAAGCTGCCGCAGACGTTCCTGGAGGTGGAGTCGAAGGAGCAGTTCGACTACCTGCGGGCC
The DNA here is from genome assembly GCA_020633235.1 of Polyangiaceae bacterium. NCBI lineage: Bacteria > Pseudomonadati > Myxococcota > Polyangiales > Polyangiaceae > Polyangiaceae bacterium. Next base: position 223,083 of record JACKEA010000005.1, on the reverse strand, counting down.
TGGCAGGCCAAGGTGTACGATGCCGGCTACCTCGGCTTCGACGTTCCCGAGGCGTACGGCGGCCGCGGCATCCAACCCGACAAGAAGCGCATCGTGGAGCGGGAGCTGGCTCGCGCCCGCGCGCCCTTCTTCGTCAACACCATCGCCCTGACCTGGGTGGCGCCCACGATCTTGACCTACGGCACCGAAGCCCAGAAGCAGCGCTTGCTCCGCCCGTTGCTGCGAGCCGACGAGATCTGGTGTCAGGGCTTCTCCGAGCCGGGCGCGGGCAGCGATCTCGCGAGCCTCACGACGCGCGCCGAAGCGACGAGCGACGGCTGGAGCGTGACGGGTCACAAGGTGTGGACCACCCTCGCCCACTTCGCCAAGTGGATGATCCTGCTCGCTCGCACGGATCCGACGGCCCACAAGTACGCAGGGCTTTCCTACTTCTTGTTCCCCATGGACGCGCCCGGCGTGAGCGTCCAGCCGCTGATCAAGATGACCGGCGAAGGTGGCTTCAACCAGGTGGTGTTCGATTCCGCGCCGATGCCCCAAGACGCGCTCCTCGGAGAGCTGGGCCAGGGCTGGGCCATCGCGATGACGACGTTGATGTTCGAGCGGGGCGCCGCCGAAGGCTCGAGCAGCGAGCGGGCGGCGCCGTTCTTCGAGCAGCTCGCTCGGCTAGTGGAGCTGGCGCGGCGCACGGGACGGAGCGAAGACCCCGTGTTTCGCGATCGCATCGCGCAGCTTTGGCTCGAAGCGCAAGCGTTGGCCTTCGCGACCCCGCGGGCCGAAGCCGCGGCGCTCAACGCCGAGCGCCCGCTGGCGCTGCCGCTGATGAACAAGCTCGTCGGCTCGGAGTGGAACCAGCGCCTCGCCGAGCTCGCCTGCGAGCTGCTCGGCCCTGAAGCAGGGCTTTGGCTCGGAGAGCCCAGCGCCCCCGACGGCGGCGAGTGGCCGCGGGCGTACATGAACTCCTTCGGTATGACCATCGGCGGCGGCACCAGCGAAATCCTGCGCAACATCTTGGGGGAGCGGGTCCTCGGCCTGCCGAAGAGCAAATGACGCCCTGCTACGCTCCGCCCGCTCTCGGCTTCACTGAAGAGCACGAGCTCGCACGGCAGGCTGCGCGCCGCTTCCTCGCCGAGCGGGCGCCGCTGTCCGGCCTCCGCAGCCGCGGCCCCACGGACTTCGATCGCTCGCTGTATCGCGAGATGGCCGAGCTCGGCTGGCTCGCGCCGGAGGGGGGTGGCTTGCTGCGCGCTCTCTTGCTCGAAGAGATGGGCCGAGTGCTGTTGCCGAGCCCCTACTTCGCGTCCCTGCTCGCCCTGCTCACCCTCGACGCCGACGGCCCCGAGGCGTCCGCGATCCTCCGCGGCGAGCGCATCGCCACCTTGGCCCACGTGGAGCCCGGCGGCGCGTGGCTCCCGGACGCGCTCACCACCCGCAGCGATGGCCAGCTGCTCCACGGCGAAAAGTCCCGCGTGCCCTGGGGCGAGGCGGCAGAGCTCGCCGTCGTCGCCGCCCGAGAGCCCGGTGGTGAGGTCGCGCTGTTCTGCCTCGAGCTCCCGGGTCACGGCGTCACGGTGATCCCCGAGCAGTGCGTCGACGCCACGCGCCCGACGGCGCGCCTGCTCCTCGATGGCGCCCGCCCGAGCGCGCGTCTTGGCGGCGACGGTCGCACGCGTCTGTGCGACGCGCTCCTCCGGGGCGCCGCGCTGCTCGCTTCGGAAATGGTCGGCGCCGCCGAAGCGCTGATGACCATGACCCGCGACTACGCCATCGATCGCAAGCAGTTCGGCCGCGCCATCGGCAGCTTCCAGGCCGTGAAGCATCCCATCGTCGACGCCATGATCGGCATCGAGCTGACACGCAATCTCGCCCTCGGCGCCGCCAGCTTGCTCGACAGCGAAGGTTTTCAGGCTCCCGCTCACATGGCCAAGGCCATGGCCAGCGACGTGTTCTCCGCCACCGCCCGAAAGGGCGTCCAGCTCCACGGCGGCTTCGGTTTCACGTGGGACGCCGACGTGCACTTCTTCTTCAAGCGTGCCCTCGACAGCCGCTCCTCCCTCGGCGACGCCAGCTACCACCGTCGCGCGTTGGCCAAGCTGCTGTTCGACTGATCTCGTTTGGTTGTTGGTGCGGCGCGATGCCCGTCGCGGCGCTACGGCTTCGGCTTCTTGCGTCGCCGCTCCGGCGGGAACACGAAGCGCGCGTGGCCGGCTACCAGCGGATCCGGATCGGCCCGGTAGCCTTCGAGCACGGCGCGGCGCTCTTTGGTCCAGCCGCGCTTGGGGCGCGCGGCGAGCTCCAGGGCGGCGAGGCCGAGGCGGCGGAGCCGCGGATCGTCTGCGTCGCGGAGCAACGCTTCGAGCGCCCCCGGGCGCACGGCCCTGCCGATGGCCGCGACGGCGGCGCCCATGGCGTCGAAGTGGAGCAGGGAGCGCTGGGACAGGCGCGTGAGGAGCGCGACCAGCTCGCCCTCGCTCCGAAGCACCGCGGCCAGGGCCAAGCTCTCCGGCACCAACGTGGGCTCGGGCTCGATGCGCTCCAGAAGCCCGCGGCCCACCGCCAGCACGGGCACGGAGGCGTAGGGCCCCAGGCGTGCCACGAGCCCGGTGTGCAGCGTGCGAAACGTGCGCCGGCGGTCGATGAGCTCACAGATGCGATCGAGCACCTGGGGCGCTTCGTTCGGGGCCATGCGCTGGAGCACCGCGGCGAGAGCCGTGGTCACCTCGTCCTGGTACGGCGCGCCGAGGTGTGCGAGGCAGCTCTGAAATAGCAGACGATCGCGATCCACCAACGGCAGGTAGGCGGCCCGGGCCAGCAGATAGCGGCGCGCTTCCGGCTCCGGCCGCGCCAGCACTTGGGCCAAGAGCTCGGTGAGGCGTCGCTCCGCATCGGCCGCCAGGCGTGCCACGGGAACGTCCGCCAAGCGGCTGGCGACGACCCAGTCCGGATCGGCCAGCGCCTCGGCAAACACCGCCCAGCTGCGCTCGTCGTCCAGGTGATCCCACAGCGCCCGCAGCAGGGCGATCTTGACGTCGCGATGCAGCGCGCCGCGGTCCAGCCCGATCAGGAACTCGAAGCCTTCACGGCCCGCCAGCTCGCCGGCGAGGCGCAGCACTTCCTTGGCCACCGTCACCTTGCTCATGGGCGCCTGGCGCAAGAGCGCGAGCACGCGCTCTTGCGCCAGCTCCCGCAGCACTGCCCGCAACGCGTAGATCGCCCAGCGCGAGCGTTCGTCCCCGAGGGCCTCGAGCAGCTGCCGCGGGGCCATCGGATCGTCCACGCGACCGAGAGCGCGGGTCACCAGCTCCCGCATCGGGGGCCGCTCGTCCTCCGCCAGCGCCGTCCAGTGCTCGAAGGGCGCGAAATCCAGCATCGCCAACGCGCCCACGCCTCGACGGAGCGTCGGTACGTCGCGTTTCGGATCGTGCACCATGGCTGCCAAGAGCCCCGCCTGCGCCCGCTGTTGCGCCGCGCTCCAGGTGCCCAAGCCCGCGTCGAACTCGATCACCCACTGGCTGCGCCCGGAGGCGAAGCGGCCCTTGATGACCTCGCCCTTCAAGAAGGGCGGCAGCAGATCTTGTCGCGAGGTGCTCACTGCCCGCGACACTGCGGGCAGCACGATGGCGCTCGCGTCGCTCGCGAGCAGCGCGGGGAACAGCTCGCGGAACCGCTCCGGCGCGTGGCGGCGCAAGAGGTCGAGTGCTGGGCCAGCCACTTGAACGAAGGGCTGTTCGCTGGCGACGGTCTCGAGGGCCCGCACCAAGGCCGGAACCTGTGCGAGTCGATCTCCGAAGGAGCGCGCGAGCCACAGCAGCGCCCCCACGCGCTCGCGGTGGGTCCACTCCTGGCACAGCGTCTCCACCGCCGGAGCGAGCGCTTGCGCCTCGCGCGGAGTGAGGCCGTCCACCAGCCCCAGGCTGGACGGCACTCCGCGCACGGCCAGGAGCTTCGAGAGCCACTCCGCGGCCCAGGGCGCGTCCCGACGAAATAGCCGCACACATGTCCGCTCGATGTGAAAGGACGTCGTCGGCGACAGATCCGCTGCGTCGAGGGCGTGCTGAAACACCTCCGACAGCGCCGGCAGGATTTCGCGAGAGAAGGCCCGCAGCGGCAGCTCCGACAGCGCCAGGAGCATCGCCTGGCGCACCGGATCTTGCTCGAAGCGGCGCGACGCCACCCGCTCGAGGGCGCCCGCCATGGCCTCGGGGTACGTCGCGGGCACGGTCGCCAGGGCCCGCATCGCCACCGCTCGCACGGGTCCGTCGGGATGGCTGGTGAAGGACGCGAGGGCCGCCGCGGCTTCGTCCAGGGGCAACAGCGCGGCGTAGGCGATGCGCTCTTCCGGGCGCGTAGCCAGGGCCGGCACTTCCTCCAGATGGCGGCGCGCTTCCCGCGCCTTCAGGTCCCGCGGCAGCGTCGTCAGGTGCGCGAGGGGAATGACGCCCACCTCGTTCTGTGCGGCGGCGCGAAAGCGCCGGAAGGCGCGCTCGCGGTCCTTCGACTCGGGCGGCACGTAGCGCAACAGGAACGCCCCCCAGCGCCCACGGCCGTGGCGCAAGAAGCCGTCGATCACGATCTCGCGCTGCGCCGCGCTCAGCCGCAAGAACCAGCGCCGGGCGCGGGGGCCATCCGACAGCGTGGCCGCCGCGTGCTCGACGAGATAGGCGAGCCGCTCGTCGTCCAGCTGGTGCACCACCTTGTCGAAACGCACCGCGCCGAAGGGACCCGGTGGCGGCATCGGGCGCAGTGACTCCCGGAGCTGCCGCAAGAGGTCGAAGGTCAGGATCGGCTCCCGCCGCAGCAGCAGCGCCATGCTGGCGCTGAGCCAATGCTTCGGCTCCGTGCCCTGCTCGAGCAGCCGCTTCACGAGCGGTAGCGTGGCCGCCGCCGCGTGCTTGGCGAGGAGCGGCAACACCGCCAACAGTTGATAGCGCGTGCGCGGGTCGAAGGAGCTTGCGACGCGAGCCTCGAACAGCCGCGCCAGCTCCTCGGGATGGCGACGCGCCGCGCGGCGCAGCCCATCCGGCGACAGACCCTCGACGTACTTTGGGAGAGCGTCCGGCGCCGCGTGCCCGACGAGCTCAGGCTCCGCGTCCAGGGCCTGCGCCAAGAAACGCTGCAGCGGGGCGAGGCGCCGTCGCTGCACCAGCAACGCCACCAGCTGCCGGAGCGCCACCCGCGACGGAGCGCGGGACAGCGCAACCACGACGGCGTCGTCGTCGAGCACCACCGCCGCCGCCTTCTGGGCGCGGCGCCGCACGGCGCGCGACGTGTCCCCGAGCATGCGCTGCACCAGCACGGGGTCGCGACTTCCGTAGCAACTGGCGACCGCCAGGCAGCGCCGATAACGGTCCGGCGCCGCGGCAAGCGCCTCGATCGCGTCGTTCGCGCCGGCGTCCCCTGCCCGCGCCGCGCGCCCGAGCTCCACCAACTGCCGCACGCGCTCCACGTGACGGAGCGGTTCCACGCGTTCGACGACGTCCATCCCGACTTCGCACGATATCAAGCCGCGAGCTTCCGCGCCGCACCAACAATCCCCAAAACCAGGTACGGTAAGCGCGTGGGGCTCTTCGATCCCATCCTTCCGCCCTACGACCCTCTGAAATGGGAGAAGGCGTCGCTCCCCGAACGCGGACGCCAGGTGTGCGAAGCATGGGCGCTCCAGGGCTACGGCACCCCGCTGGGCGTGTACGGGTTCTACCTCTTGAAGCTCGCGCTGTACGTGGGCGGTTTCGTCGCCATCGCTAAGGCCACCCCCGGTATCACGAGCTGGCTGCATCCGCTCGCGTTCCAGAAGGCCATCGTCTGGAGCTTGCTGTTCGAGGTGCTCGGTCTCGGCTGCGGCAGCGGTCCCCTCACCGGTCGCTACGTGCCTCCCATCGGCGGCTTCCTCTATTTCCTGCGCCCTGGCACCACCAAGCTGTCGCTGCTGCCGCGCACGCCGCTGCTCGGCGGCGACACCCGCAGTTGGTTCGACGTGCTCCTGTATCTGGGCATCGTCGTCGGTGCGGTGCGCGCGCTGATCGCTCCTCGGCTCGGCCCCGCGGAGCTCCTACCCCTCGCCCTCCTGGTCCCAGTGGCGGGCCTCGCGGACCGTACGTTGTTCCTCGCCGCGCGGGCCGAGCACTACTGGGTCACGATCGTGTGCTTCGCCTTCGGGGGGCAGTGGGTCGCCGGCGCCAAGAGCGTGCAGCTCGCGCTGTGGCTATGGGCGGGCATCTCGAAGCTGAACCATCACTTCCCCGCGGTGGTGTGCGTGATGACCAGCAACAGTCCCTTCACGCGCTTCGCCTGGCTCCGGCGCCGGCTCTACCGCGACTACCCCCGCGATCTGCGGCCGTCGCCTCTCGCCACCTGGATGGCCCACGCCGGCACCGCTCTCGAGCTCGGGGTGCCCCTCGCCTTCGTGCTCACGCCGCTCGGCACTCCGCCGCTGGTGGCCATCGTGCTCATGCTGTTGCTGCACGGCTTCATCACCAGCAACGTGCCCATGGGCGTACCCATCGAGTGGAACGTGATGGTGGTGTACGGCGCCTTCGCGCTGTTCTGGGCCCACCCGGAAGTGTCGCCCTTCGCCGTCTCGTCCCCGCTCCTGGCAGCGTTCCTGGTGACGATGCTGGTCGTCGTCCCGCTGCTCGGCAACCTGTTTCCCGAGCGCATCTCGTTCCTGCTTTCCATGCGCTACTACGCCGGCAACTGGGCGCACTCCATCTGGCTCTTCCGCGGCGAGTCGTACCAAAAGCTCGCGCGCTTGAAGAAGAGCTCCGGCTGGATCTACGACCAGCTCGCCCTGCTCTACGACCGCGCGACCTCGGTGGGTCTGGCCAGCAAGGTGATGGGCTTCCGCCTGATGCACCTCCACGGCCGAGCGCTCCCGCGCTTGATCCCCAAGGCCGTGGATCGTCTCGACGAGTACGAGTGGGTCGACGGCGAGATCGTCGCCGGGCTGGTGCTGGGCTGGAACTTCGGCGACGGCCACTTGCACCAAGAAGCGCTACTCCACGCCGTCCAAGCGCAGTGCGATTTCGCCCCCGGCGAGCTCCGCTGCGTCTTCGTCGAGTCCGAGCCGTTGTTCCGCCCTCGCCTCGCCTATCGCATCGTCGACGCCCACAGCGGCGAGATCGAATCCGGAACCCTCCCGGTCACCGAGCTCCGACAGGTCCAACCCTGGAGCTCCTAGCTCACCGCTCGTACCTCGTAGCTCACAGCTCGTTGCTCACAGCTCGTTGCTCACAGCTCGTTACTCGTTGCTCACAGCTCGTTGCTCACAGCTCGTTACTCGTTGCTCACAGCTCGTTGCTCACAGCTCGTTACTCACAGCTCGTTGCTCGTTGCTCACAGCTCGTTACTCACGGCTCGCACCTCATGGCCTCGACCTCCAAGATCATGTCGGTCCGCCGCGGTACCACCGCGTCCCGCTCCCACTTTCGCCTCGTGGCTCGCCCGTCCACCCCGAGGGCGCCAGCGCACGGAAGTCCTTTCCCCGTCACACGCGCCGTGCCCGTCGTCCGTGCCCATCCCCGTGCCCCGTCGTCCGTGCCCATCTCTCCATGCCCGTGCCCGTCTCCCGCGCCCGTGCCCATTCCCATGCCCGTCTTCGACCGCGCTGTTTCCGCGGCGGGCCAACAAGAAATCAGTCCAGCAGCGCAGCCAGCTCCGACACGTGATCGTCCTCCGCCCCCATGTGCCGGAGCGCCGCAGCCAGCTCCGCGACGTATTCCACGTTGTGGCCGCTGGGCCCGCGGCTCTGCTTCACCTGCGCCGCGATGGCGGCAAGCGGCGCGGGCCCCAGGTAGTTCTCGTTGTCCTCGGTGGCGATGTACGTCACCCCGCGCGGGGCGAGCGCGCTACCGTCGCCCTTGAACAGCGGTAGCTCGAGCCGGCTGTAGCCGCCCTTCTCGCGATGATCGAGCTGCGCGATGACACGCTCCACGTCGTCCTGGCTCACGCGGTACGCCATGCCCCAGCAGCGCCCGCCGGGATCCGGCACCAGCGTCACCACGCGACCCGGCGCCCCCGGCACCCCGCGGTGATCCGTGGACCCCTGCCAAAAACGCCGCGCCCAGCCGACGACGAAGGCCGGCTCCTTGTCCAGGTGATCGAACGCCGGGCGCCACACCAACGAGCCGTAGCCAAACACCCACACGCCTCAGCCCTTGAACATCTTCTCGATGGCAAAGGCCACGCCCGCAAGGCTCTCCCCCGCGATCAGCCCCGAGGCGATCACGACCAGGAAGCGATCCGACCAGTTCTTGAAGCGCCGCGCGACCAGCCACGCGATGACGCCGCCCAAGAACATCATGATCGAATAGTAGGCCGGCACCACCAGGGCCAGTCCCATGCTCGCCGGGCTCGGAACGAAGCGCCGCACCTTGGGTGGCGAGAGCCGCTCCGCGATGGCGAGCACCACACCGACGGCAGCAGCGATGGCGATGGCGTGGAGCGCTCCCGCCGGCATGGTCTCGATGCCCTTTTGAAAGACCTCCGCAACGGCCTTCCACTGCGCCACCGCCGGTGCGGGCCAGTCCTTCGTGAGGAGCATGCCCTTCGGATCCGGCACCAGCACCAAATACGCCGCGCTGCCCACCAGCGCCCCAGCCAGCACGCCCAACACCTGAGCGATGGCCTGCGGCCTGGGCCACGCGCCGAGCAGGTGCCCCGCCTTGAGGTCGTGCAGCATGTCCGCACACTGGCTGGCGGCGCCGCCGGTGACGTTGGCCGCCATCAGGTTCGTGGTCGCGTCCCCCGGAGCGACGGCGCCGAAGCTCAGCTGCGTCACCTTGCCCATGGCTCCCACCGGCGTGATGCCCGTCTCGCCCGACACGCGCCCGGCAACGATGGCCAGCACGAAGGTCAGCCCCACGCCAAAGAGGGCAACGTACCAACGAATGCCGAACAAGGCGACCTGCAGCACGACGGACACCAGCGCCACCACCGCCAGCAGCGAGAAGAAACGCTTCCGTCGGAAGTCGTAGCCTTCGGCCTCTGCGACGGAGCGGCCACCGCCGCGAGCCCCGGCGAAGGCGCGGACGATGGACCGCGCCGAGAGCAAGAACGACGTCAGCGAAGAGCTGACCATCAGCGCCACGCCGGGCCACAGCATCCACTTCACCAGCGGCCCGAACCACACGTCCCCCGGCTTGCCCGCCATGGCCCAGCCGCGGTCGAGCACCTCCGGCGCGATGACGCCCCAGCCCACCGCAGCGCCCAGCAGCAGCGAGACGCACGCCCGCGGTCCGATCAGCGCTCCGACCCCGACGAACAGGAGTCCCGGCTCGAAGGCGAAGCCGAGGTTCTTCAGGGTGGCGGTGCCGGAGGCGAGCTTCATGCTGCCGGGGACCGGCACCTTGGGCAGCTTCAGGAGCTCTTCGGCGCTCTTGACCGCCGCCGCCATGCCACCGGCGAGCAGCAACGCCCGAACCCGCGCCATCGCTTCGGCGCCGCGGGCGTACATCTCCTTCAGCGTCTCGGCGGTGGCGATGCCGAAGGGAAACGGCAGCTTGTCCACCAGCAGCATTTGGCGTCGGAGCCCCACCCCCACCACGATGCCGACGCAGGCCACGGAAAACACCCACACGCTCAGCCACTGCCAGGCCAACGTCTGCCCCGTGAGCATGGTGAGAGCGGGGATGGGCGCCACCAGCCCCGCGCTCGAAATGCTGGCCCCCGCGCTGGCCGCCGTCTGGCTCACGGTGTTCTCCATGATGCCGAAGGGCGACGTCTTCCCCAGCCGCTGACCCAGCTGCCAGAAGGCGTAGCCGAGCAGCGCAGCCGTGATGCTCATGTTCGTGCCCCACCCGATCTTGAGCCCGCTGTAGATGTTGCACAGCGACAGCACGGCACCGAGCACCATGCCGCTCGCAACGGCGCGCAGGGTGAGCTGCGCCACGTCGGCGGAGGCGGGAGCGGAAGCTTCGAGGTCGGCCACGGCAAGCGAATGTAGGGGCAAGGCCCAACCGGTGCTAGCTTTCTCGACCTTGGCCAAGCACGCTTTTGTCGACCAGCGCCTGACGGCGACCGAGCCCGGCGCCCTCGATCGCGTGCTGCGCGATGCCCATCCCGGCGCCAGCTGGAACGACGTGCGGCGCCTGGTGGAGAGCGGCAAGGTGCGCGTGAACGATGCCCTCGAGCTCGATCCCACGCGCCGCGTGGACGCCGGCGCCAACATCGAGATCCGCCTCGCGTCGCCGCGCCCTCGGGGCTCCGCCGCCAAGCCCCGCATCGTGTTCGCCGACGCTCATGTCGTCGTCGTGGAGAAACCCGGCGGCATTTCCACCGTGCCCTACGACGAGCGCGAGCGAAACACCCTGGTAGATGTCACCAGAAATTTGTTGGAGCGGCGCGAATCCCGTCGCGCCGCCCCCTTGGGCGTGGTGCAACGTCTCGACAAGGAGACCAGCGGGCTGGTCGTCTTTGCCCGCACGCTGCCGGCGAAGCGCACGTTGAAGAACCAGTTCCGGGCCCACAGCGTCCATCGTCGCTACGACGCCCTGGTACACGGCGACACCACGGACGCGCGCTACGAGAGCCGCTTGGTCAAGGACCGGGGCGACGGTCTCAGCGGCTCCACCGACAACCCCAAGCTCGGCCGCGTCGCCATCACGTTCGTGACGGTGGTCGCGCGGCTCGACGGCGCGACCCACGTGGAATGCCGCCTCGAGACCGGGCGCACGCACCAGATCCGCATCCACCTCTCGGAAGCCGGACATCCGCTCCTCGGGGAGCGGGTGTACGTCCGCGGCTACGACGCGCCGCTCATCCCCGCGCCGCGACTGATGCTGCACGCGCGGGAGCTCGGTTTCGTGCACCCCAGCACCGGCCGCCCGATGCGCTTCACCCAGCCACCGCCGGACGACATGCGCGCGCTGATCGAACGCCTCACTTCGTCGGCTGGATCTCGATCACCGTCACCGCGCGACACTTCACGTCGACGGTCTGCCCCTCGCTGATCCAGCGCACGTTCTTGCCACTGCCGATGCGCACGTACTTCATGCCGCAGTTGGAGAGGTTCTTCGCGTTGGTCGACCCGATCTTGAACCCCGTCGCGTACACGTCCGCGTCGGCGGAAGACTTCACCACCAGGTAGCCCTGGCTCCAGTTCAGCTTGGAGCCGTCGTCGCCATCGTCCACGTAACCCTTGGCGCTGGCGCTCGGCGCGGCGCTGGCGATCGGCGCAGCGCTGGCGCTCGGCGCGGCGCTGGCCGTGGGCTCGTTCGACGGCTGGGCGGTGGGCGTGGGCACCTTGGCGATCACGGTGTTGGCCGTCGGCGACGCCGTTGGACGACCCATCAAGAAGTACGCGCCGGCCGCGCCGGCGATCACGAGCAGCACCACGACGACCAGCACGACCCCGACGCCCGAGGAACGCGGCACGGGGTCCGCCATCACCTCGGGCTCCACCGGCGGCGGCTCCAGAACGATGGGCTTCGCCGGCTCCGGCTCCGGCTCCGCTTCGGGCTCGGGCTCGGGTTCCGGTTCCGGTTCGGGCTCCGGTTCCGGCTCCGGTGGCGGGACGCTCTCCAGCTCGCTGTCCAGGATCAGCTCGCCCGACTCGTCCTTCACCGCCACGGGACGCGGGGGTGCGGGGCGCGCGCCAGCCTCCTCGATGCGCACGCCCAGGGGCGGTGCCAAGGACACCACCGCGGGAGAGCTCGCTGGTGGCGGCAGCTCCAGTCGCGGCGAGCTGTTACGCGGTCGATCCAACAGCGCGAGATAGCCGTCGCGCCACGCTTCCAGATCGCCCCCCAGGCCGTCCATGATCTGGACACCGAAGCCCGGCGGCACGGTGGCGGCCGCCGTTGCGCCGAAGGCTCGCCGCCACGCCACGCGCCCGAGGAGCCGCACGCGCTCCTTGGTGCGCGGCGGGTGCAGCTCGATCCAGACCTGCTCCGTGGTCGGCGCGGCCAGAGTGCGGATGTACACGCCACCCGCGCTCACGTTGTAGGTAAACCCCAGCTCGTCGTCGTCCTCGCCCGCGCCGCGGAACTGCACCGCCGTGCCGTACAGCACCCGAGGGCTCGAGCGCGCCGCCTTGTCCGCCCCGCTGAGCATTTCGTTGGAGGCAAACAGCACGCTTTCCGGCGGCATGTAGGCGCCCATCACGGACACGTGATCGAGGCCCACCACCGCTTCTCGCAGCGCCTCCAGCTCTCGGCGCTGGGCGGTGACGATCCACACGGCATCGCAGCCCGCCTTGCGGGCCTGCTCCACCAGTGGCCGCGGCGCACCCAGCTCCGCGCTGGCCACCACCACCTTCACGCCGCCCTGTTGCGTGTAGAACTTCAGCGCGACGTCATCCAGCGCGTATTTGACCTCGTAGCCCGCGTTCACGAGCACGCGACCGAAGACGTCGCTCCGCCCGCGATCGCGATCCGCCACCACGGCCTTGCCCCGCTGCCGCGCCGATTGGGGCGCCGCGCTCTCCGGCAGCGACCTCAAGCGCGCCATCAGCGCCGCGCGGGACGAGATCGAGATCACGTCGTCCGCGCCCAAGGTGTAGAGCTTCTCGATGTAGGCGTCGCTCACGTCGGCGGTGAGCGCGATGATCGGAACCGACGCCAGCTCCTTCTTGCTGCGAACCTTCTCGCAGATCTTCTCGGCCTTGCTGATGGCCGTATCGAAGGTGACCGCCGCCGGGTCGTGGCGCTCCAGCCACGCCAGCGCAGCGATGGTGGTCTCCACGTTGGCCAGCTCCAACTTGGCGGCCGTGGCCAGGGTGGTCAGGCTGCGGCGGCGCTCGGCGTCGAGCTTGCCCAGTACCAAGAAGAAGCGCTGGCCCATCCCAGCTCACGTTAGTAGACCCGGCCGCCGATCGCGATACCCCGGTCAGCTCGAACGACGGCCACGCCACAAAAGCACGGCCCCGACCAGGGCCGCAGCCAGCCCCGCCCAGCCGTCCACGTTGCCTCGCGGCTCCACGTGCGCACCGCATCCCATGGCCGGACCGCACAGGTCGCTGGCGCCCGCCATGTTGGGATCCAGCCCCTGCTCGAGCTCGTCGGTGTCGCTCACGCCGTCGTTGTCGCTGTCGGCGCCGCTGGCGCGCATGTTGTCGATGGCCGGCTTGAGGCCATCCGCGCTGCCGTCCCACAAGTTGTCGTACAGCGTGTTCACGAAAGGCTGCACCACCGGTCCACCGCCCGCATCGTCCACGTGGCACATCGAACAACGCACGTCGCAGGGCGTGTTGGCCACGTCCGAGAGCTTCTTGGCGAACTCCGGAAGCGCGAACGCAGCGCCCGCCAGGGTGAGGGTGAGAGCGAACGCCAGAGCTGAAACGGTCTTCTTCATCGTCGTCCTCACAAGTAGGCGTGCAGCTGCACCATGAACATGCCGCCGTTCTGGCGGCCAATGGCATCGACCCGTGCTTCGAGGTGCGGCAAGAAGAACCAGTCGGCGGAGAGCCAGCCTCCGAAGCCCGGCTGCCCGGCGCCGGGAACCTTGTCGAGCTCCGGCAGGCCGGGCCCCGGTGGAGTGGTGCGGTGGCCCGCGTCGAGCACCTCCGCGGCGGGCATCAGGTGCAGACCCTGAACCAGCTCCCAGTCCAGCTGCGCCAGACCGGTGTAGCCGATGGTGTGACGCGACAGGTGCAGCACGTCCCCTTCCGCCAGCAGCACCAGCGGCTCCGAGATCACGATACGGGCAAAGGCGCCGTGGGCACCGCGCGTGGTGCTGTCTTGCTCTCGGGTGATGGCGTCTGCCTTGGCGAAGGTCAGCAGGCTGGAGACGCCCACCGCCAGCGGCGTGGACACCCGATACTCCATGAACATGCTGTAGCCGCGCTCTCGGTACTTGTCCGGGTTGATCTGGTAGTTGCCCGCGAGGCCCATCACCTCCCCCCGGAGCTTCTCGCCGTTGTAGGCCACCGCCAGGCCGTGGGATTGATCCGACTCTCGATCCGTGCGCGTGGCATCCCGCACCCACATGATGTGCTCCGGGATGCGTAAGCCGAACGGTAGGTTCAGGCGCCCCGCGCGCACCGTCACTTGCCGTTGGCCACCCAGGTCCACACCCACCCAGTGCGTGCGGCTCAGCAGATTCCATTGGTTGCCGTCGTTCGCCGTCGTGACCTGCGCCGCGCGCGCGTGGGGCGAATTGTTCGCCACCCGCGAGGCACCAATGCTGCCGCCGAAGCGCAGGCGTCCGAGGGACAGCTGCCCGTACAGATCCGCCTGCATCGGGAACGTCCGCACGCCCCCGGCATTGGCCACCACCACGTGACGGTAGCTGCCGCCGAGCAGCAGGAAGTCTGGCGTCGGGAACAGGCCCCACATGAAAGCGGCGCTCTTGGCGACGCCGTCGTCGCCCTCGCTCTTCGCTTCGGCCTTGGGCTTCTCTTCGTGGGCCTTCGGCGCAGCGGCACCTCCGCCGTCGTCCTCGTCGAAGGAGTCGAAGGAGTCGAAGGAAGCACCCGACGTGTCCGTGGTGCTGGCCGCCGCCGAGCTGTCGTCCTTGCCATAGTGCATGCGCAAGAGCAGGTCGCCCTGTGCACGGCCGTACGCGGTGAGCAGCTCACCACCACTGGGATCCGCATGGCACACGTTGCAGCCGCCGTAGCCGTGGCGAATCATCCACGCGTACGCGTGGGCGGGGCGGCTCCAGCTCAACACCACCAAGATGGGCAGCAGCACGAGGGGAAGTCGGAGGGCGAGCGCGGACGCCCGCGCCAGCGGGGAGATGGGAGAAGAACGCATCGATCGTTGCTCCAACCGGGGTGCGCCCAAGCAGGGGCCTTCCCGGATTCGGACGCCTTAGTAACGAATTGTCGTCGATCGCAGGCAACGCGCCATGACGGTTGTCTCACGCCTGCGAAGCGCAACGTCGCTGTGCCGACCCGGGACACGCTTTCGCGGCAGTGCTGGCTGCCGCGAAAGGGTCACTCGGAGCGGGACACGAGGCTCGAACTCGCGACCCCAAGCTTGGGAAGCTTGTGCTCTACCAACTGAGCTAGTCCCGCAAGGTGGACGGGGAGTCTAGTCCCCGCCCTCGAAGCTGGCAATCCACCTTCGGCGCCCGGATGCTTGACCCGAAGCCCCGCCGAAAGTAATCGATGGGCCGGGCGCCACCGCTTTTCGGGGCCCAGCGGAGCAGCATTGAAAACGGCAACGATCCTTTCCGTTTGCGAGTGCCAGGCGCGGCTCGGCGCCGAGCTGGACGAGAACCGCCAAGTGGTCTCCGGTTGGGCGAAGGATCGCCGTCGCCGGCTGACCCGCGAGGCCCCCGCCCACAGCATCCATCCGGATCACGACGTGTTCCAGGTCGCCTGGTTCTGCCCGTTCTGCATCCGCAACACCACCCGCTCGTTCCAGAGCACCGGCCTCTCTTTCAAGGAGCCGCCGGAGCCCACGCCCGCGCCGGCAGCAGAGCCCGTCGCTGCCAGCTGATCAGGCGGCCTGCACGCGAAAGCTGTCTTGGCCGCCGGCGAGCTGGCCGAGCAGCGCCGTCATCACCCTGACGCGCGCATCGTCACGATCGCGCCGGCGGAGCCACAGCGCTTGCTTCAGCGCGTGCTCCGCTTCGTCGCGCCGCCCAGCGCGCACGCACTGCGCCGCGTACAGGGTCCACAGCCGCGGGCTCGAGCTCTCCTGGCAACACGCTTCCTTGAGCACCAGCATCGCGCGTCGGTCTTCGCCCCGGCGACGGTGTCGCCACGCTCGCCGAAGGAGCATCTCCCCCTTCGGCTCGGGCTGTACGGTTCGGCGACGACGGCGCATGACGATGGTTCCTACGGACGAGAAGCCGAGAACGATCTCGGCCCAGCCGTGGTTTCCATGGTCAGAGCGTCCGGGCCAAGTTCTCGACAGGACGTTTTCCGTGCGAGGCCCGTGCCAAAGCGAGGTTCCGCGGCGCACCAACATCCAGAAGCCCCAATGACTTCCAGCATTTATGTTGGTTCGCCGCGGAAACCGCGCGCCCCCGGAGCCCGCCGCGGCCCATGACAGCGCGGTCGCGGCGGAGTCAGAGCGCCGCGCGGTACATCGCGAGCAGCTCGTCGCGGCTGCAGGGCCGCGGGTTGTCACGGTGACACGCGTCCTTGAAGGCCTTGTCCGCGAGGGTCGGCAGCATGCTCTCGGTGACGCCCACCTCGGTGAGCGACCCGGGCAAGCCGAGCGCTTGGCGGAAAGCCGCGACGGCGCGCGCGGCGGCGCCTTGGTCGGGGTCGGCGCCGAGCAACAACGCGATGTGCAGCTCGCGCTCGACGGCCGCTTCTTCGTTGAAGGCGAGCACGACGGGCAGGCACAGGGCGTTGGCCAAGCCGTGGTGCAGACCATGCTCACTGGACAGCGGGTGCGCCAGGGAGTGACACGCGCCGAGACCCTTCTGGAAGGCGACGGCGCCCATCATCGCGGCCTTCATCATGCCACCCCGCGCTTCGAGATCCTGTCCGTTCGCGACGGCGGTGGGCAGGTGCTTGACCACCAGATCGATGCCGGCCACGGCGATGGCGTCTGCCATCGGATGATCGCCGGCGGCGAGGTAAGCCTCCACGTTGTGCGTCAGGGCGTCGAAGCCCGTCGCCGCAGTGGTCATCGCAGGCATGCTGCGGGTGAGCTCGGGATCGAGGATCGCGACCTTGGCCAGCATGTGGGGCGAGAACACCACCGTCTTCAGGCCGCTCGATCGCAGAGTGAGCACGGCAGCGCGACCCACCTCGCTGCCGGTTCCGGCGGTGGTCGGCAGCGCCAGCAACGGCGGGAGCCCCGCCGGCACGTGGGCACCACCGCCGATGGCGTCGTCGAGCTCTTCCCACTTCTTGTCGCTCCGGGCGCGCACGCCGATGAGCTTCGCGGCGTCCAGCGGCGAGCCACCCCCCACGGCGACGATGCCGTCCGCCGAGTGCGCGGCGAAGGCCTTGGCGCCGGCCTCCACGTTCGCTTCCGTGGGGTTGCTGGCGATGTCGTCGAACACCGCCGTCTCCACGCCCTTTTCGGCGAGCGAGGCGAGGATGCCGGCGAGCAGCCCGGCCTTCTTCACGCCGGCGTCGGTCACCACCAGCGCGCGCCGCACGCCGAGCGCCTGGGCTTCTTCGCCGGTGCGCTTCGCCTCCCCGTTGCCGAACACGATGCGAGTCGGAAAGCTCCAAAATGCGGTCATGGGTCGGTTCCTTCTTTCAGATCACTTCGAAGTAGCGCGACAGCTCCCAGTCGGTCACGGCCTTTTCGAAGCAGCGCACCTCCCAGTCGCGGGTGCGCGCGTAGTGGTCCACGAACTCGGCACCGAAGAGCGCGCGGGCCGCCTTGCTGGCGGCGAACAGCTCCGTGGCCTTGCCCAGCGTGGTGGGTAGCTTGCCCGGGCCTTCGCTGCCGGGATCCCCGCGCGTCTCCAGCGGTAGCGGGAGCTTCTTCTCGATGCCCCAGAGGCCGGCACCGAGAGACGCCGCCATCGCCACGTAAGGGTTCATGTCGGCCGCGGTCTGCCGATACTCGATGCGCTGCGACGTGTCGTTTCCCAGATCGATGAGACGAATGGCGCAGGTGCGATTGTCCTGTCCCCAAGAAGCGACCAGCGGCGCCCACACTCCCGGCACGTAGCGCTTGTAGCTGTTGATGGTCGGCGAATACATCGCCGTCAGCTCCTGCATCAGCGCCATTTGCCCGGCAATGTAGTGCTTCATCGTCTTCGACATGCCGCGCTTGTCCCGGGAGTCGAAGAACGCGTTCTTGTCGTCCTTCCACAGCGACTGATGCAGGTGTCCGCTGCAGCCGGGGAGGTCCGCGTTCCACTTGGCCATGAACGTGACGGAGAGACCATGACGATGCGCGATCTGCTTCACGGCGGACTTGAACAGCGCCGCCTTGTCCGCCGCCGCCAGAGCGTCATCGTAGCGAATGGCCGCCTCGTAGACGCCCGGGCCCGTCTCCGTGTGCAGCCCTTCCAGCCCGATGTCGAAGGCCTTGAGCCCTTCCATCAGGTCGCTCATCAAGTCCGAGTCCTGCCCGGAGCGCACCCAGCTGTAGCCGAACATGCCGGGGTCCAGCGGGGTCAGACCCTTGAACTGCTTGTCGTGCAGCGTGTCGCGCGTCTCGCGGAAGAAGAAGAACTCGTACTCGGCGGCCAGCTTGGCCGAAAACCCGAGTTTCTCTCCGCGGGCGATCACGCGCTTGAGCAAGGAGCGCGGGCAGGCGGGATGGTCCTTGCCACTGCCGTCGCGGAAGTCCGCGATGAAGGCGACCACCCCCGGCTCCCAGGGCACGAGGCGCAGGGTGCTGGCGTCCAGCACCGCGTGGGCGTCGGGATAGCCCGTATGCCAGCCCGTGACCTTGGCGTTGTCGTACAAGACGTCCGCCACGTCCCATCCGAAGATCACGTCACAAAAGCCGAACCCCTTGTCGAGGACGGAGCGGAGCTTTTCGAGACTGACGTACTTGCCGCGCAGCACGCCGTCCAAGTCGAAGCCGCCAATCTTGGCGCGCGAGATGCCCTGACGTTCCAGCTCGGCCACCAGCGCCGCGCCGTCGTGGTTGTCGGCGCGGGTCGCGCGCTTTCGGGTTGCCATGGCCGAGCAACGTAGCGAAGGCGCTCGGCTGCGGCAATCGGGCTCAGCCTGACGCCGTTGACCGCGCCTCGCCGACCACGCTCTCGAGCGCCTCGGCCAGCGCGTCCACCGTGTACGGCTTCTGCAAGTAGCCGACGACGCTCTGATGGCCGCGCACCGCGTCCGGCACGTCGTCTTCGGCGTAGCCGCTGGTGAGCACTACCGGCAGCCCCTGGCCTTCGGCCTCGAGCTGCTCCAGGAGCATCGTGGAACCCTCCCCCGGGAGGTTCACGTCCAAGAGCAGCGCGGAGAAGTGCGCGCCCGTGGTGTGCAGCTGCGCCAGGGCGTCTTCGGCGTCACTGGCGGTGTCCGCCTCGAAGCCGTGCTCCCGCAACAGCTGAGCGGTGAGTGACGCGAGGCGAAGCTCGTCGTCACAGATGAGCACCCTGTGAGTGCCGTGTTTCGTCCCCCCTACCTCTCGCTCCACCCGACGCACCTCCGACTGCGGCGCTCCTCCCGGAAGCACGACACTGAAGCGGGAGCCACCTCCCACTTCGCTCTCCACCTCGATGCGGCCACCCGCTTGTCGCACGATGCCATAGGCGGTGGCGAGGCCCAACCCAGTCCCCTCGGAGTCCGCCTTGGTGGTGAAAAATGGCTCGAAGATCTTGGCGCGAACCGCCGGAGACATTCCGATCCCGTCGTCCTGGACCTCGATCCAGACCTGACCGTCTGGGGTCTCACGGGTGGCGATGGTCACGGTACCCCCGCCGCGGACCGCGTCCCGGGCGTTGAGCAGCAGGTTCAGCACCACCTGATGGAGCTGACAGGATCCGATCCACACCCAGGGCGTGTCGGCGGCGAGCTCGGCGCGAAAGCGAACCCGAGGATCGGAGCCACGGGACACCAGAGTGATCGCTTCCTCGACGATCTCGTTGGCGTTCACGTCGGTGGCGTCCGCGTCCGAGCCGCGGCTGAAGGTGAGCAGCTGCCGGGTCACGTCCCGAGCCCGACGGGCCGCAGCCTCCGCGGCGTCCAGAGCGTGGGCCGCCTCCCGCGGCCGGGAGAGCTCCGCCCGCGCCAGCTCCAGACTGCGCATCATGGTGGCGATCAAGTTGTTGAAGTCGTGCGCCACGCTACCGGCTAGGCGCCCCAGGGACTCCAAGCGATTGGCTCGCTCGAGCTCCTGCGCCATGCGATTGCGCTCACTGACATCTCGAAAGAAGACGAAGCTGGCGTATCCATTTTCCACCGGAGCGCGAGACACCAACGCTTCCACGTCCACCGCCGTGCCATCGCGACGCAGAAATCGCTCCGCCCGGAGCGGCACTTCCCCGCCCTGCTCGGCGATGCGCATCCGCTCGCGCACCACCTCCCGGTCCTCCGGGTGCACGAACTCCAGGACGGATTGCCCCACCATGCCATCCGCCGACGAGTAGCCGAGCATGCGGACCGCCGCAGGGTTCACGTACAACAGCACGCCCCCGCGATGCACGGCGATGCCGTCCACGGCGGAGTCGACCAACAGGCGAAAGCGCTGCTCCGATGCTTCGAAGGCGCGTCGCATCTCTCCGCTCTCCGCCAGGCTCTCGACGAGCACGCTGACGGCTCCACCCACGGCGAAGGGCATCATCACGACGCGCCAAGGCGCGAGCTCCTGGGGCAACCCGAGGACCGCGTCGCGATCGAGCACCGACGCGGTTCCGGCCAGTGCCCGCTCCAGACAACCGGCGAGCTCCGGCACGTTCGCGGAGAACGCGCCGTCGTGCCAGTGCGACAGGGTGCGGTTCTCGGCGAGCAAGCGCCCTTCGCCATCGACCACGGCGAAACCCTGTGGCGCCGAGTCCAAGGCTCGACACACGAGCGCCGCTGCGGTCAGCAGGCGATCTTCCCGATGCAGCAAGCTGGCGGTACTCACGAACCCCATCCCCTCCTTCGACCCGAGAGCCTAGCCGAGTTTCCCGAGCAATGCTCGCTCAGCGGCGGAAATGCCGAGCGATTCCCAAGCCCAGCAGCAGCACCCCCACCAACATCAGAGGCCCCGCAATCCACCCCGCGCGCAGTGGTCCGATCGCGAACACCTCTCCACTGGAGGATGCATAGGTTTGATCCGCCACGGTCACGATGATGCTGAGGGCCAACAGCACGATGCCCGGCGCCAAGCGCCGCCCGAGCCCCGGCTCGGGCGTGGGGCCTGCGCTGGTGACGGCGTTGGGCATCGACCAGCGGGGTGCCTCGGGGGGTGGCACGCTGGCGACAGGATCCGGCGTGCCCACCACCGGGTGCTGCGCGCCGCTGACGCTGCGCGGCGGCGACGAGTCCACCGCGGCGAAGCTGCCGCTGGCGCTCCGAGGCGGCACACTGTCGACGGCCGGGTGCTGCGCGCCGCTCGCCACGCGCGCCCGACCCGAAGCCGGCGCCGGCGAGATCGGGGGAGACCAGTGCGGCGCGCTCCCCGCCGGGGCTTCCGCGGCGGGCCACGCACTGCCGCTCGCGGTGCGAGGCCGCTGCGCAGGAAATGTCCCGCTCCCTTTGCGTTCGGGGACCGGCCAGTTGGGCGAGCTGCCCGGCACTCGCAGCGATGGGCGTTCGCCCGGCGGCAAATCGAGATCGAGATCGACCGCTGGCGGCGTCTCCTCCAACTCGAGCTCGACCCGCGCCGCCGGCATCTGTGGTCGCGAGTGCGAGCGGGCGCGCTCGGGCACGGGCCCTAGATCGGGGATCTCGGCCAGCTCCGGCACGGCGTTCGAAAGCCGTGGCGCCACCTCCGCGGGAACCGTCTCGGCGAACCGTGACGACGGCGCCACGCTCGGCGGACGAGCCGGAGGCAAGGAGGCGATCTCCACCTGCTCCACCCGCGGCACGTGGCCACCTTCTGCCCGTGCGTCGAGGGGTGCTGGGGCGAACGCATCCCGAGCCTCTCCTCGCACCCCGACCGCCTGCACCAGATCGTTCCAGAACTTGCCGGCGTCGGGGTAGCGCTCGCGTGGATCCACGGCCAGCGCGCGCTCGAAGATGGCCTCCACGTCGTCGCTGACGCGAATCCCCTCGTTCCGTGGTGTGGGACGCCGCGTGGGGTCCAACACGGTCCCCATCATCCCCGCGTGATCACCGTCGATGATGGTGCGGCCCGCCATCACCTCCACCAGAGTCAGAGCCAGACCCCATACGTCGGTCCACGGCCCCGACTGTCCAAACCGCTTGGGCACCCACTGCTCGGGCGCGCCGTAGGCCGGTGTGAACGAGGAAAACGCGCTGTGAGTCTGGCTGGCGCGACCCGCCACTTGGCTGGCCACGCTCTTGGCCTTGCCGATGCCGAAATCCAAGATCTTCGGGATCTCGTCCCCCGCCACGTTCGCGATGAAGATGTTCTCGGGCTTCATGTCCCGATGCACGACCGAGATGGGTCCATCAGGGCCCATGAAGTTGTGCGCGCGCTCCAGAGCTCGAGCGACGGGAGTCAGCATGCGCACGAGTTTCTTCAACGACAGTGGAGCGAGGCCCTGGGCCTTGCGGCGTTCCACCACGGCTTCGAGGGTCTCTCCCTCCAGCCATTCGAGCGCCATGAAGGGAACGAAGGTGCCGTTGTCGAGAGTGACGGCGTCCACGTGAAGGGGGCGCACCACCGTTGGGATGCTCGCGGAGAGCCGGAACAACAGCTCCGCTTCTGCGCGAAACTGCTCCAGGAATTCCGCCTGGTGCTCGGACCCCAGTTGCTGCGGGATCTTCAGGCACTTCAAAGCGACGGGCGCGCGGAACCCGACGTGGTGCGCGCGATACACCACTCCAAAACCGCCCTCGGCGACGACCCGTTCCACCTGGTACGTGCCGGCGATGACGCTTCCAACGATTCCGAAGACGTCGTCCGCCATTTTCACCAAAGCGCCGGGTCCCCCGCGGCGTTCGTGCAGGGTACCAGATACGACGCCGAACGCCGAGTCAGCGATCCCGAGGCAGCAGCTGGTAGACGATGAGGCCGATGCCGGCGAGCAGCAGCACCCCAGCCACCAGCGTCGTGTTGACCGGCCCAAAGCCCAGGGATTGCCCGGTGTTGGCCTGATACACCCGCCCTGCGCCACCGACCGCCATGCCAACGGCGACCAGCACCAAGCCGATCTTGAGCCACGGCGGTGGCGTCTTGGGGGGCGCCTCCATGCCCAGGGCGGGCGGGACATGCCGCGCCAGGGGACGGCCGGCTTCGCGGATCTGCGCTCGGTCCCGCCCCTCGCCCACGTCCAGCTCCAGAGCACCGGGCGTACGAACGGGGGCCCGCGGCACCGACGGTAGAGGTGCTTCCATGCCATAGGAGCGGGCGAGCTGAGGCGGGGGCTCGGCCGCGGGGGGCGCGGGGGCGTGCGCAAATAGGTCTTCGGGCGGCGCGGGCGGCGCGGGCGGCGGGGGCGGCGGGTCCGGCAGGTCGCCGAAGGGGTCCCCCGCGGGCGCCGGCGGCGGGGCCGAAGCCACCGGCTCCAGCCCCGGCATCGAGTCCGGAGGGGGCGGTACGCTGTCGAGCTCGAACAAGTTCTGCGCCGCCGCGGCGGTCTGCTGCACCGTCATCCGCCCCGGCGCTCGTCGCGGTGGCGCTGGGGGCTTCGACGGCAGCGACGCTTCGCCTCCGAAACGCGGCGGCACCGAGGGGAACGAAGCCTCACTGCCGAAGTCCCCACCCGGCGGCACCGACGGCAGGGGCGCTTCGAGTCCCGGCGGCACGCTGTCGAGGCCGGCGTCGAGCTCGTCGTCGGAGTCCTCGAAGGGGTTGTCCACGCCCAAGGTCGGTCGCGTCGGAGCGCGCTGCGGCCTTGGCGGCGCCGGCCTTGGCGGCCCGCGTCGTGCTCCCGGGGGCAGCGCCGCTTCCACGACTTCCTCCCGAGGCACGGCGCCGGCCTCGCGCCGCGTGTCCCCGGCGCGCTCCTGCTTCATGCCGAGGGCCACCAGAAGCTCGCCCCAGAACACGCCCACGTCGCGCTGGCGTTCTCGCGGATCGACGCTCAGGGCGCGCGCGAACACGGCCTCCACGGCGTTGTCGACCTTCACTCCATGCGCCTGCGGCGTCGGCCGTTCCAGCGGATCCAAGGCGATGCCCATCATGGCCGCGGGATCGCCCTCGATCACCGGCTTGCCCGCCAGCGCTTCCACCATCGTGAGGGCCAAGCCCCAGACGTCCGTCCACGGTCCGATCTGACCGTAGTGCTCGGGCTTCCACTGCTCCGGCGCTGCAAACGCCGGCGTGAAAGACGTCACGTTGGCCTTCTCGCCCCCGCGCCCGGCCACCTGACTGGCAACGCTCTGAGCCTTGGCCACGCCAAAGTCCAAGATCTTCACCACCTCTTCGCCCGCCACCTTGGCGATGATGATGTTCTCGGGCTTGATGTCCGAGTGAACGATGGAGACCTGCCCCTGACGACTGCTGAAGTTGTGCGCCTTCGCCAACGCATCAGCGACGGGCCCCAAGAGCCGCACCAGCTTCTTGATCGGCAACGGGGCGCGCTGCTGCTCGTTGCGGCGCTCCACGATCACGTCGAGGGTTTCACCTTCGAGCCACTCGAGCACCATGTACGGCACGAAGGTGCCGTCGTTGGTGTTGAGAGCGTCGATCGCGAGCGGACGCACCACCGTGGGCAGCGCCGCAGACAGCGCGAACAGCAGCTCGCCCTCCGCCCGGAACTGACGCAAGAACGCTTCTTGACGCTGAGCATCGAGCTTCTCGGGAAGCTTCAGACACTTGAGCGCCACCGGCGCGTTGAAGCCTTGATGCTGCGCGCGGTAAACGACGGCGAAGCCGCCCTCGGCAACGACGGCTTCGACCCGATACGCGCCGTGGATGACGCTCCCGACGATGTCGAAGACGTCGGCCACCATGATCAGTCGCGGTACCTTATCCCGAGCGAAGCCTCGGGAACAACGCCCGCACTT
Source organism: Polyangiaceae bacterium (assembly GCA_020633235.1). NCBI lineage: Bacteria > Pseudomonadati > Myxococcota > Polyangiales > Polyangiaceae > Polyangiaceae bacterium. The sequence goes on along the minus strand of JACKEA010000005.1, from coordinate 198,701 downwards.
TGCATCAGCGCTTCTTTTGGATACGAGATGACATCGTGACGGACGCCGCCCTGCCGCCTCGCCCCGGACTTTGGGCCGGATTTCGTGCGGTGTTCCGTGGTCTCGGATTCATGTTCCGAACGCCGGCGGCATGGCCCGCCGGCTTGGTCCCCGCGGCGATCTTGTTCGGCCTCTCGGCGCTGTTCGTCAGCCTCGCGGTGCTCTGGGTCCAGCCCGCCCTCGAGACCTGGATCGCTCCCAGCCACAGTTGGTATTCGGAGCTCGGCACCGCCATTGCCAGCTGGGTCGGCGCCCTGCTCGCCAGCGTGCTCGGCGTGATGATCGCCGCGGCCACCACGCCACCGCTCTCCGGCCCCGCGCTGGAGTCGATCATCGCGCGCCAGGAGAAGGCCCTCGGCATTCCCGAGCGCGCCGCTCTCGGCTTCTTCGCGGAGATGTGGTTCGGCTTGAAGGCGCAGGCCCTCGCAGCGCTGTTCGCGGGCCCGCTCCTGCTCCTCTTGTGGATCGTCGAGCTCCTCGCGCCGCCCGCCGCCGTGGTCACCATCCCCGCCAAGCTCCTGGTCGTAGCCCTGGGTCTGGCGTGGAACCTGTTCGACTATCCCCTCACCTTGCGGGGCGTACGCATGCGCGATCGCCTGCGTTTGGTGCGCGCCTACAAGCCCGCGGTGCTCGGCTTCGGGCTGGGCTTCGCGCTGTTGTTCTGGCTGCCGTGCTTCTCGATCCTGATGCTGCCCGTCGCCGTGGCCGCCTCCACGCGCCTGGTGTGGGAAATGCTCAGCGCGGACCGCGAGCTGCTCCCCGAGCTCCCGCGTCCGTGACGGGTATCGCGCCGGACCGAAAAGCTGCTGCCCCAAGCTCGGCTGCTTGGGGTTGGTCCGCCGCGGAAACCGCGCTCAGCTCAGGTCCACCGCGATGCCGATCTGCCGGCGGAGCTTGAAGTAGCGTTCACTCGTGCAGAAGGCGACCAGATCCTTGGCGAGCTCGCCGCTGGGCCCTTCCTCGGCGCTCAACACCTCGGTGGCCGTCACCAAATCGTTGGCCAACAGCAGCCCGGCGCGACACGCGGTCTTGTCCACCGCGGCGCTCCAACGCATCAAGTTCGTGCGGCCGCCCTCCTCCACAAAGCGCAGGAAGAAGCCCCTGAGAACGTCCTTCTGCTGCGGCTCGAGCACCGGCTCGATCGCCTGAGCGATGGGCGCCACGCGGCGCTTCATGTCCTCCGCAATGGGCAGCCCGGGGTTGCCCACGGTGAGCGCGGCGAGGAACAGATCCTCGAGATCGGGCACCGAGGAGTACAGCGTCTTCACGAAGTGATCCCCGCGATAGAACGCGAGGTGACGGCCGACGAGGAACGCGTGCTCCGGCTGCGTGCGCCCGGAGAGCACGCGCTGCCCCACCACGGTGAGGGGCGGCACGCCGGGAATGTGCTCGTAGCCCACCGCGCGATCCTTGTTCAGGAAGATGGGCGGCGGCGGCAGGCCGAGGATCGCCGCACCCCACGGCAGCGCGCGAACCGCGGTCACGGTAGCCTTGGCCGGATCCTGTCGCGTCGTCGCGTCCGGCACGTACAGCTTGCCGTCCCGGCGCAGCGCCGTGACCCGTCCGAGCAACACCGCCGGCACGATCACCGAGAAGATCTGGCCAGTGAGCACTTCCTGCTCGGGGTGGAACAGGAGGTCCGTCCAGCCATTGGCCGTCACGCTGGTGCGGGGCGCGATCAAGGTGTGGCTCTGGTGCTTCTCGTACACCGCCCGCTCCGCCGAGGTCGCGGCACCCAAGGCCACCAAGGCCTGGGCCACGCACCATTGGCGGTCGAGCTCGCCGCGCGCTTCGTAAATGCGGTACAGCGCCCGCACGGCGTCCGGATTGCTCGGATCCCGGCGGATCCGTCGCCACGCTTCGTCGGGATCCTCCGAGGCCACGTCCGCCGCGGTCTCCAGCTCCGTCAGATCCACCTCGACGTTGATCTGCGATTGCGCGCGTTTGAGCTCGGCTTCGAGCTCCCGCACCCGGCCTTCGAGCACCTCGATGCGCTTGAGCAGCAACGTGCGCCCCGGATCTCCGGAAGCCTCCACCTGGAGCGGCGAAAGCGACTGGGCCGGCTCCTCGTAGTGCTCCACGATGCGCACCTTGTGGCGCGTCTCGTAGGCCGCGACCATGGCCTGCTCCAAGCGCAGCAAGCGACTGCGGTCGAGCCCCAGGTTGTCCGCCGCCTTCTCGAGTCGGGCGCGCTCTTCGGCGGTGATGACGCCGTCTTCGAGGGCTTCCGCGAACAGTTCCTCGTACTGTTCTTCGAGCGGCCCGAGGCCCAGCCCGCCGCTCACCTCACCGGGAGTGAAGCCCGCTCCGAACTCGAACCCGCCTTCCTTCGGTGCGTCGGTCATCCCACACTCTCCTTCATCGGCTCCAACTCTTATCCGGTTTGTGGGCGTCGTAAAGCTCCACCGCGCCCGCGACCGCCCCTGGAAAAGCGTGATACGATTGGAAACACGCGCCGGTTGGGATGGCGCGCCACAGCTCCAAGGAGTCGCACTCGTGAGCCCTTATCGCACTACTCTTGTCGCCCTATCGAGCGTTTTGGCCCTCGCGTACTTCGGCTGCAGCAGCAGCGACGGCGGTGGCGGTGGTGGGGGCAACGGCGGCAGCGCCAACGGCGCGGGCAATGGCGGCACGTCGGGGACGGGCACGGGTGCGTCGTCCGGCAACGGCGGCACGGGCAACATCATCAGCACCGACGGCGGCGGCACCGGCGGCAGCGGCGCCACCGATGGCGGCTGCACCTCCGCCACGGCGATCGGCGAGCTGGTACCCGCGAACCTGCTGTTCTTGATCGACCGCAGCGGCAGCATGAACTGCAACTTGCCCTCCGACGGCCAGAGCACCGCGCAGTGCGAGGCCCAACCCATCCCGCTGATCGATCCCAACACCAGCAAGTGGATCCTGACCCGCAACGCCCTGAAGCAGGCGATCTCGGATCTTCAGACTGCGCCCAACGTGAGCGCGGGGTTGACCATGTTCCCGGTCGACGGCACCGACTGCGGCGTGCAGCAAACGCCGAACATCCTGGTGCAACAGTTGGACGCGACGCAGAACACGAACCTCGACAACTTCTTGGACACCGTCACGCCCAAGGGCAACACGCCTTTGGCCGGCGCCACCATTCTCTCCTACGCGTACCTGCTCGATCAGCTGAGCAAATCGAATCTGCCGGGCAACAAGTTCGTGGTGCTGCTCACGGATGGCTTCGAGACCTGCAAGCCCGACGAGATCCCGAAGCTCCTTGGCAAGGACGTGCCCGACGCCTACGGCTTGCTCGGCATCCGCACCTTCGTGATCGGCGTGCCGGGTAGCGAGGACGGCCGCGCGCTCCTATCGCAGATCGCCTACGAGGGCGGCACCGCCAAGAGCTCCACCTGCGTGCACAACGCCTCCCCGGCGGACGTGGGCGACTGCCACTTCGACATGACCACGTCGCAGAACTTCGGTCAGGACCTGAAGGACGCCCTCACCGCCATCAGCGGCGCGGCGCTGGCCTGCGAGATCGACGTCCCGGCGCCGCCCCCCGGCAAGAAGATCGACTTCGATCAGATCGGCGTGCAGCTGAACGGCGGCGACATCACCAAGGACGACTCCGTGGCGTGCGATCAGGGCGCCAATGGTTGGCAGCTCACGAGCGACAAGAAGAAGATCCTCCTGTGCGGCTCGGCTTGCGACGACGCCAAGAAGCCGAACGCCGAGCTCAAGGTCGTGCTCGGCTGCCTGCAAGACATCCGGTAGCGTGCGTCGAACGGTCGCATGGGCTGCGGCGCTCGCCGTCGCGGCCTGCGCGAGCAATGCTCGCCCGCCACCCCCCGCGCCGCCGCCACCGCCGCCACCACAAGTGCCCGTGGCCGCGGCGCCCATCCCCGACGCAGCAGTGGAAGTCGGCGCCGACGCCAACATCGACGCGGAGCCCACCGACGCGGGGGTGGACGCGCCGCCTCCAGCTCCGGTGCTGATGGAGCTCGAGACGCCCTTCAAGCTGTGGGAGCGCCCTCGCCCAAAGGGCGCCGTCAACGCCGCGGGAGAGGACGAAAAGCTGGCGCGCTGGAACGTGGGCGGCACGGGGGATCCCGAGTTCAAGTCCAACAAGAAGAGCTTTCATCCGGGGGCGCGAGTGGTGGTGAACACGCGCCTGGTGCGCGGCTACCTGCCCAAGCACGCACCCTACGACCGCCGCCGGGGGCGCTACGTGAACGTCTTGAGCCTCACCAGCTTGCTCGCGCGTTCCCGCTCTCGTGGCTATTGGCCCTTCCGGCTTTGCTTCGAAGACGGCCTGCGCAAGGATCAGAAGATCCACGGCAAGACGGAGCTCGGCCTGCGCATCGGGGGCGACGGACGCGTGCGCCGCTCGCGATTGCTGATGACGAAGCTCCCGGATCGGGACGTGGCGACGTGTCTGACGGAAGCCGCCAAGAAGCTGCCCTATCTGCCGCCACCGCGGGGCCGCAGCATCGACGTCGTGCTCACCGTCGAGATGTGGCCCGGCGACGCCCCCGTCGTCCAGACCGACGCACCCAAAGGCGCACCGGAGATCCCGGGCAAGCTCGACGCCAACGCCGTCGCCCAGGTCCTCGAAGCGCATCGTGACGCCCTCGCCGACTGCTACCGCACGGGGCTCGAGAAGGACGCCGGCCTGTGGGGCCGCGTGCAAGTGCGCATCGAGCAGGACGCCACGGGCAAGGTGCTCGACGCGCGAGAAGACGAAAGTCATTTTCCCGATCGCGGCGTGAGCCGCTGCGTGGTGAGCACGCTGCGCCCCGCGCACTTCCCCAAGCCCGACGGCGGCCCACTGATCTTCGTGGTTTCCGTGAGGTTTGGCGCGCCACCTCCACCGCCGGCCGAAGAGCCCTGAGCCTTTTCCACCGCGGCCCTTGGCCTTGGGGACCGGGTATGGAAAGGTCGCCGCACCAAATCCGCGGCTCGAGCCCTCCGCCCGTGCGGAAGACGACGCGGCATTTTGAGGAGGAACCTTGGCAATGCGATTCAATCAAAGCGTTCTCACCGCCATCGCGTTGTGCGCCTTCGTGGGCGGGCCGAACCTCGGCTGCACCGCCAGCGCACAGATGGGCACCCAGATGGAGACGGCTCCGCCACCCCCGCCCCCGCCACCCCCGGATGACGACGGCGACGGGATCCTGAACGCGGACGACAAGTGTCCGAGCGAGAAGGAAGACGGCAAGGCCCCGAATCCGAACGACGGCTGCCCGAACTTGGACGAAGACAGCGACAACATCCCGGTGCCGCAGGACAAGTGCCCCGCGGAACCGGAGACCGTGAACGGCTTCGAGGACGAAGATGGCTGCCCCGACAAGAAGCCCCTCGTGCAGCTGGTCGGCACGCGCGTGCAGATCAACCAGAAGATCCAGTTCAAGCACGCCTCCGCCGCCATCGAGAAGGAGAGCGAGCCGGTGCTCGACGCGGTGGCGGATCTGATGAAGAAGCACCCCGACATCCAGCTCGTCGAGGTCAGCGGCCACGCTTCCAAGGAAGGAGACCAGTGGTACAACCGCTCCCTCACGCAGAAGCGCGTGGATTCGGTGGTCAAGGAGCTCGTCAAGCGCGGCGTGGACAAGGCCCGCTTCCTGTCCCAGGGCTACGGTTTCTACTGCCTGCTCGACGAGGGCGCGACGGAGGAGGCCAACGAGAAGAACCGGCGCGTGGAGTTCAAGGTGCTCATCCGCGACGGCAAGGAGACCAGCGAGAAGCGCGGCTGTGAGGCCGCGGAGAAGGCGGGCCTCAAGCCCAAGGCGCTGCCCAAGGAGCCGTGGAAGCCGCCGGCGCCGCCGGCCACCGCGCCGGCCTCGGCAAAGGCGGATCCCAAGGCGGCCACCGGCAAGCTGGCGAACCCGAAGAAGTAGTCACCGTTGTTCGACGAGGATGCGACGGGCGCTGCCGAGCGGTGCCCGTCGTTTCTTTTTGTGATCGCCGTGGCCGCGCTGCCCCGACAACACTCGGCTCCTTCTGTTTGTTGCTGCGGCGCGATACCCGGCGCGGAACGGCGCATTCTCGGCCCCGGCGCTTGACGGCGCACTCCCCGCCCACCACCTTCAGCTCGTGCGCTGGCTGTTCCTCTTCTTCATCGTCGTCCCCCTGGTCGAGCTGTATCTCTTGCTCTGGCTCGGCAGCATCATCGGCTTCTGGCCGACGGTGGGGATCACGATCGTCACGGGCGTGCTCGGGGGCAGCTTGGCCAAGCGCGAGGGCATTCGCGTGTGGCGTCAGTGGCGCACGGCGCTGGCGGAGATGCGCCCACCGGAGACCGGCGTGGTGGATGGCGTGTTGGTGCTGATCGGCGGCGCGCTCTTGATCACGCCGGGCGTGCTCACGGATCTCACCGGCCTGTTCCTGCTCTTGCCGCCCACGCGCAAGCTCGTGGCAGCGGCGATCCGCCGGCGCATCGACGCCAAGATCGCGAGCGGCAGCCTGCAGGTGATGGACGCCTCCAGCTTCAGCATGGGGTTCGAGCCCGAGCCCATGCGCTGGAGCGAGCCAGCGCCGCGCGCCAGCGGGTCCGACGTGGTGGACACCACGGGCGAGAGCGTCGACCTGGACGCGCCGGTGCTGCCGCCGCGCGGAGGCTAGCTAGCTAGTTGCAGGTGGGGAGGCCGGGGCTGGTGCCGCCGTCTTCCGTCGTGGGTCCCGAGCAGTAGCCCTTCTGGCTGACCACCGTCGCGAGGGTCTCGAGGCCGGTACCCGCGAAGGGACGACACACGAAGCTCGGGTTCAGACAGTCGCCGTTGCAGGAGCAGAGCTGCGCGCACGAGCCTTGATCGCCGATGCCCGCGTTGCTGCCGAGCAACGTAGAGGTGAACAAGCAGAAGCCGGGGGCCTTGTCCCCCTGGACGCCGGACCAGCCGCACTGCTGGCTGGCGCCCAAGGTGCAGCGCTCCGTACACGTGTACGTGAACGGCACGGAGCTGCCGCCGTTCACGATACCGGTGCAGTTGCCCTTGCACTCGCCCACGCCACCATCCATCTGCGTGCACTGGGCACCAAGCGCCTTGCCCGTCGCCGCGTTGGCGCGACACACGCCAAGCGCCGGGTCGCAGAACAGGCCCGAGCCGCAGTCGCTGTTGGCATTGCACTGCGGCAGGCACGCTTGTCCGCTCAGCGTGGTGCCATCCGCGCTGAGGGGGCTACACGCCATTTCTTGTCGGCCGTGACACTTGCTGGGCAAGAACGAGCTGCCCGGATTGCCGAAGCTGCAACCCTCGAAGCAGAAGCCCGAGCCGGTGGTGTACTCGAGGCACACGGCGGTCGGATCGTACGCGGAGCAATCCGTATCTTGAGTGCAGCTCGTCGTGCACAGTCCCTTGGCGGGACCACCGCCATCGAGGGCGCCCGACGCGGGCGTGAGGCACGTTAGACCGCCGCACTCGGCGCTGGTCGCGCACGCACGCCCGAGGTCGCCGCCACCCGCGCCGCCAGTGGCGCCAACGCCACCCGTGGCACCCACGCCGCCGGTGGCGCCCACGCCGCCGGTGGCGCCCACGCCGCCGGTGGCGCCCACTCCGCCGAAGCCCCCCGTCGTTCCGGCAAAGCCACCGCTGCCGCCCACTGCGCCGAACCCTCCGCCGCCGGTGTTGCCGAAGCCACCGAAGTTGCCGGTCGCGCCATTGCCACCGCTACCCCCGCCACCACCGCCGCCGGCCGAGCACGCCACGACGATGAGCCCCACCGCGCTGCCCCCAAGCACCGCCTTCAGCATGCGCGGAGTATGGCCCCGTCACCCCGTACAAAGCAAAGCGCCCCCTCGGAAGAACCGAGAGGGCGCCAATGCTGTTGTGGGACTGGGAATATCAGTCCGTGGCCGCGTCCGTGGAGCCGGCGTCCGAGCCGCCAGCGCCACCCGCACCGCCAGCGCCGCCGGCGCCGCAGTTGACCAAACCGGTGCTCGTGCCGCCGTCCTCGTTTTGCGGCAAGGAGCAGTAGCCCTTCTGGTTGACCGCCGCTTCGAAGTTCGCGTCTCCAAACGACCGACAGATGAAGTCGGGGTTCTTGCAGTCAGCGTTGCAGGAGCACAGCTGAGCGCAGGAGCCACGATCGCCAATCCCGGGTGTGCCAGGAATCAGTGTGGAGCTGAACAGGCAAAAGCCCGGAGCCGTCTCCCCCGTAACCCCTGACCACCCGCACTGCGGCTGAGCACCGATGGTGCATTGCTGAGTGCAGGTGTAAGTGGCGGGCGTAGAGCTGCCGCTGGTCACGATACCGGTGCAGTTACCCTTGCACTGGCTCGCGCCGCCGTCCTGCTGCACGCACTGCTCGCCGAGGTCCTTGCCGCTGGCAGCACCGCTCACGCACAGGCCGCTGCCCGGATCGCAGAACAGACCGGCGCCGCAGTCGCTGTCGGCGTTGCACTGGGGCAGGCAAGCCTGACCGCTCAGCGAGCTGCCGTCGTTGGTCAGCGGGCTGCAAGCCATCTCCTGACGGCCATGGCACTTGCTGGGCAGGAAGGTGCTGCCCGGGTTGCCGAAGTCGCAACCCTCGAAGCAGTAGCCGGTGCCACCCGAGGTGAACGTGAGGCAGGCCGCGTTCGCATCGAAGGGCGCGCACTCGTTGCCGCCGTCCGTGCAGGTCGTGGTGCACAGGCCCTTGGCCGGGCCGCCGCCGTCGAGCGCGCCGGAATTAGGCAACAGGCAGGTGAGGCCATCGCCGCACTCCGCATCCGTCGCGCAGGCGCGACCGAGCTTCACGGTGCCGCCGCCGCTGCCGCCAGTACCGCCGCCGCCGGTGTTACCCGTCGCGCCGGTGCCCGTCGCCGCGGTGCCACCACTGCCGCCGATGACGCCGCCGCCGCTCCCACCGGAGCCGCCGCCGCTGTCATCGCTGCTACAACCAAAAGAAATGCCCGCGCCAGCCACGAGCACAGTCAAACCCAACCAAGGCAAAATTCTCTTCATGACGTCCCAAGCCTCCTCAACGGATCAGCGGCCGGCCACTTAGCACGGGCAGCCGGACCCACCAAGACTTACTTCTTTAAAAATCGACCGCTCTTCAACCGGAGGTTCTCCCGAACCCTGACAAGGATGGACGGAGCAGAGCCCGTCTCGTTTCAATCAGGGGTCTAGCGCACAACCTCGCCGAACGCCCGTGCCATGGAATATTCCAGCATAGTCACAAGCTCGCCAACAATTCTGGTGGCTCCAGACAAGCTCAAGGGTTCGCTTTCGAGCCGACAAGCGGCGGAAGCGTTGGCGTTGGGGGCGGCGCGGGCCGCCCCCAACGCACGCGTGGAGCAATGCCCCATCGCCGACGGCGGCGAAGGAACGTTGGAAGTGCTGGCGGCGCTCGATGCGTCGTGGCGCTGGCGATCCGCGCGGGTGTCCGGACCGAACGGCGCGCCGCTCGATGCGAAGTGGCTGCTGTCCGCCGACGGCACCACGGCGATCGTGGAGTCCGCCGAAGCCGTCGCCCTCGCCCACTGCACCGCGCGGGCGCCCCTGACGGCGACCTCCGCGGGCGTCGGCGAGCTCGTCGCGCTGGCCATCGCCGCGGGGGCTCGCCGCGTCGTGCTCACGTTGGGGGGCAGCGCGACGACGGATGGCGGCGCGGGAATGCTGCGCGCGCTCGGCGCCGTCATCGACGACGCCCGCGTGGATCTCGCGCCCGCGCGGGCGCGCCTCGCCGGCATCGAGCTCAGCGTCGCCTGCGACGTCGACAATCCGCTGCTCGGCGAAGCCGGCGCGGCGCGGGTGTACGCGCCGCAGAAGGGCGCGAGCCCGCGGGACGTGGACGAGCTCGAAGCACGCCTCGCGCGCTTCGCCGCCGCCACCGAGCCGGAGCTCGCGGCCGCCGGCGGCGCCGGAGCCGCCGGCGGCCTCGGCTTCGGCGCGCTGCTCCTGGGCGCGCGCGCCATGCGCGGCTGCGACTGGCTGCTCGATCGCGTGGGCTTCGACGCGCGCCTCGACGCGGCCACCCTGGTGCTCACCGCCGAGGGCCGGCTCGACGCTCAGTCCTTGCGCGGCAAGGCGGTGATCGCCGTCGCGGAGCGCGCGGCGCGTCGCGGCGTGCCGGTGATCGCCATCGCGGGCGCCGTGGACGTCGACCCGGCGGCACTGCGCGCCCGCGGCATCGTCGCGGCGTTCAGCTTGTGCCCGCGTCCTTGCAGCGAAGCCGAGGCCCGCGCCGAAGCGCGGCCCTGGCTCGAGCGCGCCGCCGAGCACGCCGTGGCGTGCCACGGCGTGCCCGCGCCGCACCAACAAAAGTAGCCGGACACTATTTCGCAGGGCACAGCACTCGGAGGGCGTTGTCGCTCGCGATCTTTCGGATCGCCGAGGCGCTCATGCCGGCGTCTGTGAGGGCCGCCCACAGGCGCGGGTAGCGGGACGCATTGATGAGCTCGTGGGGCGGCCAGATGCCACCCTCGAAGCCGGAGCCGATGGCGACGTGATCCACGCCCGCCACGCGCACCACGTGCCGGACGTGGCGCACGACGTCGTTCAAGTCGGGGCGACGCCCTCGGGCGAGCATGCTGGGCACGAAGCTGATGCCGATGACACCACCGGTCCCGGCGATGGACACGATCTCCTCGTCGCTGAGGTTCCGCGGGTGGTCGGTCACGGCGCGAGCGTTGGAGTGCGACGCCACGACCGGCACGCCGTCGGCGCGAGCGATCTCCACGACGTCGCGCACGGTCATGGCCGACGCGTGGGACACGTCGACCACTCCCCCGGCCTGGTGGATGGCGTGCACCAGCGTGCGCCCCTTGGCGCTGAGCCCGGTGAGAACCGGCTCCGGCGTGGACGCGGAGGTAGCGAGGTCGTCGTCCTCCGTTCGCACCAATCCGAACAGGCGCACGCCGCGGGTCACCCACAAGCCCGCGGAGGTGGGGGCGCCGGCGAGCTCCCCCGCCCCTTCGATGGCGAGCCACGTGCGAAAGCCGGAACCAGCGCGCCGACAGCCGGGCAGGCGCAGCTCCGGCGTCCGGTTCAAGGCACGCTGCACGCTGAGGTACACGGGCAAAAGCCGCTCGGCACGCGGTTCGCTGCGAAGCCCGCCAAGCAGCGGCAGCACCACGCCATACACGCCCCCGTGACGCATCCGCGCGAGATCCGCCTGACCGCTACCGAGGGCCATGGCGCGCCCCTTGGAGACGAGCTGGTACGGCAGGTGGACGCGTAGGTCGACGACGGCGACCTTCAGCGGAGCGGGCTTCGCACCGGCGACGGGCAACGGCAACAAGAGCAAGCCGAAGAGCGCCGCCAGCGCGAGGCGAATCATTGCTGGAGATCCGGACTGCGCGACGACGCCGGCAACACCACCACGCGTTGCTCGCCCTGAGCGCAGGTCTCGCTGACGCATCCGGGGCGTCCACACTCGAAGCGGAAGGCGAGCACCCGTGCCCCACTGGGCATGGGACCCATCACCGTCTCGAAGCGCTGCACGCCGGCCATCGCCCCGCCGGTGGGCAGCAACGTCTGGCGGCGCTCGCCGCCGTCGTCCACGCGATAGCGCAGGACTCCGGGGCAGTTCGTGCGCACGTGCAGGCGACTCTCGGCGGGCATCTCGTGCGCCTTCTCGGCGAAGGACCACGGCACGCTGCGGGGCACGATGCGACGTCGAACCTCCGCCGGTACGGAGAGGCCCGCCAGGCGGTACGCCGCCATGACATGCGCGCGAAACAGAGCGTCGAACTCGTCGTCGTGGCCCGAATCCTGGTCCGTCCCGTACCACCAGAACCAGTCGCTGCCCTCGGCGGCGTACAGCGCCTCGAAGGCCTCTGGGGCCGCCTCCGGCGTGAGACCCGCGTCGGACAGCGCACGGCGCAAGGCACCGAGCAAGTTCCAGGCGCGGTTCTCTTCTTCCTCACCGATCCAGGTGCCGAGATCCACCCCTGGTGCCGACCCGCTCTCGTCCGCCCAGGAGCCATTGAACAGCTCGTGCACGCGCTCGAGCCCGGCCACTGGATGCGGCGCCAGATCCCGCGCGGCGTTGCCGTCGAGATACTCGGAGAAGGTGACCGTCTCGATCTGCGGCTCTGCCACGCATTCGGCGTACAGCGCGCGCAGGAACGAACGGCCGTCGTCGACGTATCCGCCCCAAGGATTTTCGCCGTCGAGGGCAACGGTGACGACGCGGTCCTCCCCGCTGACCCGGCTGGCCAGGCGCTCTTTCAGATCCGTGAGCCAATGCCGGGCGGCGCGGGCGGGGTCCGCGTAGTGTTGATAGCTGAAGCCGATGGCGTCCGCGAGCTGGGTGTCGCGGAAGAACACGGTGAGCTCCGTGCCCGCCGCCTCGGCGCGATAGGGCTGACACGCGACGTCGGGATCGTCGACGGCGTAGCCCCACTTGCCGGAGCGCGCCAAGACGCCGCGGTCCGACGCCAGCCAGCGCACGCCGTGCTCGGCGAAGATGGGCACGACGAAGTCGGCGACGGCGCCCTCCGCCGGCCACATGCCTCGGGGCGGCACGCCGAAGCGCCGCGTGTAGTCCGCCACTGCAGCGCGCACCTGCGCATGTGCGTCCTCCGGGTGGGCGAAGCGCTCCGGGAGCCAGGTGCCCGCGCGGTCCAGCGTGGCGCGGTCCGTATCCACCAACAGCGGCAAAATGGGATGGTACTTGGGCGTGGTGCTCACCTCGATCTGCCCGCGGCGCTGCAGCTCGGCGTGGAGTGGGACCACCGCCTCCATCACCGCTTCCTGCTCCGCGATCATCTCGAGCACGTCTTGGTGAGAGAAGCCGGCGCCCTGCTCCACGAAGCGTCGAACCGAGGCGACCTTGCCGGTGGGCAACCGGAGCTCGCCGCGGCGGAGCTCGCTGGAGAACCACGCCAAGTTGAACCACATCTGCAGATCCCGCAGATCTTGGGCCGAGAATGGCTTCTCGGCGGCGTGCCGGGCAAACAGCTCCGCGTAGCGGGGATGACGCTCGATCTGGTTGTGCCAATGGGCATCGAAGAACGACGCCAGGAGCTGGCGGCGCTCTTCCGCATCCAGCTGCTCGGCGGGCTTCCTCGTGAGCTCGAGGGCCGCGTCGGTCATCGTGTGCGCGACGTAGCCATCGAGCTGCAAGAGCAGCACCGGCGACAGATTGATGGTCAGATGCAACGCCGGTTGCTCCGCCGCCAACGCCGCCATTCCGAGATAGTCCCGGAGCGCGTGCAAGCGAGCCCACGGCTGGCGCAGAATGGCCGGGCCCGGGCCTGCGTGGTGCGGCGCGTACAGCGGCTGGTGCTGATGCCACAAGAGAGCCAGCAGAAGCTTGGGACCGACGGAAAAAGCGAACTGCTCGCTGGAGCAGTCGCCCCCCTCGGCGTCGCTACCGAGCACGGTGTACTCGACGGAGTCGCCGCGCCGGAACCGCCCGAGCTCGATCTCCCAGATGCTGTTCGGACCTTCGTTACACAGCCAGCGCCCCTTGCGGACGAGCTCGGTGGCGCTGCCGTCCTTGCCTCGCACACGACACGTGGCCCACACCGACTGACCGGGAGCCACGGGCCAAGTGCCCACCCGCAAGCGTATCCGCTCCTCCGGCGCTGCGCGCAACGGCATGCGCGGCGCATCCGCCGTCATGTGCCAGATCCTCACCACCACCTCCCGGGAGCCGCGTTCATGCCTGAGCTCCTTCGTAGCGGAAGCATCGCGCACTTACTTGCCGAAGCAAACGCGCAACGCGGATTGGCTCCTCCACCTGCAAAAGATCCGTGATGCTGACCACCCCGGCCAGATGCCCGTTTGGGTCCACCACGACGAGACGAGACTTCTGATGCCGAGCCATCAAGGCTTCCACCTGGTCGAGGCTGTCGTCCCCACGGCAGGCGATGACGGCGGTCGTCATGATCGCGCTCGCGGTGGTCGTTTCCACCGGCAGCTGGTCCGCGCACACCCGGAGCGCGAGGTCGCGATCCGTGAGCACACCGACGACCGTTCCCTCGCGGTTGCACACCGGCAAGAATCCGATACCGGCGGCGCGCATCTCTCGCGCAGCCCGCGCTGCCGTCGTCTGCGGCGCAATTGCGGACAGCTGGCGCTTCATCACGTCCTCGCACTTCATGGGTCCCTCCCTCGGGCCGCGCGAGACGATGGGGCGCGTCTCGCGCGGCCCTCTGGGCCTCAGGTCTTCTTCACCGAGATTTGCTTGGGTTGTCCTTCAGGCTTCTTGGGGATCAGAACGGAAAGCACGCCGTCCTTGAGCTCCGCGTGGATCTTGTCCGCGTCCACGCCCTCGGGCAGCGTGAACGCTCGAGTGAAACTCCCCACGGTGCGTTCGTAGGCATACAGCGTCTCCCCCTTCTGGGTCTTCTCCGCTTCGCGCTTGCCGCTCACGATCAGGCGATTTTGCGCGAGCTGCAGATCGATGTCCTCCGTCTTGATGCCGGGCATGTCCGCCTTGAACACGAAGGCCTCGGGAGTCTCCTTCACGTCGAAGGCGGGCCAGAAGCTGGCGCCTTCCGGCTCGAAACGTGCGGAGGTGAAGGGGTCCCAGCGCATCAGCTCCCGCATGACGCGGAAGGGATCCCAGTGTCGCTGAGCGATCGCCTTGTCCTTCTGGACCTCGATGTCGGTCATTGTCACGTCCACCCCTTTCTCAGTGCGGCAGAACGCCGCGGAGCCTGGTGGAGCAATCTCCATTCCAAGCAACTGCCGGGATAGGAACGCTTTCTTGCGCACGCGGTGCGCAAGCCTCGATGGCCAGCGTCAGCCTTGCGCACACGACGGGACACCGAAGCAGTCGCACGTCGGCACGGCGAATGCAGTGCTTCGAGGCATGACCCGCGCCTTTGTCGTCGCCCTGTTGCTCACCGCCTGTGGTCCACCCCAAGTTCCGCCACCCTACCCTGCACAGCGCGGAGAAGCACCGCGCTCGAACGCCGCCATCGACGGCGAGGTCCTGGGCGTGGATCAGACGCCTCCCTCCGCCCAGCTCGACCGCTCCGTGAGCCTGGTGATCCGTCCCGAGGCGGACCAGCCCGTGGAAGTGCACCTGGCCCCGCAGTGGTACCTGGACGAGCACGGCATGCACATCGCAACCGGTGAGCGCGTGCGGATCCGCGGCAAGGGCGTCACCAAGGCGGGCAAGACCGTCATCGAGGCGTCCCGCGTGGAGAAGGGCAACCAGACGCTCGAGCTGCGCAACGCTAGCGGCAAGCCCTTGTGGCAGTCCGATGCGGATCTAACCGGGGGGCGGTGACGACGGCATTTGCGCCACCAGGCTCTGCAGGATCGCGAGCCCCATCGATATCTTCTCGAAGAACGATTGCGAGTGCGGCACCAGGAAGAAGCGCGGGTGTTTCGACCATTGGGCGCGGAGCAGCCGATCGAGCTCCCGGGCCTCTTCTACGGACTCGGTGCGAGCCGGATTGCCGCTGTTGATCTCCAGTCCTCCGGCTGCCGCGCTTTCGAAGAACACCACTGCGCCGTAGCGGGAGAGCTCCTGCTCCAGCGAGGTTCCCATTGCGTCGAAGAACTCCTCCGGCGGGCCGGGCCAGTACACCGAGCCGTCCACGGTACCGCGGTCGCACAGCAAGACGCGCGTGGGGTGTGCCGCGGATTGCACGTCCTCGATGCCGCGCTGCACGTGGAAGATCGCAGTCTGCACCGCGCGGAGCGCGTCGGGCTCCCGTCGCCGCGGAAAGCCGCCGGTGAACATGATGGTGGCGGCTTCGGGAACCAGCACCACCCGGGAGCCGATCTCCCGGCGAAACAGATCCGCGGCCGTGGTCTTGCCCCCACCGGGGCCGCCCGTCAGCACGATGCGGCAGTGGTTGTTCTCGGCGATTTCCTTGCCCATCTCGCTACTCTTCCCCGCGGACGGTGAGCACCGGGACCGGCGAGCTCCGGACCAGCTTCTCCGCCACGCTGCCGAGCATCCAGCGTTTGACGCCACCGCGACCGTGGGTGCCCATCACGATCATCGTGTGCTCCGGCCCCAGCGCGGCGAGCACCGCGCCGGCCGCGTTTCCGCGCACCACCCGGCTGTGCACCTTCACCTCCGGCGGCAACCCCGCGCGCCCGAGGAACTCGCGCATTTCTTGATCCGCGTTCTCTGCCACGATCTCTTCCAGCGGTCGCGGCCTTCCGGTTTCGTCCGTCACCCGCATGCCGGGCGGAGCGTCCGGCATGCACTCCCAGGCGAAGACGACGTCGAGCCCGGTGCCCAAGGCGCGCGCGAGATCCGCCGCCACCCCGAGCACCCTCAGGGAGTGCTCGGAGTAGTCGACGGGCACGAGCAGCGTCATAGCCGTTCTCGAGGCCGCATGGTCTCCGGCGGCGCCTTCGGCTCGAACGTCATCACCACGTGGTACACGCCGCCGTCCAGCTCGGTGCGCACCTCCATGCCGCTGCGATAGAACACGCCCAGCATCGCGGCGTTGGACGCGAACACGTCCGCCGTGAAGCCGGCCAGGCCGCGAGCCCGGGCGATGTCCCGCATGCGCCGCATCAACAAGGTGCCGAGGCCCTTGCCCTGCCACTCGTCCTGCACCACGAAGGCGATGTCCGCCAGGCTGGTCGCAGGGTCCACGTCGTAGCGCGCCATGGCCAGGATCTCGCCGCTGGGGTCGGTGCCTTCGCACACTACCAGTGCCATGTTGCTCTCGTAGTCCAGCTTGACCAGGTCCTGCATCTCTTGATGGGAGTGGCTCCGCTTGTACTGCATGAAGCGCTGGTAGGTGCTCTCGTCGCTGAGCCGGTAGAAGAGATCCTGCAGCGTCTCTTCGTCGGCCACGCGTACCGGACGCACCAGCACGGTGTGGCCGTGGAGATCCTCCACGCGCTCTTCCTCCCAGGGGTACACCGCGCGCGGCGCGACCTGGTCGGGAAACACGTAGCGTCGCCCCTTGGCCGCTGACAGCAGCTCTCCCCGGAAGTCCGGGTGAGCGATCTCGATCAGCGCCATGGCGCGCTGTCGGATGCTCTTACCCCACAGATCCGCGACGCCGAACTCGGTGACCACGTAGTGGACGTCCCCGCGGCTGGTGACCACTCCGGCGCCCTCTTCCAGCACCGCTCGGATGCGGCTCATCTTGCCGTCCTTCGCGGTGCTGGGCAGCGCAATGATGGGCTTGCCACCGTTGCTGCGACCGGCGCCGCGGATGAAGTCCACCTGCCCGCCGATGCCCGAGAAGAAGCGGCCCATGAGCGTGTCGGCGGCCACCTGCCCCGTCAGGTCCACCGCCAGGGCGGAGTTGATCGCGACCATGTTGTCGTGCCGGGCGATGGTGAACGGGTCGTTGGTGAAATCGCTGGCGCGCATCTCCACCGCGGGGTTGTCGTCGATCCAGTCGTACAGGCGCTTGGTTCCCATGGCGAAGCTGGTGACGATCTTTCCGGGCAACAGCGTCTTCTGGCTGCCGTTCACCACGCCGGACTCCACCAGGTCGATCACGCTGTCCGAGAGCATCTCGGTGTGCACGCCGAGGTCGTGATGATTGGCGAGGGCCTCGGTGACGGCGTGCGGGATGCGACCAATGCCGGTCTGCAGCGTGGCACCGTTGGGGATGAGCGTCGCCACGTGGCGACCGATCTCGCGGCACACGTCGTCCAAGGGCTCGATGGCGAGCTCCGGCAGGGCGGCGTCCACGGGCACCAGGGCATCGAAGCGATTGACGTGTACGAAGGAGTTGCCCAGCGTGCGGGGCATCCGTGGATTCACCTCCGCGATCACCAGCTCCGCGGCATCCACGGCGGCCCGCACGATGTCGAGGGACACGCCGAGGCTCACGTAGCCGTGGGCATCCGGCGGGCTGACCTGCACCAGCACCACGTCCACGCGCACCCGGCGCGAACGAATCAGCACCGGGATTTCCGACAGGAACACGGGCATGAAGTCCGCACGCCCTTCCTGCACCGCCTCGCGCACGTTGGCGCCGATGAAGAAGGCGGTGTGTCGGAAGCGCTTCTCGAGGCCGGGCTTCACGTAGGGCGCCGGCCCCAAGGTCAGCAGGTGGACGATCTCGTTGTCCGCCAGGTGATCGCCGTGGGCCACCAGGGCTTCCACCAAGCTGGCGGGCTCCGCGGCGCCGGATCCAATCAGGATGCGACGGCCCCGCGGGACGAGACGAATGGCTTCTTCGGGTGTAGCGACCTTGTCGGCGTAGAGCATACGCCAATCCATGTCAGGCATCGGGCTCCTGTAGCGCGACGAGGACTGCGCTTGTCGAGCGAGCAGCTCTCAGTCTTGTCGATTGATCAGAGGGGCATTCTCGTGGGAAGCGACGTTGCGATCCACGTAGTGATAAGTGTGGGCGCGGACGTGGTGCTCCTTGTGCCGAGCGCACCACAGCTCCTTGCCGTCCGAGTCCTTGCGCGCCTGCACGCAGGCGGGGCACGGCGGCTCGATCTCCGGCACCGGCGCGCCCTGATCCTTGGGCCGCACCACCAGCACCGGGCAGGGCGCCAGCCGCACCACGCCTTCGGCGACGGACCCGAGCAATAGCCGGCGCAACCCGCGACGCCCATGGGTGCCCACCACGACCAAGTCCGCTTCCAAGTCGGAGGCCAGCTGCGCCACCTCCTCCGCGGGGGAATCCAGCCGAAGATGCGTCACCGCCCGCTCGAACACCGGGCGATCGAGCGCCTCGCGGCGAGCGACGAAGTCCTCCAGCCGCTCTTCGACGTACAGCTTCAGCTTGTGGGAGGCCTCTTCCATGCTGAGCGTGGTGATGTCCCCGCCCGTGTCCAAATGCACCATCGGCCCATAGCCGCGAGCCACGTTGATCACATGGACCTCTCCGTTGGGCTTGTCGCTGGCCAGGGTGAACGCGTGCTCGAGGGCCGTGTTTCCGGTCTCCGAAAAGTCGATGCCCACGACGACCACGTACGGGACCTTGCTTCTTGCGTTCATGGCGGGCTCCTCTCGGCCGCTGCGCGAGCGACTCCGCCCGGCGAAATGTGCACGCTACGTGCCAATGCCGGGGGCCCCCGTCGCCCCGCTATCTCTCCCCCTGGGGTCGCAACCATTGCGCAAGAACGAGCAAAAGCGCATTCCTTTCGCCGGCAAGAAGCCGGTGTTTGCTGCAGTCGCGTGGCCCGAGCCTTGCTACGGTGACGGTCCGGCGCAGCATCTGCGGCTGCGGATGGAGAAAGACGATGAACCCCATCGACGTGCTCCAGCGTGAGCATCAGCTGATCGAACGGATGCTGAGCGTTCTCGACGCGCTCACTTCCCGCGCCGAAGCCGGAGAGCCGGTGGAGCGCGCGGATCTCGAGCGCTGCGTGAAGTTCTTCCGCGAGTTCGTCGATCTCGGCCACCACGAAAAGGAAGAATCGATCCTGTTCCCGGTCCTCACGGACCTCGGCTTCGATTGGAGCAGCGGTCCCCTGGCGCGCATCCGCAAGGAGCACGACCAGGAACGCTACCTGATGCGCTCCTTGCGCCACGCCGCACTGCAGAAGAGCGAGTGGAGCGTGGACGGTCGCCGCCACTTCGTCAGCGTTGCCCGCGAGTTCCTCGAGCTGCAGCGCACCCACCTCATGCACGAGAACCTCGATCTCTTTCCGCTGGCTCGCACGAAGCTCCCGGAAGACCGCGGCGCCAAGGTGGTGGCGTCTTTCGAGAATCTGGACGGCGAGCGCGAGAACTTCGACGAGCTCGTGGCTTCCGTCGGCGAGCTGTACACGCGCTACCGTCATTGATTTTTTGTCGGGGCAGCGCGGGCACGACGTTTCCGCGGCGGCCCGGCAAAATCAAGATCCGCGAGAAAGCTTACCGAGCAGTTTCTCGGCTTCGCCCACGAGCCACACGGCCATCGAAAGGCCCAGCACCACGGACACGTCGCGGAGCGACAGCGGCACCGTCTGGAACACGGACTGCAGCACCGGCACGTACACGGCCACCGCTTGCAGCCCCAGCGCGACGACGAAGGCACCGAGCAAGCGCCAGTTCTTGCCGAAGCCGAGGGTGAACACCGAATCCCGACGCGAGCGCGAGCTGAGCGCGTGGAACAACGGCGCCACCGCCAACAGCGTGAAGGTTGCCGTGCGCGCCACCGCGAGCTCGCCACCGGCGAGGTGAACGTAGCTGAGGCGGTAGCCCTCGAACACCAGCAGACCCAGGACGCCCATCAAGGTGCCGTAGCCGAGCAGCCAGCGGAGCTCCCCGGCGCTCACCAGCGCGGCCTCGCTATCGCGCGGCGCCTCCCGCATCGGATCGCCGGTCGCCGGTTCCATGCCCAGGGCGAGGGCGGGCAGTCCGTTGGTGATCAGGTTGATCCACAGGATCTGCGTCGGGGTCAGGATCGGCTGCCATCCGAGCAGAGCAGCGACCAACACGCTGAGCACCAAGCCGGTGTTCACCGCGAACAAGAACACGATGAAGCGCTTGATGTTGCCGTAGACGATGCGCCCCTCTTCGATGGCAGACACGATAGTGGCGTAGTTGTCGTCGAGCAGCACCATGTCGGCGGCCTCTCGGGTCACGTCGGTGCCGCCCTGTCCCATCGCCACCCCGATGCTAGCGGCCTTGATGGCGGGCGCGTCGTTGACGCCATCGCCGGTCATGGCCACCACCTCCCCCGCGGCCTTGAGCGCCTGCACCAGCTCGAGCTTGTCCTGGGCGGTGGCGCGCGCCAGCACGCGCAGATCCCGCACCCGCGCCCGGCGCTCCGCCTCGGACAGTGCTTCGAGCTCACGGCCGGTGAGCACGCTGCGGCTACGCTCGTCGTCGGACAGGTCGCTCAGCATGCCGATCTCCCTCGCGATGGCCTCCGCCGTGCGAGGGTGATCGCCCGTGATCATCACCGTCTTCACGCCGGCGCGGGCCGCCCGCCGTAGCGCTCGCGGCACCTCCGGCCGTGGCGGATCGGCGAGCCCCACCAGACCGAGCAGGGTCATGTCGCGCTCGAAGCGCGCGATCACGTCCACGCGGCGAGAGCTCGGCGGCGGGTCGTCGGCGGGGACCACGGAGCGCGCGACGGCGAGCACGCGGAGCCCGTCGGCGGCCCAGTCTTCCACGGTCCGGTGCACCCGCTCGCGCTCGGCGTCCCCCAGCGGACGAAGCTCGCCGTCGTCGTGGAGCACCGTCTCGGCGCGTTCGAGAATCGACTCCGGCGCACCGTGGGCGAAGGCGAAGAGCGCGTCCTCCCCGCGAGCCACCACCGTGGTCATCTTGCGCTCGCGGTCGAAGGGAACCACGCGCTCCACCGGGTAGCTCTCGCGCTTCTTGTCCGCGCGGCTGGCCAGCGCCGAGTGCAGCGAGAGCAGCGCGGCGTCGGTGGGATCCCCGCGGATCTCGCTCTCGCCCCGTTCGTTCTCGATTTCCCGTGCGGCGGGCGAGAATCCGCAGCCGAGCACCAGCTCGCCGAACGGGTGGTGCGGCAAGAAGCTGGCGGGCTCTTCGTCTCCGCGCTCGAACACCAGGGTCTGTTCGTCGGCGCCAAGCTCCACCGTGAGCTCGCGGCTGCCCGCCAGCATGCGCCGGACGGTCATGCGGTTCTGCGTGAGGGTACCGGTCTTGTCGGTGCAGATCACGGTGGCGGAGCCCAACGTCTCCACGGCGGCCAGCCGGCGCACCAGCGCGTTCTTCTTCGCCATGCGCTGGACGCCGAGCGCCAGCACGATGGTGGTGATCGCCGGCAAACCTTCGGGGATCGCCGCCACCGCCAAGCTCACCGCCGTGAGCAGCAGAAAGCCGATCGGCGCCTCGAGACGCACCAGACCGACGGCGAAGACCACGGCTCCGACCAGCGCGCAGCCCACCACCACCCAGGTGCCGAAGCGGCGAAGGCTCTTCTGCAGGGGAGTGTCCGGCGAGCGGACTTGGCCGAGCAGGGTGGCGATGCTGCCGAGCTCGGTGCGCATGCCGGTGTGCACCACGACGGCGCGACCGACCCCGCGCCCCACGTGGGTTCCCATGAACAGCATGTTGGCGCGCTCCGCGAGGGCGGTCTCCGCGTCGAGGCGCGTGGTTTCCTTCTGTACGGGTTGGCTCTCACCGGTGAGCGCCGCCTCCGTCACCACCAGATCCTCGGCCGCCACCAGACGCGCGTCCGCGGGCACGCGATCGCCCTCCGAGACCAGCACCACGTCTCCTCGAGCCACCTCCGCCGCGGGCACCCGAACCCGCTCGCCCGCACGAAGCACCGTCGCCTCCGGTGCCCCCAACCGGCGCAGCGCCCTCAACGCTCGCTCCGCCTTCCGCTCCTGCACGAAACCGATGGCGGCGTTCATCAACACGATGATGCCGATGGCGATGGCGTCGCCGAAGCGGCCGAGAAAGGTCTGCTTCTCGGGTTCGGACCACGCCAGAGCCACGGCGAGGGCCGCCGCCACCAAGAGTGCGATCACCGTGATGTCGGTGAACTGTTCCAAAAACTGACGCACCGGCGATGGCGGGGCTGCCTCCTCCAAGACATTGTCGCCGTCCCGCTGCCGCCGCTCGGTGGCGTCGGAAACGGACAGCCCCAGGGCCGAATCCACCGCGAATCGCCGCTCGATCTCCGCGATCTCGCTGGCCCACGGGGGAGCCACGTTTCGCAGATCATGCGTCAAGTCCGATTGGGGACGCAGCCGTTGCGCCCTCTTGATGGGGGCAAAGGAGCCTTGGCTCTGACCCATGTCGGGACACTCTTCTCGAAGCGGCGCCGGAGGCGCTGGATTGCAGTTACACCGTGTGACCGACCCGGGGGAAGTGCCACCCCTTTGGGCCCGGGCACGCTTCTTGCGATGCCGCGGCCGAAAATGTCTGAGCAGCCGTATCGTGGTTCGGAAGGGCGCCTGGAGAAGTTCACCTACGACGACGCCATCGTTCGCAAGTTCACCTTTGCGACGATCGTGTGGGGGCTCGTCGCGACGTTGGTCGGGTTGTGGGTGGCGCTGATGATGGTCGTCCCCTCCCTGTCCTTCAATCAGCCCTGGCTGACCTTCGGTCGCCTCCGGCCCCTACACACCAACGCAGCGATCTTCGCGTTCGCGGGGAACGCGATCTTCGCCGCCGTGTATTACTCGACGCAGCGCTTGCTCAAAGCCCGCATGTTCAGCGACAAGCTGAGCGCGTTCCACTTCTGGGGTTGGCAAGCGATCATCGTGTCGGCAGCCCTCACGCTGCCCTTCGGGATCACTCAGTCCCGCGAGTATGCGGAGCTCGAGTGGCCGATCGACATCGCCATCGCGGTGGTCTGGGTGGCCTTCGCGATCAACCTGTTCGGAACCATGGCGCGACGCCGCGAGCGGCACATCTACGTCGCCATCTGGTTCTACATCGCGACGGTGATCACCGTCGCGATCCTGCACATTTTCAACAATCTCTGGATCCCGGCGGGGCTGTTCAAGAGCTACTCGATCTACGCGGGCGTCCAGGATGCCTTCATGCAGTGGTGGTACGGCCACAACGCCGTCGCCTTCTTCCTGACCACGCCGTTCTTGGGCTTGATGTACTACTTCCTGCCCAAGGCGGCGAACCGCCCGGTGTTCTCCTACCGCCTGAGCATCCTGCACTTCTGGTCGCTGGTGTTCATCTACATCTGGGCCGGACCGCACCACCTGCACTACACGGCGCTTCCGGAGTGGGCCTCGTCCCTGGGCATGGTGTTCTCGCTCATGCTGTGGATGCCCTCCTGGGGCGGCATGATCAACGGCCTGCTCACGCTGCGGGGCGCCTGGAACAAGGTGGCCCAGGACCCGATCCTGAAGTTCTTCGTGGTGGGCGTGACCTTCTACGGCATGAGCACCTTCGAAGGACCGATGCTCAGCATCAAGAGCGTGAACGCGCTCTCTCACTACACCGACTGGACCATCGCCCACGTCCACAGCGGCACCCTCGGCTGGAACGGCATGATGACCTTCGGCATGCTGTACTGGCTGGCGCCGCGCCTGTTCCAGACCAAGCTGTGGTCCAAGAAGCTGGCCGAAGTGCACTTCTGGGTCGGCACGCTGGGCATCCTCTTTTACATCGTGCCCATCTACGCCGCCGGCGTGACCCAAGGGCTCATGTGGCGCGCTTTCGACCAGACCGGTCGCCTCGCCTACCCGGACTTCGTCGAGACCGTGGTGCGCCTGATGCCCATGTACTGGGTACGTGCTTTGGGTGGTACGCTGTACGTGGCCGGCGTCGTGATGGCTCTGGTCAACCTGCTGGCGACCTGGAAGACGCGCCCCAAGACCTACGAGGTGCCCGAGCACGAGGCTCCGGCTCTGCGCCCGGCCACGGGCCCCGAGCCTCACCCGGAGATCCCGGCTCACGCCACCAGCGCGCACCTGGCCTACAAGCTCAAGTACTTCGTGGACGCCGCTTGGCACCGCAAGTGGGAAGGCCGTCCGTTGAAGTTCACGGTGTGGGTGACCATCTCCGTGGCCATCGCGTCGCTGTTCGAGATCATCCCAACGTTCTTGATTCGCTCGAACGTCCCCACCATCTCGAGCGTCAAGCCCTACACCCCGCTCGAGCTCGCGGGGCGGGACATCTACGTGTCCGAGGGCTGCTACAACTGCCACTCTCAGATGGTGCGCCCGATTCGGGCGGAGACCGAACGCTACGGCGAGTACAGCAAGCCGGGCGAGTTCGTGTACGACCACCCCTTCCAGTGGGGCTCACGGCGCATCGGTCCGGACCTGCACCGCGTGGGCGGCAAGTACCCACACCTCTGGCACGTCCGACACATGGACGACCCCACCAGCACCACGCCGCAGTCGATCATGCCGCGTTACCCGTGGCTGCTCACGGACGACCTCGACTACTCGGTGATCCAGTCCCACGTGGACGCCCAAGCCATGTTGGGCGTGCCCTACGGCGAGGCGCTCAACAAGGCGGAGCCCATGGCTCACGCTCAGGCCCAGGAGATCGCCGCGGAGATCGTGAAGCAGGGTGGGCCGAAGGGCCTCGAGAGCAAGAAGATCATCGCCCTGATCGCCTATCTCCAGCGTCTCGGCACGGACATCAAGAAGGCCCCCCCCGCCGCGCCGAGCGACAAGAGCGTGGCGCACCTGACCGAGGAGAAGTGAGATGAGGCTCTCCGACATCATGAGCAACATGGCCCTCTCGGGCTGGGCGGAAGCTGCACTCGTCATCTTCTTCGCCGTGTTCCTTTTGGTGGCCTACCAGGTGCTTCACAAGAAGAACCGCGAGGCCTTCGAGCAGGCCCGCTTCATGCCACTGGACGATGAAACCCCTCAGTCTCCCCGAGAAGGCAAGTCATGAGCCCCGCGAAGAAAGCGCAAGCCGAAGCTCCCGTCGATCAGGACCTCTTGATTGGCGATCACGAGTACGACGGCATCCAGGAGTACGACAATCCCCTGCCCCGCTGGTGGAAGCTGATCTTCTGGGGCTCGTTCTTCTTCGCCATCGGCTACTTGTTCCACTATCACGTCACCGGCAACGGGACGTCGGTGGCGGAAGCGTACGCCGCAGACATGAAAGAGGCCGAGGAGGCCGAAGCGAAGCGAGCCGCCGCTGAAGTGGTCACGCCGGAGAGCTTGCAGAAGCTGATCGACAATCCATCCGCGGTCACCGAGGGTCAGGGCGTGTTCACCGCGCGCTGCGTTGCCTGTCATGGAGACAAGGGGCAAGGCATCGTGGGACCCAATCTCACCGACAACAGCTGGATCCATGGCGCTGGCAAGCCCATGGACATCTACAAGGTGGTGTCCGAAGGTGTCGCCGCCAAAGGCATGCCGGCGTGGAGCAAGCAGCTCACGCCGAAGGAGCTCCGCAGCGTCGTGGCCTACGTGGTCAAGGACCTGAAGGGCACCAATGCCGCTGGCAAGCCGCCTGAGGGCAACCCCGTGGAGTAAACCGTGGCAGGCCCCCTCGCCCCTGAGGAACGCGTCCTCCCGACGCTGAACGCCGATGGTACTCGGCGTCGAATCCGACCGAAGCTCTACAAGGGCCGCTACTACTGGGCGAGACTGCTGACCGCCTGGGGACTGATCGCCTCTTTCGTCGCGATCCCCTTCATTCGGATGAACGGCCATCCGCTGATCCTGCTGGACGTTCCCGCACGGCAGTTCCACTTGTTCGGTCGCACGTTCTTGGCGACCGACGGCGTGCTGCTCATGCTCCTGATGCTGTCCATCTTTCTCAGCATCATCTGGCTGACGGCGTTGGTGGGCCGGGCGTGGTGCGGCTGGGGCTGCCCCCAGACGGTGTACATGGAGTTCGTCTTCCGTCCCATCGAGCGCCTGTTCGAAGGCGGACGTGCAGACCAGCTGAGGATCGACAAAAAGGGCCCGAATGCCCGGCGCATCCTGAAATACGTGGCGTTCGGCCTGCTCTCGGTGGTCGTCGGCAACGTGTTCCTCTCCTACTTCGTGGGGGTCGAGCGCCTGTTCCATTGGATGACCGAGCCGCCGATGCAGCACGCCGGCGCCTTCGGCGTGATGGCGGTGACCGCCGCCTTGGTGTTCTTCGACTTCGCCTACTTCCGCGAGCAGATGTGCACCGTCATCTGCCCGTACGCTCGGCTGCAGTCCGTGCTGCTCGACAAGCGCTCCCTGGTCGTGGGCTACGACGCTCGGCGCGGCGAGCCCCGCAGCAAGGGCAAGCCCGTGGAGGGCAGTGGTGACTGCATCGACTGCAACGCCTGCGTCGTGGCCTGCCCCACCGGCATCGACATCCGTGAAGGGCTGCAGCTCGAGTGCATCGCCTGCACCCAGTGCGCCGACGCCTGCGACAGCATCATGGAGCGCATCGGCAAGCCGAAGGGGCTGGTCCGCTACAGCTCCCAAGAAACCCTGGAGTCGGGGGAGAAGAGCCCCCTCTTGCGGCCCCGCGTCGTGCTGTACCCGTTGGTGATCCTGATCGCCGTGAGCGCCCTGGTGTTCTTTGGCTCGCGACAGGGCAGCGCGGACGTCACGGTGCTCCGCGGCATCGGCGCGCCTTACGTGCTGCAGCCGGAAGGCGTGCAGAACCAGATCCGCATCAAGATCGAGAACCGCGGAAGCCAGGACCGCGAGTATCACATCGCGTTGGAAGACGGCGGCGATGCCAAGCTGATCGCGCCGGAAAACCCGCTGCACGTCGCCAAGGGAACCCACGAGACCACGACGGTGTTCGTGCTCTCGCCGAAGAGCTCGTTCCAAGGCGGCAAGCGCATGGTGAAGTTCGCCGTCCGCGACGACGGCGACTTCAAGACCGAGGTTCAATACAAGCTGCTCGGTCCCTTCGACGGAGACGTAAAATGAGCGACCGAGAAGACAGCCCCCGTTTCAACATCTGGCCGTGGGTCCCGGTGGTGTTGCTCACCTCGATGGTGGGCGGACTGCTGTACATGGCGAAGATCGCGACGGACGATCCGGGCTTCGCGGTGGAGCAGGACTACTACCAAAAGGCCGTCGCCTGGGACGACCACCAGGCTCAATCGGCGGAGAACACGCGGCTCGGCTGGAACCTCACCCTGGAGACGCGCACCGTGGGGCGTGACGTACAGCTCGTGGCCAAGCTGACCGACGATCGCGGCCACGCCCTTCCCAATGCCAAGGTTCGAGTGGACGCCTTCGCGAACGCACGGGCCGGCCACATCGTGAGCGCCGATCTGTCGACCGGCCCGGACGGCAAGCTCCACGGCAAGCTGCCGCTGGTGCGCGTCGGCCTGTGGGAGTTCCGCTTCTCCGCCGAGCAGAACGGTGAGCGTTTCACACAGATCATCCGGCAAGACGTGCTGCGCGGAGACGCCACGTGACGTCCGCGCTGTTGCTCTCGGTGGTCGGTGCCAGCTTGGTGGGCAGCCTCCATTGCGCGGGGATGTGCGGCGGGTTCGTCGCCTTCTACGCCGGGGAGGACGACAGCGGGTCGCGCTCTTTGAGTCACCTCGCCTACCACGGCGGGCGCCTGCTCACGTACACCGCCCTCGGAGCGGTCGCCGGCACCATTGGCGCCGCGGTGGACCTAGCAGGCAACGCCGCGGGCGTCGGGCGCGTGGCGGCGATCGTCGCGGGCACGGTGATGATCGTGTGGGGTCTGTCCCTGCTGCTCGAGAGCGCAGGCGTGCGGGTGGTGCGCTTCGTGGTGCCCAAGGCCCTCGAACGCCGCACCGTCGCCTTCTTGGGCCGGCTCAGAGCGCGGCCGCCCAAGGCGCGGGCGCTGCTCCTCGGGCTTTCCTCCACCCTGCTGCCCTGCGGCTGGCTGTACGCGTTCGCGGTCACGGCGGCGGGGACCGGGAGCACCCTCGGCGGCGCGATGGTGATGGCGGCGTTCTGGAGCGGCACGGTGCCGCTGCTCTTGGGGCTGGGCCTCGGCGTGCAGCGCCTGTCCCATCACCTCCGCCGCCACGTGCCCATGCTCAGTGCCGCGGTGCTGCTCGTGCTCGGCCTGTACTCGGTGCTGGGACGGGCCAACGTCCCGTCGCTGGCGGCGCGCTACAGCGCCGGCATGTTGCCCGGCGGAGTGCCGACGGAGCCGGCGTGCTGCCACCACGGAGCGGAGAAGAAGTGACCTTGGGCGCGCTGCCCGAGCCGGTGACGGCGCCGGGCGCGCTCGACGCGTCCGAAGACGTCGCCTGCTCGCACTGCGGCCTGCCCGTACCGCCGGCCCGCGTGGAGGACCACGCGCGGGTGCAGTTCTGCTGTGACGGCTGCCGCACGGTGTACGCCGTGATCCACGGCGCCGGCCTGGAGCGCTACTACAAGCACCGCGCGGCGCTGGACGTCGACGAGCCGCGCCCGGCCGCGACGTCCGAGCGGAGCTACGCGGAGCTCGACGACGACAAGTTCCGCGAGCTGTACGTGCGCGACGCCGGGGATGGCCTGCTTTCGGTGGAGCTGGCGCTCTCGAACCTGCACTGTCCGGCGTGCGTGTGGCTGGTGGAGAAGCTCGGCAAGCTCTCCCCCGGCGTCGTGGAAGCCACGGTGGATCTAGCCCAAGCCAGCGTGCGCGTGGTGTGGGACCCGAGCGTCGGCAAGCTCTCGGAGGTCGCCCAGGCTCTCGACTCCCTCGGCTATCCGCCGCACCCACGCCAGCGCGCCGCAGCGCTCGAGGCCCGGCGCCGCGAGGATCGCGCGTTGCTGTCTCGTATGGCCGTCGCGGGTGCAGTCGCCGGCAACGTGATGCTGATCGCCTTCGCGCTGTACGGCGGCGCAGACTCGGACCCGCAGTGGGTCGGCGTGTTCCGCTGGGTGAGCCTGGTGGTCGCCACACCCGCGGTGTTCTGGTCCGGCAGCGTGTTCTTCAAGGGAGGCCTGGCCGCGCTCAGGACCCGCACGCCGCACATGGATCTGCCGGTGAGTCTCGGCATCTTGGCAGGCTACCTGTGGGGCGCCGTGAACACGGTGCTGAACCGCGGGGACATCTACTTCGACTCCGTCACCGCCGTGGTGTTCTTGCTGCTCGTCGGCCGTTGGCTTCAGCGGCGCGAGCAGCATCGCGCCAAGAGCGCCACGGAGCTGTTGCTCTCGCTCACGCCCAGCACGGCGCGCTTGGTGGAGGACGACGGCATCCGCGAGGTGCCCGCGCACGCCATTCCGATGGGCGCGCTGCTCGAGATCCGCGCCGGCGAGCACCTGCCCGCCGACGGTATCGTGGAGACGGGCAGCTCGAGCATCGACGCCTCGCTGCTCACCGGAGAGAGCGTTCCGGTCGACGTGGAGCCCGGCATGCGCGTGCACGCCGGCTGCATCAACGTTTCGTCGCGCATCACCGTGCGGGCGGAGCAGACCGGCGAAGCCACGCGCCTCGGCAAGCTGGTGCAGAGCATCGAGGCAGCGGCGGCCCGCCGCGCGCCCATTCAGCTGTTGGCGGACCGCGTTGCCGGCCGCTTCGTGATGTCGGTGCTCGCCCTGTCCGCCCTCACGTTCGTCGGCTGGGCCTTCGTCGATCCCACCCGCGCCGTGGAGAACGCCATCGCGCTCTTGGTCGTCACCTGCCCCTGCGCCTTGGGGCTGGCCACGCCGCTGGCGGTCAGTGCCGCAGTGGGCCGCGCCGCCCGGGCGGGCCTGTTGATCAAGGGGGGCGACGCTCTCGAGCGCCTCGCCCACCCCGCCCTGGTCATCTTCGACAAGACGGGCACCCTCACCGCCGGCCGCCTGGAGCTGTCCGCGTGGCACGGCGACGAAAGCGTGAAGCCCTGGGTGTCCGCCGTGGAAGCACGCTCCGCCCATCCCATCGCGCGGGCGCTGGTGGCCGCGCTGCCCGAGCCGCCGGCGACGCTGAAGGTGGAAGCGCTGCTCCAAGTTCCCGGTGGCGGCGTGCACGCCCAAGTCGATGGCCACGAGCTGGTCGTCGGCTCCTTGGCCCACGTGCGCGAGACGGCCATGGTGCCCGAGGAGCTCGAAGCCCACGCGCAGGCAGCGGCGGGCGCGGGGCGCACCCCCGTGCTCGTGGCGGTGAATGGCGTGGCTCGAGCGGTCGCGGTGTTTGCCGATCCCATTCGTCCGGACGCCGCCGAGGCCCTCGCAGAAATGTCGCGCATGGGTCATCGCTTGGCCATCGAGAGCGGCGACCACCCGCTGGTCGTCGCCCGCGTGGCGGCGGAGCTCGGCGTCCCCTTCGTCTCGGTCCGCGGTGGCGTGAGCCCGGAAGAGAAGCTCCGCGCCGTGGAGAGCGCGGACGGCCCGGTGGTGATGGTGGGCGACGGCGTGAACGATGCGGCCGCCTTGGCCGCCGCGGGGGTCGGCGTGGCCGTGCAAGGCGGCGCTGAAGCCAGCCTGGCCGCCGCCGACGTGTATGCCAATCGGCCTGGGGTGCGTCCGGTGCTGGAGCTCCTGGGCGGCGCCCGGCGCACCTTTGGCGTGATTCGCCGAAACATGCTGCTCTCCCTCGCGTACAACCTGGTGTGCGCCTCGCTGGCCGTGGCCGGCGTCATTTCGCCGCTGATCGCGGCCATCCTCATGCCCCTGAGCTCGCTGTCCGTCGTGACCAGCTCCTACCGGGCGAAAACCTTTCGGAGTCCGCCATGAGCGCTCTTTACATCGTGTTGCCCCTGGCCCTGATTCTCGCGACTGGCGCGGTTCTCGCATTCCTGTGGGCCTCTCGCCGCGGGCAGTTCGACGATCTGGACACGCCCGCGGCACGCATGCTGCACGATGACGACGACTGACCCGTCAGTCCCCCAATCGCGAGCGTTCCCCATGCCTGAAACGACCATCGGTCAGTTCATGACCCCGGCTCCGCACTCCATCGGTTCGGAGCAGACCCTCACCGCGGCACACGAGCTGATGCGCGAGCACGCCATCCGCCACCTCCCGGTGCTGCACGGAGGCAAGCTCGTTGGCCTGGTTTCGCTTCGGGATTTGCACCTGGTGGAGACCCTGAAGGACGTCGATCCGGCGCAGGTCACCATCGATGAAGCGATGACCACGGACGTGTACACCGTCCCTTCCGCCACCCCCCTCCGAGACGTGGTGCGGGTGATGCTCGAGAGCAAGGTCGGGTCCGCGGTAGTGGTCGACGGGACCCGTGTCAGCGGGGTGTTCACCACCACCGACGCCCTCAAGGCCCTGCTGCATTTGCTGGATTAGCCGCGCACCGGCTGCACCCGACTTGCGCGCAGCCGCATTATTTGCGATAGCTCCCTGGCCGGGGGGTCGGATTACCCCAATATGTGCGCGGCATGCGTTGTGCACGCCGTTCGCCGGGCGCGCATCAACTGCGCCTGCTACCCGTTGGCCCCGAAAACTTCGAGGGATTGGTCGTGAGCAAAGGACGCATTCTAGTCGTGGACGACGAACCCAATGCACGCACTGCATTGGCCGAGATCCTGCGCGAGGAAGAGTACTCGGTGGAAACCGCGGCGGACGGCTTCAAGGCGCTGGCCCGCTACGAAGAGTTTTCGCCGGACCTGGTGCTGACGGACTTGAAGATGCCGGGGATGGACGGCGTGGAGCTGCTGCGCAAGCTCCGTAGCCACGAACCCGATCTTCCAGTGGTGTTGATGACGGCCTTCGGCGCCGTGGAGACCGCGGTCTCCGCGATGCGGGAAGGTGCCGCGGACTACCTGACGAAGCCGCTGAACACCGACGAGCTCGCCCTCGTGATCGATCGCGCGCTCGAGCGGGTGCGTCTGCGTCGCGAGACCGTGGAGCTGAAGACGCAGCTCGCCGAGCGCTACCGCTTCGACAACATCGTGGGCTCCTCGCCCGAGATGCAGGAAGTGTTCAAGAGCGTGGCTCAGGTGGCGCCCAGTCGCGCCACCGTGCTGCTCACCGGCGAATCCGGCACCGGCAAGGAGCTGGTGGCCGCCGCCATTCACCATCGCTCTCCCCGCAAGGACGGCCCCTTCGTGCGCTTGCACTGCGCAGCCCTGGCAGAAACGCTGCTCGAGAGCGAGCTGTTCGGACACGAGCGCGGCGCCTACACCGGCGCCGACCGGCGGCGCGAAGGCCGGTTCGAGCAGGCCGACGGCGGCACGTTGTTCCTCGACGAGATCGGCGAGATCACGGCGTCCACCCAGGTGAAGCTCTTGCGCGTGCTGCAAGAGCGCGAGTTCGAGCGCGTGGGCGGCAATCAAACGCTGCGCGTCGACGTGCGGGTGATCGCCGCCACCAACCGCGACCTGCGCGAGCTGGTCAACGAAGGGCACTTCCGCGAGGACCTCTACTACCGGCTGAACGTCATCAACATCACGTTGCCGCCGCTGCGCAAGCGCCCGTCCGACGTCCCCGCTCTGGCGATGCACTTCCTCGAGCGCTACGCCCGCGAGAACGACAAGCGCGTCGCGCGCTTCAGCGACGAAGCCCTGGCCCTGCTGGCCAACTACCCGTGGCCGGGCAACGTCCGAGAGCTCGAAAACGTGGTGGAGCGCGCGGTGGTGCTGGCGGACGGCGACTCGGTGGACGCTCACCACTTGCCGGCGGAGCTGGCCCGCAACACCACGGAGAACCGCGCGCCGCGCATCCCGGGCTCGTCCATGGCGGACATCGAGCGCTACGCGATCCTCGAAACCCTGGAAGCGCACGGCGGCTCCACCAGCCGCGCCGCGGACGTGCTCGGCATCAGCGTGCGCAAGATCCAGTACAAGCTCCACGAGTACGGCGCGGCCCCCAAGAGCGCCGTACCGGTGGTCCGCAACAAGGGCAGCAACGGCGGCGGCAAGATCGAAGCCGGCTGAGGTTTGTTGGGGCGGCGCGATGCCCGTCGCGCCGCTTCAGGCGTGCA
Source organism: Polyangiaceae bacterium (assembly GCA_020633235.1). Taxonomy (NCBI): domain Bacteria; kingdom Pseudomonadati; phylum Myxococcota; order Polyangiales; family Polyangiaceae; species Polyangiaceae bacterium. The sequence goes on along the minus strand of JACKEA010000005.1, from coordinate 165,701 downwards.
CGGTCAACACCGGGCACGCCGCCCGCCGAACCACGGCTTCCGCCACGCTCCCGAGGAGCAGGCGGGAGGCGCCGGTCTTGCCGTGCGTTCCCATCACGATCAGGTCGAAATCCGCGGCGCGCTCGAGGATCACCTGGCGCGGCTCCCCCATGCGCACCTCCCGCCGTAGGTCCGGCGCGAATGCCTCGAGCTCGCGCTCCGTGTGCTGGCGGCCGTAGTCGCCGATGCTCAGGTTCTCGGAGTGCGCCAGCACCATCAGATCCGCCCCGGCGAACTCGGGGGGCTGCCACACGGCCAGCGCCGTGATCTCGCCACCCATCGCGGCCGCGAGCTCGCGCGCCGTGGCCAGCGCTTTCTCGGAGCACGCCGAGAAGTCGACGGGCACGAGGATTCGCGAGAGCTTCATCACGAGGACGGCCGCACGGTGAGCACGGGACACGGAGCGGTGCGCACGACCTTCTCCGACACGCTGCCGAGCAACACTCGGTCGAAGCCCTTGCGGCTCTGCGTTCCCATCACGATTAGATCGTAGCCACCGCTGGTGGCGGCTTCGACGATGGCATCCGGCGGGTCCCCGGTCTCGATGGTGTGGGGCGGACGGCGCTGCTTGTCGATGCCGAGCTCGTCGAACATGCTCTCCATGTGCGACTCCGCCACCTCGCGGGCGTGATCCACCAGGCTCGTGCCCTGCGTCTCCGACCACAGCATGACGTCGGCGCGAATCACCCGCGGCGGCTCCCACACGAAGAGCGCGTGCAGCGTCGCGCCGAGGCCTTCCGCCAGAAACGTCGCATAGCTCAGGGCCTGCTTCGCGCTGCTCGAGAAATCGACGGGAACCAGGATCTTCCGATAGCTCATGGTCGAACCCTCCTGTACGGCTACCCCAACGCTAGCGCACTTGGCGCGGCGCGGCATGCCGAGCCGAAGCCCAATGAAAGCGCAGATTTAGTGTGGCGCCTTTGCACGAGTCGGCCGGGCCGGGCATCCTGAGGTCGGGCCCCGGGGACGGTCAGTGCTCCGCGAGCGGGCCCCCCGAGAAAAGAAGCCCGCTCGCGGAGCCGCTCCACGTCAGCCGCGCCAGTAGCCGCGCAGCGCCGGAGGCAGCTCGTCGCGCTCCACTTTGCGTCCCGCCGGAACACGTGGGTCGAACGTGTTCCAGAACAACACCGGAGACTCGAGCTTTGCGCTCTGGCCCGTCAGCGCCGCGAAGGCCTTCGCCGTGTAGGTCTCGTCCAACGCCAGCTCGTGCTCCCCTGCCAGCTCGAGGGCGCGCTCGCCGGCCGCCGTCGGAATCGCGTATCCAGCTCCGATGTAGCGATGCTCCACGTGCACGTTCGAGAGCTGCACGTCCGCGAAGCTCGGCTCGTGCTCCGCGAGCACCTTCGCCGCGCTGCGCGCCAGCGTCCGCACGCGACGGAGGGTCGGAATGCTGGAGGTGCGCACCGCGACGACGCGGGTCTCGAGCTTCGCCGCGCGCAGGCCGAGCGCGATCCCCGCTGCGGTGCCCGCGGTGCCCGCCGCCACCACCAGGGTGCGCGGTTCGGGCAGCTCGCCCCGCTCGATCTGCTCGACCAGCTCCAGCGCCGCGCTCACGTAACCGATGTCACCGATCGCCGATGACCCTCCCGCCGCGATGACCCAAGGCTTTTCGCCCGCGTGCTCGCGGGAGAAGCGCAGCACGTCCTCGGCCGAGCCGTGGGACGCGTTCACCGTGGCGTCGTAGGAGAGCATCGCGCGCAAGACGTTCTGCACCCGCGCGCTGGGACGCTCCGCCAGCAGAAAAAGCGCTACTTTGAGCCCCACCTGCTTGCCGTAGAAGGCCGTCGCCAAGGCGTGATTCGAGCCCACACCGCCGAAGGTGAGCACGTGCCGAGCGCCGGCGGCTCGTGCCGCCGCCAGAGAAAGCTCGAGCTTCCGCACCTTGCTGCCGCCGAGCTCCACGGCCGCGCGATCGTCGCGCTTCAGCCACAGCTCGCGCACCCCGACGCGCTCCCCCAATGCCTCGAGGCGCTCGACCGGCGTGGGGAACATGCCTAGCCGAAGCCGCGGCAGTGCTCCCGCGAGCGCCGGAAAACGCCGCTCGAGAGCGAGGGTATCCAGCCCGGTGCCCGCCGCCGCCGCACGCCCCGCGTCCGGCGCCGCATCGACGAGCCCCGCGCGCACGGCCCCGCCGCCGGCATCGTGGTGCAGCTTCGCTCGCGGGGGCTCGCTGACCCGTCGCCCTTCGGCGCAGCCGAGCAGGCTCAGCGCGGACAGCTCGAGCCACTGCCGCCGGGTAATGCCCATGGCCGCTCCGAACGCTCCTCTGCTCCGCCGCATTCCCCTACACTGCCGCCATGAGCGAAGGCGTGCTGCTCACCCTCCGATTCGACAAGCCGGGCTTCTTCGTGAACGACGCTCGCGTCACCGTGGATCTGAACGGCGAGCGCATCTACGACGGCAGCTTCCTGAGCGGCTTCGAAGTCAGTCGCAGCGTGCTCCCCGGCGAGCACTGGGCCGACTTCGCCATCGAATTCGGCCCGCTTCGCCGTACCCGCCGCTACCGCATTGCCGTTCCTTCATCCCGCGGCCTCGTCGCCACCGTGCGCTACAGCCGCATGTGGGGCAACTTCAAGAAGCAGCCGCTGTACGCCCCCTACTGAGCCGCCACTGCCGTCGGGCTCTTCGGATCGCTGGCGAGGGTATGTTGGTGCGGCGCGATCCCCGTCGCGCCGCGGGTCCGTCCACGAGGTTCCGCGGTGGACCAACCCCCTGCGGCTCTGGAGAGGTAGTGGGTCGACAGGGATTCGAACCCTGGACCTTCGGATTAAAAATCCGCGGCTCTAACCGGCTGAGCTATCGACCCTGGGCCGGAGTGGTAGGCGCTGGCGGGCGTTCTGTCCAGCCGAAAGGGTCAACGGCCGGAGCCACCAACGGAGGGCTCCGCGGGCGTGCGGGACGGCGGCCCGGAGGGCTGTGAGCCATAGTAGGCGCCCGAGCTCTCGACGCCTTGGCCTTGGGACGACTGCACCCGACCGTACTCGTCTTCGTTGAAGTTCTCGTAGGCGTCCGGCGTCTGGGAAGGTCGCCGGTTGGTGCAGGCGCCGAGACCGACGCAGAGCAGGATGAAGAGGAGGGATCGCGCGAACATGGTCATCGAGTTTGCAATCGCGGTGCCAAGGCAAAGCGTCGCGGATTTGGAAGGACTCGTGACGCCCGGTTCACGCGCACCGTGCCCAGCAGTCACGCTTGCGGTCGCAGCTTGCCGAGCACGGCCCCGACCTCTTTCTTGAGCTCGGCCTCCTTGTCGGAGCCGAGGGCGGTGCCGGCGCTGAACAGAGCGAAGCTCACGTACTCGTGGAGCATCTGTTTGAGGATGTTCTCGGGATCCGCGCCGGCCGCCACGATCACGGAGTTTTCCGCCACCACCTTGGCGTCCAGCACGCCCTCGGCGTCGGGACCCGCGCCGCGGAACAAGATGTCGTACACACCGGCGCCCACCGCGAAGGACGACAGGCTCTGGCGCAGCGCCTCCCCCTTGCCCGCCGAATCCGCGTGCCCGTGGATCACCCGAAGGGCGGTGTTGGCGACGGACACCAGCCCGGCGGGACCGCCGGTGGCGCGAGGACCGTGCACCGCCACGTGCTTGGACTGCACCAGGGCGTACACGTCCTTGGTGGTGACGAACTCGCCCTTGCCGGTTTCGCGGCCGATGTCTTCCACGCTGCGCTTACCGTCGACGGCGTTCCACGTCTCGGTGAACTCGTCCGGTGGCGGCGAGCTGGTCTCGAGGCGCACCGGCACGCAGTCCGCGGAGGGCACCTTCTGGCGGAAGTAACGGACCTCGTCCATGCGTGTGACGCCGTCCATCAAGAGGGCGCTGGCGCTGACGGTATGGCGCGACACCAGTCGCTCGTCGTCGAACCCGTCGAGGAAGAAGAAGGTTCCGTCGGCGATGGTGAGGGTGGCGTACACCACCTCTTCCACTTGGCGGCCGATGTACTCGTACAGCTTCTCGTGGGTCAGCGCGCCCACCTCGGCGGCGGCCTCACCGAAACGAATGCCGGAGCGCATCTTCTCGAGAATGGCCTCGTGCTGCTCGGTGCTGATGGCACCAAAGCGATACAACACCATCCCCAGGCGCTCGTCGTCCGCCGTGGTCTGCACGCCCACCACGTTGCCTTGATCGAAATAGATGGAGCGCGTGATCTCGGCGTCGCTCACCACCAGCTCACCGCGCCAACCGGCCTGGGAGACGAGGGCGATGATGTCGCACACGGCGCCAGGCTCGGCGATCTCGCCGGCCAAGCGTACCAGCGCGCCATCGGAGGCGTCGCGCCGGCCGTCCTCGCCGGTGTAGCGCATGAAGACCACGTGGTTCGGCGCCGGCAACAGGCGGTACGCGCCCTCTCGCGCCCGCAGCCGCTGGCTCGCCGTCACCCCGATCGGGTGGGCGGTGCCGCGGGAGTCGATCCGCACCAGCTCGTCTCGCGCATCCTTCATGGATCGCCCCGACTCTAGCAAGGAACCGCGGGTTCCGCGCGGCCGGTTTCAGCGCAGCTCGGCAACGGTGTCGCCAAACATGCGCTCCAGGCCCGAGAGCACCCGATCGCTGGGGGTCACCCGCGTCTCGTCCAGCGCGAGGATCGCCTCGGCACCGTCCGGCAGCGACAGCACCAGCTCCACCGGGCAGGAGCCAGGTGAGTCCTCCAGCAGCGCCCGTAGCTTCTCGAGCTCGGAGCGCGCGGCGCGCTCCGAGGAGAGCCGGATGGAGAGCGAGCGCGTCGCCTTCAGCACGGCGTCGCTCAAGAGCTCCACGGAGTCCACCAAGAGCGTGGGCTCGGGATCTTCTTCCGGCTCGTCGGTGATCGGGAAGCTCACCTTGCCCGTGACCAACACCGGCTCGCCACCGGTGAGGAGCTGTCCGAAGCGCTCGATGCGATCCCCCCGGAGCTTGGCCTGCACGCGACCGAACGCGTCCTCCAGCTCGAAGAACGCCGCCTTGCCCCCGCTCCCACCCTTGAACAAGCGCTCGCGGTAGCCCTCCACCATGCCGGCGACGTTGACCATGCTCCAGGCCTGCTCACCGGCCACCTTGATGGTAGCCACCGCCCCCAGGCGCTCGAGCTTGTTGCCGTAGCGGAACAGCGGATGGCCGGACACGTAGCAGCCGAGGGAAGCCTTCTCGCGACGGAGCAGCTCCAGCCGATCCCACTCCTCGCACCTCGGATACTCGTCGGCCTTGGCCGCGTCGCCGTCGGTCGCCGCCGACTCCTGTTCCGCCGCGGCGAACATGCCGAACAAGGTGGTCTGGCCGCGCTCGCGATCACGGCTCGCGCTGCGAGCGCGCTCGAGAGCGCGATCCACGGCGGCGTAGGCGCGCGCCCGGCTGATGCCAATGGGTGTGAGCGCGGAATCGAAGGCGCCGCACTGCACCAGCGCTTCGAAGACGCCCTTGTTCAGTCGCTTGGCGTCCACGCGCCCGGCGAAGTCGAACAAATCCCCGAAGGGGCCGCCGGCGTCCCGGGCCTCGAACACGGACTCGAGGGCGGCTTCGCCCACGCCGCGCACGGCGCCCAACCCGAAGCGAATTTGCGGCCCGCTTCGGTCGCGCAGCTTGCCGGGACCGCGCGCGGGACCGCGACCGTCGGGGTGCGCGTACACCACGGTGAAGTCCAGCGAGCTCGCGTTGATGTCCGGCGGCAGCACGCTGACGCCCCAGGCGCGCGCCTCGGCGATGGTGCGCACCACCTTCTCGATCTTGTCCTTGTCCGCGGTCAGCAGCGCGGCGAAGAACTCCGTCGGGTAGTGCGCCTTGAGATACGCCGTGTGATAGGTGACCAGCGCGTAGGCGGCGGAGTGGCTCTTGTTGAAGCCGTAGGACGCGAAGCCCTCCACCTCGCGGAAGATGGCCAGGGCCTGCTCCTCGCTGACGTCGTTCTTCTTGGCGCCGTCGACGAAGATCTGCTGCTGGCGCTTCATCTCTTCGGCCTTCTTCTTGCCCATCGCGCGCCGGAGCAAGTCCGCGCCGCCCAGGGAGTAGCCCGCCAGGTGCTGCGCGATCTGCATCACCTGCTCCTGGTACACGGGCACGCCGTAGGTGGGCTTGAGCACGTCGTCGACCAGCGGGTGGAGCTTGCGGATGGGCTTGCGCCCATGCTTTCCACCGATGAAGTCGTCAATCATGCCGGTACCGAGGGGACCGGGGCGGTACAGCGCCACCGCGGCGACGATGTCCTCGAAGCAGTCCGGCTTCAGCTGTCGAAGGAGCTGCTGCATTCCGCTCGACTCAAGCTGGAACACTCCGGTGGTGTCACCGCTGGAGATCAGCGCGTAGGTGTCGCGGTCGTCGAGGGCGATGGAGGACAAGTCCAGCGGGTCGTCCTTGCGGTCCGGCCGGGCGTTGACCAAACGCTGGGCGATGTCGATCACCGTGAGCGTCTTCAGGCCCAGGAAGTCGAACTTCACCAAGCCCGCGGCCTCGACGTCGTCCTTGTCGTACTGAGTGACGGCGTGGCTGTCGCTGGTGAAGATGGGAACGTGGTGGAACAGCGGGCCATCGCTGATCACCACGCCCGCGGCGTGCATCCCGGCGTGGCGCGTGAGGCCCTCGAGCTTCTTGGCCTGCGTGAGGAGCTCCGCCACCTGCGCATCGGAGTCCACCATGGCTTTGAGCTTGGGCTCCATTTCCAGGGCCTGCTCCACGGTGGCCGTCTTTCCCTGCCCCAGGTCCGGCACCAAACTGGCAATACGCTGAGCATCCGGCGCGGGGATGCCCATGGCGCGAGCCACGTCCTTGATCACGCTGCGAGCCTTGAGGTTCTGATACGTCGCGATTTGACCGACGCTGTCGCGGCCGTACTTCTCCGCGACGTAGGTGATGACCTCGTCTCGACGCGCCATGCAGAAGTCGACGTCGAAGTCCGGCATGCTCACGCGCTCCGGATTGAGGAAGCGCTCGAACAGCAGGTTGTAGGGCAACGGATCGATCTCCGTGATGCCCATCGAGTACGCCACCAGCGAACCGGCGCCGGAGCCACGGCCAGGCCCCACGGGGATGCCCCGCGCCTTCGCTTCACGAATGAAGTCCCAGACGATCAGGAAGTAGCCCGGGTACTTCATGCCCACGATCACTTCCAGCTCGCGCTCCAGGCGCTGTCGATACGCGCTCTCGTCGACCTTCTTGCCGACCCGCACGAACTCCGCGAACCGACGCGCCAGGCCTTCCTCGGCCACGTGGCGGAAGTAGCCGTCGACGTCGTAGCCTTCCGGCACCGGAAAGCGGGGCAGCATCGGCTGATCCAGCGTCAGCTCGAGCCCCGAGCACATTTCCGCGACCCGCAGCGTGTTGCGCACGGCGTCCGGCAAGTCCCGGAACGTCTCCGCCATTTCCGCGGGGCTTTTCAGGTACATCTCGAAGCTGCCGTGGTGGTTCTCGCGCTCTTGCTGAACCACCCGACCCTGGCGAATGCACTCGAGGTAGAGCTGCGCCTCGCCGTCCTCGCGCTTCATGAAGTGCACGTCGTTGGTGGCCACCAGCGGCAGGTCGAGATTCTTGGCGGCCTTGGCCAACAGGTCGTTGACCACCGGCTGCTCCGGCAGACCGTGATCCTGCAGCTCCACGAACAGCGAGCCTGGGTCGAAGGCCTCCGCGAGCTTGCCCAGCATCGCCTGGCCACGCTCGGGACCGTTCTCGAGAATGGCCTGCGCGGCGACGCCACCGAGGCAGCCGCTGAGCCCGACGAGCCCGGAGCGACGCGTCGCGATGTCTTCCAAGCGGATGCTGGCGCCGGCGTCGCTCGCCGGCTCGCGATAGCCGAGGCTCACCAGATCGATCAGGTTTCGGTAGCCGGCGTCGTTGGACGCCAACAGCACGAGGTGATCCACCACGCCCTTGCCGCCTTCGCGGGCGACGTTCACCTCGGCGCCCAAGATGGGACGCACGCCGATGGCCTTGCACTTCTTCCAGTGCCGGATGGCACCGTACATGTTCGCGCGATCCGTGAGCGCGACGGCGCTCATGCCGAGCTCTTTCGTGCGCGCCGGCAGCTCCGCGAGCTTCACCGTGCTCACCAAGAACGAGAACTGGGTGTGCACGTGGAGGTGGACGAACTCCGCAGACATCGGTCGCAGGGTGTACCACCACCCGGCGCGACTTGCGGCCTCGCATTTGACGCCGCGCGCCAACCACACGGACGCACACACGGAGCATCGGCCCGGTGTTCAATTACCGTTGCACTGCCCGTCGTTCCGGCTAATCTGCCGTCGCCCGTGGAGTGGCCGGCGTGAGGGTCGCTCTCGTGTAAGGATTTCCGGACAAGCCGGGGGAGAGCCCCGAGGAGGATCGCATGCTTCGACGTCACTTTGCTCTGCTTACTGTGTGTTTCGGTTCCATCATTTCCGTTGCTGCCTGCGGCGGTAGCGACGACAGCAGCCCGAGCGGCACCGGCGGCGGGGGCGCTACGGATGGCGGAACCGGCGGCAGCGGCGGTGGCACGGTCGACAAGCAGGAGCCGGGCGCTCAGCCTCCGGCGGATCCCGGTGGCACTCCCGGCGCTGGCACCGATCCCACGGTGATCGCTGTGCGCAAGCTGTTCGTGGGCGAGACGGATCGTCAGGGCAACCCGGATCCGAACGCTTGGAAGAGCTTCGGCTACAACCTCGACGGCCTGATCTCCACCAAGAGCGGCACCAACCACTGCGCGCCCGCCAAGGGAGCGAACCCCGCCAGCGTGAAGACGGACGGCAACGACGGCATCGACAACAGCTTCGGTGGCAACCTCATCCCCATCATCAAGACGTTCACCTCCAACCCCAGCGACGACATCTCCGCCTCGCTGGAAGATGGCTCCTTCACCATCATGGTGAAGATGGACAATCTGGACGCCAACGCGGACCAGACCGCTATCAAGGCCGCGCTGTATGGCGGCGCCAAGCTCGACCCGCCGCCGAACTGGGACGGCAACGACGAGTGGCCGGTGTTCCCGGAGCTGCTCAACAACGGCGACATCAATAACCCCAAGGTGAAGTTCGACACGAGCTATGTCGCGGGCGGCACTTGGGTCAGCGGCTCCCCCGGCACTCTGAACCTGGCCGTGAGCATCCAGGGCTTCGACCTGAACCTGAACATCACCCAGGCGCAGATCGGCATGGACGTCTCAGGTACGGGCACCAACGCCACGGCCTCCAACGGCATCATCGCAGGCGTGATCGAGACCGAGGTGCTCATCAACGAGCTCAAGAAGATCGCCGGCGGCTTCGACCCCAACCTGTGTGACGGCGCCACCTTCGACAGCATCGCCCAGCAGATCCGCGCGGCGAGCGACATCATGAAGGATGGCACCAACGGCGACTCCGCGAAGACCTGCGATGCCATCAGCATCGGCCTGGCCTTCGAGGGGCAGGCCGTGAAGCTCGGCCCCGTGGCCCCGCCGGCCACCCCCAGCCCGGACCCCTGCGCCACCAACTGAGCCCCTCCGGGTTCCTGACCGACGCCGGTCGGCCTTTGGGCCTGGCCGGCGTCGCTTTTTTGTGCCGCCGGGCCGGAAAAAGGTGCGAGAAGGGCGGCTCTGATTGAACAGGGCGAAACAGCCCTTCGTCTATCGCCCTGCGGGCATTCGGTGCGTAAGGAGTCGCCGGGGCTTGCGTTTCTCAAGGGAGTTGGACTACCGCTTGCGGGCCGGACAGCCGAAGAAAACCCCCGGCTACCACCCGCCTTCGAGGAGGATCGGAAATGGTTCGTAAGTCAGCTTTGGTCATCACCATTGCGGCGCTCGCCGCCTCGTCCCTCGCGGGCTGCACGATTCACGCCGCTGCCGGCGGAGAAGCGCAGACGGGTGGAGAGGCTCCGCCTCCGCCGCCCCCCGCGCCGGCTGCCACCCCGGCCCCCGCCGCCACCACGGAGCCCGCCCCTGCCCCCACGCAGAGCACGGCCACCGTCAAGGGCGACACGATTTCGATTCCGGGCAACATCACCTTCAAGACCAACTCCGCCGAGCTTCAAGAAGGCTCCGGCAGCGAGGTCGTCCTCGATCAGCTCAAGCTGTTCTTGGACCAGAACCCGCAGGTCACCAAGCTCCGGGTCGAAGGCCACACCGACAACGTCGGCCAGCCCGCGGACAACATCAAGCTGTCCGGTGAGCGCGCCCTGACCATCAAGCGCTACTTGGTGGATCACGGCGTTGCCAAGGACCGTGTCATCGCCGTCGGCTTCGGCGAAGCCAAGCCGATCGCGGACAACACCACGGAAGCGGGCCGCGCCCAGAACCGCCGCACCGAGTTCAAGATCGCCGAGCTCAACGGCAAGAAGTACCTGGGGATGGACCCCACGGCGGGCGGCAAGGTCTTCGACTACTGAAGACCCCTGTCCAATGCACCGGCGCGGCTCGATTCATCGGGCTGCGCCGGAGTCATTTTGTGCCGCTGGGATCGACTTTCTCGGGTTCGTGCTATGACCCCGCCCCGTGAAGCGCAGTCTTTGGTTCATCGTCGCCATCGCTCTGGCAGCGGGTTGCAGCCGCGACCCGGACGACCTGCGGGAGTGGCGCCCGTCGGATCACGACCACACGGATAACCCCTCGAACGATCAGGTCTCCGCTGCACCCGACTCCGGGCGTCCTCCGGACACCGGCATCCAAGGGGTGAACGAGGTCACCATCGCCACCTGGAAGGCCAAGTGCACCACCTGCCACGGCATGGTGGGTCGCGGCGATGGCCCGCGCGGCGCGATGGTCCGAGCGCGAAACCTCGCCGACAAGAACTGGCAGGACACGGTGAGCGATCAGGACCTCGCCGCCAGCATCAAGAACGGCCGCGGCGAGATGCCCGCCTTCGATCTGCCCCAGGAGACGATCGACGGTCTGGTGAAGCTGGTGCGCATGCTGGTGCCGCGGCCCAAGGCTGCGGCGGACGCCGGAGCGCCCGAGGGCGGAACGGCACCCGCCAATCCTCACGCCGGCGTGCCGGGCGCTCCGCCCATCGCAAACCCCCACGCCGGCGTGCCCGGCGCTCCGCCCATCGCGCCCAAGGGCTCCGCGCCGTGAAGCTCGATGCCCCGCGCCGTAGGCTCGGGGCCAAGCTCCTCCTCGGCGTCGGCGTCATCGCTGCCGTCGCGGTGGTCGCGCCGACCCTGCCCCACGACCAGCCGCTGGTGTTGCGCCTCGAGGGCGAAGGCTCCGTCCGCCGCATCGAAGGCAGCCTGACGCGCGAAGGCGAGCGCGAGCCCGCGCGAGGCTTCACCTTGTCGTTCGAGCGCGGAGCGCCGTCGCGGGTTCGCCACACCGTGTCGCTCCCCAACGGTCGCTACCTGCTCGACCTCGCGGTCGTCCACGATGGCTCGCCGACGGAGACACGCGTCGAGCGTCGGGTTAGTCTGGCGGGCGAGGAAGTCGTCATTCCCGTCACGCTGAGCCCATGAGCGAGCCCTCGACTCAAATGGCCACCCGTTCTGCGGGGGGCAGCGCCGCCACGCCGGACCAGCTGGTGCTGGTGGTGGTGAGCGGCCAGGCGCGCGGCCAGCGAGTTCCCGTTCGCGAGCGCCTCACCATCGGCAAGGCCCAGGACAACGACCTGGTGCTGCCGGACGACACGGTCTCGCGCCACCACTGCGTGCTGGAGCGCAAGAGCGGCGGCCTCAGCGTGCGGGATCTGGACTCCACCAACCACACCCGGGTGGGGCGCACGCAAATCCGCGAAGCCACCATCGCTCCCGGCGCCAGCCTGGTCGTGGGGGACGTGGAGCTCTTGCTGCGCACCGAGCCCAACCGCGCGCAGATCCTACCCAGCGAGGCGGTCCGTTTCGGTGAGGCCCTGGGCCCGAGCCTGGCGATGCGCACCGTGTTCGGCATGCTCGAGCACATCGCACCGACGGACGCGCCGGTGCTCCTGGAAGGCGAAACGGGCACCGGCAAGGACGTGCTCGCGCGCTCCATCCACCAGAAGAGCCGCCGCAGCGGCGGCCCCTTCGTGGTCGTGGACTGCGGCGCCGTCAGCTACAACCTGATCGAGAGCGAGCTCTTCGGCCACGAGCGCGGCGCCTTCACCGGCGCCGTCTCCTCCCGCGCCGGCGCCTTCGAGACCGCCGGTCGCGGCACGGTGTTCTTGGACGAGGTGGGCGAGCTGCCGCTGGACGTGCAGCCCAAGCTGCTTCGAGTGCTGGAGTCCGGCGAGTTCCGCCGCGTCGGTGGCAACAAGCCCCTCCGCGCCGAGGCCCGCATCGTGGCCGCCACCAAGCGAAACCTCAAAGAAGAGGTGGAGCGCGGCAAGTTCCGCGAAGATCTCTACTTCCGTCTCGCCGTCGTCCCCATCACGGTGCCGCCCCTGCGCCAGCGCCGCGAAGACGTCTCGCTCCTGGTCGAGCACTTCATCGAAGTCGCGAAGAAGCGCGACCCCGCCGCCGCCGCCGTGCGCTTGAGCAAGGACACCCTCGCCGCCCTCGTGGCCCACGACTGGCCGGGTAACGTGCGGGAGCTCCGCAACGTCCTCGACCGCGCCATCTACATCGCCACCGCCAGCGGGCAGAGCGACCTCGCGCTGGTGGATCTCCCCGTCACCGTGAGCCCCACGCCGGCTGCCGGAAGCTTCGAGGGCGGCTTCGATCCCGCCAAGAGCTACCGCGAGATCCGCTCCGCCTACGAAGCCGAGTTCGAGCGCGCCTACGTCTCGTGGCTCCTCGAACGCCACGACGGCAACATCAGCGCCGCCGCTCGCGAGGCGAAGATGGACCGCAAGCACCTTTACGATCTCGCCCGGCGCCACAACCTCCGTTAGCAGCTTCCATTGTCGGTTCGCCGCGGAACCGCGCGCAGCGACGGGCTCGCGCCGCCCCGACAAGACCCTACTGCGTCAGAATCCGCCGCTCACACCCAGGCCCAAGATGAAGGCCCAGGTGTCGTCCGGCGCTTGTCCGGCGAGGGTGAACTCCTCGAGGTTCGTCTTCACCACGTCCAGGTTCGCGCCGGCGGACGCCGTCAGCAGCATGCCGAAGATGCGATCTCCCGGACGGCCGCGCCACTCCCCGAGCACGCGGCCTCCGAGCATGTAGCTCTTGAGCGGTGACAGCTCGCGGTCCCCCGTCCAATACTGGCCGCGGGGGCCCATCTGCGGCTCGCCGCCGGTGTAGTCGTCGCTCCAGAACAGCGCACCGCCCTGGTTGTAGTAGCGCCCCCGCACGAGCAGCCGAAGCCACGGCAGCATGTAGCGCTCGGCATCGAGCTGGACCGTCTGGCTCAGGATGTCCCAGGTGTCGCGGTAGCCGCGAACGCCCAGGCCGATCGTGGTCTTGGCGCCCTTGATGTAGTACTTGCCGCGCACCGCGATGGCGCTCCGGGCGCGATTGTCGGGATGGTGCTCCTGGGCGATCTGCCCCGTCGCGCCGATCACGACGCCGCGGTACGGGTTGCCGAGGAAGCCGTGCTGGAGCTGGAAGCTGCCCACCACCTGGGTGGTGAACAGCGGCGTCCAGCTCTGAGTCCACGCCGCCTGGAAGGTGTCGATGTCGATGTCCTGCGACTGCTTGGTGGCGTCCGAGGTGAAGCATCCCTTGGAGCTGTCCAGGCGCTGTCGCAGCGTCGGGTCCCGGGTCACGGGATAGGCCACATTGCACACCTCGTCGAAGCCGCGAGCGTAGGACAGCTCGATCTGGGTGTTCTTCTTCAGGAAGTCGGTTCCTGCGGAGACGGCGATGCCGTTCGACTTGTAGTCGTTCTCGGCGCCATAGGTGTAGCCCGCCGTGAGGTGGGTGTCCTTGCGCTTCAGCGTGAAGCTGCCGCCGAACACGTGGCGGACGTCTTTCACGGAGGCCTGGCTGATGATGTCCGGGCTGGAGAGCGGGCCGGCTTTGATGGGCTCGCTGGCGCCGCTGACCACGTCCGCTTCGTAGTGGCCGCTCACCGTGAGCCACTCCCAAGGCATCACCGCGAGCGTGGCCGCGGGAGTCACCACCGTCATCTGGCTCTTCTTGCTAGATGGCTCGTGGAAGACGGTGGTGCGCAGGTTCACGTCCACCACCTGCGCCCGCGCGGGAGTGGCAAACAGCAGGGAGCCCAGCAGCGCAACGAACGCCGCGAGCAGCACGTGGAAGAGCGTGGAAGAGCGCGACATCAGTTGCAGCCGCAGCCTCCGCCTTCCACGCTGCCACCCCCGTAGGAGCCTTCGCGGTTGTCGAGCACGTGCTGCAGCGCCGCCTCTTCCTCGCTGTCCTCGTCGAACTGCATGGTGGGATCCGCCAGGTAGCTGCGCTGCTCCGGGCGCACGGTGACGCAGCCCGAGAGCGCCGAGAGGGCGGCGACCACCACGACGAACGTGAGGGAGCGCCAAGCGAGATGCGGAACGGCTGTGCTCATGGTGCGCCTCTCAGAAGTAGGTTCCGAGCCCTCCGTAGTAGGTCTGGACGTTGTCGTAGGAGTCCTCCGTGAAGATCACGGTGTTGTTGGCCTCGATCCGCAGCAAGATCCGCCAGCGCAGCGAGACCAAGAGGCCGCCTCCGGCGCGGGCGTGGAAGAAGTCCAGCGTCGGCCGTACGAACTCGTCGTTGGGGATCTCCCGCAGCCCGCCCGCGCCGATGTGCAAGAAGGGGGCGATGGCCCAATCCGGAGCCAGGTTGAGCGTCCCCCCCAGGCCGTAGATGAAACGCTTGCCGTCATCGAGCAGCGCGAGGCCCGCGTAGGGCTCGATGGCGATCGCCGGCGCCAGCACGAACGCAGGTCGCAGCTCCACGTAGCCGCTGCCATCGAAGAGCCCCGCCATCAACGCGAAGCCGCCGTGCGCTTCCTGAAGCGCCGGCGGCGCGAAGAAGCCAGGCTTGGACGCGCCCTCGGGAGCGTCTTCCCCGGCGCCGACGGGTTCCACGGTGTCTCCCAGCACCCAACCTTCGCGGCCGTCGGGGAGCACGACCTTGAGCCAGAACCCGGTTCCCTCGCGGCCTTCGATCAAGAACGTCTCGCCGCGGTGCGCGCGGTAGATCACCCGGTGCCCCACGCCGGGGCCCGAGCGCAGCGCGGTCTCGCCGACCACCACGCGGGCAAAGGCGTCGATGTCCTCTTCGCTGTCCGCCGCACGAGCGACGGCGGGAGCGGTGAGGAGCGCGACGGCCACAGTGAGCGAAGCGAGGAGCCTCATTGATTAGAAAACTTCGTGGCCCACTGGCGAATGATGTCCGCTTCGGGACCGTTGGCGTCGAAGATCTTCCGGGGGTGCACTGCCTGCTTCGTTGGATAGTTGAGCAATGGAGCCAGATCTGGATCAAGCTGCATGCGGGCTTGAGAAGTCTGGTAGTTGCCCTGGGCTGCCGCCGGCGGCCCCTGCGTCGGAACGATCCCGTTGCACGTCTCCCCTACCAGCGGGCTGTAGTCTCGCAGCCGGTAGGTGGTCACGTTGAAGTGACAGCCGCCACCGGAGTCGCCCTTGCCCGGGTCCCCTGGCCCGCAGCGGTTGGCGAAAATCATGGGCTCCACTTGGCAGTAGTAGAAGTTCTCGTCGTAGACGACGTCGGCGATGTTGAAGTCGCCACCCGGCTCGACGGTGGTGCATCCCGACGCAAAAGTCAGCAGCGCTGCCGCCACCAGGCTCCCGACCGACGCGCGTCTCACGTGAGGCACGCTAACAAAACCAGAGAGGGTGCGTAAGGTTATCGCGCGGGGTCGGACCCAGCCTGGTGCGCGTCGCCCCGCCATCCACCCACATAAATAAGCGCACCTGACCTTAACCCCTTGCTCACCCCGGTCCGGTTGACTAACAGTTGGCCCCGCCTGTGAGCGGTGTGGTACGATATCCTACATTGTCGCAGCTTGTCCTACTCGGCTTGATGGGGGCTCTGATTCTGGACCCGACCCTGCGGAGACGTTGATGAAGCTGAACCTGTGGTATCTGGCCGCCCTCCTGCCCCTGCCTTTGATCTACGCTGGGGGTGCCTTGGGCGCCCAGTTCGCGGTGCTGGGCCTCACGCTAGGTATCTTCTTCGGCACCCTGTCGCTCCGTAAACCCGCGGCGGGCGACGCAACCACGACGAATCCCGGTCACTGACAGCGCGACCCGATAGCCAGCCCCCCCAATCCGGCGAGCGGATAAGCTTCATTCCCCCCTCGCCTGGGCTGAAGTCCATCGACGAGCTGACGCTGCACGACGTCGAGGCCCTGCGCCTGATCTTGCGGGGCAGCTCCGTCGTCGACTGGCATCGACTGAACATCTCCAGCCCCGAGCAGGCGCTGGCGCTGCTCCGAAACCACGAGATCGATCCCGAGCTCGACGCCGACTACCTCGAGCACGTCAAGGGCGAGGCCATCAGCTTCCTGCGCCGCCACTTCACCTTCGCCATCCCGAAGCCGGTGGAACGGGCGCCCCTGCAGGAGATCATGATGATGGCCACGGGGAAAGGGCACCGCCAGATGTGCGCGTGCACCATCCTCAAGACGGTCCACATCATCAACCATATGGCCGGGCGCGAGCTCCTCTTCCGCCTGCCCATCAGCGACCGGGACCTGTTCCACTTCGTGGAAGAGAAGGTCTACCGCGTGGTGGGCACCATGCTGAGCTCCGGCTTCCCCATCACGGAGTTCGTGGGCGGGCGAAAGAACCTGGATTCGACCTACACGAAGCTGCTCTCGAAGTGGGAGGCCACCGCCGCGGCCTTGTACGACAAGCTCCGCTTCCGGATCGTGACCCGCACGCGGGATCAGCTGTTGCCGGTGCTGAACTACCTCACCGAACAGCTATTCCCCTTCAGCTACGTGGTGCCGGGGGAGAGCACCAACACCATCCTGCCCTTCAACAGTTACTGCGAGGCGCACCCCCATTTGAGCAAGATGGTGCCCAGCTTTCAGGGCGGTGTGGACGACGCGCTGACGCCGGTGGACAACCGCTTCAGCGCCCCCAACTACCGGGTGATCCAGTTCGTGGCCGACCTCCCGCTGCGCGTGCCCCCGCACCTGATGGAGCTGGCACCGCCGGGCTCCGAGAAGCTCGGTCCCATCGTGTACATGCTGTGCGAGTTCCAGCTGTTGGACGCCGAAAGCGAAGCCGCCAACGAGTCCGGGGACGCCAGCCACGAGGCGTACAAGGCCCGGCAGCGCGCGGCCGTGGCGCGGCGCCTGCGCCTCGGCGCCCGACGCAAGGACGGCTGACAAAAAAGCGCGATCGGGGCCGGCGTTCTCGTTTGCGGCGGGAGGCGCAAGACGGTACGGATCGGGGCCCATGCGTTTGCACAGCGCCAAGGTGCCGCAGATCGCGGCCGAGATGGTGAGCCTGCTCACCTCCGACAAGTCCGTCGAGACGGAAGAGCCCGCGGAAATGCAGGCCGACATCGAAGCGGTGCTCAATCAGTACGTCCGTGACGAGCAGGACGTGAGCGAGCGCGCCCGCGACCTGATGGCAGAGCGCAACCTGCCACCCTCCGAGCTCGGACGCACCCGGCGCCTGGTCGCGGACCAACGCAAGATCAAGATCGGCGACGAAGCCATCGACTACCTGTTGGACCAGCTGCTCGAGATGCTGATGCACTCCAACAACGTGGACGAGGTCTACGCCGAAGACTACGAGCTGCGCCGCCGCATGCGCGAGCCCCTGCGCCGCCAGGAAGTGGAAGAAGAGTCGCTGCAGCAAGAGGTGCGCAGCAAGCTCAAGCACGTGCAAGAGGGCACGGCCCTGTGGGAAGTGGAATACCGACGCATGATGGAGGATATCAAGCGTCGCAAGGGCCTTTAGAAGAGCGCTCGCGCCGTGCTCCATCTGGTCACCGGCGGGGCGGGTTTCATTGGTTCCAACTTGGTGCGTGCCCTGGTGCGCCAGGGGCATCAAGTGCGCGTGGTGGACGATCTGTCCACCGGCTTCTGGGAGCACCTGGGCGAGCTCCGAAATCACCCGGACGTGGAGCCCCTCACCGGGGACATCCGAGACCAAAGCCTGATGGCGCGCGCCTCGGAAGGCGTGAGCGTCGTGTTCCACGAAGCGGCGCTCGGCTCCGTGCCCCTGAGCATCGAGGATCCCGTTCGGGCGGATTCCGTCAACGTGCACGGCACCGTCACGGTGCTCGAAAGCGCGCGCCGCGCGGGGGTGAAGCGCGTGGTGTTCGCCGCCTCTTCTGCGGCCTACGGGGACGAACCCACGCTGCCCAAGCTGGAGCACATGCCCACGGCGCCGCTTTCGCCCTACGCGGTGAGCAAGATCGCGGCGGAGCAGTACCTCCGGGTGTTCGCCGAGCTGTACGGCATCGACACCGTGTGCCTGCGCTACTTCAACGTGTTCGGTCCGAACCAACGCCCGGACGGCGCCTACGCCGCCGCCATTCCCAAGTTCCTGTGGGCGGCGCTCCACGACGAGCCCATCAGCATCTACGGGGACGGCGGCGCCACGCGGGACTTCTGTTTCATCGACAACGTGGTGCAGGCGAACCTCGCCGCCGCGCAAAGTGAGCGGAAGCTCGCCGGGGAGATCGTCAACGTGGCCACGGGGCAGAGCGTCACCCTGACCGAGTTGGTCGACGAGATCGCCACGCTCCTCGGCAAGCGGCTCGACGTGCGGCACGACCCGCCGCGCGCGGGGGACATCCGCCACTCCGTCGCGGACATCGGGCGGGCGCGTGAGCTCTTCGGCTATGAGCCCACCGTCGCCTGGCGTGAAGGACTTCGTCCGACGGCGGACTACCTGCGCGAGCTTTCCCGGGAGCGAGGCCGGTCGTGAAGAGCATGACGGGCTTCGGCGCTGGGGACGCCCCGCTCGGGGACGGCCGCGTCGCGGTCGAAATCCGCTCGCTGAACCATCGCTACCTGGACGTGCGAGTGCGAACGCCCACGGAGCTCGGCGACCAAGGCTTCTTCGTGGAGCAGCTGGCGCGGGAACGGCTGAGCCGCGGGCGCTATGACGTCGGCATCCGACTGGAGGGCGCGGCCCTGCCGCCGCCCCGTCTCTCCCCGGAACGCGTGCGCGCGGTGTATCGGCAGCTGTGCGAGCTGCGGGACGAGCTGTCTCCCGGGAGCGAGCTGTCCATCGGCGTGGTCGCCACCATTCCCGACGTGTTCGAGTCCACCAGCGTGATGGACGTGGAAACCGTGCGCGGCGCCCTGTCCGAGGCGTTTCACGCTGCCTGCGCCGCGCTGGACCAGATGCGCAGCGACGAAGGCCGCGCGCTGCACGCCGACCTGGGGGGCCGCGTGGATGCGGCCGCCGAGATTTGCGAGCACGTCGCGAGCCGCGTGAGCGAGGTGGTGGAGGCGCAGCGGCAGCGCCTCTCGGCGCGCCTGGAGCGGCTGCTCGCCGACGCGCAGGTCAGCGTGGACGCCGGGCGGCTGGAGACGGAGCTCGCCATCTTGGCCGACAAGAGCGACATCACCGAGGAGCTGGTGCGGCTTCGGAGCCACTTCGAGCAGTTTCGCGCGCTGCTCTCGGCGAAGGTGCCCGTCGGCCGCAGGATGGACTTCTTGCTGCAGGAGATCGGCCGCGAGGTGAACACCATCGGCAGCAAGAGTCAGGATTCGGACCTGGCCCAGCACGTGGTAGCGCTGAAGGCCGAGGTCGAGCGCATGCGGGAGCAGGTGCAGAATGTCGAGTGACGGTCCGCTGCTCATCATCATCTCTTCACCGTCCGGCGCGGGCAAGACCACCCTCACCCGCCGCTTGCGGGAACAGGTCAGCGGGCTCGAGTTCAGCGTGAGCCACACCACCCGCAAGCCCCGTTCGGGAGAGAAAGACGGCCGCGAGTACCACTTCGTGAGCCGCGAGACCTTCGAGCAGTTGATCCAGCTCGACGAGTTCTTGGAGTGGGCCGAGGTCCACGGCAACCTGTACGGGACCAGCCGCCGGGAAGTGACCAGCGCCGGGGACAAGCGCGGGATCATCTTCGACATCGACCACCAGGGCGCGCGCCAGATCAAGAGCGTGCACCCCGGCGCCATCAGCGTGTTCATCCTGCCGCCCAGCATGGAAGTGCTGGAGGCACGTCTCCGTGGTCGCGCCAGCGAGGACGAGCCCACGGTGCAGCGACGCTTCGCCGTGGCTCGAGAAGAGATCGCCCACTACGGCCAGTTCGACTACTTGCTGGTCAACGACGATCTGGAGCAGGCCACACTGCAGCTCTCCTCCATCTTCTTGGCCGCCGAGTGCGCGCGCGCGCGGCGCGCCGCCGAGGCCGAACATCTGCTCGCCGAAGGCCGCGGCTTCGGCGGCTCGAAGCCGCCCGCCGCTTGATCGTGCGCGCTCTTGCGTGCTACGTCGGCGCGCGATGAAGAACGTGCTCGGCGTGATCGGGGGCAGCGGGATCTACGACATAGCGGGTCTCGAGTCGGTCGAGGAGCAGCGCGTGGACACGCCCTTCGGCGCGCCCAGCGACGCGCTGATTCGCGGCAAGCTCGGCGACACGGAGCTGATCTTCTTGCCGCGCCACGGCCGGGGTCACAAGGTGAGCCCCACTCACATCAACTACCGGGCCAACGTCGCCGCGATGAAGCTCGCGGGAGCGACGCACCTCCTGAGCCTGTCTGCCGTGGGCTCCATGAAGGAAGACATCGCGCCGGGGGACGTGGTCGTCGTCGACCAGTACATCGACCTCACCAAGCACCGCACCAGCACCTTCTTCGACGGGCCCATCGTGGCTCACGTGGGCTTTGCGGATCCGGTGTGCCCCCTCCTGGCGGATGCCCTGTTCGAGGCGGTGAAGCGCGCCGGCGGGCGCGTCCACCGCGGCGGCACCTACGTGTGCATGGAGGGGCCGCAGTTTTCGACCCGCGCGGAGAGCCAGCTCTACCGCTCCTGGGGCGTGAGCGTGATCGGCATGACCGCCATGCCGGAGGCCAAGCTCGCCCGCGAGGCGGAGCTCCCCTACGCCACCGCGGCGCTGGTCACCGACTACGACTGCTGGCACGACGTGGAAGAAGACGTGAGCGTGCAGAGCGTGCTGGCGGTGCTGGCCGCCAATGCCGACCTCGCCAAGCGCGCCGTGGTGGAGCTGTCCCGTACGCTGCCGGACGCGAGCCAGAGCCCCGCGGCAAGCGCCCTCGAGCACGCGGTGATCACCGCGCCCGGCGCCATGCCCGCCGAAGAAAAGCAGCGCCTCGCCTTCTTGCTGGGCGCCCGGAAGGACGGACAATGATTCGCAACGACAGCCCGGATCCGGTGCTCATCGTCGGCTCCATGGCCTTCGACGACCTCGAGCTCCCCACCGCCAAGGCCACGGACGTGGTGGGCGGCTCCGCCACCTATGCGGCGATGTCCACCAGCCTGTTCGCTCCCGCCCGCGTGGTCGCGGTGGTGGGCACGGACTTCCCGGACTCCGCCATCAAGACGCTGGAAGCCCGCGGTGTGGACGTCTCCGGAGTGGAGCGCGCCCAGGGCAAGACCTTCCGCTGGTCCGGCCGCTACGCGGACAACCTCGCGAGCCGCACCACGCTGGATACGCAGCTGAACGTGTTCGCGGACTTCTCCCCCAAGCTGCCGGAGAGCTTCTGCTCCAGCCCCTTCGTGCTGCTCGGCAACATCCACCCGGCGCTTCAGCTCTCGGTGCTCGACGCCACGGACGCCCCGCGCTTCGTCGCCGCCGACACCATGAACTTCTGGATCGATGGCGAGCGTCCGACCTTGATCAAGCTGCTCGGCCGCATCGATACCCTCGTGATCAACGACGAGGAGCTGCGCCAGCTCGCCGAGGAGCACAACATCAAGAAGGCCGCCCGCGCCGTGATGGCCATGGGCCCCAAGCGGCTGATCGTGAAGCGCGGCGAGTACGGCGCCATGCTGTTCGACGACCACGGCATCTTCTTCGCGCCGGCGTACCCGCTCGAAGAGGAGATCGATCCCACCGGCGCCGGCGACACCTTTGCCGGTGCATTCCTGGGCTATCTGTCCCGCGAGGGCGCCGTGAACGAAGCCACGCTACGCCGCGCGCTGATGGTCGCCGCCACCGTCGCGTCGTTCTGCGTGGAGGGTATCGGCACCTCGCGGGTGCAGAGCCTGGACCAGGACACCGTAGCCGAGCGCCTCGAAGTCCTGCGCACGCTGGTGCGCTTCACCCACTGACGTCAGTCCCGCAAACCCTTGCCGGCGAGGATCTGTGGGCGGACCTTCTCGATCCGTGCGACGCGCGTCTTGGACTGCTTGGCGCCGGAAAGGTAAAGGTTGTACTCGCGGCGTCGCCCGGGAGTCAGCTTCTCGAACGCCGCAGCGAGCTTCTTGTCGGCAGCCAGCGCTCGCAGCAGCTCGTCCACGAGCACCAGCTGCTTCGGCTTTTCGACCGTGAGGCCCGCCTGCTCCACGCGAATCGCCTCCCGCACGTAGGCTTTCAGCACGGACTTTTTCACGTCCTGGACCTGGGTGAAGCACATGCGGAGGGCGGAGCGGGAATTGGGCCCCTGGGACTCGAGCACGCCTTTCGGATCCTTCATCAGCGCGCCCTTGAAGAACATCAGCGCGAGATGCTCTTTCATCGGCTGGAGGATGCAGATGTTGTCGTCTCCGAACCCGTAGCAGGGCTTCCCCCACTTCAGCGCCTCGCTCAGCTTGCAGTCGAGCAGCACCGCGCGCACCGCTTCGATCTCGGGCTTCCATTTCTTCTGCCGGCGTACGAAGGCATCGACTTTCGCGTCCATCGGCGGCCATGCTGGTCCGTAGCGCGAAGGCGATCAAGCTCGAAGCGCCTGCGGGTCCGGTGTATGAGCGCGTCTCGGAGGCAGGCAGATGCGGGTGATCCTGTGGACGACGAGCGTGGCGATGCTGCTCGCCGCGGCAGCGTGCGGCAGTGACGAAAGCTCCGCGGGCAGCGGCGGCATGGCCGGCAGCGGCGGCATGGCCGGCAGCGGCGGCACGGCCGGCATGGCGGGAAGCGCCGGAAGCGACGCCGGCACTCCGGAGTGCATGCCCACGGCGGACGTCTGCTTCGTGAACGGACCCAGCGGCCCCGGCGCCGCATGCATGGCCAAGGCAGACTTCTCGTCCGCCGCCGTCACCCAGCTGCGCGCGACCTCGCACCAGGTGAAGAGCCCCGCAGCACTGGCGGAGCCCTTCGTGCAAGACGGCATCATCACCAAGAAGAGCGCCCTCGCCGAGCCCGAGTGCCACCTGAACGGGAGCGGCCAGTTCAACCTGCTGATGGAGATCGACAGCGCCCAGAAGCAGCTCACCATCGGCGGCGGAATTCCACAGGCCTTGGCTGGCGCCCCCAAGGACGGCACCTGCTACGCGAGCTTCACCGACACCGCCAGCGGTCTGGTCGTGAAGCCGGAAACCCAGGGCTACAGCGAAGAGAGCGATGGCTCCCTCAGCGCCACGTTCCCGAGCTTCGTGATGCCCATCTACCTGGCCGACACCACCACGGCCGACAGCTACGTGCTGGTGCCCCTGCACGACCTCACGGTGAACGCCACCCTCAGCGCCGACAAGAACTGCATCGGCCGCTACGCCGCCGAAACCCTGGACCCCGGGAGCGACTGCCAGCCCGCTGCCGGCGAGTTCGCCTGGAAGACCGGCGGCCACTACGAGGGCTACATCACCGTGGAAGAAGCCGACAAGGTCTTCGTGGTTTCCCTGGGGGAAACGCTGTGCGTGCTGCTCACGGGGGATCCCGCCATGTGGAAGGGCCCCGCGCCGGAAGCGAGCTGCAAGACGAGCGTGGGCTTCACCCAGACGGGTGGGCTGCCCAAGGGCGATTGGTGCTCGACGACCAACAGCGCCGGCGGTTGCCAGGACGCATGGCGCTTGGTCATCGACGTGGCCGCGCAAGCGATCCCGATCAAGGGCGTCTATCCGAGCGACTGCCCCTGAGTCCGTGACGGGGCGTTACCGCGGCGCCCCGACATCCAAACGATCCAGATCGAGGGTTTGTTGGTTCGGCGCGAGCCCCGTCACGCCGCAGCGCGCAACACACCCGGGCGCACACGAGACCACACTGATGCGTATCGGCCAACCGGTTCACGGCACAACCACGACGCGTTGACCTGCGCTAGACTGTGACTCGAACTCGCCCTGGGGCGCCGCGAGCGGCCGGGAGCCGCCTGCTTGGGAGAGCCTTATGCCGCGTTGGCTGAAGCACATCGTATTCGTCCTTTTCCTCGTCATTTTCGCCGGCTGCGCTGGTAGCTGCTCGAGCTGCTCGGGCTGCGGGATGACACCACTGCCGGGAGGCTTCCCGAGCGAAAACCGAATCGAGAACTCCGCCAGCGTCCGCCTCACGGACAGCGGCTTGAAGTTCCTCGGCGACAACCTCGGCACGCTGGCGCCGAGCCTGCTCGGATCCGGAAGCGCGAACGCGGGCGTCGTGACCTTCGACGTACCGAAGAGCAGCTTCAGCGCGAGCATCGCGAGCGGCACCGTGTGCCCGAACGGACCCAAGCCGAACGCGAACCCGCCCGAGTGTGTGGTGGAGAGCGACCTGTCGAAGGCGAACCTCACCGTGGCCACCAAGGCGCCGCACAACATCACGGTGAAGGGCACGCTGCCCGTGCGGCTGCGCAAGCTGCCGGTCGACGTCAAGGTGCTGTTCTCCTTCGGCATCGAGGCCGTGCTCACCAACGGTGGGAAGTGCAGCCCGCTGGATTACGCGCAGATCCCCGTCGACATCGACATCTCTCTGGAAGCCGATCAAGACCCCACGCACGTTTCACGCAAGGGCTACACCAAGGTCAAGATCGTCAACATCGGGATCGACAACAACGCCATCGAGAACTCGATCCACTTCTGCGGCAACAGCCTCGGCAACTCGGTCGCCAACCTCCTCAAGGGCCTCTTGATCGGAAACCTGATCGGCGGCCTCACGGATACGCTCAAGGGCACCATCGAAGACCAGCTGTGCGCCACGGAAGATCCCGCCACCGGCGTCACCTGCCCCACGGGCACGTATCCCGACAGCGGCGGCACCTGCCGCTACTGCACGCCGGACGGCACCGGCAAGTGCACGAGCTCGAACGACGAGTGCGTGGCCATCGCCCTGGGCGTGGACGGCAACATCAATCTCTCCTCCGCGCTCTCGAGCCTGTCTCCCGGGACCAAGGGCGGCTTCGACTTCCTCGCGGCCCTCGGCGGTGAGGGCGTGCGGGACGACAGCTCCGGCATGCTGTGGGGCGACCTGAACCCCATCAACAGCGGCGCGACGGTGGGCATGATGGGCGGCGCCGAGCCGACGCCGATCACCCAGTGCGTGCCCATCGCCAACCTGACCAAACCGGAGAGCATTCCCATCCCCGACGAGATCACGGCCAACACCGTGCCGGGCTGGACGGGAGAAGGGCCGCACGTCGGCTTCGCGCTTTCTGAGCGGTACCTGAACTACGCCCTGGGCGCCGTGTACAACAGCGGCGCGCTGTGCCTCGGTGTCGGCAGCTCCACCTTCGGCTCGCTCTTGAACAGCGACACCATCGGCCTCCTGATCCCGTCCTTCAAGGATCTGGCGCGGCAGAAGACGGCAGCACCCCTGGCCTTGATTCTACGGCCGCAAGAGCCGCCCACGGCCACCATCGGCAAGGGCACGGACCTCGAGACCGACCCGCTGCTCAACATCACGCTCAACAAGCTGAACATCGACTTCTACGTGTGGTCGAGCGATCGCTACATCCGGGCCTTCACGGCGCAGCTCGACATCGTCGCGCCGGTGAACCTGGACGTGACGCCGGCCGGCCTCGCCCCGGTGATCGACAAAGTCCAGGTGAACAATCCCAGCCTGGCCAACGCGGATCTGCTGCGCGAGGACGAACAGAAGGCGGCGGATGCGCTGGCCTCCATCGTGGCCAGCCAGATCGGCTCGGCCCTCGGCGGCGCCATCAGCCCCATCGACCTGAACAGCTCCCTCGCCTCCCTGGGCCTCACGCTGAACATCCCGCCCACGGTGCAGGGTCAGGGCAGCCCGGGTCTCACCAAGCTGGAGAAGGGCCCGGACCGCTTCCTGGGCGTGTTCGCGGCCTTCGGCGTGGCCAGCGGCTCGGCGAAGATGCTGCCGCCCGCCCAGGCGGACACCTCCGCCGAGGTGACCGGCAAGAAGGTGGAGCTCGCCGGCCTCACGCTGCCGACCATCACCAAGGACAATCGCCCCACGGTGGATCTGCGCGTGTCGAGCCCCCTCGACAACGGCGCGAACACCATCGAGTACCAGTACCGCCTCGACGGCGGCTTCTGGCACCCGTGGACCTACGACAAGAACATCACGCTCACGGATCCCGAGCTGAGCATCCAGGCGCGGCACCACGTGGAGGTGCGGGCGCGCGTCGTCGGCATCCCGGCGAGCATGGACGAGACGCCCGCGAAGGTGGAGTTCCTGATCGACAAGACTCCGCCGGACGTCACCTTCGGCGACAAGCCCGTGGCCGGCAAGCTCGACGTGAACGTGCGCGACGTCGTTTCTCCCGCCACCGCGGTGAAGGTGCGCTGGGCCGTGGACGACGGCGCCTTCAGCGAGTGGGTCACGGCGGACACGCTGTCCAGCATCGACGTGGGGAGCGGCGCCACCGTCAAGGTGGAGGCCGTGGATGAAGAGGGCAACGTGGGCAAGGTGCAGCAGTCGGTGATCCGCGGCGAGCAAGACGCATCCCTCGCCACCGGCAGCGGCTGCAATTGCAGCCTGCCGGGCTCGCCCTCCAGCGGTGGCGATCTTCAGCGCTACGGGTTCCCCGCCCTCTTGGCCCTGGCGCTGGGCCTCTTCTGGCGCCGGCGCCGGAGCGACGAGAACGGAGGCGACGCGCGGCAGACCCGCGCGTCCCACAAAAGCGTCCGCAGCGTAAGAGTCCTCGGCACGGTGGCGCTGATGGCGCTCGCCTCGTCGTGGTCCGGCTGCTCCTGCGGCAGCGACGACAAGGCTCCAGCGGGTGGCACCGGGGGTGCGGACTCCGGCAAGCCGCCGGGCGCCTGCCCCGACGCCGAGAACTGCGAGGTGCTCGACCCTGGACTGGTGGGCGCCTACTCGTCCGTCGCCGTCGACTCCGCCGGCACCATCTGGGTCGCCGGCTACGACGACATCGGCTACGGCAACTCGCCGGACTTCGGTGAGGTCGACTACACCTGGGGCGATCTGGTGGTCGGCAAATACACCGACGGCAAGGTGGTGTGGCAGACGGTGGACGGCTTGCCCGAGGTCGACGACACGCTCGACCCCGGCACCTCCGGCGGCCCACCGGATCCGTTCCTGAACGACATCACCGGCTTCCGCCAAGGCCTCACGGAGGCGGGAGACGACGTCGGTCTGTGGACCAGCATCGCCCTGGTGAACGACAAGCCCGTCGTTGCCTACTACGACGCCACCAACCGCGCGCTCAAGTTCGCCGCCTTCGACGGCAACAACTGGGCGGTCCACACCGTGCAGCAGAAGGACAAGAGCGACCTCGGTCGCTACGCCAAGCTGCTCGTGGTGGATGGCAAGCCGGTGATCGCCTACCAGGCCATCGAGGCCACCACGGAGGGCGCGATGAGCGCCGTGCGGGTGGCCACCGCCTCGAGCGCCACGCCCGGCTCCACCACTGACTGGACCTTCGCCGACGCCGTCGTCAACAACACGGAAACGCCCTGCCGCGCCTACATGTGCGGCACGGACGTGTGCGTGCAAGACACCGGCAAGTGCGTGGCCAAGGCCGCAGGCTGCGATCCGAAGTGCAGCAGCGGCGACGCCTGCATCGACGAGGGCGGCACGAAGACGTGCGTCGCGTCCTACGACAAGAGCTACCTCGACACCTATCCGGCCGGCATCGGCGGATACATCTCGCTGGCGCAGACCTCGTCCGGTCTCGGCATCGCCTACTACGACCGCCTGCACGGCAACCTGATGGCGGTCCGCTCCGAAGGCGGCACCTGGCAACCGCCGGTGTTGCTCGACGGTCAGGCGGACGGCCCCAACGGCCCCACGGACACCGGCGACGTGGGCATCGGCACCAGCCTGTTCGTGGACTCCGGCGGCGATTGGCACATCAGCTACGTGAACGGCTTCGAAGAGACCCTCGTGTACCAGAAGGTCACCGCTGGCACGACGCCCACGCCGCCGGAGGTGGTGGACGACGGCGCCACCGCCGACGGCCAAGCCATCGTGGGTGACGACTCCAGCATCTTCGTCACCGCCACCGGCGAGGTGCAGATCGCCTATCAAGACGCGACCAACGGCGAGCTTCGCTGGGCCGTCGGCGCGCCCAACGGCGGGACGCACAGCTGGGACAAGAAGTCGCTACCCGTGAGCGACTTCGCCGGCGCCTTCAGTCACATCGTGAGCGGCAGTGGCGCGACGCAGGTGGCCACCTGGTGGCGCCGCGGCAAGCCCCGCACGGAGGGCGACGTCACCATCGTCAACCCCTGAGTCCCCAAGCAGCGCGAAGCCACGTCTCCTCGGAGGCGTGGCTTCGTTCGTTTGTTGGTGCGGCGCGAGCCCCGTCGCGCCCGGCGCGTGCGACAGCTCAGTTCGGAATTTCACGCGCGCCGATCGTTGGCGCGTTCGCGTCCCGTTCGATGGGCGGCTCGCTCCCGTCGTACTCCACTCCCGGCAGCGCGACGCCCACTTTCAACCCGGCGTTCTTCGGGACGAAGCCCGCTAGATCCACGAACTGCGGATCTAACGTATGAGAGCTCGTTCCCACGGGGGCAAAGCCACCATGGAAGTCGTTGTGGTCGAAGGTGAAGCCGGTCACCTGGCTTGCCTGCTGGGCCGCCACCGAGCTGAAGATGCAGTTGACCACTTCGTTGCCGGACGAAGAAACGCCACCGTCGTTCGTGAAGAAGTACGGCGCGTTTTGAATGGTCCAGTTTTCGAACCTGTTGCCGTCGAAAGCGGCCGTGCCGCCCGTGTCGCTGAACAGCCGGACGACGTAGCTCGTGATGTCCTTCGCGACGATGTTCCTGAAGACGTTGTCGCTGCCTGCGGCCACGACGTCTTCCCCGGAACTGCTGGCGGACAGTGCCCATCTCAAATCGTGGAGATAGATGCGCTCGAAGACGTTGTGGTTGGCGCCCGACGTCAGCGTGATCCCACCGCGCCACTGTCCGTTATCGATATCCGTCTCGCCGTCCACTTCACAGTTCTTGAACACGTTGAATCGCGACGTGGAATGCCGTGCGTCCAGACTCTCCATCATGTTGATCGCGAGGCAGTTGTCGAAAAGGTTGTGCTCCGACACGTATTTGGTCGTGAACCCATGACCCCCGTGGCCCGTATAGGTGAGTCGCCGCGCTCGCGAATCCAGCACCTGGTTGTCGTTGCCTCTGACGTAGAAATAGTAGTCGGTCGTCAGCCCGAGCACGTTCGAGGGATCCACCTCGTCGCAATAGCTCGAACAGCCCTGAACGAGGTTCCCGTTGCCATAGATCGCGTAGTTGATGTGGGTGGCGTTGATCACGGTGCAGTCCGTGAACCTGTTCTTGTGCGAATCCCCGAGAAAGTTCACGAACTCGAAGCCGTAGCCTTCGGCACTCGTGGTTCCAACGTCCTTGATCAGGATGCGTTCGAACACGAGCTTGGAGGCGTTGTTATGGCTTTCGACGCCATTGAGGTAGTTGGTGACCTGGATGTTCTTGAAGATGACGTAGTTCGTGTCGTTCTCGATCGAAATGCCGCTCCCGGAGCTTCGATCGCCGCCGTTCAACGTGGGCATCTCCGTGGAGCTCAGTCCGCCGTCACCGTAGGAGTAGTAGAGTGAGGTAATGTCGCCTGGAGCCGTCTTGTAGCCGATGAACTTGATGGGCGCGGACGCGGTGCCTCCTCCGCTCAGCGACAGCTGCGCCGACGAGCTACCTGCCTTCATGTACACGGTCATCCCGGCCTTGGCGTTGGAGAAGGCTTGGCTGTAGGACCAAGCATTGGACTCACTGGTACCGTCGCCGTTGCCGCTGCCCGAAGCACTCGCGTATCTCACGACCCCCGCGCTGGGCTCGGCGATTGAGTTCACGATTCTGGTCAGCGAGAAGTCGTGAACGGCGCCGGTCCCTCCTTCTAGCCGAACGGTGCTGTAGTCCCAGAACGTGAAGGGCGCTGCTACCGTCAGGTAGTGGCCTGTCGTCGCCCCAGCATTGACCACGATGCCAGAAATGGTCTTGCCCGACACCGTGAAACCAGTGGCGCCGAGCTGGGAGGCGAGCAACGGCTTGCTGCTATCGAACTGGACGCGGTTCGGATACTCGGTCTCCACCCTGAAGTTCGTGAGTACCGGAGCCAGTTCGTCGGGGGGTGTCGTGGCATCGGAGGTGGCGTCGTCCAGAGGTCCAGCGTCCAAAGGCTCGCCCCCGTCCTGTCCGACAGATGCGTCCCCCGCCGTGCCGCCACCGCCTCCGCCCCCATCCGGCCCCACGCCTCCTCCGTCCACTCCATTGCCGACAGCTTTGCCCGAGAGCTCGCCGCTACAACCGAGCAAGCAGCAGCCCAAGGCAAGCCCACCCAAAGCCGTGAATCTCATCCTTGGCGCCGCTCCCATTGAGACAGCAGACTACGCTGCGTGAAAGCGAAGCGGGCACCGACATCGAGCCCTTAATCGTGCGGCGCACGATATCCCTTTGGAGGCTTGACTCAGGCGGCGACGGTGGTGGCGCCGGACTCGAGCGCAGCCGTCGCGGGGCCGTCGGCGAGCTCGCGCTCTTCCGCGACCAGCGCGAGCAGCTCGGTCTTGTCGGCGATGCCGGTCTCGAGCAGCACTCGCATGTAGCCATCCACGTAACCGTGGGCGCGGGCCAGCCGCGCATAGGCGACGCCGTCGGTGCGCAACCGGAACACGTCCCGCAACATGGCCCTGAGGTTGTCGAGCATCTGGGTCTTATCGGCGGTCGTGGACATTTCGCTGAAGCTCCTCGTGCCCACGGAAATGCAGCGTGGGAACACGTCGAGCCGTACCGGGAGCGCATGGCTTGGGCCAAGTTTGTACGCGCGCTTTTGGTCGTCTCTCGGAGCTCGGAAGCGGCGGGCGTCAGCCGAAGCCAACGAGTTGCCGACGATCACGAGGCAATGCCTTGAAAAGACCCAATGTTGCCCCTATGTTTCCGAAGTCCGGCAGGTGGACCCGTGCGGAGCGGGCCGCCATGACGCGACGCAGTAGGTAGAAAAAATGAAGCTCAACGTCTTCAAGTCGAAGATCCATCGGGCGACCGTCACGCACGCGGATTTGGAGTACGAGGGCAGTGTCACCATCGACGCGGACTTGCTGGATCGGGCGAACATCCTGCCCTACGAATCCGTGCACATCTGGAACGTGACCCGCGGCTCGCGCATCATGACCTACGCCCTCGAGGGCCCTCGCGGCTCTGGCGTGGTGTGCATCAACGGCGCTGCCGCCCACCTCAACAAGCCCGGCGACCTGGTGATCATGGCGACCTTCGCCGACATGACGCCGGAGGAGGCGCAGAGCTACAAGCCGACGGTGGTGCGGGTCGACTCCAAGAACCGCGCCCTGGACACCACGGCTGAAGAAAAGCCCGGCCCCATCCTCAATTCCCTGCCCACCGGCGTGGCCTGAGGAAAAAATCGGCCTTCGGAGGTCGAATTTCGACAATGGCTGGCGCCTCGTGCGGCGTTCGGATATCGAATGCCGGCTATGAGTCAGCCTGGTCCCGCCGCCCTCGCTGGGGAGCTGTCCGCCCTGCCGGAGCTGGAAGCGCTCGCGGCTCGGGTGCGTGCGGCGGCCCTCGCGGCAGCGGCTGAGCGGCGCGCGGACTTTCTCGCCCCGGGCACCGCAGCGGCACTGCCGGCGGATGCACCGGAGGTCGCGGACGGCACCACGCCCTGGGGCAACGTGCGGGAGATCCTCGAGCGGGGGGCGGCGAGCGCAGAGGAGCTCGCGCTGGCTTCGGCGCTGTTCAGCTACTCGCTCCGAGCGGACTACCCGAGCGCGCCGGAAACGGAGCGAGCCCGCGCCGAGAGCGTGCTCTGGCTCGCGGCGCACACCCGGCTCGATCCACTCTCCGCCGTCGACGCCACCCTCGGCGACCGCGCCGCGGCGCTGTGGTCGTCTCTGGCGCAGGTCGCGGCCACGGCGTCGCGCTCCGAGGCCGTGGTGGCGGCAGCAGCGCTATCCACCAGCGCGAGCCCCGCGGCGGCGCGCGCCCGCGCCACCCTGGCGGAAACGAGCAGCGAGCCGATGGTGCGCGCGCTGCTGCACAAGCCCAGTGAGCGACCGGACCGCTTGTCCGGCGAGCTCGCCCCCTCACCTCACGGTCCGGTGGTGACCACGCTCTTGGCCCTCACGGGCATCTTGTTCGTGATGCGGGGCGCGCGGCTGCTCGGTCGTCTCGCCCTCGCCTACAAGAAGCCCGCGGCGCTCAAGCTCACCGAGCGTGGGCTCGAGCTCGAGCACCGCACGGAGCTCCTCGGTCGCGTGCTCAAGAACCGCGAGACCATCGTGCCCGTGGAAAACCTCGCGCGCGTCACCCGCGAGGTGCGCTTCTCGCGCTTGGGCCTGTACGCCGGCCTCTTCGCTTTGGTGATCGGCAGCTACATCGGCATGGGTCTGATCGTGGACGGCGCCCGCGTGCCGGGCTCCTCCCCTCCGCTCCTGGGCATGGGCCTCTTGGTCATTGGTCTCGGCATCGCCATCGACTTCGGCCTCACGCTGGTGGGCGACGAAGCACGGGGCAAGGTGCGCATCGTCGTGATCCCGAAGAAGGGCCCGAAGCTCTGCATCGGCGCGCTGGATCCCAAGAGCGCCGACGCGATGCTCTCCGCCGTGGCCGAGCTGCCGCGTCAGAGCGTGCAGAACCCGTAGGGCGGCAAGATGATCTGGCAGCGGTAGCCCTCCGCTTGCCGGCACTCGCTGTCTTGGCTGCAGGGCGGCGTGCACATCGTCAGGGTCACGCTGCCCTGGCCGCCGGACACGCCAACACTGGCGCAGGCGGCAACGTCACCGCAGTCGTTGTCGCTCGATTGCGTGTCGCACGCCTTGGAGCAGAAGCCGCCGGGAAACGTGATGGTGGGCACGGGGCCGCCGCCAATCGTAGTCCAACACTCCGCGCCCGCGACGGCGGTGCAGTCCGCGTTGGTGGCGCACGGATCGCCGATCTGGCCGGTCCCGGTGGAGCCGCCACCGGTGCCTGCGCTCGCGCCGGTGCCCGCGCTCGCGCCGGTGCCGCTGCCCGCGCCGGTGCCGGTGGCGCCGCCGGTGCCCGCGCCGCCGCTTCCCGTCCCACCGCCGCTACCGCTGCTGCCGTCGTTCGCACTGCAGCCGAAGACGAAGACCACGAGCCCGAGTGCCGTCCACCGCATGCGGATAGTGTTCCACACTCCGACGCGGGGATTCCATGATCACGGTCCTGCGTCGGCTTGCGCTCCCTCGGCGGGTGCCTCGACGGCAGAGGGCGCCGCGCTGGGCGCTGGCGCCGCGCTCGCAGAGGGCGCCGCACTCGCGGAGGGCATGGCGCTCGCGGAGGGCGCCGCGCTGGCCACGGGCGCTGCGCTGGCCGGCGCTGCCGCACCGGCGTCGGCCTGAGCCTTCTTCGCCTTCTCCTCGGCCTCCTTCGCGAGCAGCGCCGCGTAGTCACTGACGGCCTCGAGGAGCGCCTTGAGCTGCTTTGGCGTCGCCACGACTTTCCCCCGAATTTCCGACTCTTCCGAGGTGAAGCTCACGGGTTCGATGAGCCGCATGGAGCCCAGGAACGGGATCTTCACGAGGGTCACGGCGTTGATGTTCCGGGTCAGCTCTTCCGCGTGGTTTCGCGCCGCCTCGGCATTCTCGTCCTCAGCCACCAGATCGGCCACGGCGCCTCCATCGGAGGTGGGCGTGATGCTCATGCGCACCCACTTGATGCTCTTCGGCACGTTGAAGGGGATGCCCACGAAGGCGCGCCAGGGGGTGGTCACGAAGGTGGTGAGCGCCTCGCTGCCCTTCGCCTTCGGAAAGCGCAGCGACGACCCCAGACTGAGGGCGTGATCCGCGGCGCTCGGTGGCGCCACCACCACGATGCCCGGCGCCGGCATCACGAACACCCGCTCCGCGCGATCCGCCCGCGCCTTGGCGGCTGGCACCCCGGCGTCGAGCCAGCCGCCTTGGGGATCGCGCTTCACGAGACCGTCGATGGCCGCACGGATGCGCGCCGGCGGCGCGCTGAGCCCCAGCACCGCCACCACCTCGGAGGAGTCGCGGAGCTGCGGCCCGGCGATCAGGATCTCGTCCACGTCCTTGATGGGATCGAGCCCGCCCGGCCCGAAGAAGTCCTTCCACTGCTGCGCGGCTCCGAGCAGCGTTCCGATGCGCGAGCCCAGCGGATGATTGCGGATGCGCTTCGCGTGGATCAGGAGCCGCACGTTGGCGTTCGCGTCCGCGACCTTCCCCGCAGCACCGCTGAGAGTCACCGGATCGCCGATGGCCTTGCCGGTGCCCGCGTCCGCTTCCCCGGCGGCTGCCAGCGCTCCCGCATCTTGGCCTGGCTTTTCTTTGGGTTGGTCCGGCGCGGTTTCCTCACTGAGCTCGGTGTCCGAGTCGAGATCTTCGTCGAGATCCGCGAACGGATCGTCACTGCTCGCCGGCCCCCCCGGGGGCTCGGGGCTCGCGGGCTTTGCCTCTTTCGCGCCCGCCCCCGGCCCCGGCGTGTCTTCCTCGACCAGCTCGACCGGGATGGCGTTGATTGGCGGCGAGGGTGGCACTGCCTCGGCGGGCGGAGGATTCAACAGCGAGATCAAGCCGAACAGCCCGAGGATCGGCGTGAGCGGCAGGTGCACCCCGAGAGAAAGCGCCAACATGCGCCACAGCCGGCGCCGGGAGGTGTCCCGTTGTCC
Source organism: Polyangiaceae bacterium (assembly GCA_020633235.1). Taxonomy (NCBI): domain Bacteria; kingdom Pseudomonadati; phylum Myxococcota; order Polyangiales; family Polyangiaceae; species Polyangiaceae bacterium. The sequence continues at coordinate 131,095 of JACKEA010000005.1, read as the reverse complement.
ACGCCACTGCGGGTCTGAATCCACGCTGCTCACCATACCGCTGTCAGGTTGGACGGGCGAACCTGGGCATTTCACGTTGGCACGGGCCTCGCTTTGCCCTCAGCGGATTTTCGGCTCACGGGCCAAAGGAGACCTCGAAAAGTGGTTCGACGACCCCTCATGTGGGTAGTAAGCCCCAGACCCCTGATGCGATTCCGTACCGGTTTCTCCGTTGCGCTGCTGGCCGCCCTGACGGCCGCCGCGGCCTGCGACCGCTCCCCCCCGCCGGGCGCGCAGCCCGCGGCGTCGGCCTCGGGGCGCTCGGTACGACCCCAGGGGCCTGCCGGGGACCCCACGCTACCAGAGGAGCTCGAGCCCAAGGCGGAGCCCGAAGCCAAGGGAGAGGAAGACGCCGGCGCCAAGGAGCTCGACTGGAAGGGGCCCTGGTTCGTGGTCACCTCCGTCGCGGCCGCGGTGTACCCGAACCCCGAGTTCGACAAGGACAAGAAGCTCGGCTACGTGCGCAACGGTGGTCGCGTCCCGGTTCAAGAGAAGCCGGTGTCGACCAAGAGCTGCAGCGGCGGCTGGTACCAGATCGTCACCGGTGGCTACGTGTGCGGCAACCTGGGCACCACGGATCTCGAGCATCCGCAGGTAAAGTTCGCGCTCAAGGCTCCGGACCTCGACGCTGTGCTGCCCTATCAGTACGCGCGCAACGCGAAGAACGGCACGCCGCTGTATCGCTCGGTTCCGTCGCGCGAACAGATGTACAAGTACGAGCCGTATCTTCCCGGCGCCAAGAAGGCGAAAGAGAAGGAAGAGCAGGAGAGCGACGACGACGACGACAAGACCGTGCGTCGCGCCTCCGTGGTGACGGATGGCGGCGCGCCGGATCGCCCGCAGATCGATCGCGCGTTGGCCGACGCGGGCATCCTCACTCAACCCACGGACGGCGGCAGCGACGAGCCGGAGAAGCCCTGGTGGCAGCAGGAGAACGCCAAGGACAAGCTGCACGAGGTGACGCTGGAGCAGCTCGAGGCCGAGGGCGACGACATCCTCGCCAAGCGCATGGTGGCGGGCTTCTACATCGCCGTCGACAAGACCTTCAGCTGGAACGGCCGCACTTGGTACAAGTCCACCAAGGGGCTGGTGGCGCCGGCGGATCGCTTCTGGATCACGGCGGGATCCAAGTTCCAAGGCGTGGAGCTCGGAGGCGACTTCAAGCTGCCCATCGCCTGGGTGTACGGCGGGCGGAAGACGGCGCCGACCTACGAAATCGAGGAAGGCAGCTCGTCCCCCAAGCCGGCCAAGGCCATCGAGGCCTTCACCGCCATCCAGCTCACCGGCAAGTCCCAGGAAGTCGGCGGCACGCGCTACCTCGAGACCAAGGACGACACCTGGATCAAGGCCATCCACGTGCGCGAGACCCATCCGGGGCCGCCGCCCAAGGACCTGAAGCCGAACGAGCGCTGGATCGACGTGAACCTCAGCGAGCAGACCCTGGTCGCCTTCGAAGGTGGGCGTCCGGTGTACGCGACGATGGTGTCCACCGGAAAGCACTCCAGCATCAAGGACAAGGATCACAGCACACCCACCGGTGCTTGGCGCATTCGTGAGAAGCACGTCACCACCACGATGGACGGCAACGGCACCGCCGCCGGGGACTTGCCCTATTCCATCGAGGACGTGCCCTACGTGATGTACTTCCACCGCTCCTACGCGGTGCACGGTGCTTTCTGGCACCGGAACTTCGGCGTGCAGATGAGCCACGGCTGCGTGAACCTCGCGCCGCTCGACGCGAAGCACTTGTTCTTCTTCGCGGATCCGCCGATGCCCAAGGGCTGGCACGGAGCCTGGTCGTCCGGCGACCGCCCCGGCAGCTTGGTGGTGATTCACGACTGATTGGGGTGCCTGACCGCCGGTGCTTGACGGCACGGCCGGCCGGGACCAGTAGTGCGCGGTCATGGATCAGTTTTCCGCGCATTTGGACCGCGGCTGGGATCTCGTTCAACGCGGGGATTCCCGCGGTGCCGAGCTGTCGGCCCGCCGCGCCCTGGAGCTCGATAGCCAATCGCCGGAGGCCTACAACCTCCTCGGCTACTGCGCGGCCCTGCAAGGGGACTTCGACGAGGCCATCGAGCACTACCGCCAGGCCATCGCCCTCGACGACACCTACCTCGAGGCGATGCTGAACGCGGCCGAGGTGTACATCCATCCGCTCGGCGAGTTCGACGAAGCGGTAGACATGTGCGAGCAGGCGCTCGACCTCGCGGAGTCCGACGACGAGATGGTGGACGCTTTGCTGCTGAAGTTCGACGCGCTGCTCGGCAAGGGCGACTTCGAAGAAGCCAAGGCGGTGTGCCGCCAGTTCCCGGATGGACCCTTCGACAATCCGAACCATGGGTTCTTGGTGGCACGGGCGCTGTACGAGGTCGGAGATCTCGGTCGGGCGCTGCCGCTGATCGACGCCGCCGTGAAGACGCACCCCGACAACCCCGAAGCTTGGTACTACCTCGGGCTCTTGAAGGACGAGAAGGGCGACACGGCGGCCGCGACGGAAGCGTTCCTGCGCTCTCGAGATCTCGACCTGGCGCTGCCGATGCCGACCTGGTCGCTCACCCGGGACACCTTCCGCATGACGGCGGAAGCGGTCGTGGACGAGCTCCCACCGGAGCTGAAGACGTTCCTACGCCCCGGCGAGGTGTACGTGTGCGACGTCCCCGGCGTCGAGGTCGTGGTCGACGGCGTCGATCCCCGCGCGCTGTTGCTGCTCGACGGCATTGCCTCGGACGGCGGCGGCCAGCTGCCCACGGCGCGCCTGTTCGTCTATCAGCGCAACGTGGAACGCCTGGCCGGCACGGTGGACGCGGTGGCCCACGAAATCCGCGTCGCCCTCACCCGCGAGATCACCGCCACCTTCGTGGAGCCGCCCATCAGCACCGACAAGAAGACGCTGAACTGATGGCGGACGAAAGCTGGTTCTGGGCCGATCTCGACGGCTCCCCCAAGCCCACGAGCTTGGCGGCGCTCCGCGCCTCGCTTTCGCTCTCGGCGCTGCCGCCCTTCGTGCTGGTGTGGCGCACGGGCCTGTCGGAATGGCTGCCGGCGTACCTGGTCGCGGACCTCGCCAAGGTGCTGGGCGTCGATCCGGTGGATCCGGCGGAGCTCGACGCGTCCCTCACCGAGCCGCCTGCCGCACCCGTCGAGTGGTACCTCGAGTGCTACGGCGGCACGCCTCCGGCATCGCTGGCGGAGCCGTCCGCCGGCATGTCGGCCACGCGCAACATGAACATCGGCAACCACTTCGATCCGCAGCAGATGAAGACGGTGATGGGCAGCAACAAGCCCCTGCCCATCGGCGCGTTCCGCAGCGTGGACGACTACCTCACCCACATCCGCAAGCTCAAGTCATAGGCTTGATTGTGTTTGGATCTTCACCGCTCCAAGCACTCCGCTCGACGAGCCGCACCAGCGTGCCGATGACGCGATCGAACTCCGCACGCAGCGGTGCGCGCGCGCAGCGCGCGGCGCGCACCGGGCGAAGCTCGGCTCGGCCTCGAGGCACGCGAGCTCATCCCCCCCTTGCCCGCTGCTCCCCGACCTCGGCGCGGCGCGCCGCGCGGTTCCGCGGCGGACCAACAAATGGATCTACTTGGAGAGCTCGATGCGCGACAGCGGCTCGGCGTCCAGCTTGGCGGTGTTCAAGAGGGCGTCCAGGAGTTGCTTGCCGAGCTTGGCGAGGCCGAGCAGCGCAGTGATGCGCACCTGCTGGAGCTTGGCGCGCTCCCGAGTCTTTTCGTCGTCGGAGCGAAGGTGCTCCTCGAGGGACGTGAGGGCTTCCTCGCAGGCGTCGATGGCAGCGGAGATCTCGCCGCCTTCGCGTTCGGCCATCACACGCGAGATCATCTTCCAGAGCTGGACCTCGGCGGCGAAGTAGTCGCGGCGCTGCCCCGGAGACCACACCTTCTTGACGACACCCCAGCGCAAGAGCTCGTTCAGCGTCATGCTCACGGCGCCGCTCGAGAGCTTGAGCGTGTCCTGCAAGTCCCGCGCGCTCATGGGCTCCGGCGAGAGATACAGCACCGCCCAGATGCGCCCCATGTTGCGCTTGAAGCCCCAGAACTCGATCAGCCGGCCGATGAGATCGGTGACGATGAGCTCGCTCTGCCACAAGCCGCGTCGCGGGGGCTTCTTGGCGGCGGCGTTCACGACGGCGTCAGGCGGCCCGTGCCGCGAGCTCCTGGGCGACGCCCTCGAGCAGCGTGCGGGCCGGCCCGGGCGCGAGGGCCCGAAGCGCGTCCAGTGCGCTGGCGGTGGTCTTGGCGGCGCGCTCACGCACGACGTCGCACACCCCCGACTCGATCACCGCGCGGCTCACGTGCTCCACCGGCGACAAATCCCCGGCGTGGATGCGGGCCAACGGCTCGAGCAGCTCCGGAGAACGGGCAGCGGCGAGCACCAGGGGCAGCGTGAGCTTGCCCTCTCGCAGATCCGCCAGCGGCGTCTTGCCGGTGTCGGGGCTGGCGTAGTCGAGCAGGTCGTCCACCAGCTGAAAGGCGACGCCGAGGCGCTCGCCGAATTGCTCCATCTTCTCCTGCGCGTCGGCGGGGGCGCCGGCGATGAGCGCGCCGGTGCGCGTGGCGAAGCCGAACAGGGACGCGGTCTTGTCCCGCAACACGCGCTCGTAGGTCGCTTCCGAAGCATCCAGCGAGGTGCGGCCGCGGAGCTGCACGATTTCGCCGTCGACCAAACGCCGGAGCGTCTCGATCAGGGACGGCAGCACGGCGGGCGCGGCCCGCGAGGTGCGCTCGAGAGCGTGCACCAAGAGCAGGTCGCCACCGAGCACGCTGACAGCGTTGCCCCACACGCGGCGTGCAGTCTCGGCGCCGCGGCGCTCGTCGCCGTCGTCGATGACGTCGTCGTGCAGCAGCGTCGCGGAGTGCACGAGCTCCACCACCACCGCCAGCTCCCGCGCGGCATCGGTGATGGGACCGAAGCACGCCGCGCTGAGCAACAGCGCCAAGGGACGCACGCGCTTGCCACCGTTTTCCACCAGGTGTCGCGCCGCATCCACGCCGGGGCTCGGCCCTTCCCGGGCGGCACCACGCAGGGCCGTCTCGACTTTCGTCAAGTCACCGGCCAGTGCGGCTTGCACATCCGTCAGACGCTGCTCGAGGCGCGCGGGCACGGTCACAGCGTCCGTCGTACGGACCAGGGCGTCCACTGCTTCAGGCAGGGAGAGGGGGCTGTTCGGAGTTTTCAAAGTTTCTTGAAAGGTATTGTGCCAGGGTGCCTCAGGTCAATCACCCGAGCGCGTTTGACGCGGCCCCGGGGCCGGGGGTAATCCGGGCGGCTGAGATGCCGACCCCTCCCCTCACCCGTGGCGAACGCCTGGGCCGCCGCCTGGGCATCGCCCTGTTTGCGCTGGTGGTCGGCGGCTTCACCATCACCTGCGCCACCGAGATCATCGTGCAGGTCTGGTTTTCGCCGCGTTCCGAGGAAAACGTCAGCTGTCGCCCGAGCATCGTGAAGCTGATCCACGCCGTGCGCCGCGCTCGCGGCGTGGCGGCGGCAGAGGTGGGCGGCGAGCGGGCGGCGGTGAGCCAGTTCCGAGGCGCCCTGGACCCCGAGTGGGCCCAACGCGACGCACTGGATCAGGCCTGTAGTGGCGATCCGGCGGCGCTGCGCGCGCTGCGGGAAGTGGACCAATACCGCTACGCCGAGGAGCACTCCGCCCGCATCGAGGCGCTCGACCTGGCGCGGCGTCGCCGACAAATGCACGCCCTGGAGCAGCACCTGAGCGGCGAAAACCGCTAAGCTCCGCCCCGCTTTCGAAAAGACGACCATGACGATGAATCCCGCCGAGCACGAGGCCCCGCCCACTTTCGACAGTCTTCGCTTGTCCAAGGAGGTGCGCCAAGCCGTCGACGATCTCGGCTACGTCCACCCCACTCCGGTGCAGCGCGCGGTGTTCGAGCCCGCCTCGCGAGGTCGCGATCTCGTGGTGCAGGCGCGCACCGGAACTGGCAAGACCGCAGCCTTCGGGCTGCCCATCGTCGACGCCCTGGTCAAGAAGGACGCGAGCGCGGTGCAGGCCCTCATCCTGTGTCCGACGCGGGAGCTGGCGTTGCAAGTCACCCGGGAGCTGGACGCCCTGAGCAAGCACGTCGACGTGAGCATCGTGGCCGTGTACGGCGGCGCTCCCATGCCCCGCCAGGTGGCGCAGCTCGAAGCGGGCGCGCAGGTGGTGGTGGGAACCCCCGGTCGAGTGCTCGACCATCTGCGCCGCGGAACTCTGGATCCAACGTCCATTCGCATCTTCATCCTGGACGAGTCCGACGAGATGCTGTCGATGGGCTTTCTGCCGCAGATCACCGACATCCTCTCGTTCCTGCCGGACGGACGCCAGACGCTCTTGTTCAGCGCCACCCTGCCGCCGGACATCCAGCGCATGGCGGAGACCCGCCTGAAGAACCCCGAGTTCATCACCTTGAGCGGGGATCACGTCGGCGCGCTGGAAATCGACCACTTCGTGTACATGAGCTTCGGCGACAAGGCCGGGGAGCTCTTGAAGATCATCGAAACGGAGGATCCCGAGAGCGCCATCGTCTTCTGCAACACGCGGGACGAAACCAAGCGCGTCGCCGCCGTGCTCCAGCAGCAGGGGTTTGCCGCAGACTGGCTCAACGCGGACCTGCCCCAGAACGATCGAGAAAAGGTGATGGCGGCCACGCGCAACAGCGAGCTGCGCTTCTTGGTGGCCACGGACGTCGCCGCCCGCGGCATCGACATCTCTCACCTCACCCACGTGATCAATCACGACTTCCCGGAGTCCGCAGAGAACTACGTGCACCGCACCGGCCGCACCGGTCGCGCCGGACGCACTGGGACGGCCATCTCGCTCATCACGCCGAGTGACATCGGAAATCTTTATTACCTGCGGCTCACCTACAAGCTGAAGCCCATCGAGCGACAGCTGCCGACGGATCGCGAGCTGCAGACCCGCGCGCAAACGGACCTGGTGCAGATGTTCGCCGATCTGTTCGCCGCTCGGCGCATTCACCCGGACGACCGCGCGTTGGCGCGGCGGCTGATGAGCCACGAGCTGGGCGAGGAGATCGTAGCGAACCTATTGCGGGATCACCTGGGGGCACGGCCCGAGGCCGTGGAAGAAGCGACCGCGGCGCGCCGCGCCCGAGCGCCGGAACCGGTGCGACAAGCCCCGGCACGCCGCGCGCGCACGCCGGAAGCGCCGGAGCCGACGCGCCGCGCCCGCGAAGACCGCCCGCGCGAGGACCGCCCGCGCGAAGACCGCCCGCGCGAAGACCGCCCGCGCGAAGACCGCCCGCGCGGCGCCGAGCGCCCGCGCCGAACGCGCCAGCGGCGGGACTCCTTCGACGACGACCTGCCGTCCTACGAGGTCTCCTCGATGGAGCCCGAAGCGCCGGTGGAAGGCGGCGATGTGGCGGAAGTCTACGTGAACGTGGGCAAGCGTGACGGCATCAGCCCCGAGGATTTTCACGAGCTCTTGGCAGAGCTTGGTCCGGATGCTGCAAGCACCGTCAACGTGCGTCACCGTCACTCTTTCGTACGCGTGCCAAGAGAGCTGCTCGACAAGGCCATCGACGCGTTGAACGGCGCCACCCTCGGCGGCAAGCAGGCGATGGCCGAAGAAGCTCGTCCGCGCTCGTGATTTTCTCTGCTACGCTAGCGTTCGCCCCGTGAAGAACGAGGACCAGCCCATCGAGAGCAGTGCCGAAGCGGAGACGGATCGTCTCGTGCGGGATGCGAGCTGGGCGCTCGAAAACGGACTTCCGGCTCGGGATCTGGTGCCGATGCTGAACAAGCTCATGCAGCGCGCCGAGCCCGGCTCCCTGCCCTGGCGCTTCGCGTGTCAGGAGCTCGCGGAGCAGCTGGTCGAGGCCGACCCCTGGCGCGCCGCGCTCATCGTGCGGCGTCTGTTGGCGGACGGCGAGAGCGACCGCGCTTGGGCGGTGCTCGGGCTGTGCCTGGCGCTCCTCGGTCACGCCCGCTCCTCGCTGTCGGCCTACCGGCGCGCTCTGGCGCTGGCGCCCCACTGCGCGGAGTACGCCCACAACGTCGGCCACCTGTTGGACGCCGGCCTGAACCGCCCAAAAGACGCCCTGCGCTACCTCAATCAGGCGCACCGCAGCCTGCCGTCGGACGTGGAAATCGCCGCTTCTCTGGCGCACGCGCTGGTCCGCCTCGGCCGCGAGGCGGAGGCTCGAGCGCTGCTCGCGCCGCGGCTCTCGGTGCCCGAGGTCGAAGAGCTGCTCGCGCGCTGGACGTGAAACGGCGAGGTATTGGAGACCCTTTGCCCTTTGCAGGCAGGGCTCACGGCACTATCTCGCGGCAATGGTCCGAACACGAGCCCTCGCCTCCGTTGCCCTGATCGCCTTCGCCGCGACCACCGCCAACGCGCAGCCCGCGCCCGAACCGCCGGATGCCGACAAGCCCGTCGCGGTACCGGAGCCCACCGGCGAGCCCAAGCTCCCGGAGGTCGACGACCCCATGCTGAAGCCGCTGCCCACGCCCAGCCACGAGCTGCACTCGTGGCGCGAGGCGCTGAAGCTGGTGCGCGGCAACAACACCAACTTGCAGCGGGCTGCCGCGCAGATCGCGTTGGCCAGCGGCCAGGCGCGCCAAGCGCTGGCGCGGGCGCTGCCCACCCTCACGGGCACGGCGCAGGTGCAGCGTCACCTGCTCACGGGCGACGGCGTGATCTTCAGCTCGTCGGGCATCCGTCAGGGCACCATCCCAGATCCCCTCACCACCTGGAACGCCGGCCTCGCGCTGCGCGTGCCGGTGTTCGCGCCCAAGGCCTGGTACGACCACGGCACCGCCAAGCAGAGCGGTGAGGCCGCCCGCCTGAGCGCGTCGGACGCGCAGCGTGTGGTGCTCGGAGCAGTGGCGGAAAGCATCGTGAGCGTGATCACCGCGGAGCGCGTTGCGGAGATCAGCCGCGTGTCCCTCAAGTCGACGCTCTCCACCTTGGATCTCAACAAGAAGCGGGCCCGGCTGGGCTCCGCCAGCGCCGTGGACGTGCTCCGGGCCGAGCAAGAGGTCAGCCTCACCCGCGCGCAGGTGGTGAGCGCCGACGAGAGCGTGCGCCGCGCTCGCGAGGCCCTGGGCCTGGCCCTCGGCTTCTCCGACCCGTGGGGCGTGGACCCGTCGGTGCGCATCAATACCCTCGCCTCCGACGCCCGCGCGGTGTGCAAGCCCGTGGGCTCACCGGACACTCGGGCCGACGTCCGCGCAGCGCGCTCCCGCCTGGACCTAGCCGAGCGCAACGTGAAGGCCGAAAGCTGGGACTACGCCCCCACCCTCGACTTCGTGTCCAACCTGAACTGGACCAGCAACGAGCGCTTCAGTGCGAACGGCAAGCCGGTGACCTGGACCATCGGCGGCGTGCTCAGCTGGCAGCTCTACGACGGTGGCCTGCGCTACGGCAACAAGGCCACCGCCGAGGCGCAGCGGCGGCTGGCCCAAACGGATCTATCCGACGCCAAGCGCCAGGTGCGCATCGAGGTCGTGCAAGCGACCCGCGCCGTGGACGTGGCCAAGGCCAACCTGGGCGTCAGCGAGAAGAGCCGGGAGATCGCCCGCCAGAGCGCACGCCTGTCGCGCATCGCCTTCGCCGCCGGGCAAGGCTCGAGCTTCGACCTGGTGGACTCCGCCCGGCGCCTGCGGGAGGCCGAGATCGACACCGCCATCAAGGAGTTCGAGTTGGTCCGCGCCCGCATCGCCGCGCTCCTGGCCCTGGCCAGCTGCGACGTGTAGCCGGCAAAGCGCAGGAACATGACGCCTCGGCCTTGTCTGGGGGCCCACCACACACTAGCGTTCCGCTCGTCCCATGGACCGGAAGAACACATTTTTCAACGTGCTCGCGGCCGCCACCACCGCGACGTTCATCGCTCTCATCGCCTTCGTGTTCTTCCGCGTGCCGGTGGCGCAGCCGGAAGCGGGTGGCATCGCCCAGAAGATCTTCTACTTCCACGTCCCCGCCGCCTACGGCATGTACCTCTCCGGCGTGATTTGCTTCATCGCCAGCGCGGGCTACCTGCTCAAGCTGAACGACGGCTGGAACGCCTGGGCCCGCGCCGGAGCCGAGTGCGCCGCGATGTTCGGCATCATGGTGCTGACCAGTGGTCCGCTTTGGGCCAAGAAGGCCTGGGGCGTCTACTGGGTCTGGGATCCCCGGCTCACCACTTCGCTGCTCAGCATGCTGGTGTACGCCGCCATCGTGGTACTGCGAGCGTTCTCCGGTGACGGCGAGGCAGAACGCAAGTTCGCCGCGGCCCTCGGCATCTTGGGCACCGTCAACCTACCCATCATCCACTACTCGGTCCGAAAGTGGGGCGGCAACCACCCCACCGTGATCACCAAAGGCGGCGGTGGCCTCGGTCACCCGGACATGAAGCTGGCGCTGCTCGGCGGCTTCATCGCGATGACGCTGCTCGCCGCATTGTTTCTCTGGTCCCGAGCACGGCTCCTGTGGCTCGACGCGCGGCTCAGCCGCGCCGAGGAGCGCGCCGTGTCCCTGGGTGCCACGGAGGAAGTCTGATCCATGCAGACCCCGCAAGCGCTCCACGACGACCCCGGCCTCGGCCCCGGCCTGCGCCTCGCTCAGAACGCCCCACCTCAGGGCACCCCGGCCACGCCGGAGGAGCGCGCGCAGGAGTTCAAGCCGGTTCAAGGCGGCAGCGACACCGCCAGCGCCGGCAGCCTCCTGGTCGCGGCCTACATCGTGATGTGGGCCATCTTGATGGGATTTTTGGTTTTGTCGTGGCGGCGCGGACAACGTCTCGCCACGCGTATCGGAGACTTGGAAAAGTCTTTGGACCGCGCCGAAAAGGCCGAAGCCGGCGACGACTGAGCCATGACCCTGGAGCACATGATCTACATCCCTGGCATGATCATGCTGGGGCTGATCATTGGTTACATGATGGGCGCGCGCGCCGTGCGCGCCGAGCACGCGCGCATGAAGAAGCGCGCAAAGGAGTGAGCCATGCTCGACTTCGGCCTCTCGGAAGAGCAAAAGGCATTGATCGATATGGCGATGCGCTTCAGCAAGGAGCGCATCATCCCGGTCGCTGCGGAGTGTGACCGCGAGAGCAAGTTCCCCAAAGAAGTGTTCGAAGCGGCCCACGCCCTCGGCTTCGTGAACACCTCGGTGCCGTCGGAGTACGGCGGGCCCGGCATGGGGGAGCTCGAGAACGCGCTCATCACCGAGCAGCTCGCCTACGGTTGCACCGGCATCACCACCAGCATGCTGGCCAACACCCTGGCCCTCACCCCCATCAAGCTCGCAGGCAACGAGGAGCAGAAGAAGAAGTACCTGGGCATGCTGACCGCGGAGCCGCTGTTCGCGAGCTACGCCACCACCGAGCCCAGCGGCGGCAGCGACGTCGCGGGCCTCCGCACGCGCTTCACCCAGCACGGCGACGACTTCGTGCTGAACGGCGAAAAGAGCTGGATCACCAACGCGACGCTGGCGAGCTTCTACGTGATCTTCGCCACCAGCGACACGGCCAAGCGGCACAAGGGCATCGCGGCCTTCATCGTGGATCGCGACACGCCCGGCCTGCGCGTCGGCAAGCACGAGGACAAGCTCGGCCAGCGGGCGAGCGACACCGCCGTGGTGCACCTGGAAGACGTGAAGGTGTCGAAGGAGAATCTCCTCGCGCCGGAGGGCCAGGGCTTCAAGCTCGCCATGGAAACCTTCAACCAGACGCGGCCGGACATCGGCGCCCTGGCCACCGGCTTGATGCAGCGCGCGCTGGACGAGAGCGTGGCCTACGCCAAGGAGCGCAAGGCCTTCGGCGTGGCCATCGCCGAGCACCAGATGATCCAGGCGATCTTGGCGGACATGGCCATCGGCGTGGAAGCGACGCGCCTCTTGTACCAAAAGGCCGCCTGGAACCTGGACAACGGCGTTCGCGACCCGATCGTGTCGAGCTACGCCAAGGCCTTCGGCGCGGACCGCGCCATGCAGACGGCCATCGACGCTGTGCAGGTCTTCGGCGGCAACGGCTACGTGCGGGACTACCCCGTGGAGAAGCTGATGCGCGACGCCAAGGTGCTGCAGATCTACGAAGGCACGAGCCAGGTGCAGCGCCTGGTGATCGCGCGCAACGTGATCGGCCGCGCCTGATCTTCGACGACGTGCGCGCTCCGCGGCTCACAAAAGGGTCGCGCGAGCGCCCTTCATTCTGCAATAACGGCCAAGATGAGCCGTATTGCCCTGGTTCTCGTGGTCGGCGCGCTGCTCGCGTGCAAGAGCGGGCCCAAGCAGAAGTGCGTGAGCTCGGTGCAAGTGGGCAGCGAGCGCTATAGCTCCCTGGGCACCCACAGCGACAAGGCCAAGGCGCGGGAGAGCTCGGTGATTGGGGCGTGCATTGCCTACTGTCAGTTCGGCGACCCCACGGTGAAGGCCGCCTTCGATCAGTGGAAGCGAGACAACCCGAGCTCTCCCGCCAAGCCCGATTCGATCATCACGATCCACCTGCAGCGCGAGGTGAAGGCGTGCCAATCGCGCTGCGACGCCCAGACCCGCTCCGGCGCTGCCACGCTGAGGACGGAATGTCTGTGAGCCGCACGGCCGTCGCCGGGTTGATCGCGCTCGTCGCCGTGCTCTTGGCCTGCGCGTCCGGCGGGGGCGGAAAGGACTGCAGCGCCCAGCTCACCCGCGAAGGCAAGCTGGCGACGGGCACAGGCGGGGATCGTCTGGAAGCACGGCACGTGGCGTGTCGCGCGTGGTGCACCCAGAACGACCCCAGCTCCAGCGACGCCTTCCTGCTCGCGGGCTGCGCCAGCCGCTGCGGCGGCGATGTACAGTTCGGCGTGGCCACGGCGACGGTCAGCTGCAAGTAGCCGTCAGTTCGTGGTGAACGAGCCCTGGACCGTGTTCCAGGAGTCGTTGTCTCCGATGCCGGAGAAGACCAGCACGAAGTCCTTGCCGTCGGCGCTGAGCCACTTGTTGGAGAAGTTCCAGAAGAACGCGTTCTGGGGCACTGCCGGGGGAGAGCCGAAGCCGCTCTGGTAGCTCACCGTGTACCAGGGTCCCCAGGCGTGGGCGCCTCGAACAGGCCCAGGTTGCCCTTGAACGACTCGCTGTGCTCGGTCATCAGCAGGTAGCGTCCGAGGGGCGCGTCGAAGCTCACGCTGGTGTTCCAGCCCACGCCTTCGGGATCCACGAACACGGGCTTCCGGCTCGCGATGTGCGCCACCCACGTCGGCTCGGCGTTTCATCGCTCCGTCCTACGCTGCCCGGGGACGCCCGACGACCCCATCCGCCCCGCGCGCCGCGACGTTTCCGCGGCGGGCCGACAAGCTATTGCTTGCCCACGAACACGCCCTGCTGATTCAGGCTGGAAAGCTCCCGCTTCACTTCCTCGATCTTGCGCGTCAAGCCGGCACCGCTCTCTCCACGGCGCAAGCGGTTCTTGAGGAACGCGAGATCGGCGAACAAGAGCTGCTTCTTGCGGGCGGACATGTAGCCCTTGGGGCTGCCCATCAGGGCGAACATGTTCACCAGCGGGATGAGCATGGTGCCGCTGGTGGTGAGCTTGAACTCCTTGGGATGGAGCAGCACACCGACCTCGTCGGCGAGGCCGCGCATGACGATGGCGCGATCGCGGAACGCCAAGATGTACAGCAGCACGAAGAACAACACCGCGAAGGTGAGGAACACGGCGAACTTCAAGAGCACGCCCGCGGTGCCCAAGAAGCTGACCAGGAAGTTGTGCAGGAAGTGGAGCCCCACCGCGGCGCTCCAGCCGCCTATGGGAGCGATGATCTTCACCAGTATGTTTCTGGACTCCGACGCCACGCCCACGCCGATGCCGGTCATGCTGGTGAAGGTCGCGTGCCCGAGACCGCCGAGGATGGTGCGGATGAAGAACAGCAGAATGAACCCGGCCGCTCCCATCTGCGCGGTGCCGTTCATGATGTACAGCACGTCTTCCGTGAGCGTGAAGCCGAGCCCGATGCAGCCGCCGTAGATGGCGCCGTCGAGAGCGCCATCGAGCTCCTTGAGCCACAAGGAGGAGGCGCCCCACACCACGAGCAGGAAACAGCCTTTGAAGGACTCTTCTACCAGGGGGGCCACGAAGGACGCCGTCGCGCCGCGAGCCACGGCCGCCTGATCCGCGGTGGCGGTGCCGACCGCCGAAGAGATCACGGCGCCACCGATGGTGTTGAAGATGAGCGAGAAGAAGGTGGCTCCCAGGGCGCCCCAGAAGAAGCAGATCATCAGCAGCCACCACGGCTCCGGCTCGTAGCGATCCACGCCCTTGATCAGCAGGCCGTAGAAGAACACGCAGCAGGAGACGAGGAAGACCGCCAGGAAGAACGCGATGACCACGGCGCGAGCTTATCCCGGTTTCCGCGGATCAGGGCAGCGTGAGATCCACCGTGGCGGGCGCCACGCCCTCGGCGATGGCGGGGAAATCCTGGGAATCCGAGCTGCCCGCGCGCTGGGTGACGAACAACAGGGTGAGCTTTGCGCGGGGCAAAACCGCTGGGGAGCGAGGATTTCGCGGGCCCGATAGGGAGGGAGCCGCGGCGGGGGTGAGGCGCCCTTCGCTCTGGTAGCGCGCGGCCAGCCCCACGGACTGGCTGCCGTCCTCGGCGGTGGCCGTGAAGTACACGCGGGTCACACGGCGGCCCTCCGCAGTCTGGCTCAGCCAAGCATCTGGATCCCCGACGGCCTGGCCGTCGAACTCGGTGCCACCGGGCTCGAGCACCGGCGCGCTGCCGATGCGGGTGAAGCTGCCCGTGCCCGACGAGCGCGCTTCGCCGATGCGCCCGTTGGCGGAGTAGAACAGCCGCACCTCACCCGACGGCAGCGCGAGCAGCGCGGGCGCCTGGGGAGCCGCTCCACCCTCCCAGGCGTCGCCCCCCGCCTCGAGCACCGGCGCCGGATCCTTCACGAACGTCTCGCCGTCGCTCGAGCGCGCGAGGCCAATGCCCCCGGCCGCGGCATAGGCCAGCCACAGCTCGCCGTTCACCCGCGCGACGCTGGGCTGGGCGATCGCGCCGCCTTCCCAGCTCTCCGTGGGCGTGAGCACGTCCGCGCCCGCGGGGTCGAAGCTGCGACCGTCCGGCGCGCTGAAGCGCTGGATGGAGTCCCCGCTCGGGCTGGTGACGGTGGCGTACAGCGTCGTGGGGCCGAGCTCCGAGCCCTCGGCGATCACGCTCGGATCGCGGAAGTCCGAGTAGCGCTTCTTGAGGATGTAGGGCGCGTCCTTGCTGCTGAGCTCCGGGTCCTTCAGCAAGCGAAACGGACCGGCCAGGGCGTTGGGGCGCTCCACGTCGAGATCTCCCGCCTCGTTCGCCAGCGTGGCGCAGGCGGTGGCGCACAGCACGGAGACGACAGCGAGCGCTCTCATTCGAACCCCAGACTCAGCGTAGCGCCGAGATTCAATATCGTCCCCCGCGCTCTGTAGTCTCCGGTGGTGTCCGCGGGGTTGTCCTTCAGGGTGACGCGGGTCGGCAACAGGGACAGCTGCGCGTGCGCGTCGAAGCGGAGGTTGCCGGGCAGCACGCGGCCCGGGTCGCTCCACTTCAGACCCGCACCCGCCGACACCACGTGGCGGTCGGCGTCGACGTAGTTGGTCACGCCGGTCTGAGGCGGCACCGGGGAGTGCTCGAAGAAGTAACCGGCGCGCACCGGCAGCTCGAGGTCCCGCATCAGCGGCAAGCGGTACTCGGCGCCGATGCGCGGCACCAGGCGGTTCTCGAAAGCCGGATCCTGCACCTGGGTCGGCTTCGGGTTGGGGGGCAGCTCGAAACCCTGCGGAACGTTGACGTCCAAGACCGTCTGCGAACGGCTCACCGGGCTCTCCCACGCGGCCCAGTTCACCCAGGTGACGTCCAGCCCCACGTCGAGCTCCTTGCTCGGATGCCAGTTTCCGCCCAGCACCACTTGCCGCGGAATGAACGCGTTCACCGTGGTGCTGGTGAGGGTGTAGCGGGCCGGCACCTTGAGCAGCGTGGCGTCGACGTCGCCCCGGAGCTCCGCACCGATGTCCAGCTTGATCTTGGCCTGACCGCGATACACCGCCGCGAGGTCCAGCTCCTTGGTGGGACGCACGGTGATGCCGAATTCCGGATAGCGCACCGCCGTCAGGTTCGCGTCCACCTCGTGGCGCAGCTGGGAGTCGTACTGCGTTCGATCTCCGGCGGGCAGCACGGCGGTGCCGGTGATATTGAAGGAGCCCTGGGTGGCCGCCAGGTACGTCATGCCGCCGCCGACGGAGAGCCAGGAAAAGGGCCGAATCGCGACGTTGGCCGACAAGTACAGGAGCTGCGGCCGGTTGTCGTACATCACCCAGCGGGGCTCGTCTTGGCGCGTGCTGCGGGCGCGGCTGAGGCGCTCGTCGTTCAGCAGCGTGGCGATGCCAAAGGCGAAGGGCAGCGTGCCGAAGCTGCCCGGCGCCACGATGCCACCGACGATGCCGTGAACGGGATCGGCGCGGCTGTCGACGCCGTTCATCGACAGGTGGTGATCCACCCGGACGTAGCCCACGCTGAGATCCGTGCCCCGCGCCAGGGCCAGCCCCGAGGGATTGTAGTAGTTGGCCGAAAAGTCGCGAGCGCTGGCGCTGACGGCGCCGCCCATGGCCGTCGAGCGCGAACCGAAGCCGTAGGTGTCCGCCGGGTTCGCCTTGGCGGTGGTGGCGAGGGCCAGCACGAGGAGCAGGGCGCGACGCATCAGAACTTCACCCCCAGGAACACGCCGGCGTTCTGCACCGTGCCACTGCTCTTCACCTGGGGCGCGCCGAGGTTGTCCGCGGGCACGTCGGCGCGCTTTTCGTGGGTGCGCGGCGCCAACAGGTGCAGCTGGTAGAAGGCGTCCACGGTGATGGGCGGCAGAGGCTCCGCCAGCTCGACGCCGTAGCCCACGGACAGCACGTGGCGATCGTTGTCGAAGTAGTTCGACGGCCCCGTTTGTGGGCCCAGGGGGCTCTTGGCGAAGGCGTAGCCCGCGCGGAGCTCGGCGTGCGCGCTGTCGCTCAAGGACCAGCCGTACATCCCGCCGATGCGCGGCACCACGATGTCGTGGAAGCTCACCGGCTGCGCCTTCAGCGCCGCGCAGTCCGGCTGCGTGGGCGGGCACTCCACGGTCGCCTTGCGCCAGCCTTCGAAGGCGGACCAGTGCGACCAGGTCGCGCCGCCCACCACGGTGAAGTCGCCGACCTCCTGGGCGACCTCCGCTTGGAGCTGCATGGGATCGTACTGGGCGACGCCGGAGATGTTCAGATCCGGCACCGTGAGGCTCCCGAGATCGTACACCTGCACCACGACGTCGAAGTCCCCTTCCAGAGCGCCGCGCCAAGTGAGGCCCAAGTCCGTCGTGCCCAGATCCACCGCCACGCCGACGATGGGCGCGTAGGTGGCGATCAGCTGATCGTCCACGGTGGTGCCCACGCGCCCCGAGCTGTCGGTGCGCACGACCACGGTGCCCACCAGCTCGGCCAAGGCCAGAGCGCCGCCGCCGATCTGGATCCCGTGCCCGAGATCGACCCCCAGGCCCATGTTGAAGTTCAGGGTCTGGGCGCGATCCGTGAGCAGCGGGAACTGCAGGCGCTCGGGGTACAGGAGCCGCGCCCGAGCGATGAGATCGTTGGGCGTGAAGGTGCCGAGGCCGAGAGTCAGGCGATCTTCGAGGATGCCCCCGAAGGGCAATGGCAGCACCGCGCCGATGAAGCTCCCGGACACGCCCTCTTCCGAGAGACGACCCGGCGCGTTCGGCCCTTGGGCCCGGAGCGAGAAGCGCACCGCTTGGAACCCCAAGGTGAGCTCACGGTGGTGCATGCGGGCGAGCAGCGCCGGGTTCTCGTAGGTCGCGGAAAAGCCGCGGGCCACGGCAGGCCCCGCGCCGGACATCGCTTGGCTGCGGGGCCCGAAGCCGAACTGCTCGGCGGGCGACGCCTGCGCGGCCGGCGCGATCAAGAGCACGCCGCAGAGCCCGAGCCACCGCCTCATCGCGGCCACGATAACACCCATTTGCGCGGTAGAGTCCCGCCATGCCCCGGCTCCGTCACCTGCTCCTCGCACCGCTCCTGTTGGCGGCGCTCGGGGACGGCGCCACGGCGGGCTCCAGCGGCCCCCGCGCGCTCATCGCCGACGCCACGCTGCTCGGTGGGCGGCTGCGCGTGGGCGCCAAGGTCGGCGACTTCGCCCTGGTGAACGGCAGCGTCACCGCCGTCATCCGCAAGAGCGACGGTTGGTTGGTGGACTTCTGGCCGAACCGCCCGGCGCCGCCCACGGCGCCCCAGCTCAAGCTCGAAGCTGCCATCGACGGCCTATGGCAGCTGCACCCCACCCTCAACAGCGGCGCAGGCCCCGAGAACGTCACTGCCGAGAGCGTGCGCATCGACGGCGACTCGGTGCTCGCCGTCAGCACCCTGGCGCTGGGCGCGGGCACCGTGCGGGTCAGCACGCGCTACCGCCTCGATCAGAACCGCCCCAAGCTCGACATCGAGACCCGCATCGAGCACGTGTCCGGCGGCAAGGTCACCCTCACCCTGGGGGACGCCGTGAAGTGGGGCAACGTCGACTACTTCGTGGAGGGTGAAGGACGCACCAAGCCCACCTTCTCGGGACGCGGGCACTGGGTCGGCCGCCGCGGCGCGGGCGGCGATCTGATCTTGGAGAGCCTGACGGGCTCGGACATGCGCATCCACTACCGGTCGCGCCACGACGGCCTCGCTCCCGAGGTCTTCACCCAGCTCAAGTCCACGACGCTGCTCGTGGGCAGCGAGATCACGCTGCGGCGCACCCTGCGCTATCAACCGATCCCGGAGCCGACGAAGTGGGTGCCCAAGGCCACGTTGATCGTGGACGTGGGCGACGAGATGGGCCGGCCGCTGGCGGCCAAGCTCACGTTCAAGGGCCTTTCGGGCACGCCGGACCCGTTCTTTGGCAACGACGGCGACGAGAACGGCGCTGGGCGCTTCGCCTGGAGCGGCACCGGGCGCTTCGTGCGCACGCTGCCCGTCGGCAAGTACTCGGTGCTGGCCACGGCGGGCATCGAGCGCGACGCAGCGCGCTTCACGGTGAACATCGAGGAAGGCCAGAACGTCTTCGTCAAGGGCAAGCTCAGCCGCGTGATCGCGACCCCCGGGCAAGTGGCGGCCGATCTGCACCTGCACCAGGCGCCCAGCGTGGACGCCGACATCGCGCTGTCCACGCGCATCGTGTCCGTCGCCGCCGAGGGGCTCGAGCTGGCGGTGGCCAGCGACCACTACGCCGTCACCGACTTCGCCCCCACGGTGGCCAAGCTGATGTCCAGCGGTGCGCTGGCGCGTCCCGTGCTCACCGTGGTCGGCAGTGAGATCAGCACCGTGGGCAATCGCTTCGGGCACTTCAACCTGATGCCGATGAAGCGCGGCGACTTCGTGGCCTACGAGGACACGACGCCCAAGAAGCTCTTCGCCGACATGCGCCGCGTGAGCCCCCACGGCATCATCCAGGTGAACCACCCGCGCTGGGACGACATCGGCTACTTCGCCCGCTACAAGCTGGATCCGAAGACCACGCGCGTTCCGTACCAGTACAAGGACGAGTTCGACGAAGACTACGACGCCCTCGAGGTGTTCAACGGCTACGACTCCATGAGCCAGCCGAAGATCCGCATGGTGCTCTTCGACTGGATCCGGCTCTTGGGGCAAGGGCACCGCTACGTGGCCACCGGCAACAGCGACTCCCACAAGCTCTTCTTCGTCGATCCCGGCATGCCGCGAAATCTCATCACCTACGGCAGCTCCGAGAGCGACGCTCAGGATCTCAGCGCCGACCCCAAGGCCGTGCTCGCCGGCGTGAAGGCCGGGCGCGTGGTGGTGACCTCCGGGCCCATCATCCAGCTGGACGTGGACGGCAAAGGACCCGGGCAGAGCGTGCCCGCCGGCAAGCACACCGTGCACGTGGTCGTCAAAGCCGCGCCCTGGATCGACGTCGACGTGGTCGAGGTGCTGCTCGGCCCCAAAGGCAATCGCATCCGCTACCTGCCGGTGCCCTCCAGCAAGGTGCCCGTGCGCCTCGACAAGTCCTTCGACCTCGATTTGCAACCCGGCTCCTTCGTGCTGGTCATCGCCGCGGGAAACACGCCGCTTCCCAACGTCGATAACCCTGCCGTCCGTCCCTTCGGCTTCACCAACCCGGTGTTCGTCGAGTGATTGCCGGCGGAGGTACCACGCGCTAGCGTGCCGCCGTGTTCGGCATTTCGCTGTCGGAAATCACGCTCATCGCGGTGGTCGCGCTCATCGTCGTGGGTCCGCAAAAGCTCCCGGGAATGCTGCGCACCCTCGGCCAGTGGGTCGGGCGCATCCGGCGGCTCACCACCGAGGTGCGCGCCCAGACCGGCATCGACGACATCTTGCGCCAAGAGGGCATCGACGGCGGCATCAGCGAGCTGCGGGGCATGCTGCGGGGGGATCTTCGCAGCGCCATCGGGTCCCGCCGCAGCGAGGCCGCCACCAGCTACGACGACCCCTACCCCGACGCCGCAGAGCTGGATCGCTACCGCGAGTACCCGCTGGAAGGGGCGGACGCCCATGGCGCCCTGCCGGACGATCTGGTGGACAGCGACGACGACGAAGACGCGGACGACGACCGCGTGGCCCAGGGCACGGCGGACGACGAGGACGCGGACGACGGCCGCGTGGCTCAGGGCGAGGACGACGAATGAGCGCGGATCCCGAAGAGCACGTGATGACCTTCTGGGAGCACCTGGACGAGCTCCGCTCCCGGCTCCTGCGCATGCTCGCCGCCTTCGCCATCGGCACTGCCGCGTGCTGGTTCTTCCGCGAGCGACTTTTGTGGGTGCTCACGCATCCGTTCATCACCGCGTGGAACGAGCAGAAGCTCGGCGGCCACGCCGCCCTGCACTTCCCCGCTCCGGCGTCGCTGTTCGTCGCCTACGTCAAGCTCGCGCTGCTGGGCGGCTTCGTGCTCTCGCTGCCCATCATGCTGTACCAGCTGTGGGCCTTCATCGCGCCCGGCCTCTACTCGCGGGAAAAGCGCCTCGCCATCCCCTTCGTGGTCTCCAGCTGCGGCCTGTTCGCCGCCGGCGGCTACTTCGGATGGCGAGTCGCCTTCCCCATCGCCTTCCAGTACCTCTTGGGCTTCAGCGGTCCCGTCGGTCCCGAGGGCTTCGAGGTCACCCCCACGGTGATGATCGGCGACTACATCGAGTTCGTCACCCGCATGCTGCTCGCCTTCGGTGCCGTCTTCGAGCTGCCGGTCCTGGTCTTCTTCCTCAGCGTCGCCGGCCTCGTCACTCACCGCCACCTCATCAAGTTCGCGCGCTACTTCGTGGTGCTCGCGTTCCTGGTGGGCGCCGTGCTCACACCGCCGGACGTCACCAGCCAGTTCCTGCTCGCGGTGCCCCTGTGCGTCCTGTACATCGTGTCCATCGGCATCTCCTGGCTGGTGGATCTCCGGCGCCGAGGCAAGAAGGCCGAGTCCTCCTGAAGATTGGGTGTTGGTCCGCCGCGGAACCGTCCCACCATGCACGTGGAAGTCGACGTCGAGAAAGCCCTCCTGCGCGCGCTCGAGTCGTCCGGCGAGAGCCATTGCCGCCGCTGACGTAGCTAGCGGCGCTTCGCCTTCGTAGTCTTCTTCGCGCTCGACTTCTTCGTAAGTGCTCTCCGGACCCCGTCGTGACAGGCGGGGTTGGTCGTGCTCGCGTCGTCCACGAAAGGACGGTGCCAGATGGCAGGAGATTCACGGGGTCTGAAGAAGGAGCTTTCGCGGCATGAACGCGGCCGCGGCAAGCGATATCCGCCGGAAATGAAGCAACAGGTGGTGGCCTGGGCGCAGCGGTGGCGAGCGCAGGGCGCGTCGTGGGCAGCCATTGCTGACGAGCTCGGGCTCGGGCTCGACACGGTCCGCCGCTGGTGCCTCGCAGCGGCGAAGAGCGCCAGTCCGTCCCGGGCGATGGTTCCGGTTCGCGTGGTGGCTGAGCCGGCTGCCCCGCAGCCGGCGACCTTGGTGTCACTGTCGGGCTGGCGCATCGACGGGCTGACCGTGGCGGAGGCCGCGGAGATGTTGCGGTCGCTCCGATGATCTTGGGCACGAGCCGAGCTGTGCGCGTGTTTGCGTACCCGGAGCCGGTGGATCTCCGCAAGGGGTACGACGGGCTGTACGGCCT
Organism: Polyangiaceae bacterium; assembly: GCA_020633235.1. Classification (NCBI taxonomy): domain Bacteria; kingdom Pseudomonadati; phylum Myxococcota; order Polyangiales; family Polyangiaceae; species Polyangiaceae bacterium. The sequence goes on along the minus strand of JACKEA010000005.1, from coordinate 108,936 downwards.
CGTGAAGACCGGGCTCGGGCGCGACCCGCTGAGTGGTGACCTGTTCTTGTTCGCCAACAAGCGGCGACACGCTTGCAAGGTGCTCGTGTGGGACGGCACCGGGCTGTGCATCTTCCAGAAGCGACTCGAGCGCGGTCGCTTCGCGAAGCTGTGGAGCGACGACGGGCGCACGGTGGAGCTCACGTCGACCGAGCTGGCGCTCTTCATCGAGGGCTGCGATCTCGTCGGTCGTCGCGTGCTGTCGCCCGGGATCGTGAAGCCGAAAGTTCTTGCGCTCGATCGCACGGCGTGATCTACCGTTGATGTGGACCTGCGGCGCGAGAGCGATGTCGAGCAACTGCGACGAATCGCGCTCGCGCAGCAAGTGCAAATCGAGCAACTTCTCCGCGTACTCAACGCGAAGTGCAAGGAGCTCGAAACGCTCAAGGGCGACCCGAAAGAGCTGCAGCGAACACTCGAGCTACTCGAGACGCTGACGAAGAAAGCGCAGGAGGCTGCGCCTCTGCCCAACGCCCAGCCCAGTCGCGATCGCTCGAAGGACAAGCCACGCAGTGAGTTCGGGCCGAAGCCGCAGCCCGCTCTGCCCTTCGAGCCGATGCTGTTCGAGCTCGACGACGCCGATCGCGTGTGCCCGAGCTGCGGTGGCGAGCTGCGCGCGATGGCCGGGCAATTCGAGGCGTCGGAGATGATCGACGTGATCGAGGTGAGCTACCGGCTCGTCCAGGTCCAGCAGCAGAAGTACGTGTGTCGATGCGGAAGCTGCGTCGAAACCGCGCCGGGACCGGAGCGCGCGACTCCGGGTAGTCGCTACTCGCTCGCATTCGCGATCAAGGTCGCGATCGACAAGTACCTCGACCACATCCCGTTGGCGCGGCAGTCGCGAATCCTACGTCGCCATGGTGTCGACGTGACGACGCAGACGCTGTGGGGCTTGCTCGAAGTGGTTGAGCGGCGGCTCCGGGCAGCGGACGGCGCGCTGTTCCAAGACGCGCTCTTGGAGCCCGTGATCGGACTCGACCAGACGAGCTGGAAGCGACTCGACGACAAGCACAAGAAGCCCTGGCAGATTTGGTGCGTGACGACACCCAGGGCCGTCGTGCATCGGATTCGAAAGGATAAGGGCAAGGAGACCTTCACCGAGCTCGTCGGTGCGTACCGCGGCGTGATCGTGTGCGACGCCGCACAGACACACGAAGCTGGCGCGAGAGAGAGCGAGCACATCCATCTCGCCGGATGCTGGGCGCACGCCTACCGAAAATTCGAGGAGGCGGCACCCGATCATCCCGAGGCGCAACTGGCGATGAAGTGGATCGGCCAGCTCTACGAGATCGACGAGCGCGCCGGCGATGACCTGGCAGCGAAAACCGAGCTGCGTCGCACGGAGTCTCGTGCGGTGCTCGACCAGCTAAAGACGTGGCTCTGGAGCCAGGCCCTGCTCAAGACCCTGAGCATCGGAAAGGCCGCCGCGTACGGGATCGCCAACTGGGAGCGCCTGACGCGCTTCGTGGACGACGCGCGCATCCCGCTCGACAACAACGCAACCGAGCGGGGCATTCGCGGGCCGGTTGTCGGGCGCCGGAACCACTTCGGCTCGAAGTCCGAGCGCGGCACGCAGGTAGCGGCGACCTTCTACTCGTTGATCGAGACCGCCAAGCTCCACGGGGTCAACCCGGCTGAGTATCTGCTCGAGGCGGTCAGAGCCGCCGACCGCGGCGAAGTGCTCCTGCCCTGGCAGATGCCCCGCTGAAGCCAGCGCTCAGGTCAAGATGGGGCGCCAAGAGCACTTACACTTCTTCGCGCTCGACTTCTTCGCGCTCGACTTCTTCGCGCTCGACTTCTTCGCGCTCGACTTCTTCGCGCTCGTCTTCTTCGCCGTCGCCCTTCGCCCGCGCTGCCCCAGGCTCAGTCGCAGCACCGGTCGAAGCTGGGCCCGGAGCTCTGGGTCCTTGCACTCGATGCCCCCTTGCACGATCTCCGCCACCACCAGCGTCGTGCCCAGCTTGAACACGGTGCCGCTGTCCCCCATGTACAGCCAAGCGTCGTACAGCGGCCCGCCCGCCCCGGCGATGCAGCGGTATTCCAAGGTACTCGGGACAATGCGCTCGTCCACCATCGCGTCCCGCGGGCGTTCCAGGATCTCCTTCGCTCGCTCCTTGTGCCCGCCGTAGAGCTGGTTCGCCTTCTCGAGCTGCAGTCGCAGCCGCGGACGGAGCGCCTTCAACGTCACCGGAGACAGCCGCTTGTCCACCCTGAGCTCCGCCGTCGGCGCTGCGCCGAGCTTCAGGATCGACGCGAGCTCCGGATGCTTTTTGACCACTGGGCGCAGGCGCTCGAGGGCTGGCTCGGGGTTGTTCAGCTTCTGCACCCAGCCGAGCGTCGCCCGCGCCAGCTCGGGGTACGGATGGTCCACCAGAAACGCCGTTCCGACGCGCGGCCGTTCTTTCCCGAAGCTGACGCGATCGAGCGCCGCCGCCAGCGCCGCGCCTCGCCGCTCCGGCACAATCGCCCGGAGCGCGCGATCGGTCCACTGCTTCTTGCCGAGACGCAGCAGTCCTTCGTAGCGCTCCGGTAGGCGGCCGCCCTCGATGGCCATGCCGAACAGCATCTGCGCGAGCGCGGCATTCAGGTGATCGCCCTGGGGCCGCTCGCCCATGTGAAACCGGCCCTTGTACAAGCTCAGGGCGAAGTCCACGACGGACGTGTCAGCGCGCTTCTGCGGCTTCAGCGTCTCGAGGGCCGTCCGAGCCATCGCCGCATCCAGACCGATGATGTAGAAATCGAAGGGCGCCAGCGCCATCGTGGCCAAGATCTCCACCCGCTTTGCGAGGGGCAGCGGATCGATCAGCTTCCACATGCCGTCGAGATCCCCCGCCCGCGCGCGCTCGCGCAGGAGCTCGATGCGCGCGACGTTCTTGCCCTTCACCTTCACCGTCTCGAACATTGCCCCGGGCGGCGCCAGGCCCAGCCACTGCTTTCGCAGCCACGTCGCCACGTAGATCGGAAAGCCGCCCACCAGCGCGCCCGGTCGCTCCAAGAGTCGCTCTGCCAGCGCCCGCTGCTCGGCCGTCAACTCGCTCGCAGGGCCGATGGGGCGGAGCGCGTGCTGCCCCGTCGCCCGCTCGAAACCCGCCGCCAGCATCACGGGCTCCCAGTGCCGGGTTCCGTACTTGCCGATGGCCTTCGCCAGCGCCGCTTCCACCGGCTTCGACAGCTTCTTCATGCGGCGAGCAGAGCCCGCCCAAAGCGAAGACTCAACCCGATTGTCCCGCGTCTTGTCATGCCGGTCCGCCGCGGAAACGGCCCGCGCCGGGCGTCGCGCCGAACCAACAAAATCAATCTTCGCGAGCGTAGGGTTCGCCGCGCAGAATCGTCATCGCGCGGTACAGCTGCTCGAACAGCACCACTCGCGCGAGGCGGTGCGGGAGCGTCAAGCTGGAGAGGCTGAGACGCGCGTCGGCGCCGCGGGAGAGCTCCGCGGGGAGCCCTTCGGCGCCGCCGATGAAGAACGCGACGACGCCCTTGCCCTGGCTGCCCCAGCGCTCCACGCGGCGCGCGAGGGTTTCGCTGCCGAGCGCATCGCCGTGCACCTCCAGGGCGACGCGCAGCGAGTCCGCCGGCACAGCCCGCTCGAGGGCGGCGCCGTCCTTCACCTCCAGCTCTTCCACCCGCACGTAGCGGCCGAGGCGCTGCTTGTAGTCGTCGGCGACGGCGCGCAGATGCTTGTCTTTGATCTTGCCGACGGCGACGACGACCAGCTTCACGAAAGCCCGGTGCTCGCGCCCGGCACCGGCACCCGGCGGGCGTCCATCCACAGCCCGTCGAGGTCGTACAGGCTCCGGGCTTGCTCCTCGAACACGTGGACCACGACATCCACGAAGTCGATGAGCACCCAGTTCGCCTGCGGCAGCCCTTCCATGCTGATGGCGCTGATGCCGTTCCTGCTCGCCAGCTCGTCGACCGCCTCCGCGATGGCCGCCACGTGGCGATCGCTGTGGCCCGTCATGAGCACCAAGAAGTCCGCGTAGTCGACCTTGCCGGTCACGTCGACGATCTCGACACCGACGGCCTTCTTGTCGAGGCCCGCTTCGGCGGCGAGCAGCGCGATGCGCCGCGCCTCTTCCGTGGGCTCGGATTTCTTGACGTGCTCCTTGAGCGAAACGCCGCGCGCGCGCACCGTCGAACGAGAAGCGGTCTTGGACTTGGATTTCTTGGCTTTCACCATCATCAGCGCCGGATTTGGCCGCTACCGAGAACGATCCACTTCTCGGTAGTCAGGCTCGTGAGACCCATGGGTCCGTAGGCGTGGAGCTTGGAGGTGGAGATGCCGATTTCGGTCCCCAGCCCGAGCTGACCACCGTCGTTGAAGCGTGTGCTCGCGTTGACCATCACACAGCTGGCGTCCACGTCGTCGAGCCAGCGCTGGGCGCGCTCGTAGCTCTCGGTGCAGATCACCTCCGTGTGGTTGGACCCGTAGCGCTCCACGTGGGCGAGCGCGGCTTCGTAACCGTCCACCACCTTCACCGCCAGGATCTTGGCGAGGAATTCGGTGCCGAAGTCGTCTTCTGCGGCGGCCTTCACCCGAGGCACCACTTGGCGCGTGCGCTCGCAACCGCGGATCTCCACGCCCTCTTGCTCGAGGGCGGCGAGCACCGGAGGCAACAGCCGCGCGGCGTCGTTCTGGTGCACCAGCAAGCACTCGAGGGCGTTGCACACGCCAGGGCGCTGCGCCTTGCCGTTCACCGCGAGGGCCATGGCCATTTCCACGTTGCAGCCTTCGTCCAGGAACAGGTGACAGACCCCGTGGTAGTGCTTCACCACCGGCACGCGGGCGTTCTCCGCGACGAAGCGAATGAGCCCGGGCCCACCGCGGGGGATCGCCAGGTCGATGAAGTCCGTCGCCGAAAGCAGCTCGCGGATCTCGTCACGACTACCGGGCGGTACGATCTGCACGGCGTCGGACGGAAGACCCGCGCTCGCAAGACCCTCGCGCAGGATCTCACCGAGGGCCGCGTTGCTGGCGGCAGCCTCCTTGCCCCCGCGCAGCAGCACCGCGTTGCCGGCCTTCACGCACAACACGGCGGCGTCCACCGTCACGTTGGGCCGGGCCTCGTAGATCATCGCGATGACCCCCAGGGGCACGCGTTGTCGCGCGATCACGATGCCGCTCGGCGCCCGCTGGCTCTCGCTGCGGCTGCCCACCGGATCCGGCAGGGTGGCGACGTGCTCCACGGCCTGGGCCAGGGCCTCGATGCGCTCGGCGCTCAGGGCCAGGCGATCGAGCAGGGCCTCGGACAGGCCCGCCGTGCGGCCCGCCGCCAGATCCTTCTCGTTCTCTCGGGCAACGTGGTCGGCGCGGGCGCGAAGGCGCTCGGCCACGGCCTTCAGGGCCAGGTCCTTGTCGCGGGTCTTCGCACGGGCCAAAGCTCGCGCCGCCGTGCGTGCCTTCTGGCACTGCTCGGCTACGCTCAAGCTCGACGCCCCCTCGGAAAACGAAGCTCTGACAACGGCCCGAGCCTAGCACCTTTCAGCTAGATGGAACACCGGCCTCGGGGGACGCGTCGGGGCCGCCATCCTCCGCCGCCCCCGCGTCCGCGGCGGGCTCCACGTAGTCGTCCACTGCCTCCCCTTCCACTTGGTCCAGGGGATCGACGGGCTTGCCCGCGTCCCAGGGCGGCAGCGTCGGACGCTCATACTCCGGGGGCGGACCCGTGGGACGGCCGTGGTGGGAGCAGGCGCCAGCCACGAGCGCCAGCAGGACCAGACCGCGCTTCACAGCGCCACCCCCGCGTCCTCGTCACCGGCCCCCGGCCCCGGCAGCGTCGGGTGCCCGGGCACCGGCGGCGGCATGTCCTCGTCATCGGGATCCGGCACGTCCGTGCTCACTGGCGCCGCGCTCGGATCCTCACGGCCGGCAGCCTTCGCCCCGGTAGCCCCGGGCGGGGCCATGGGCAGGTTCACGCTGCTCGCCGGCGGCGGCGGATCGCCATGCTTTTCGGAGCACGCCGCGAGCAGCACGCCCACGGCGAAGAGCCACTTCAGATCCATCGTTCCTCGTCCACCGAGGCGAGCGTAGCAGCCAGGTCGAAGGCCGGCTCGTAGCCGAGGATCTCGCGCGCGCGTCGGTCGTCCACCATGCATACATAGCGAATGAACTCGAGCTCGGGGGCAGGAAACGACGTCATACGCCAGCGCCACAGGCGCGCGACGCCCCGCTTCGCCATGCTGTAGGGCACGGGCACCGTCGGCCGCTTCAGCAACTTGAGCGCGCCCGAGAGCGCCACCGGCGGCGGTCCGGCGATGTTGAAGATGCCGCGTACCCCCGGCCGCAACGCCAGCTGCACGGCCCGCACGACGTCGTCCTGGTGCACCACCTGCACCATGGGGTCGAAGCCCATCAAGGTGGGTACCACCTTGAGCCGCAGGTAGTTGCTGGGCGCGTTCCGCACGGTCCCCAAGATGTTCGCGGGCCGCAAGATCACGGTCTCCGTGCGCGGGTTCTTCCAGAAGAACGACTGAGCGAGCATGTCGAGCTCGATCAGATCGCGAATGTCGCTGAAGGTCCCGGCGCCGAGCAGCGGCGCATCCTCGCTCAGGAACTGAGCGTTGTCGGGGCGAGGTCCGTACACGTTGGCGCTGGAGAGCAGCACCAGCTTCGGGATCTGGTGGAGCTGCACGTAGTCGAGGAGCTTCTGGAAGGCGACCACGTTCCAGGTGTGGTGCTCCTCGCTGTTGCCGCGCGGGTCGTGCATCACGCCGAGGTGGATCAGGGCCGAGATGTTCTTGCGACGAAACAGCTCCCGCGCCTTCTTGCGACGGATGTCGATGGGATGGTGCTCGATGTCCTTCGGGCGGTCGTCGAAGGGACGCCGATCCAGACCGATGACCAGCCGCTCGCGGTGCAGCTGCCGCGCCAAGCGCCGGCCCATGCGACCGCACACCCCGGTGACCACCACGGCTCCCGGCTCGCTGCTGCTGGCCGCCCGCCGCTCCGCCTGACGGCGATCTGCTCCGCGCGCCCGGGCCATCAGAAGAACAGACTCTTTCGCTGCTTGAGGCCGCGATTGATCATGCTCTGGATCGTCTGGCGCACGACCCACACCTTCTCGCCCATGACCAGGTCGTCGTCGTCCGGATCGCCCGAGAAGCGCATGGGCTCGCCGAAGGTGATGCGGTACTTCGTAGGCAGCGGCATCTGCCCGCCGGGGATGAACACCTGGGGGATCACCGGAAACACCGGCATGCCGAAGGCGCGGGCGGCCCAGCGCAGGTTGCCGAAGTTCACGTACTGCTCCTCCGCCCCCACCACCGCCACCGGCACGATGGGCGTCTTGGTCTCGATCGCGAGACGCATGAAGCCGAGACCGAACTCCTGCAGCTGATAGCGGCGGGTGAACGGCTTCGAGATGCCGCGGGTGCCCTCCGGAAAGACCAACAGTGGCTCGCCCATCTCGAGCAGGCGCCGCGCGTTCTCCGGCACGCCCACCACCTGGCCTACGCGGCGAAAGAAGGTGGAGACGAAGGGCAACGTCTGCGACCACTTCTCCACCATGGCGCGGATCAACCGCGGCGGATCCGCGTCGAAGAACAACGCTGCGCCGATGATGGCGCCGTCGATGGGGACCTGCCCGGAGTGGTTGGCGATCAGCAGCACCCTGCCCTTGGGCACGTTCTCCACGCCGGTGACCTCGGTGCGGAAGTACACCCGGTGAAAGAACGCGCTCACCATGATGGCGTACTTCGCGGTCTCGGCGTCCAAGCCGAAGGGATCGCCACCGACGGCGGCGTAGTGGGCGGCCAGCTCCTTGACCCGTTCGTCGAAGTCCGGCCCCAAGGTCCGCAACGCCAGCTCGTCCAGCGATCGACGCGTGGCGCCGAACAGGCGCTGCGCCAGGGGCAGCACGTCGCTCACCGCCACGTCGGTGATCCGCGCCAAGGCTTTGGACGAATCCATCCCCGCGACGATAGCCTTTTTTACAGCTGTCCGTCGTCCCCCCGCTTGACGCCGGAGGCCCCGAGAACGACCGTTTGGTCGGTGCTCCGTCCTCCCCCGCTCCGCCCCGGCGATCGCGTTCGGGTGGTGGCGCCGTCCGGCCCCTTCGACCACACCTTGGTGTGGCGCGGTATGGGCTTCTTGTCCGAGCGCTACCGCGTGGAGGTGGATCGCGGCTGCTTCGTGCGTCACGGCTTTTTGGCCGGAACGGACGAGCGCCGGCGTGACGAGCTGAACGCCGCCCTCGCCGATCCCGACCTCTCCGCCATCGTGGCGGCCCGTGGCGGCTATGGCTTCGGGCGCATCGCCGCCAGCATCGATCTCGCCGCGCTGGCGCGTCACCCCAAGTGGCTGGTGGGCTTCAGCGACATCACGGCGCTCCACGTCGAAGCCGCGCGCATCGGTGTGGCATCGATGCACGCCCACAACGCCGCCGGCCTGGGCCGCGGAGACGCCCACGCCCGCGCTGCGTGGATCGCCGCCCTGGAGGCGCCCGAGACGCCCCGCAGCTTCGACGACCTCGAGCTTTGGTACGGCGGCAGCGCCGAGGGGCCGCTCTTCGGGGGCAACCTCACGATGCTGTTCACCTGCGCCGCTGCGGGGCGCTTGTCACCACCGCCCGGTGCGCTGTGGATGCTGGAAGACGTGACCGAGTCGGCCTATCGCCTCGATCGCATGCTGACGGCGCTGATCGACGGCGGCGCCTTCGATCGCGCCGCCGGCGTGATCGTGGGTGAGCTCACGGACTGCGGCCCCGGCATTCACGGCGTGCCGGCCTTGGACGTGCTGCGCGAGCGCTTGGGGACCCTCGGCGTTCCCGTGCTCGCGGGCCTGCCGATGGGGCACGGCCGGCACAACGCGCCGATGCCCCTCGGCCTGGGCGCTCGCATCGAAGGCCGTCGCCTGACGGTGTCTCTCGCCTGAGCGCCGCTCTCTGCATTTTCTTGTCGGTCCGGCGCGGAACCGTGGTTCCGCGCTGCCCCGACAAAAGTAGTCGTGGCTCAGCTGCCTTCTTCGATGAGCTCGTCGTCGTCCACGATGAGCTCGTCTTCGTCGACGTCTTCGGCTTCGTCCACGCGATCATGATCCGTCGTGTCCTCGAACGCTGCGAAGGCCGCATTCGGGTTCACGACCGTGGCATCCAGGTCCTCTGGCGGCTCGAAGTCCGGCATGTCACCGCCGTTGGGGGGCGGCGGCAGCGGCGGCGCCGGGGGCGGCGCGTCGTAAGACGGAGGCGGGGGCGCCGCGCCGTAGGACGGAGGCGGAGGCGGAGGCGGCGCGCCGTAGGACGGGGGCGGAGGCGGAGGCGGCGGCGCGCCATGGGCCGGCGGCGGGGGCGCCTCGACCTCGCCCAGCTCCGTGATCGACGCGCTGATGGTGACTTCGTCGTCCGTGGGGAACTGGATGTCGGGGCGCTCGGGCTTGATGCCGGCGAGCTGCTGCTCCGCCATCAGGGCCGCGGCGGCATCGCTGGTGGCCGGCGGTATGGTCGGACCTTCGTCGTCGTCCTCGTCGAGGGTCTGGTCGAAAGCCGCGGGCTCGGCTTCGGGCTCCGGCTCCGGCTCTGGCTCCGGCTGCGCTTCGGGCTCCGGCTCCGGCTCGGGTTCGGGCGCGGGCGGCGGAGGTTCCGGAGCCTTCGCCGGACGCCCCAGCATGGCGGCCTTGGCGCGTTCCAGTCCCTCCGTGGCTTCCGGATCGCCGCTCTTCATGCGCAGCACCCGGCGCCAAGCATCGGCGGCCTCGCGCGGGTCGTCGAGCTTCTCTTCCCACAGCCGAGCCACCTTGCGCGCCAGCTCCGCTCGCGCGTTGGCGTCCTTCCCGCGCAGGATCTGATCTTCGTACAGCTGCACCATGCCGCGCCAGTCGGCGAGCTCGGTGTAGAGCTGCGCCAAGTCGTCCATCACGCCGCTGTCCGAAGGGGACAGGTCGTGCAAGCGCTTGAGATCGCCTGCCGCCCCGGCCTTGTCGTCGAGCTGATCTCGACGCATCTGCGCGCGGCGCGCCAAGAGCTTGCGCACCAACGGGCCGTCGAACACTTCTTCGAGGGCGCGGTTCAGCACTGTTTCCGCCCGCTTCGGATCGCCGATCTCGTTCGCGAGCTCGTCCAGGGCGTCTAGCGAGGTGTCGTCCACGTGGGTGACCAGCGCGTCGCCCAGCCAGTGGAAGGCCTTGTCGATGTCGTCGAGCTCGCGATGCGCGAGCACGGCGGCACGGCGGAGCAGCGCGCTGCGGGTGCGCCCGCCGTCACGGGAGCCCTGCCCTCCGGCCGCCAGCGCTTCCGCCAACACCGTCATGAGCCGGCTGTCGTCGTGCTCCTTGTCCGCGGCGCGAGCGACGTCTTCCAACTTTTCCAGCGTCTCTTCTTGCACGCCGCCCGAAAGCGCGAGGTCGAAGAACGCGCGAGCACGGTCGAGGGCGTCGTGCTCGGCAGCGATCTGCGCCGCGCGAGCGAGGGCGTTCAGTCGATCTGCCGGCGCCTTGCAGCGCACGACCTGACGCTCGTACAGATCGATCACGTGACCCGGCGCCGGGGCGAGCTTGCTGAGCCTGCCGAGCAACGGTTCCACGTCTTCCGGCGACACACTGGTGAGCGCCTGCTCGCCGTGCTGCATCGCTTCTTGAGGGTCGACCCCGGCGCTGACGAGCACCTCGGCCTGCCGTACCATCTCTTCCGCGCGACTCGGGCCGCTGAGATCCTGCACCAGGAGGTCGTGGGCGACCGCCAAGGCGTCCAGGTTCTTGAGCTTGACGGAGATCTCTTCCAGCTTGTCCGCCAGCTCCCGATCCGCGCCCCGGGTGCGCACCAGCTCTTGGGCCACCTGCGCGGCGTCGGAGTCGCGACCGACCTCCACGAAGCGATCGAAGGCGCCACGCAGCGCTTCGTGGCGCGCGGGGCCGACGGGAGCCTCCAGGTACCACTCCACCAGCTTGGTGGCGACGATGCCCTTCCAGCCGAGCTCGTCTCCGAGCTTCACGTAGTCCTGACGACACGGCTCGTCGCCTTGGTCCGCGACCTCCATCAGCACCGCGAGGGCTTCGTCGCCCTTCTCGAGCTTCTCGTTGAGGATCTCCGCGAGCCGGCGGGTCATGCGGCCGACTTCTTCTTCGTCGCCCTCGACCTCGATCAGCCCGGCCAAGTGCTCCGCGACGCGCTGCCAGTCCTCGAGGCGCTCCGACAGATCACACAGCCGCTGAAGCGCATCGAAGTCTTCCTCGTCGAGCTCACGGATGACGTCGAGGATCTTCACCGCAGCACGAGGATCGTCGAGCTCGCCCTCGTATAGCCCCGCCAGCCGTTGCGCCACGCCCAGCTTCTCTCCCGGCTCTTCGGTGATCAGCAGTAGGCGTTCCAGGGCGTCCGCGGTGCCCTTGGGGTTTTGGCGCTTCTCGTGCAGATCCGCGATGGCGTCCAGGGCGATGCGGTTCTTCGGGTCCTGGTTCTTCAGCAGGCTCTCGTAGCGCTCGATGGCGCCTTCCGCGTCGTCGAGGCCCTCGGCGACGAGGCGCGCTTCTCGCAGCAGCACGTCCACCTTCGCCTCGCCCTCCAAGGTGCCGCCCTTGGCCAAGCGGTGCAGGTACTCCACGGCGTCGCTGTACTCGCTGCGCATCTCCGCGTCTTCCGCGAGCAGCGTGAGGGCTTCGGCGTCGTCACCATCCGAAAGGAGCAGAGTGAGCGTCTCTCGGGCGCCGTCGGGATCCGTGAGCAGCTCTCGCTGGGTGCTCGCGGCGCGCTTGCGCAGCGCCATGCGCTGGGCCTTGTCGGTGAGCTTTTCCGCTCGCCGCAGCAAGAACGCGACCAGATCTTCCGTCCGCTGGCCGAGGGCGTAGCGCTCCTCGAGGGCCGCAGCGTAGTCCTCGTTGGTGGGATCCAGGTCCGTGGACTGCTCCAGGCGCAACACCGCGCTGGCCTCGTCTCCGGCGCGGCCCAGGTAGTCCGCTTCCTTGGCCAAGAGCGCCGCCTGGTCCCGCGGCTTTCCCGCGAGCTGCGCGCGCTGCTGCACCGCCGCCGCGGCTTGGTCCCAGACCTCGGCGGCCACGAAGCAGCGTTCCGCCGACTCCCACAGTCCGGCGTCGTGCCCCAAGGCGCCGGCCTCGGCAAAGGCATCGCCGGCAGCGCTCATCTCGCCAGCCGCCTCGCGAAGCTCGCCGAGCTTCTTGTACAGCTGGGAACGGGCGCCCTCGTCCTCGATGGCGCCGACGTTGTCGGCAATGGTGGACGCCGCGAGATCCGCACGCTCGCCGCGCTCGAAGAGCTTCACCGCGGTGGACAGCGCGGCGTCGTCCCCCAGGGCCAGGCTCGCGATCCGCGCCCAGGCTTCGCCTGCGGCCACGGGATCCTTGCGCTTCTGCTCGTGCAACTTGGCGAGGCTCTTCTCCATGGAGATGCGGGCCTCGGTGTCCGTCTCTTGCTCCGCCTCTTGCTCGAGCAGCGTGGTCAGATCGTCCCAGCGCTGAGCCCGCTCCAAGAGCCGGCGCAGCTGCGTGCGCGGGCCTTCTTCGGTGCGATCCACCGCCAGGAGCTGCTTCCACGCATAGATGGCGCCGTCCAGATCCCGGAGCTGCGTCTCGCACAGCCCTGCGATTTCGCGCAGCCATCCCTTGCGGGCGTCCGGATCCACCCCGGTGGTCTTGGAGGCGTTCAGCAGCACGTCCCGAAGCTCGGCGTACTTGCGCGTCTGCCGCAGGTAGCCCTCGAGGAAGCTCACGGCATCGTTGTTGGCCGGATCGATGGCGACGATCTCTTGGAACTTCGCCGCGGCCTCGTGCTTCTTCGCCTTGCGCACGAGGGCGTCCGCGACGTCGAGCAATGCCCGCACGCGCTCCTGGCTGGACGCGTCCGCCGCGGGCGCCAGGGCGTCGATCATGGAGTCGTCGGCGCTGTCGGACGCCATCGCCTGGCTGACGAGATCGCGCGCCTCTTGAGCTAGAGCACCGTGCGGGTTCGCCTTCAGGTACGCGGCGGCGCGGGGCCCCACCTCGGCCTGCCGACCGAGTTGCTCCGCGTAGTACATGGCGAGCTGGATGGCGCGATCGTGGCCGGGCTCCGCGTCGAGAGCGCACAGCGAGTAGCTGTAGGCGTGCTCGCCCGGGAACTCGTCGGCGAGCTCCGCGAACAGCTGGGCGCACTCCGCGGCTTCGTCCGGGTGGACCTGCTCGCCGGCTCGGACGCGATCGAGGGTGAGGGTCGCGAGCTCCTGCTTCAGCCCGGCGTCCTGCCCACCGTCGATGGCACGGGCCTGGCGCAACGCATCCGCGGCGCCGTGGTTGTCGCCCGCGGATTTCCGCACCTCCGCCTCGTCCCGATACAGCGCGACCTGCCGCTCCGGGTCGTCGACCAGCGCGAGCTCCATCGAGAAGTAGGGGATCGCGTCGTTCCACATCTGCGCGCCCTTGAGCAGCTCGCGCAGGGCGTAGATCGCGTACTGGCTACCGGGGTCGTACTCGATCGCCCGGCGGTAGTTGTCGATCGCCTTCTTGGTCTGGGAGAGCGGCGGCTCGGACCACAGCCGGGCGAGCTCCTCGTGCAGCCCCGCGACGTAGGCGCGCATCTCCGCGTCGCTGTGGGCGAGGGGCGCCAGGGCCTTGGCCCGACGTTCCTGCAGCGCCACCAGCGCCTTGGTATCGCCCTTGTCCCGATACAGCGTCGCCAACCTCTCGGCCGGCGTGGGCTGGGTGGGATCGCGGTCGATAGCGATCATGAGCGCGCGCGCGGCGCGGTGGGCATCGCCCAACGTCTCGGACCAAACCTGGGCAGCTTCCGTCAGCCAGTGGCACGCAAACGCAGGGTCACTCGTGGCCGTACCCACCTTCTCGAGAAGCATCGCGTATGAGCGAGGGTCGCTCTGGCCCGCATGGTGGGCGTACGTGATCGCTTCCTGGTCGTGCGGGTTTTGGACCAGGCGCTGGACAAGCGCCTCCATCTCGCGGGGGTCCATCGCGGGACGGAAGCTATCACGCGCCATATCCGAGCCGCAACGCGGACTTACGTCCTTCTACTCGAAGCGGCCGTAGCGTTCCGAGCCTGGGGTCTTGGCGCCGGGTTTCGCCCCCGGCTTCACGTAACCGCGCCACACCGGTCGATGCTTCTCGGGCTTTTTCGCTCCGGCATCGCTCTGGGCGTTGGCGCTGGTAGCCATCTGTGGCGCGTCGAGATCGATCGTGACGGCGGGCGTGGGAGCCGCGCTGGAGCTATCGGCGATGGCCGCGGGCGACGAGGTGGCCGGTGCCGAGCGGGTCGCGAACGCACGAACCGCCCAAAATCCCAGGACTCCGGCGAGCACGGTGCCGCCGACGGCGAGGCCCAGAGCGACGGGCAAACGCGAGGGTTTGGGGGCGCCGACCAGTGTGGTGGGCGGTCCGACCCAACTGGTCGCGTGGGCGCCGGTCGTCAGCGGCCCCAGTTGATCGAGCGCCGCCTCGAGCTCCACGCTCAGCTGCTCGGCGCTCTGCTGTCGCGCTTCCGGGCGCTTGGTGAGGGCGCGAAACACCACCGCCTCCAAGGCTGGCGGAATCATCGCGTCTGGCGCGATTTCGGAGAACCGCGGTGGTTCGTCCTTGATGTGGCGGGCCATGACCACCACGGCGTCATCGTCCACGAAGGGCGCCCGTCCAGCGAGCATTTGATAGAGGATCACGCCCAGTGAATAGATGTCGCTACGCGCGTCGAGGGCCACGCCTTGGGCCTGCTCCGGCGACATGTAGCGTGGCGTTCCGAACACGGTCCCGGCCTGCGTCTCGAGGGTGTCCACCTGCTGGTCATCGCCTCGCACCAGCTTCGCGATGCCGAAGTCGAGGACCTTGCACACCTCGACGGGCGTGCCCCCTTCCCCGGGCATTTGCATCAGGAACAGGTTGTCGGGCTTGAGGTCGCGATGAACGATGCCCTTGGCGTGAGCCTCTGCCAGGGATTTCAGCGCTTCCCGGGTGACGCGAACCGCGTCCGCCATCGGCAGGCGCCGTACCTTGCGCAAACGCTCGCCGAGAGTTTCCCCGACCAAGAGCTCCATGGCCATGTACCAGGAGCCGTCCTCGCTCTCCCCGAAATCGAACACCGTCACGGTGTGCGGGCTCACCAGCGAGCTGGTGGCCCGGGCCTCGCGTTCGAAACGCACTTTCGTTTCGGCATCGTAGGCGCGCTCGCGCCGGACGATCTTGAGCGCTACGTCGCGACCCACGGCTTCCTGGCGCGCGCGATACACGGCCCCCATGGAGCCAGCCCCCAAACGACCCAGCACCACGAAGCGCCCGCCAACAGTCTCGCCCAGCAGGTTGTCGGCGCCCGCCGCGTCGAGCTCCGCGGCGTCCACATAGGCCAACCCATGCTCGGGGCAGCGCGGCAACTTGCCCGGCCCCACCATCGTGCGATCCGGCGCCGCGTCAGGACTCCGCCGGCAGCGTGGACACACCTTCGCCGGCCGCGGAGGCGGAATCGAGTCTGGGAAGGCGTTGGGACCGGAGCTCATGATGGGGGAGAGCCCCCAATCCCGTTTTATTGAACTACCTGGGAACGCAGAGCAAGAGCGCAGTGCCTTTGGCGTCGAACAGGGGCCGACAAGCGAAGGCCGTGGTGTCCCCGCAATCCGAGTCGCTGCAGCACGCATCCGTGCAAAACGGGGCCAGTTGGCCCACTTGGACGCACTGCGCCGTCTTGCACTCGGTATTTTGGCTGCACGGGGATCCGATGGGCAGCGGACCGCCAGGGATGCCGGTGGATTCGCACACCCGGTAGCCCACGGTGTCGTCCGTGTCGTACACACACTTGAGGCCTTGCGGGCAGTTATCGGTGCGGCAGCACGTCTGCGTGCAGTAGTTGGGGTTGGAGACGACACACGCGCCGGTGGCGCAGGAGTTACCCCCCGAGCACTGCTCTCCCGTGGTGGAGGTCCCATATGGCTGGCCGCACACGAACGCTTGCCGGCTGGCACCCGGGACTTGGCGCAGGGTGCACTCGGGCGCGTTGCTGGGACAGTCCTGCGCTCCACAGCACACGTCGGAGCAGAGGTTTCCATCGCACAGGCCCGAGCGGCACTCGGCACCACCGGCGCAGGAGGTACCGGCGGGCTTTTGACCCACCACGTTCCGCCCCACGACCTGCCCGGGGATACACAGGGACGCGCCGCTGCCGGTCGGGAAGCAAACCGCGTTGCCGGTCCCGCAGTCCTCCGAGGTGCAGCACCCCTTGGTACAGAACAGCGGTCCTTGAAAACCGAGAGCCTTGGGGTCGGCACAAAACTGACCCTCGTTGCAGCCCCCGGCGCTGCAGGGACTGCCGACGGAGTCGCCACAGCCGTTGGCCCCACACGGAGTGCAGGCGCCATACAGACACCGCTGCTCCCCAGGACACGCGGGCGGCCCCACGGCGCCTTCTTGGGTGCAGCGGATGGGGTCCAGCTCTTCGGGAACGACCACACTGCAGCTCACGAAGACGGCGACCAGCAGCGTGGCCAGCAGCGTGCGGATCAAAAGGCGACCCCCGTGCTCAGACGCACCCCGGTCCGGTCCACGGCGATGCGGGTCGGGGGCGAGGCTTCCTTGTCGCGGCCGAAGTAGAGCAGCGCCGTCGCACCGCCGCTCAACGCGGCGATCACGAAGGCGACGTCAGCGGTCACCGCATAGTTGTGGGCACGCTGTGCGCGGTCTTGAAGCTCGAACACGGTGCTGTTCGGACCGGTTGCCTCGTCGCTTCCCGGGCGCGTGCTCACCGCACGCACCGCATACACCACACCTACCACCGTCGCCACGCCGGCAACGCCCGCCGCCCCATAGGTGAATGCGTCCAAGCGGCCCTTCTCGGCCGGCGGAATCACCACCCGCGTGGTGCGCAGCTCGGGTTCCGGGGCGGGCTCGTCGGGTTTCGGGGGCGGCCGTTCCGTGGGCGGTGGCGTCGCCGCCTGCTCCTTGGCCCTGAGCTCGTCCCGCGCGCCCTCCAGACGCTTGATCGTCTTTTCGACCCGCTCGATCTCCTTCGGATCCGTCTCCATCTGGGAGTAGCGCCGAAACTGCTCGATGGCCTGGTCCAGCTCCCCGAGCTTCTCGTGGACCACGGCCAGGTTGTAGACGAGGTCCTTGCCGTTGGGATCGAAGCGCAGGGCCTCCTGCAGCTCGGCGATCGCCTCCCGGTAGGCGCCGTTCTTGTAGGAGGTCAGGGCGGTTTGGAAGTGCTTCTTCGCGCGCTTGATGGCAGCAGGAGAGCCGGGCGCCGGGTCGCCCGCCACGTCGCCCTGCCCCGGCCCCGCTGCCACGGCCGTAGAGCTCACCAGCAAAGCCACCAAAGCCAGCAGGGCGCCCGCTTTTCGCATCGCCCGAAACCTTAGCGTAAGTCTCGCCCGGGTCGCGCGTTCTCCATGCGAACCGTCGCTTTTTGGAGGACCCATGACCACCTCGCCGGCCCTGTTGGGAACCGCTGCCGCCTTGACCATCGTCGCCTTCGCACCGCTCTGCCGGGCCCAGCCCTTCTCCGAGCCGCCGGATGGCCAGCCCACCATCGCCCGCGGGTCGGACGACGGCTACTACGACCATCCCCACTACTACGAGCCCCCGCCGGACGAGTACTTCCCTTCGTCCACGGTGCGCATCCATACGGGACCCGCGTTGCGCATCAGCGACGGCGCTCCCGCCGGCGGACTGTTCGCTGCCCTCGACATCGGCGAGAAGGCGGCGGGCCTCCGGGCCAGCGGCGCCTGGGTGCGGGTCGGAGCGGATCGAGGACTGTCGCAGTATGCGGGGGAGCTGTGGATCGACTTCGGCTACGATCGCCGCCTGCATCCGATCTTGGGCGCTGGCGCGGGCTTGGCGCGGATGGATGTCGAAGACTCCACCACTGGCCAGCTCTCCGCCCAGAACCTCGGCATCGGGATCCTGCGCGGCTCGCTGGAGTACGTGCTGCCGGTACGCGGCACCGACGCCCGAGCGTCCATCGACGTGATGGGTGCCGTGCCGGCCATCCGCTCGGAGTCCGCCAACAGCGTATCGCCGTGGGTGCTGGCTGTGGCCTCGGTGGGTGTCGGGTTCTGAGACGCGGGTTGCGGTGCAGGGGGGTGGCGGTATGTTTCCCTCACCCCATTTGATCGACAGCGAAGCGCCCATCCCGGATCCCCACGCGCCGTCGCCCTTCGAGGACACGACGGCCGGCGGCAAGACCAGCGGCACCGCCATCGCCGCCTTCGCGTCGTCGCTGCTGGGCTTCGTGTGTCTGCCCGCCGTTGGCGGCTTGCTCGGTCTCACTCTGGGCATCGCGGCCCGGGGTGAGATTGCGCGCTCCCAGGGCCGCCGCGGTGGCCGTGGTCTGGCGACGGCAGCGATCGCCCTGGGCGTGCTGAACGTCGTCATCTCCGTGGTGATGTTGGCAGTGCTCATCACGTACATCGCTCGGCCCAGCCCGGTGGCCACGCGATCCACGCCGGCGCCGCCGCCGGTGTACCTGCCCCCGCCCACCCCGTTCCCCACTCCCACGGCCACCAGCGCGCCTCCCACGCCCGTCCGCGGACGGGGCGCTGCCAGCCGCGAGACGGGGGTCGTGGTCACCCACGTGGGCAGCGTCGACCTGGTCGACGTCGGGCGGGATGGAGATTCCCTGATCAGCGTCCTCGAGGCCCAGCGCAAGGAAGCCAAGAAGAGCGGCGAGAAGCTGGTGTTGTGGGTGGTCGCAGACGACTGCAAACCATGCAATGGCGTGGCCGCGGCGCTGCCGGACCCGAACATGCAGCGCGCCCTCGGGAAGCTGCGGATGGTGCGGGTGAACGCCAGGGATTTTGCAGGGGAGCTCAGCTACCTCAACGTCCCCACCGACAAGATCCCGGGCTTCGCCCTGCTCGGCAGCAGCAATCGCCCACTGGACTACGTCCATGGAGGCGAGTGGGACGAAGACGTACCCAAGAACATTGCACCCGTCATGAGCGCTTTCCTGCGGGGCACCTACAAAAAGCGGCGGGATCCCTGGCACGGCGGCCAGCGCGACGACGAAACCCCGTTGTGATCGGAATTTTCCGGGCCCTACGGGACGGCGAGACGCCCATTTGAGGTTTTGCTATCCTCGCGAGCCCATATGTCGAGTGCACAACGCATCGGCACCCCGCTTCCGGTGGGGGCCATCGTTCGCCCCGGAACCTTGCGTGCCCGCCTGGAGGAGGCTCGGTCTCACGGGCGCCCCGCGACACTGCGCGAGGCCATTCACATCATCGTTCCGCTCGCGGTCGAGATCGCCGACCGCCACGACGCGGGGGAAGTGCTCTACGTCCATCCGTCCAGCATCGCGACCGCGGACGACGGCAGCTATCACGTCTCGCCGGAGCTGGCGCTCTTGGCGCCCACGCTACCCCGGGACAAGGCGTGCATGGCTCCGGAGGAACGCGAGGGGAAGCCGGGCAACTCACGCGCCACGGTCTACGCCCTCGGGGCGATCCTGTACGAGCTGGTGACCGGCGAGTACGTCTCGCCTGGCATGCGACGGCCCTCGGAAGTGGTGCCCACCCTTCCCTCCGAGCTGGAGCTGATCCTCAGCAAGGCGTTGGTGGCCGATCCCACCCATCGCCCGGACGACCTTCGCGCCCTGGCCCAGGCCTTCCACCACCTGGCGCCCACTGGGACGATTCCGCCTCCCTCCGCGGACGAGAGTCACCTCGATCACGACGAGAACTTCGAGGTCGACATCTCCCTCTCCATGCTGCCCCCGGCGCCCTCGAGCCCGATGGCCGCAGACCTGGGACCAAGCCCCTACGACGTCGCGGTGAGGGAGGCCCCCGCCTCCCAGCCCAAGGCGGACTCCACCACCGAGCTGGCGGCGCTCAAGGCGCGCCTCGAGCGGGACAAGCGTCCTCGCTACGTGGTCATCAAGGACGGCATGGACCACGGGCCCTTCAGCGCCGTGGAGCTGCTGCAGCAGATCGCAAGCCACACCTTCGTGGACGCCGACGTCCTGCGCGACGCCTTCAGCAAGGACGAGCGCCCGATCAAGGACTGGGAAGAGTTCGCGCCCTTCGCCGAGCACGCGCGGTTGAACCGCGACATCAAGGCCGAGAAGGAAGCGCTCGAGCGCACCGTCGTCCAGGAGCGCAAGAGCACCACCAGCAAGGCGCTGATCGGCACTGCGGTGGTGGGCGCCATCGTGGTCGCCGCCGGCGTATGGTTCCTCACCCAGCGCGGCAGCAAGGACGACGCCATCGCCGTTCACGGCGAAACGGTCACCAACATCGAGACCGACGGCGGCCTGAAGGTGCCCAAGAAGCGCCACGGCGGCGGCAAGGGCGGAGTCGTCGGGGTCAGCAACGGCATCCCCATCCTCGGCGGCGGCATGAGCTGCGAGGGCGCGGTCGCTCGCTACAACGAAGAGATCACCATCGGCGGCCAGAAAGGCCAGGCCGACCTCACCGCCGGCCAGTACGGCGCGGTGTTGAACCGCGGCAGCTACTTCGGGCACTGCGGAGTGCCGGACACCATGGAGATCAACATCTGCGCGGCAGTGCAGAACGGCCGTGCCGTGGGTGTCACCGTGACTACCAATCCGCGCAACGGCGGCATCGCTTCCTGCATCGCAGGTGCCGTGCGCGGACTGTCGTTCCCCTCCAATCCCAAGCTCGACGTCACCCGCACAGCGTTCAAGTAAGACCATGCGAAAACTGGGGGTCCTACCCATCCTCTTGCTGGTCGCAGGCTGCTCCGTGCCCGTCGCCAGCGGGCTGAGCGAGCCGGATGCGAACGAAGTCCTGGTCGCTCTGGAAGGCGGCAACGTCGCCGCCGCCAAGGAGTCGGATCCGACCGTGGAGGGGCGCTTTCGGGTGACCGTCTCCCGCGACGACGCCTCCGCCGCCATCACCATCCTACAGCAGAACAACCTGCCCCCGCCGCAAGCACCGGGCGTGCTCGATACGCTGGGAGAGGGCTCCCTGGTGCCCAGCCGCACCGCCGAGCACGCCAAGCTGGTGGCGGGAACCTCCGGCGACTTGGAGCGCTCCCTCCGTGCCATCGGCGGCGTCCTCGACGCCCGGGTGCACCTGGCGGTCCCCGTCAAAGGTCCGCTGGGCGAAGAAGACACGCCCACGCCCACGGCCAGCGTGCTGGTTCGCCACCGCGGCGCCACGCCTCCGATCAGCGCCGCCGACGTTCAGCGACTGGTGTCGGGAGCGGTGCCGGGGCTCAGCGAGAAGAACGTGTCGGTGGTGATGTCCTCCACCCCCGAGCCGCCGCACCCTGCGGAGCGCGATCTCGCACGCTTCGGCCCCATCACCGTGACCCGCTCCTCCATGACCCCGCTGCGCCTCCTGGTGGGCGCCGCCGCGTTGCTCAACGTCGTGCTCATCGGGCTGCTCGTGGCGCTGTGGGCCCGCATCCGCAAGACCCAGCAGGAGCTTGCGGAGACGCGCCTGTCGGCGGAGGCGGCTCAGCGAGACGCTCGGTGATCCGCCTCGAAGGCATCGAGAAGAGCTTCGATCGCCCCGTCCTCCGCGGCATCGATCTTTTCGTGCCCGCGGGCTGCCTCTACGGGCTCATCGGCCCCGGCGCCAGCGGCAAGAGCGTGATGCTCAAGCTGATGACCGGGCTGATTCGTCCCGACGGCGGCCGCGTGCTGATCGACGACAAGGACATCTTGTCGATGACGGATCTTGAGCTGCAGGAGTTTCGCAAGCGCATCGGCATGCTGTTCCAGAACAACGCCCTGTTCGACTTCATGACCGTCGCAGAGAACATCGCGTTCCCACTGCGGCGGCTGTTCGATCTGCAAGAGCAGGAGATCAAGGAGCGCATCGCCGAGCGCCTCTCCTGCGTGTCGCTCCCCGGCTTCGAGGAGCGCATGCCGTCGGGCCTCTCCGGCGGGCAGAAGAAGCGCGTGGGCGTCGCCCGCGCTACCGTCGCCCAAGCCCCCATCGTGCTCTACGACGAGCCCGCGGCAGGACTCGATCCCGTCACCAGCCAGAAGATCTTCAATCTGCTGCGCGACGAGCAACGCGCGGCGAACGCCACCGTGGTCATGGTCTCGAGCGATCTCGATCGCCTGCTCACGGTCACGGATCGCGTGGGCATGATGTACCGCGGTCGGCTGATCTTCGACGGCACCACGGAAGAAGCGAAGGCGAGCCGCGACCCCTACGTGCATCAGTTCGTCCACGGCATCCCCGAGGGCCCCCTCTGACATCTGGATGTTGGTGCGGCGCGAGCCCCGTCGCGGCTTGACGAAGGGCCCGTCCCGGCCACTCTGGGATCGTTCGCCATGGCCCGCTTTGGAACCCGCGCCTTCCGTCACTCCGGCTCCACCACGGCCATTCGGCGCCTTTCCCACGGCCGCGGAGCTCGCGAGCCGCCGGCTGCTGTGGAGTCACGCACAGCAGGCGCGCCGCGTGCGTTTCAGTGCCGACGGCGAGCGTTTGTACTGCGCCGGCGCAGGTCCCCAGCTGCTCGAGGCGGACAGCGGCAAGCGGATCTGGCAGCGCGACGGCGACGCCTCGGCTCTCGCCGTGTGCCCCGAAGAACGCAGCGTGGCCGTGATGGGCTTCTTCGGCGACGTCGAGGTGCTCGAGGCGGACAGCGGCAAGCTGCGCTTCGGCCTCGATCCGCAGCGCGCCGACGCCGCCCTCGACTTCCTGGACGCCGACACCCTCGCCTGCGCCAGCGTCAGCGCCATCGCCTGCTATGACGCACGGCGCGGCACCGAGCTGACGACGCAGGACGGACACCTCGGCGAGATCCGCCGTGTGGTCGTCGCCGACGACGGCCGGCTCGCCGTCAGCGCCTCCATCGATCACTCCACGCGGCTGTGGGACGTCGAGGGCGCACGTGAGGTCGTGATCGCCGAGCACGACAACACCGTCGACGACGTGGCCATCGCGCCCGACGCCAGCCTCTGGGTCAGCACCTCCGCCGACGACACGGTGCGGGTCTGGCGAGCCTCCGACGGGCGCCAAGAAGCCGTGTTCCGTACCAACCCGATGCTCAGCGACGCGGGCGTCGCCCTGTCACCCCAAGGCGAATCGGTCGCCTACACGACGCGGGGCGCGGTGGTGGTGCTACGGCTCGAAGATCGCCAATCGATCGCCCAAGTCGGCTGCGACGAGCCGCTCCGAGTCGCCTTTCTCGACGACACCACGCTGGTGATCCTCGAGCCGAAGCGGCTCTCGATCGTCGACTACGTGGCTCAGACCGCCCGTGCGACGCGGCCCGGTGACTACTCGAAAGTGCTCGCGCTGGCGCCGGATCGCAGCCTCCTCGCCGTACGAGATAGCGACGCGTTGGTGCTCCTCGACTCCCGGCGCCTGGAGGTCCGCCGCCCGATCCCGGCGTTCCTGGCAGTGGACGCCGCGTTCTCCCGAGCCGGCGTGCTGGCCGTCGCGCCGTTCGACGCCCCCGTGCTGCTGTGGGACCTGGGCGCCGGTCAGAGTCTTGGTCGGCTGCACCTGGAGGGGCGCGCGTCGGCCCTCGCCTTCGTGAACGATCGGAAGCTCTTGGTCGGCTTCCGCGACGGCAGCCTCGAGACGGTCGAGGTGCCCCTCACGGAACGTCAACAGAACGCCGCGCGGCAGCGCGAGCGTTCCGAACGAGAATCCGTCGTGCTCGGCCTGATGCGCGAGCTCGGTCTCCGCACTACATCCGGCTACCGCAACGCCGAGCGGCGCGGGCACTTCGATCCGGACGGCTTGGGTCTCCGGCTGCCCGAGCTCGCACCCCTGGACGTCCACCTGCGGGGCGGCGCGACGGAGACGGAGTTCGCTCTCGAGCTTCGCATCGGCTCCGCCGAGCTGCCGCCGCCGCCGAGCAGCTTCGCCCGGCTGGGCGCCTTCCTGCGGCAGCGCTTGGGGCTCGACGCGCCGCCGCCGGATCCCCGGGATGCGGCGTTTCACGCGCAGCACCCGGGCGTCGAGCTCCGCCGGGTGGACGCTTCGAGCGTGGTGCTGACGCTCCGAAGCCACACCCTACCGACCGCCGAGGCCGTGCTCGCGCTGGCAGCGAGCGGCGCGGAGCTGACGCGCTGATCCGGGCATCGCGCCGGACCAACAAAATCGGGATCCGGCAGCGCTTGTGGAGCTTTGTCGCAAAGATGCACTAATCTCGGCGGCGGATGTCCACCACCCGAGCGCTGACCCCCTTCGCCCTGCTCGGCGAGTTCTTCTTGAGCGCGGCCACCGTGGTGGGCGGCATGGGGGTGATGCTCGGACGCATCATGGTGCGGCTCCTGCGCCTGAACTTCGACAAGAGCGAGCTGCTCCGCAACATGTACAAGATGGGCGTGAAGTCGCTGCCCATCGTGGTGGTCACGGCGCTGTTCACCGGAGGCATCATGGTGATCCAGGCCGCCCCCATCGTGGAGCGCTACAACGCCCAGGGCCTGCTCGGCTGGGGTGCGGGCTTCGGCACACTGCGGGAGATCGGCCCGCTCCTGACGGCCTTGATGATCTCCGGTCGCGTCGGCGCGAACAACACCGCCGAGCTCGGTACCATGGTGGTCACCGAGCAGATTGACGCCCTCCGGGCGCTGGCCATCGATCCCATCAGCTTTTTGATCGTGCCGCGCTTCATCGGCATCGTGACGACGCTGTTCCTGTCCACGGTGTTCGCCGACGCGCTGGCGCTGTTCGGCGCGGCCTACGCGGGCCTCGGCATCTTGGGGGTGGACCCCGCCGTGTTCTACAACGGGCTCACCGCCGGGCTCCTGGATCTGAGCGACGTGAACCACGGCCTGATCAAGAGCGTGGTGTTCGGCATCGTCATCGCGCTGGCGAGCTGCCAGTTCGGCATCTCCACCAGCGGCGGCGCCCCCGGCGTGGGTCGCTCCGTGAACGCCACCGTGGTGGTGAGCGCAGCGGGCATCTTCATCCTGGACTACATCGTGTCCTTCGCGATCGGCTGAGCCATGTCGAACGCGGATACCGCCCCCGCCAGCACCGCCGTCGGCACCGTCGACGAAGACGCCATCGTCCATGAAAAGACGGGCGTCGCTGCGCTCGGCGCCGCGTTCTTGAAGCTCCTCGCCGCGGGTCGCGAGATGTACTCGGTGTTCGTCAAGACGCTGTACTACACCGCCCGCGGGCAGCGTCGGCCCGGCGCCATCGTCAAGGAGATGTACGAGATCGGCAATCGCTCGCTCGTCTTCTTGTGCGTCGTGATGGGCTTCATCGGCATGATCCTCGTGTATCAGGCCGGCGTGCAGACCAAGCGCGTGGTGCCGGATCTCTCCCTGCTCGGCGCCACCTTCCTCGAGATCCTGGTGCGCGACTTGGCGGCCAGCATCTCCGCCCTCATGCTCGCCACCCGCGTGGGCGCCGGCATCGCTGCCGAGATCGGCTCCATGGTGGTCACCGAGCAGGTGGACGCCCTCCGCATGTGCGCTGCGGATCCCGTGGACTACCTGATCAAGCCGCGCTTCGTGGCCAGCATCTTCATGACCACGGTGCTCGTCGTCATCGCCTGCACAGTGGCCTTCTGCACCGGCATGTGGACCGGCTACGCGTTCTTCGACATCAACCCCCGCACCTTCGTGAACATCAGCCTGGTGGACGCCGGTGATCTGACCATCGGCCTCAGCAAGTGCGTCGCCTACGGCGCGGCCATCCCGGTGGTCAGCGGCTACTGCGGCCTGTCCACCTTCGGCGGCTCCGAGGGCGTGGGCTGGGCCACCACCCGCGCCGTCGTGAACTCCTCCCTCACGGTCATCATCCTGAACTTCTTCATCAGCGGCGCCGGGTATTTGATCTTCGGGTGAGCGAACGGCTTCGCCTGAGGCCACGGAAGCGCAGGTATACTCGGCTCGATGCTGCGCTTCGCGGTGGTCGCATCGGTGCTGGGCCTGACGGCCGCGATCTTCTTCGTGGCGGCCAACGAGATCTCGGCCATCGAAACGCCGCAGATCTTGTGGGCGCTCTGCGCCGGCGTGTTCGTGGCCTTCATCCCGGCCGTCCTCGGTCATCCCAAGGCGAGCTACGAAGGCACCACCGTGAGCGTCGACCCACGCCAAACGATCCGCTCGGCTCCGTGGTGGAGCACGGTGCTCGTCGGTCTGGCGATGCTGGCCACGCTGAGCCTGAGTCTGGCGTTGCCGGAATCTGAGTTCGGCTTCGGCAGCCGCGCCGATCTCGTAGGCCGCCCGGACCGCTTCCGCTTCGTAGCGGTGTTCACCAGCGTCTTCTACGCCGCCTCCCTCCACATCGCGCTCTCGGGCCTCAAGCTGCAAAAGGATCTCCTGGACTACCTGCAAAGCCCATAGCCCCACCCCCCCAAGCGCTCTCCCCCACCCCCACCCCAACCCCCGCTCCGGCTACGCGAGCGCAGCGAGCGAGCCCCTCCGGCTACGCGAGCGCTGCGAGCAGGCCGTCTCCCGCCCGCGCGAGCGCTGCGAGCGAGCCGTCTCCCGCTATGCGAGCGCAGCGAGCGAGCAGGCTCCGGCTACGCGAGCGCAGCGAGCGCAGCCTCTCTGGCTATGCGAGCGCAGCGAGCGAGCCCCTCCGGCTATGCGAGCGCAGCGACGAGCCTCTCTGGCTATGCGAGCGCGAGCGAGCACCTCCGGCTATGCGAGCGCAGCGCGAGCCCCCTCTGGCTACGCGAGCGCACCAGCGACCTTTCCTGGCTACGGAGCGCAGCGAGCGAGCGACCTCTCTGGCTACGCGATGGACGGTCTTTGGCACGATCGAGCGAGCACCTCCGGCTACGCGAGCGCAGCGAGCGAGCCCTCTCTGGCTACGCGAGCGCTGCGAGCGAGCCTCTCTGGCTACGCGAGCGCAGCGAGCGAGCCCGCACCGCGACTCCGCCACCCGCCGTTTCCGCGCCTCACCAACAACCTTTCGGAATGGATCGCGAATGGGTAGGGACCCGTTCGCTGGAACCACATGGACGGTCTTTGGCACGATCAGATCACGTTTCTCCACTGAGAGGCGAGGGAGAACCCGGCGAGGCCGGGCGCATGCTTGTTCTCACACTGGAAGGGTCGCGCGGCCTTTCCGGATGGAGCGGTGTAGACCAAATCCCTCAGTGATTCGCCAAGGGCGAATCACTGAGCGGCGCAGCTTGCGGCGGCTTCGCGATCTTCACCGCCGTGGGCGGCGCTTTGCTGCACCACGCGTAGCAGCACTCCTTGAAGCCCACCTGACGACGCATCTGGGTGCCCGCGATGTCGAAGGGCGCCGCCTTGGGCGCAGAGTACACCGCGCCGTCCGGTGGCGTGACCGCCGCAGGGCAACGATCGAAGGGCTGGGCCATGGGCTCGCTGGTGCCGCTCTCCGGCTCGTCCACGCACCACGACTCGTGCATGGTGTGATCCGCGTCGCAGCGCGCTCCCGGCGGAATGTCTTCGCGGGCGGCGATCTTCAGCGGCGCGCACCAGCTGTAGCAGCAGGAGTGCCCCGGCGGCATGCGCCGGCGCGTGTGGGCGGTGTAGTCGGCGTCGAACAGCGCGACGGAAGGCTTTGGCTCCAGCACGCCCACGTGGCTCTCGATGCTGCCCGGGCAAGCCTCGAAAGGCTCTGGCGCCGGCAGCGCATTCTGCCGCGGCAAGAGCTCGTCGCAGTAGTACTCCCGCACTTCGTCCTGCCCGCACACCGGCGGGCTGTTGGACCACAGGCCGCTCTTGCCCGCCGCCGTCTCCGGCTTGCTCTCACCCGAGCCGCAGCCCCCAAGAGCAAAGAGCCCGGCAAGGGAGCAGAGCGCCAAGCGGCAGAGCCAGGGGGCGTGGGTCATGATTCGGGGGTCCAGGGAGGTAGCTGGTCGCAGGCCGACGTGCAAGAAACACAGCAACGGTCATGCCAAGTGCTTCCTTGGCTTCTGGGGGTTGGTTCGCCGCGGCAACCCCGCGGACGGCCGCGTTTGTCGTCGAAATCCGGCTCGCCACCGGCGTTGTCGCCACGGCACACCCTGTGCCACCCCGGACGACCTTTGTCGCCTCGCGTCGGGGCCAGAGGCTATAACACCCTGTCGCCTTCGCTTCGGTCCCGGATGATCTCCTTCAGGAACGTCAAGAAGTCCTTCGGCCCCAAACACGTGCTCAAAGGCGTGAGCTTCGACGTGCAGGACGGCGAGGTCTTCTTCATCATCGGCGCCTCCGGCGTGGGCAAGAGCGTGCTCATCAAGCACCTGATCGGCCTCTTGTACCCCGACGACGGCGAGATCTGGCTGGATGGCGAGGAGGTCAGCCGCTTCGACGAAAAGCGCATGTACGGCGTGCGGAAGAAGTGCGCGATGGTGTTTCAGCACTCCACCCTGTTCGACAGCATGTCGTGCATCGAGAACGTCGCCCTGCCCTTGCGCAAGCACAAGGGCATGAAGCCGAAGGAAGCCGCCACGGAGGCCCGGCGGCTGCTGCAGCACGTGCACATGGCGGAGTTTTCGGACCGTTTTCCGGCGGAGCTCGGCGACGGCATGCGCAAGCGGGTGGCCATCGCTCGCGCCCTCACCCTCGACCCTCGCTATGTGCTGTTCGACGAGCCGACCACCAGCCTGGACCCGGTCAGCGCACGGCGCGTGGACAAGCTCATCCGCGAGCTTTCCGACACCCTGGGGGTCACCAGCATCGTGGTTTCGCACGATCTCGTCAGTATCTTCACGATCGCCGACCGCATCGTCATGCTGTACAACGGTCACGTGAAGATGCTGGGAACCCAGGCGGATTTCCGCGCCTCCCCGGACGGGATCATCCAGCAGTTCATCAATGGCAGAGCCGAGGGGCCGATGGATGCCTGACCTCCGCCATCGCACGCAGAGAGGAAGCGCATGAGCCAGCGTTCCATCGAGGTCAAGGTCGGTGCCCTGATCATCATCGCCCTGGTGCTGCTGGGCGGCTTCGTGGTGGTGATGGGAGGGCTGTCCTTCGAGCCCACCTACACGGTGTTCGTCGACTTCGAGAACCCCGGAGGGCTGCAGTCCGGGGCGCCGGTGAAGATCGCGGGAGTGAAGGTCGGCACTGTCGACGAAGTGCAGTTCCGCGGCGGCGAAATCGACCCGGCGACCAACGAGCCGGTGCCGCCCATCCGCGTGGTGGCCCACATCGAGAAGCGCTACCAGAAGGCGATCTACGCGAACGCCCGCTGGTACGTGACCACGCAGGGCGTGCTGGGCGAGCAGTTCCTGGCGGTGGAGCCCGGCTCCAACGATCGCCCCGTGCTGCAGGACAAGGCGGTGGTGCAGGGCATCAGCCCGCCGCGCCTCGATCTACTGCTGGCGGAGAGCTACGAGCTCTTGCACCGGGCCTACGAGGGCATCACCAAGAACGAGAAGAAGATCACCGAAACCTTCGATGGCCTGCACGACACGCTGAAGGGCACCGGGGACTTCTTCAAGAAGAACGACAAGAAGCTCGACAACATCGTCACCAACGTGGAGTCCCTGAGCGTCGAGGCCAACGACACCATGAAGGCGGCGCGCTCGCGCTACGTCGACAACCCGCAGATCAATCGCATCATCAACAACGTGGAGCACACCACCGTCACGCTGAACAAGAACCTCGATCCCATGCTCACGGATGGGCGCCAGGTGCTAGCGGACACGCGGAAGCTCACGGGCACCCTCGCCTCGGACAAGCAGCTCAAGCGCTACGACAAGATCACCAGCGACGTGAGCGACACCACTGGCCGGGCCCGCCTGGCGGCGGCGGACGCCCAGGCGTTGGTTGCTCACATCAAGCGGGGCAAGGGAACCGTCGGCGCGCTGGTCATGGACGAAGCGGTGTACGACGATCTGCAGGAGATGCTTCGCGACCTGAAGCACAACCCCTGGAAGTTCTTCTGGCGTGAGTGACGTCAGTCGGTCGAGGCGTCCGCGCTGCCGCCGCCGGTAGCGCCGGTTCCGCCGCTGCCGCTCGCGCCGCCGGTGCCACCGGTCGCGCCCGTACCGCCGGTGCCACCCGTGGCGCCGGTCCCGCCCGTACCGCCGGTCGCGCCGGTGCCACCGGTTCCGCCCGTTGCACCGGTTCCGCCCGTTGCACCGGTTCCGCCCGTGCCACCGGTCCCGCCCGTTCCGCCCGTTCCGCCCGTGGCCCCGGTGCCGCCGCTGCCCGCCACGCCGCCAGTGCCGCCGGTTGCGCCAGCGCCAGCGACGCCGCCCGCTCCCGCGGCTCCTGCCGCACCGCCCGCTCCCGACTCCGGTGGCGGTCCTGCAGGGCCGTCTATGGTGTTCACGATCTTGTTGGGATCGCTCTCACACTTGCCGTCAAAGCAGAACAGCCCTTCTTGGCAGTCGTCTGCGCGGAAGCAATCTTCGCCCAGCCCGGCCTGCTCCTGCGGTCCTCCGCACGAAGCCCCAGAGCTCAACAGCCAGAGCAGCGCCCCCGCCGCGCCCACCAGCGAAACACTCTTTTTCGCGCCCATGCGAGACCCTCAAGCTACGCGAAAAACCGATTGGGTCAAGCTGCTGCGACGCAGTGCGCAGGTGGGTGTCAGACACACTGCAGCACTCTGCCCGGGAAAATCCCCTCGGCCCCGCTCTCGAGCCAAAGCATCGCGGGCGCTCCGTGTCCCAGAAAGAGAGTTCGCTGGGCCAGCAGAACCATTTGGATTACATTTTCCGTGCCCAAGCCCGTTGACGACTCATCGTCCGGGTTGATAAGCGCCTTTTCTAACCCAAAACTCGCCCCCCGCCGCCACTCGGAGAACACCATCGATGGCCGAACAGAAGGAAAGCTCGGTTCTTTTCTCGCTCAAGGAGCTGATGAGCCTCGAAGAGGACCGCATCGCTCAAGAAGAGGCGGAGAAAGAAGCCCACGCGCGCGCCGAGATGGAGGCCAAGGCGGCCGCCGAGCGCGCTGCCCGTGAGGCCGAGGAAGCGCGCATGCGCGCCGAGGACGAGGCGCGGCGGATGGAAGAGCAGCGGCGGCGCGAAGAAGAAGCGCGCCTCGCCGCCATCCAACACGCCGAGGTCGAGAAGGCGCGCGCCGAGGCCGAGCACCGCGCACGCTTGGAAGCGATGCAGGCGCAGCAGGCGCACGAGCATCAGCTCGCCACGCTGAAGGGCGACAAGCACAAGAAGCGGCTGCAGATCATCGTCGGCGTGGTCAGCGCCGTGCTCATCATCGGTGGCGTCACCGGCGGCGTCCTGTGGAAGAAGTCGGCAGACGAAGCCGAGAAGCGCGCGGCGGCGTTGGAGGCGCAGCGCAAGGCCACGGAAGAAGAGCTGGCTCGCTTGAAGCGGGACTTCGAGGACGCAGCCAAGAAGGAAGAAGCGCTCAAGAAAAACCTCGCGAGCGCGAAGGACGAAGCCGAGCGCGCCAAGATCGAGGCACAGCTGGCCAAGGCGAAGAAAGAGAAGGAGAGCGCCGGACGCGCCCTCAGTCACTCCACCAGCGGCGGCGGCAGCAAGCCCGCCAGCGGCGGCGGCAGCAAGCCCTGCAACTGCCCCCCCGGCGATCCCCTCTGCTCCTGCCTGTGACCCCGCGACGCCGCCTGGCGTTTGCTCTCGACTACCCCACCCTCGCAGACGCGCGACGGGGTGCGGAGGCGGTGTGCGCCAGCGCCGGTGTGCTGAAGATCGGCCTCGAGCTGTTCGTGCGCGAAGGGCCGGCGGCTCTTCGCATTGGGCGTGAGCTCGACTGCGACGTGTTCCTCGACTTGAAGCTCCACGACATCCCCGAGACGGTGGACCGCGCCGTCGGCAGCGCCATCGAGCACGGCGTGCGTTACCTCACGGTGCATGGCGTGGGCGGTCCCCGCATGTTGGAGCAGGCCGCTCGCCGGGCGGAGGGCAGCGGCATCACGCTCTTGGCCGTCACCGTGCTCACGTCCTTGGACGCAGCGGATCTGCGCGCCGTGGGCGTGAGCGATCCGCCCGCGGAGCAGGCACGACGCGTCGCCCGCC
Organism: Polyangiaceae bacterium; assembly: GCA_020633235.1. Lineage (NCBI taxonomy): Bacteria > Pseudomonadati > Myxococcota > Polyangiales > Polyangiaceae > Polyangiaceae bacterium. The sequence goes on along the minus strand of JACKEA010000005.1, from coordinate 77,189 downwards.
TCGCCTTCGATCACGGCGTGCGAGGCTTCGTGTGCTCCCCCGCCGAGGTGGGCGCCCTGCGGGCCGAGCTCGGGGACAGCGCGGTGCTCGTCACGCCGGGCATTCGTCCGGGCGGCGGCGCCGGGGACGACCAAAAGCGAACCGGGCGCCCGGGCGCCACCATCCGGGCCGGCTCCAGCGTGCTGGTGGTCGGACGTCCCATCCGCGACGCCGCGGATCCCGCCGCCGTCGCCGCAGCGATCGTTCAGGAGATCGCCGACGCCTCGCATGACTGACGACCAACGGCTCATTGCCGGGCTCCAGCCGGTGCGTGAAGCCATCCGGGTCCACGGCCGGCGGCTGTCCCGCGTGGTGGTGGACGGCCGCTCCCTGCCCCGCCTGGACGCCCTGGAGCGCTTCGCCCGAGACCAGCAGGTGCCCGTGGTGGAACGCCGCCCGAAGGCGGAGCTCGACCGCATCGCCGGCGGCACGATGCACCAGGGCGTCCTCGCCTGGGGACCGCCCCTCGGGCTGACCGCCCCCGAGTCCCTGCTCGACGATCCGACCCTGGCCGCCATCGCGCTGGACGGCATTCAGGATCCGCAGAACTTCGGCGCCGTGATCCGAAGCGCCGTGGGCGTGGCGTCGGCTGCGGTGGTGTTCGGCGAGCACAGCGCGGCGCCCCTCACCCCCGCCACCTTCCGCGCTTCGGCCGGCGCGGTGGAGCACGCGCGGCTGTGTCGGCCGCGGAGCTTGTCCGGATTCTTGCGGGACGCCGCGGCTCACGGCGTCACGGTCGTCGGCCTCGACGCCCAAGCCACCGTGTCGCTCTCGGACGTGGACTTGTCCGGACCCACGGTAGTGGTGGTAGGCAATGAGCACTCGGGGATCGGACGCGGCGTCCGTCGCGCCTGCACGGTCCTCGCACGCTTGATCGAAACCGAACGCATCGACTCCTTGAACGCCTCCGTCGCGGCCGCCATCGCCCTCTACGAGCTCAAGAAACAGCGAGTGAAATCGGCGAGTTGAGATCCAAAGCCCAGGTGTCTTCGGAGCTTCTCCAACGACCCTGAACAGACGTCACGCGTGGAGCCCTCGGCGTTCCACTGAATGGAATGGCCTTCGCCCCTCGACCCGCGATCGAAAACCCGATCGATGTCGAGCACTTACGACCCCGTCGATCACAGATGGATTGAAGGGTCGATCTCGGCTTCGAGTGAAACCTCAGGTACTCGAGCTTTCACGCGTAAGTATGCGGCAGAGCACCGCTATCGCGTGATCCAGCTCGGAACGCGTGGTCGTCTCTCCGAGGCTCACGCGAAGTGCCGAGCGCGCCCGCTCGATGCCGTGCATTGCCGTGATCACCGGAGACGGCTCCGCGGTGCCCGCACTGCACGCGCTGCCGCTCGAGATCTCGACGCCCGCGAGGTCGAGAGCGGCGACCAGCTCGTCGCCGCTGCGACCGGGGACGGACAGGTTGCTGACGTGCCCCAGGCGGTGCTCCGTAGCGTTCCGCTGCACCCGGCCGGCGAGGGCCGTCTCCAGCGCGTCGCGCAAGAGCCCGAGCTCGAGGTTCCGCGCCGGACCAACATCCACCCGCTCCAAGGCGGCTCCGAAGCCCGCCACGGCCACGGGGTCGACGGTGCCGGGACGGAGCCCGCGCTCCTGGGCGCCGCCCTGGAGGAGCGGCGTGAGCAGTGCGGGGGAGCCCCGCCACACCAGCGCGCCAACGCCCTTGGGACCCCGGATCTTGTGGGCCGCCAGGGCGATGCTGTCGGCCTGGGCCCACTCGGCGGGGTCGAGCTTGCCCAGGGCCTGGACGGCGTCCACGTGGAGGCGAGCTCCCGCGGCGCGGGTGCGGGCCAGGACCTCCCGGACCGGCTGGATCACACCGGTCTCGTGGTTGACCGCCATCAGCGCCACGGTGGCGCCGGCAGGTAGGCGCTCGAGGGCGCGGGCGACGTCGTCGGCATCGATGCGGCCGCTGGGGGGCACTGGCAGCCACTCCACGGGGCCCGCGAGGGCCTCGGCGGCGCGCACCACCGAGGGGTGCTCGAGGCGGCTCGTGACCAGTGCCGTCGCGGACCGCAAGGCGAGGTTGTTCGCCTCGGTGCCGCCGGAGGTGAACACCACGTCCCGGGCGTGGGCGCCCACGATAGCCGCCAGCCGCTCGCGAACGTCCTCCACGAGTGCCCGCGCCGCACGCCCACGAGCGTGCACGCTCGACGGATTGCCCCACGCGTCTTCGGCGGCGCGGCGCATCGCCGCGATCACGTCTTCGTGGGGCGGCGACGTCGCGTTCCAGTCGAGGTAGACCCGCGTCATGCGCGAGGCGCGCGCTCCGGGATCACGAGATAGAAGGCCGAGCCCGTGAGCCGCTCGCCGGCGATGCGCTCGTCCGCCGGGGACACCACGTGCACGTCGCCGCCGTGGCCCCGTGCGATGCCCCGCACCACGGCCAGGCCGATGCCCGCGCCGCCGTAGGTGCGCGTCGGCGAGCCGTCCACTTGGTAAAAGGGATCGAACACGCGGGCGGCTTTTTCCGCCGGCACGCCCGGGCCGGTGTCCGCCACGCACACCTCGAAGTGCGCGGACGACAGCTTGCGCGCGCGAACGCCCACCACCCCGCCCTCGGGGGTGAACTTCGCGGCGTTGTCGAGCAAGTGCTCGACGGCCTGGGTGATGCGCTCGGCATCCGCGAAGCCCTCGAGCTTGCCCGCTGGCAGCTGCGTCACGAGGCGCAGGTTCGCGAAGCGCTCGGCGCTCTGACGCAAGGCCTTGTCCACTGCCTCCACCAGATCGAAGGGCCGGGGCGCGAACTTCATGCGCCCGGTCTCGAGGCCCGTCACATCCAGCAGATCGTCGATCAGGCCTCGCAGCCGCTGCACGCACTCGTCCACCGCCCGGAGGGCCTTTTGCTGCTGCACCGTGAGCGGGCCGAGCTCGGCGTCGAGTAACAGCCGCACGTAGCCCACGATGGGCGTCATGGGCGTGGCCAGCTCGTGGGAGATGTTGCGGTAAAACTCCTTGCGGCCCTGGTCGAGCTCCAAGAGCCGCTCGTTGGCAGCGCTGAGCTCGGCGATCTTCTCTTCCAGGTGGGTGGCGATACGTTGGCTCTGGAGCCGCAAGTGCTTGCCGGTGCGGTCCGGCGAGACTTCTTCGCGTCGCCCGGCCAAGTACGTACGGATCGTCTCGGCGAAGGAGCGCGCGTCGATGGGCTTCTGTAAGTAGCCGTCGCAACCCACGGCCAAGCTGGTGTCGCGATTGCCCTCGGCGGTGATGGCCACGATGGGCACGCCGTCCAGCTGGGGCTCGTTGCGGAGGCGCAGGGTGACCTCGTAGCCGTCGAGGCCGGGAATGGCGATGTCCACCAGAACCAGATCCGGGTGGTGGATACAGGCGAGCCGGATGCCCTCCAGGCCGTCGACGGCGTCGATCACCTCGAAGCCCGCCGGCGAGAGCAGCTTCCGAACCAGGAGCCGGTTGGCGGGGTCGTCCTCGATGTGGAGGATTTTCGGCATCTTCGCCGCTATCTTTGACTGCTCCCCCACCCCGCCGCAAGCGCCCCTCTGCACAGCGGGCTTGAAACCAAGCCGGGGTGTCTCTACGAAGCTCTCCGATGACGAACGCGAAGGTGGTGGTGCTGACGCTGGCCGCGGGCATTGCGGCGATCGGTTGCGCGGATCTCACGGAGCCCGGCCCCGGCGGAGGACCGGCCCAGCCTCCGGAGAACACGGCTCAGACGGCCGCGGCACAGCGACCCGCTCCGCCGGCCATGCCCGAGCGGCCGGCAGCGGGTGAGCGCATTCATGCATCGCACATCCTGATCGCCTTCAAGGGCGCCCGGCGATCGCAGGCCACGCGCAGCAAGGACGAAGCCAAGAAGCTCGCCGGGCAGCTGCTGGCGCGGGCCAAGGGCGGCGCGGACTTCGCCGATCTCGCCAAGCAGTTCTCCGACGATCCCACCGCCAAGGCGCGGGGCGGTGATCTCGGGACCTTCGAGCGTGGCGCCATGGTCAAGCCCTTCGCCGACGCTGCCTTCGCCCTGAAGCCGGGAGAGGTCAGCGACATCGTGGAGACCGACTTCGGTTTCCACATCATCAAGCGGACGGAGTAGCGTGAGCGCCGGAGTGAAGAAGCGGGTGCTCGTCGCCGACGACGACCCGGCCATTCGCTCGCTCGTGGCCCGCGCCCTGTCCCAAGACTACGAGATCCTGTTGGCCGAAGACGGACCCAGCGCGCTGGCGCGGCTTTCGCAAGATCCACGGCCGGATCTGGCGCTGCTGGACGTGATGATGCCCGGCTTCGATGGCTTCGGCGTGGTGGAGCGCCTACGGCTGGTCCCGGGTCGTAAGGTGCCGGTGATCTTCCTCACGGCCCGCGACGCGCCCCAGGACATCATCCACGGCATCCAGCTGGGTGCCCGCCACTACATCGCGAAGCCCTTCGCCCTCAAGGACCTGCTCGCCAAGGTGCAGAAGGTACTGGGAACGTGAGCAAGAAAAAGCCAAAGCCCATCGAGAGCCTGGGTCCGAAACCCCTGTTTGGCGGCCGCGCCGCCTACGGCCTCGCGTTCCTCAGCGGCTTCCTCTACTTCGTCGCCTTCCCCGGCATCGACGTGTGGCCGCTGAGCTTCGTGGCGTTGGTGCCCCTCATCGTCGCCCTGCGCGGTCAGACGCCTCGGCGTGGTGCCGGCCTCGGCTGGATGGCGGGCTTCACCATGACGATGTTCGGCTTCTACTGGCTGCTCGGCATGCTGAAGACCTTCAGCGGCTTCCCCACGGCGCTGTGCCTGTTGTTCATGGCGATCTTGTGCGGCTACCAAGCGGGCCGCATCGCCCTGCTCGGCTGGCTCACGAACCGCGCGGAGCAGCGCGGCTGGCCCGGAGGCGTGGCCTTCACCCTGGGTTTCGCTGCCAGCGAGCTGGTGTTTCCGCTGCTCTTTCCTTGGACCTACGCCGCCACGGTGCACCAGATCCCAGTGCTGCTTCAGCTCGCCGAGGTGGGCGGGCCGATCGCTGTTTCGTTGGTGCTGGTGGCTCCGAACCTGGCCCTCGCAGAGCTCGTGATCGCGCGCCTCGAGAAGCGTGCCCCGCGCTGGCGCGTGGCCGGTGCGCTCTTGGCAATCCCCGTGCTGGCGCTGATCTACGGGGCCATTCGCATTCCGATGGTGGACGCCGCGGTGGCAGCGGCGCCCAAGGCGCGAGTGGGCATCGTGCAGGCGAACATGAGCCTGATGGCGAAGCGCAAGAACCGCGACGAGGGGCTGCGCCGCCACGTGACCCTGACGCGGGAGCTCGAGAAGGACGGCCCGCTCGATCTGGTCGTGTGGAGCGAGACCAGCGTGATGGCGCCCCAGGACGAAGACCTCGCGCCCATCGCCTATCGCGTGCAGTTCGCCCGTGCCTTGGGCGTACCGGCCATCTTCGGCGCAGTGCTCGTGCGCCGGGTAAACGACGCCCGCCGCTACGTGCTGTTCAACTCCGCCTTGATCACGGACGCCACGGGCACCGTGAAGGGCCGCTACGACAAGCAGTTCCTGTTGGCCTTCGGCGAGTACCTGCCGTTCGGCGAGACGTTCCCCGAGCTCTACGAGATCAGCCAGAATTCCGGGCGATTTTCCCCGGGCACCACGCTGAAGCCGCTGCCCCTGAACGGCCACGAGATCGCGACCTTCATTTGCTACGAGGACATCGACGCGGGCTTCGTGAACTCCATCGTGCGCTCCGGGGATCCGGACCTCTTGGTCAACATCACCAACGACGCCTGGTTCGGCGACACCACGGAGCCCTGGATCCACCTCGCGCTGGCGGAGCTCCGGGCCATCGAGCAGCGCCGCTACCTGGTGCGCTCCACCAACAGCGGCATCAGCGCCTTCGTCGATCCCGTCGGTCGCGTCGTCGCCCACACCAATCCGTTCAAGATGGAAGCGTTGGCCCACGAGATCGCCTGGGTCCACGCCAGCACCCCCTTCGAATGGTGGGGCAACGTCCCTTGGTGGCTGGTGTCCATCGCGAGCTTCGCCCTGGCGTTCAGGAAGCGCGCCCCCATGCCCGAGGCTCCCGCGCCGACGCCCGCCAAGGCCAAGGAGCCGGAGCCGGACGACGCCCCCGCCTCCGAGGCGGCCGCTGACTCTGACGACGAGTCCGAGGCAGACGCGGAGTCGGACGGGCCCCCCAAGTCCTCCTGAGGGCTCCAGCGCCGCGCAAGAGGGGGTTTACCCCCAGGGAGGGGACCAAGATGGTTCCGCGGCGAGCCAACCCCTACCTCCACCTACCTGAGCCCCATCTTGCGTGGGGGGTTGTCCCCGAATAACGTGAGGGGCAGCCTCGTCCAAAAGGCTGGCGGTGCCTCGCGCGGCCGTCCTCGGCATCGAGAATCGGGAATTTGGCGAATCAAAGTGCGTATGCACAAGGTGCACGGGAAGTTGCGCCCGCGAGGCACCAGAGTAATAACCGGATGTGGAGCGCTATCGCTCGATGCTTGAATTCAGGGGCAAAAAGGGAGACCGAATCATGAAGAATGCTTGGTGGAAACTGCTGGCTCTAGGACTCTGTAGCTCGGTGGTGATGGCGGGCTGCGTGATTGGCAGCGGCGGCGACGAGAACACCGGCGGCAGCGGCGGCACGGGCAACAGCAGCGGTAGCGGTGGCAGCACCGGTGGCACGGCTGGCACCGGCGGGACCGCGGGCGCGGGCGCGACGGGCGGTATGGCCGGCGCAGCGGGCAGCGGTGGCACCACGACCACCCCCTACACCTGCGACAACGACAAGAGCGGTCCCAGCACCCCCGCGGCAACGTGCGACGACCTGGACACCACCGATGCGTGTCAGGCCTGCGTGCACACCAACTGCTGCGACCAGTGGAAGAGCTGCCTGGGCGACAACCCGGCGGACGCCTGCTGGGCGGGCGGCCCCAAGGCCACCGACGGCAGCTACCCCGGCGAGGTCATCTGCCTGCAGCAGTGCGTGCTGGACGCGGGCATCGCCGATGACCCCACCATCGCGACCTGTGCGGGTAACTGCACCAGCGACGGCTGCGGCACCATCAGCGACGCGACCAACGACATGGTCACCTGCATGAAGACCAGCTGCTTCACCGAGTGCCTCCAGCCGACGAACTGATCGCCGGCTCCGAGGTGTGAAAGAGCGCCCAGCGGGATGTGCCCGCTGGGCGTTTTTTTTCGGCGTTTTCGACGCTGCTACAGCTTGAGCAGCTTCTTCAGCCGCTTGGCGTCGGCGAACATGTCCACGTTGGTGAACACGTAGGTCGCCACCTGGTCGCCACCCCCCGCGGCGATCTCCGCGAGGCGCTCGATGGCCGGATCCTCATAGCGGGACTTGTGCCCCGCGGGCCCCGGCAAGCGGTAGTAGGCGACGTCCCGCTTGGACAGCCCGTGGGCCAGCGGGTCGCGAGCGGAAATGGTCCCGGTCTCCTCCGCCAGCGCGTCCGCGTCATCTGGATCCCAGGCGGGGCCCGGCTCGAAGACGATGCGCTGGAAGCGCTCGGTGACGTGGGTGAGGAAGTCCTTGAGCGCGGCTCGGTTGGCGCGGGACGAGGGGAAGTCCGGCGGGGCCACGAACACCGCCGTGGTGGCGTCCAGCTCCTTGCCTACCTTGCTGAGCGTATCGAGGGCGGTCTCCACCACCTTGCCTTCGCGAAAGCCCTCCTGCCCCACCTGACGCGGACCGAGCAGCGCGAACTCGAAACCCTGGGGCGCTTCCCGCCGCCAGCGACGCACCGTACCTGGCCCCGGGACCGCGATGTGGGTCTCCTGGACCTCGACGAAGAGGTACTCTTTGAAGTACCGCGTCGCGGGGACGGCAAACCCCGCACATCCTACTGTCACCATGGGCGGGGCGAAACGTAACACAGCGCGGCGCGGGGTCCACCGAGGATCGACGCTACAGCGCCTCCTGAGACGGCTCCGGCTGGCCCAGCACCCGCCGAGCCAGGGCACGGCCCAGCGCGCGGCCCGCAGCCCGCAAGGCCTCGCGCCGGGCCCGGGCGTCCTGAGACGCTCCGCTCGGGCTGGCGTAGCGGGCGACCCTGCGCATATCTCCAGTGTCCAGCGCTGGGTCCGCCCCAGCCTGCTCCTCCACCCAACCCCGCGCCACCACGCCCACCGAGCCGGCTCGGTTCAACGGGATCTCGTCGCCCGGCTCGCCCGGTGCGGGTACCACCTGGATGCCCGTCCCCTCGTCATCCACTCGGGTGATCTCCAACACCAGTCGGGGGTAGCCCGAGCCGCCGCGCAGCGAGCCTGAGCGGGCGAGCTCGGCGCGGGCGCCCGCGAGCGCGGCTTGTACCGCCTCGGCGTTGGGGACTCGACTGGGAGCGAGCACCACAGCCAAACGCTCGGCGGGCTCGCTGCCCGAGTAGACCGGCTGATAGCCGCAGCTGCTCGAGCCGACCAGGATCAGGGCGAGCCCCAAAACATGTTTCACATGAAACATCAAGTTTGTGACCTAAGTGCCCAAAGATACGGAAGTTCAGTACCTGCGTTCCCGTTCAGCCCACGATCAGATTCAGGATGCGTCCGGGGACATAGACGACCTTGCGGATGGCCTTGCCCTCGATGAACTTGGTGACGTTGGGGTCCGCCAGGGCGGCGGTTCGGGCGTCGTCCGCGCTGGCATCCTTCGCCAACGTCACGCGACCCCTCACTTTTCCGTTCACCTGCACCGGGAGCTCGAGGACGTCGTCTTCGCACAGCTTGGGGTCATAGCTGGGCCATGGCACGTCCAAGGTGCTGGGGTCGTGCCCCAGCTGTCGCCACAGCTCCTCCGCCAGATGGGGCGCAAAGGGAGATAGACATAGGACGAGTTTTTCGACCGCATTCCGGGGAGTTGCCTTGTGTCCATTCAGGTGATTGGCCAAGATCATCATCGCGCTGATGGCAGTGTTGAAGCGCAGCGCCTCGATGTCCTCTCCCACCTTCTTGACGGTGCGGTGGACCAGCTTGTCGGTGTCCGGGTCCGACTCCGGCGCGAGCCCGCGCTGGCACAGACCGTGGACCCGATCGAGGAAGCGCCGCACGCCGGATAGGCCGCTCATCTGCCAAGGCTTCACCTGCTCCAGGGGGCCCATGAACATCTCGTACACGCGCAGGCTGTCCGCTCCGTAGTCGCGCACCACGTCGTCGGGGTTCACCACGTTGCCCCGGCTCTTGCTCATCTTCTCGGCGACCGGGAGGAGCTTCACACGGTGCTCGGGGTGAACCGGCTTGCCCTCATCCAAGGCGATGTCGCCCTCGGCCAGCCAACGCTCCTCGACTCGCTCGCCGCTGGGCAGCACGAAGCCCCCCTCCTCGTGGGGCTGCACCTCGGGGTCGTCACCCGGCAGCGCGCGCAGGAGCTTCCCCTCCCCGTCCACCACTGCGTACCAGCGGAAGGCCATGCCCAGCACCAGGCCCTGGTGCACGAGCTTCTGGAACGGCTCCGGGTGCTTCACCACGCCCGCGTCGAACAGCACCTTGTGCCAGAATCGCGCGTACAGCAGGTGCAAGACGGCGTGCTCCGAGCCGCCCACGTAGAGATCCACCGGCATCCACGCGTCGTACGCCTCTTTACTGAATATTTCCGAAGCGTTGTGTGGATCCAGATAGCGCAGATAGTACCAGCACGAGCCCGCCCACTGGGGCATGGTGTTGGTCTCTCGAGCGAACCACTTCCCGTCCTTTTGGAAGAAGCGCCAGTCGACCGCTCGCACCAGTGGGCCCTGAGGATCCCCGGGGCGGTAGTCCTCGAGCTCCGGCAACTTCAGGGGTAGCTCGCTGCGGTCCACCGCGATGGGCGTGGAGTAGTCGATCTCGAACGCGGCACCCTTCCGTGGATCGCCGTCGGTCTTCACGGGGAAGTAGATTGGGATCGGCTCGCCCCAATAGCGCTGGCGGGAGAACACCCAATCGCGGAGCTTGTAGTTCACCTTGCGCCGCCCGATCCCCTGCTCCTCGAGGAACTCGATGATCTTGCGCTTCATGTCCGGGGTGGGCAGTCGATCGAACTGCCCCGAGCGAACGGCGATGCCGTCCTCCACGTAGGCCGCCGTGAGCGTCTGGTGGAGCGTGCCGTCTGGACTCACGACCTCCACGATGTCGAGCTCGAAGCGCTGGGCGAACTCGAAGTCGCGCTCGTCGTGCGCGGGGACGGCCATGATGGCGCCGGTTCCATAGGCGCCCAAGACGTAGTCCGCGGTGTACACCGGGATGCGCGTCCCGTTCAGCGGATTCGTCGCGTAAGCACCGGTAAATACGCCGGTTTTGTCCTTGTTCAGGGCGGTGCGCTCCATGTCGCTCTTGCGCGCCGCCGCCTTGGCGTACACCTCCACTTCGGCGCGGCGATCCGCCGTGGTGATCGTGAGGGTGAGCGGATGGTCCGGCGCGATCACCATGTACGTGGCGCCGAACAAGGTGTCCGGCCGGGTGGTGTACACGGTGAGCTTGTCGTCGTGGTCCACCAGCGGGAAGTCGACCTCGGCGCCCTCGCTCTTGCCGATCCAGTCGCGCTGCTTCTGCTTCGTCTCGGGCCAATCAAGCGGCTCGAGCTCTTCTGCCAAGCGATCGGCGTAGGCGGTGATGCGCAGCTGCCACTGCCGCAGCGGCTCGCGCACCACGGGGTGGTTGCCGCGCTCGCTCTTGCCGTCCACCACTTCTTCGTTGGCCAACACGGTGCCCAGGGCCGGGCACCAATTGACTGGAATCTCAGCCTGAAACGCGAGGCCGCGGTCGAACAGCTCGAGGAAGATCCACTGGGTCCACTTGAAGTAGCCGGGGTCGGTGGTGTTCACCTCCCGGGACCAATCGTAGAAGAAACCGAGGCTCTTCAGCTGCCGCCGGAAGGTCTCGATGTTCTCGTTGGTGGTCACCGCCGGGTGGGTGCCGGTGTTGATGGCGTGCTGCTCCGCCGGCAGCCCAAAGGCGTCCCAGCCCATGGGGTGCAGCACGTCGAAGCCCTTCATCCGCTTGTAGCGGGCCACGATGTCCGTCGCCGTGTAGCCCTCGGGATGTCCCACGTGGAGGCCGCTCCCGGACGGATACGGGAACATGTCGAGCACATAGTACTTGGGTCGCTCGGGGCGACGTGTGACCTCGAAGGTCTTGTGCTCGTCCCAGTACTCCTGCCAGCGCTGCTCGACGGACAAATGGTCGTAGGCCATGGCCCGTCGATGTAGCACGGCTACTTGAACGCGGCGCAGCTGGAAAACAGGGCGGCGGCCGGCGCGTTGGTGTTGATGGCTTGGCACAGCCGGGTGCACACGCCGCTCGACGTCTGGTCCTTGCAGCAGCTGTTGCTGGCGTCGATCAGGGGCTGGGCCCCGGAAATACCCGCACCGCACTGGGCGCTGCCGAAGGCCGTTTCGAAGCAGCCGAGCACCGTGCTGTCCGCGCTGCTCTGGGCGTCCGCCTCGCATTGGGTCACGCAGCCGCCGCACTGGGTGTGGTCGCTGCCGGCGAAGCCCAGCGCGTCGAGCTGCGGGCCGAGCACGGGCTCGATGGTGGCGTTTTCCACCGCGCAGTCGCCCAAGAACTGACAGTAGCTCTGACACGCCGCAGTGGTGCTCGCGGAGGGACACGTGACGGTGGTGCCGGTGGGCTTGGGAGCCGCGTCGAAGCCGCAGCTGAAGCCGCTGCCCTCCGTGCTGGCCGCCTGCCACGGGCTCGTGGTGGCGAGGCCCTTCGGATGGCCGAGCAAGAAGTCGATGAACCACGCGTTGGCGGGCAGCCAGGCGTGGCCGAGGCTCGCCCCCTTGCACCACGCCTGCTCCACCTTGGGCTCGTTCTCGTAGCTCTCGCTGGCGATGGCGGCCTGCTCCACGAAGTTGAACTCCGGCACGCTCACGCCGCCCCCGGCGCTGCCGCTGTAGATGTCGTTGTCGCCGCCCCAGGTCACCACCACGGCCATGTCCGACAGCTCCGCCGCCGGGCTCGGGCCGGTGAGATCGAACACGCTGGAAGCCGGGATCCCCCCGGCCAAGAGCTCGGAACGGCGGCGAAGCACGGCGTTGGTGAAGATGCCGCCAGCGGAGTGGCCCGCAACATAGATGCGCTTTTCGTCCACCTCGAAGTGCACCGAGATGCAGTCGAGCAACTTATCGAAGTAGTCGAGATCCGCGTTCGGGTCGTTCTCGTGGCCGGGCTCGCGCAAGCCGTCCCACACCGGCCACAAGGTGCCGTTGCCCGCGCTGTCGGGCGCGACCACGATGAAGCCGGCGTCCACGAAATCCTGAGCGTGCACGCGATTGAAGATCGTCAGGCCGCTCTCGCCGGTTCCGTTGAACAGCACCAGCGTGGGCCGCGGGCCCGCCTGGCTGGGCAGGCCGAGATAGAAGCTCCGCATCTGCCCCGCGGCTTCGAACCCGGAGCTCTGGCCCGCCGCCGGCGGCGCCTCGAAGCCCGTGGGACAGGCGGAAACGTCCGCCACGCGCCGCAGCGCCGGCACCGCGTCGTAGTACGGATCCCCGCTACTGCCCGCGCTGCCACCGGATCCCGCCGCAGGCGAGGAATCGTCGCTGCCACACCCCACGACCGAAAGCGCAATGAAGAACAGAGCGGTTCGCATGCGCGAACCGTAGCTCACTTCCCCTTGGCGATCTTCCGCGTCAGCCGTGCCCGCCGTCGCTCCAGCGCCTCGGGCGCCTCGCCGGTCCCCTGCTCCACGAGGGCAAGGGCGCGCACTGGCTCCTTCACGTGGTGCTCGTACAGCTTGGCCAGCTCGAGGCGCACTGCGGGCTCGTCCACGTCCGCCGCCAGGGCCTCGAAATCCGCGAGGGCCCGCGCGCGGTCGCCCCGCGCCTTGGCGATCTCGCCACGGACGCGCAGGGCGTCCGGACCCACGCCGCTTCCCACGGCGGCCTCCGCCGCGTCCCGCGCCCGGTCCAGATCCCGGGCCCGGCGAAAGGTCCGCGCGAGGTCCACCAGATCCTCCCGGTGCAGCGTGGTCATCGGCTCACCGTACAGGCCCACCAACGCCGCCATCGTCACGACGTCCCAAGCGTTGTGCTCCACCACCGCCGCGAGCGCCGATTCGTCCCCGCTCCGCAGATAGTGACCGTAGCGCGCCGCGACCTCGCCGCCATCGATGTCCGGACCTCGGACGAAGCCGAGCACTTCGCTTTCCAGCGTGGTGAGCTTGCACGCGGACAGCCGTCGCCGGTGCAGGCGCCGGGCCACGTGCAGCAGATCCAGGTGCGGCCGCGACGGCAAGGGCGAGAGCTTGTTCATCACCCGGCGCGTGGCCAAGAGCGGCAGGTCGAAGCTCTTGCCATTGTAGGTGACCACCGCGCTCGCCGCCGAGAGCCGCTCCTCCACCCGCGCCAGCAGCGCGCGCTCCTCTCCCGGCCGGCGCAGCAAGAGCTGCTCGAGCACCGGGCGATCGTCCGCGTCGAACCACAAGAGGCCGACCAAGAACGCCAGCACCCCCGCGCCGCCCCCGAGGCCAGTGGTCTCGGTGTCCAGGTACAGCGCGCGCTTGGGGTCGACGCCCGCGAGACCAGGGTCGAGGGCCAACAGCGCCAAGAGCTCGTCGGACGCCGCCGTCGCTGCGTCCACCGGCATGCGCCCCACGTGGCGGGACGGAGCGAGCCGCTCGATGCGCTCGTACAGTGCGCCGTGCTCCGTCTCGACCCGCGCGAAGGGCAAGCTCGAGAGCGCCGGATCCGCCGGCGGCCGCGGCGGCGCCACGGGGCGTCCGAGGATGGCGGCCATCTTGTCCCGCAGCTCATCGAGGGTCGCTTCCCGGGCCTCCGGGGGTCGCGGCACGGGACTCCCCAGCCGTCCAAGCTTGTCCCGTAGATCCACGGAACGGTTGTACAGCCTCCGCTGACGACGAGCAATGCAGCCCCAGGGTGTTGGCGCGGCGCGAGCCCCGTCGTGGCCGCGCCGGACCAACAAAACCCGGTAGGCTGCCGGCGATGACTCATGTGTTCGGCCTCACCGGCGGCATTGGCAGCGGAAAGAGCACCGTCGCGACGCACCTGCGGGCGCGGGGCGTACCGGTGATCGACGCCGACGTGCTGGCTCGGGAGGTGGTGGCGAAGGGCAGCGAGGGCCTCGCGGAGATCGTGGCGACCTTCGGCGCCGAGGTGCTCGCGGAGGACGGCGAGCTCGACCGACCGAAGCTCGCGGCGCGCGTGTTCGGCGACGAGGACGCACGCCGGAAGCTCAACGCGATCACCCATCCCCGCGTGCGGGATCTGGCCCTGGCGCGGGTGGCGGAGCACGGCGCCGCGGGGGAGCCCCTGGTCTGCTACGAGGTGCCGCTCTTGGTAGAGACGGGGCTCGCCGACGCGCTGCGACCGCTGGTCGTGGTGAGTGTCTCGGAGGCGACGCAGATCGCGCGCACCATGGCGCGGGACGGCATGACGGAGGCCGAAGCCAGGGCACGCATCGCAGCGCAGATGCCCCTCGCCGAGAAGGTGAAGCTCGCCGACTACGTGATCGACAACAGCGGCGCGCGGGAGGAGACCCTGCGGCAGATGGATGCAGCGCTCAGCGCCATCTGCAAGAAGCTCGGCGTGGACGTGTCGCGCTATCGCTGAGCGTCACGCGCCCAGCACAAAGCCCGCGACGGCGAGGAGCCCACCCAGTCCCGACACCGCGATCAGCCCCAGGGCCACCAGGAAGGACTTGCGGCTCAGGGCGCCGAGCCCGCCGACGAAGCCGACCAGCCCCGCCAAGCCGGTGAGTGCGGTGGGGGCGGCCATCATCTCCCAACCGGCGCTGTGTCCGCGGAAGCCGGCGATGAGAAACGTGATCATGCCGAGCCCCAGCGCCACCACCGCGGCGAGGATGCTGAGGACGGGGGGCTTGGCCTTGGCAGGGGCGTAGGGCTGAGGCGGATAGTGTTGGGCCTGCATGCGCCCTTCTACGCCGCTCGCGGCCAGATCTACCGCTTGGCTTCTCGCATTCGGGCGGCGTGCAGCGTGCTCTCGAGCAGCATGGCGATGGTCATCGGACCCACGCCACCGGGAACCGGCGTGATGGCAGCGGCAACGGGCTCCACCGAGGCGAAGTCCACGTCGCCGCAGAGCTTGCCGTTTTCGTCGCGATTCATGCCCACGTCGATGACATAGGCGCCGGGCTTCACCCACTGCCGGGTCACCATCTTGGCGCGCCCCACGGCGGAGACGATCACGTCCGCCTCCCGACACACGCCAGCGAGATCCTTGGTGCGCGAGTGCGCGATGGTCACCGTGGCGTGCTCCGCCAGGAGCAGCGCCGCCATCGGCTTGCCCACGATGTTGCTGCGACCGATGACGAGGGCGCGCGCGCCTCGCAAGTCCGCACCCGCTTCCCGCAGCAGGCGAATACAGCCGCGGGGCGTGCAGGGCACGAGCCCCGGGGTGCCCGCCCACAGCGCGCCCACGCTCACCGGATGAAAGCCGTCGACGTCCTTGGCGGGATCGATGGCTTCGATCACCGCGTGCGGCCGCACGGCGTCGGGCACCGGCAGCTGCACCAGGATGCCGTCCACGTTCGGATCGTCGTTGAGGCGCTTCACCAAGGAGAGCAGATCGCCTTCGCCGATCGTCGCCGGCAAGCGATGCACGACGCCCTCGATGCCCACTTCCTTGGAGGCGCGCTCCTTGTTGCGCACGTACACCGCCGACGCCGAGTCGTCCCCCGCCAGCACCACGTGGAGCCCCGGCGCGCGCCCATGGGCCGCACGGAACGCCTCCACCCCGTCGGCCACCTCGCGCCGCACCTGAGCCGCAATCGCCTTGCCATCGATGAGCTTCGCCACGACGCGCGCTTACCAGCTCCCCGGCGGGCGATCCAGGCAACGCCCCATCCCCTGGATTTGCCGCTGGATGTTGCTGCGGCGCGAGCCCCGTCGGGCCGCGCCCGGACGCTGCCGCCAAGTTACATCATTCGCACCATTAATTGCACAAATGCAACATTCAAGTCCCTGAGCGACACGCGAGGCCCGTCGAGCCCCCAGCTTTTCACGACTTCCGTCATGGACCGATGCTTGCGTAGGGCCGGCGCATGGCGACCTCCAAGCTGTTCGGCCTCCTCGCACTGTCCGCCGCCCTGTCCGTGGGCTGCGCCGTCCAAACGGATCCGGGCAGCGAGCCCGGCGCGGGCACGGTCGCCAGCGGCAGCCAGGCGATCGTCGAGGGCAGCGCCGACGCCCTGGGCGTCGTTGCCCTCTTGAACGACGCGGCCACGGATCTGTACGTCCTCGACGAGCTCGTCCCGCTCGACAAGCGCGCGGCGGAGAACCTCATTGCCCACAGGAACGGCGCGGACGGCCTCTTCGGCACCGCCGACGACGACCTGTTCGACGACGTCGCCGAGGTGGACGGCGTGCCCTGGGTCGGCCCCGCGGCGATGGCGAGCTTGCTCGCCTACGCCCAGAGCGGCGGCTACGTCCCGAGCGGCTCCGAGCTGCTCGGCACCTGGGACAACGTGGCCTTCAGCGTCGACGAAGCGAACGCCACTCTCGCCTTCGTCAATGGCGCCAGCCACGAGACGCTGGACATCGACGTGGGGCTCGACAAGCGCGCCGCCGATTCCATCGTCGCCGCCGGAAACATCGAGAGCATCTTGCAGCTCTCAGAGCTCTACTACGTGGGTCACTCGGCGCTCTTGGCGCTGCGCGAGTATCCGAAGACCCTGGGCGGCACCACGCCCAACGGCATGGAGTGCGATGCCCACTCGGAGTGCCAGAGCGGGCTCTGCGCCGGCCTCACCCTGCCCTATCTGAGCCACGGCTTCTGCATGGAGTCCTGGGCGGCGAACACCTTCGAGAGCACCACGCCGCTTTCCATCAGCGACGACGGTGCGGCCGTCGAGAGTACGCTGCCGGTGAGCGGCCTCGCCACGGTGCCGATGGACGTGGTCGTGGATCTCGACATCGACCATCCCCGCAAGCAGGACCTCGTCGTGGTGCTGCACCAGCCCGGCGGCGCGGAAGCCACCCTCTGGAATCACCAGGCGAATCCGCCCAGCCATATCGTGGCCCCCAGCGGCATCGAGGGCGACAACATGGTGAACGGCGACTGGGTGCTCGAAATCCGGGATACCGTCAGCGGCGAGAGCGGCACCCTGAAGAGCTGGAAGATGTGGCTCAGCTCGAACTGGGACTGAGCTACTGCGCGATGGCGATGTCCGCGAGAGTGATGGCGTCACTCTGCATGGCGATGTCCAGCGAGCCGCTCACCGTGCCCGTATCGAAGCTCACCTTCTGCTTGGTGCGGTTCGACTGCGCCGGCGCGTTCACCAGCACGGCGTAGCCCAAGCTCCCGGTGCCGGTCTGCACGTCACTCCAGCTGCCGCCGGTGTCGTAGCTCACGGTCTCGCCGACGTGGGACACCGTCACGCCTTCGATGGGCTCGCCGGTGGTGGCGTCGACGAAGCGCAGCACCACGTGGGCGCGGCCCACCTCTCGCGCCACGGGGAAGCTCAAGAGCCCGTAAATCAAATCGATGGTGGACGCCGGGATCAGGTACAGCGTCACGTCGGCGTCGGCTTCGCTGCTCAGCGGCTGCAGCGTGGGCAGGTACTCGCCCACCACCGCGGGCGTCACCGTGACCCACAGCTCCGGGGTCGGCATCACGCCGGTGAGGGTGAAGCTCCCGCCTTGATACGTGGCCGTCGCGGTGCCGCCGTCCGCGGCGTCGGCGGACACGGTGGCGACGTCGCCGTAGTTGACGCCGGACTGGAAGTCCTCGGAGGTGAGCGCCGCGACGTTTCCCGTCAGGGTCGTCCCCTCGCCCGCCACGCCGCCGTCGGACGACGTGCTGCCGCCGGTCCCGCCGTCCTTGGTGCCGCCGCCGCCGAGCGGCGGCAGGTCGTGGCAGTTCGGGTTCTCCGGCGGACAGGTGGTGTCCAGGGCGGGCGGGTGCTCGTCGGCCTTCTGGCACGCGACGAGCAGCGAGGCCGCGACGAGGACGGACGGGATCAGGCGCCGCATTCCCACGATCCTACGACTCCCCGCGCCGTCGGGCCAACGAAGCCCGAGGTTCCGCGGCGGACCGACAATGATCAGGCGACCTTGGCCAGGCGCACGCGGTGCACGGCGACCACGATGGCGACCAGGATCACGCCGATGAGCTGCGACGTGGACAGGCCCAGGAGCCCGCCCCGGTCGTCGTTGCGCCAGAACTCGAGGACGAAGCGCACGGCGGCGTAGAGCGCCACGAAGGCGAGGAATATCTGGCCGTCGTAGCGCTTCCGGGAGTGCAGGAACAGGATCAGGAAGGCGGCGATGGCGAAGGAGCCGGCGGACTCGTAGATCTGCGTGGGGTGCACCGGCAAGGAGGGATCGAACGGCGAGTCGAGGAGCCCGACCTTGAACTGCGTCTCGCTCGCGGGGCTGTGGGACGGGAACGACAGCGCCCAGGGCATCTTGGACGGCAGACCAAAGCAGCAGCCGGCGAGCAGGCAGCCCATGCGCCCGAAGCCGAGGCCGATGGGAATGACGAGGCCGGCCATGTCCGCCGCCTTCCAGAACGGAAAGCGGTCGCGCTTGAGCAGCCACCACCCGGCGAAGCTCGCGCCGATGAAGCCGCCGTAATACGTGAGGCCGCCGGCCCAGAACTTCGCCCACGCCCAGCAGTCCACCTCCGTGGGGTGGCACACGCCCTTGGCGGCGTCCCACACGCCGTTGTAGCGGTCCGTGATGCACTCGGCTTGGGTGATCTTCCAGTCCACCTTGGCGGGATCGGTGCACAGGTGCACGTAGTCCCAGAAGTAGCCGTCGGCGATCACGTGCAGCAGGCGAGCGCCGACCACGCCGGCGAGCAACATGGCGAGACCGAGATCCACCACCACGTCGGGGTCCTGCCCCACCCGCTTGGCCCAGATGGCGCCGGCGGCAGTGGCGAAGATGAACCCCGTCAGCAGCAGGACGAAGTAGCTGGGAAACGGTATCGAGAAGAAGCTGAACAGCCGGCCCTGCATCGGCCTCAGCTCACTGGAGCGGACGAGCTCTCGGGCGACGGCGGCACGCTCTCCACCTTGGGCTCCGGTTCCTTCACCACCGGCGGCGGCTTCGCCGGCTTGCGGCGCGAGGTCATCATGTCCACCGCCATCAGCGCGACGCCGATGCAGATGAACACGTCCGCCACGTTGAACGTGGGCCAGTGGTCGGTGATGGTCCAGCCCTTGGCCCAACGCGCGATGAAGTGATTCATCGACTCCACCCAGTTGGCGCGATAGTCGATGAAGTCGATCACGCTGGAACGCGTGATGCGATCCGACAGGTTACCGAGCGCGCCGCCGAGCACCAACGGCAGCCCCCACTTGAGCGAGCGCTGTCCGGGGGAAAGCCGACTGTAGAGCGACACGATGAAGGCGATGGCGAGGGCGCTGACCGCCAGGAAGAACGGCTTGCGCACCGACTCGCTGGCGTCGTGCAAAAGCCCCCAGGCGCCGCCCTTGTTGTAGGCGAGGGTGAAGGTGAGATGATCCTTCACCAACACGATGGACGGATCCACGAGGGTGCGCTTGGACAGCACGATCTCCGCCCACGCCTTGGTGCCGATGTCGAGCACCAGGCTCACTGAAGCCGCGATGCCGAAGAACAGGTAGCTCGGCCGGCGGCGCAGCTCGTCCAGCGTGAGCTCGGGCTCCGCTTTGACGGGTTCCACCGCTAGCGGAGCCGCGGCCTCGGGGGCGGCCACCACGGGATCCGCGGGCTCGGGCTGCGGGGCTTCGGGCTCGACGGCCTCTTCTGCGGGGCGCGCCTCGTCGATCGGGTCGCTCATCGGGGGCGCTTTCCTACGACAGGTCGCGGCCGAGGGCCAGTCGCTCGCGTGCCAGGTCCCGGAATCTCATGCCTTTCGAGCAGCTTCCCGCTCCCGATGCTCGAATGCGCCAGCGAACTGCTCCAACTCCGGTTCGGTCATCCCCACCGCTCTCCAAAGTGCCAACGGATTCACGCAGCGTGCCCACGGGCAACGCCCGATCACCAACGCAGACCCCAACCCGCCGTTTCATAGCGGCGTCGGTTCCTTCTTCGGTCTCACTCGCTGGGGCAAACCGTTCCTCGTCGAGCATGAGTCCCCGCTCGTCTTGCCCAGCATCGGCGAGCTCGCCGAGCGGCTGCCCAAACCCAACCACGATTCTTTGATTCGAGTTGCCGCCAGCTGCGCATCTGTTTAGCCTTTCGCCATGCCGGAGGCTCCCTGGTCGCATCCCGTGGGCATCGACGCCGTGGTGTCAGAGTGGCTGTCGAGCGGCAGCGTGCGCGAGTGCTTCACGGCGGATCACACGTCCCCGGCCCAAGGCGCCACCAGCGCCCCCCTGCCCCAAGACCTCGCGCCATCGCTGCGGCGGGCCCTCGCTCAGCGCGGCATCACCGAGCTGTACTCGCACCAGGCCCAAGCCATCGCCGAAGCGCGAGCCGGGCGCCACGTCGTGCTCGCCACGCCCACGGCCAGCGGCAAGAGCCTGTGCTTCCACCTACCGGTGCTGCAGGCGCTGTCGGAGGACCCGACCGCCAGCGCGCTGTTCCTGTATCCCACCAAGGCGCTGTCGCGCGATCAGGAGCACAGCCTGCGCGAGCTCATCACCGAGGCGGAGCTGGGCGTCGCCGCCACCGTGTACGACGGCGACACGCCGGGGGACGCGCGCCGCGTGGCTCGCGAGCGCTGTCGCATCGTGCTGACCAACCCGGACATGCTCCACGCGGGCATCTTGCCGAATCACGCCAAGTGGGTCGCCACCTTCCAGAACCTGAAGTACGTGGTGCTGGACGAGCTTCACACCTACCGCGGCGTGTTCGGCTCCCACATGGCCCACGTCATCGCGCGCCTCAAGCGTATTGCGCGATTCCACGGCTCGGATCCGGTGTTCATCGCGGCCACGGCGACCATCGGCAATCCCCGCGAGCACGCCGCGCGGCTGTTCGGCGTGGACACCGTGGCGCTGGTCGACCAGAGCGGCGCGCCGCGCTCCAGCCGGCGCTTGTTCGTGTACAACCCACCCGTCGTGAACGCCGAGCTCGGCATTCGCGCCAGCGCCCTCAAGCAAAGCGTGAACCTGGCGGCCACCCTGGTGCGTGCGCGGGTGCCCACCATCGTGTTCGGCCCCAGCCGCAACAGCGTGGAGGTCATGCTCAAGTACCTGCGCGCCAAGTGTGGGGACGTCGCCGGCGCCGACGCCATCATGGCCTACCGCGGCGGCTACTTGCCGGAGACCCGGCGCGCCATCGAGCGGGGCCTGCGCGAAGGCGAGATCTTGTGCGTGGTGGCCACCAACGCTCTCGAGCTCGGTATCGACATCGGTGATCTCGACGCCGTCGTGTGCGCCGGCTACCCGGGCAGCGTCGCCGCGACCTGGCAGCGCTTCGGCCGGGCCGGCCGCCGCGGGGACGGCAGCATCGCGGTGATGGTGTGCGGCAGCTCCGCGCTGGATCAGTACCTGGCGCGGGACCCGAGCTACTTGCTGGGCGCCCCCGCGGAAGAAGCGCGCATCGATCCGGCCAACGTGGAGGTCCTGGTCCAGCACCTGAAGTGCGCGGCCTTCGAAGCGCCCTTCGAGCTCAGCGCCGCGGGCCCGCGCCCCGCGCACCCAGAAGCCGCCCAGGGCGAGGCTTACTTGTCCCTCGACGCCCGCTCCACCCGGAACGCCCTCGACTATTTGGCGAGCCACGGCCTGGTGCACGAGAGCGGCGGCGTCTACCACTGGGCCGGCGAGGCGTTCCCCGCCAATCACGTGTCGCTGCGCAACATCGGCTGGGACAACTTCGTGATCATCGACGTCGCGACGGACAAGAGCATCGCCGAGCTCGATTGGCGCGCGGCGCACACCATGCTGCACGAGCAAGCCATCTACCAGCACGACGCCGAGCAGTTCCAGGTGGAACGGCTGGACTACGAGAACCACAAAGCCTTCGTGCGCAAGGTGGCGCCGGACTACTTCACCACTGCCCTCACCTATCGCACCGTGCAGGTGATCGAAGAGCACGACCTGCGCGCCTTCGGCAACACGCGCATCGGCCTGGGCGACGTGAAAGTGGAGGAGAAGGTCACCGGGTACAAGAAGATCAAATTCTTCACCCACGAGAACGCCGGCTACGGCGACGTGCACTTGCCCGAGATCCAGATGCACACCGTCAGCTTCTGGCTCACCCTGCCGGAAGCCGTGATCGACGCCCTGGGCAAGCCGCGAGCAGCGGTGGTGGATGGCCTTCGCGGTCTGGGCCGCGCCCTGGAAACCGTGAGCACGCTCTCCCTGATGTGCGATCCGCGAGACATCGGTCAGACCCTGGGAGACGGCGGGACCGAGGGCGTGGCTCCAGGACGAGATCCCTTCGGGGGCCGGATCGGCGGCTTCGACCCCACGGTGTTCCTGTTCGACGCGCAGCCCGGCGGCGTGGGCCTCGCGCCGCGCATCTTCGAGCGAGCCGGCGAGCTCTGCGACCGCGCCCGAGCCCTGATCGAGGGCTGCCGCTGCGAAGGCGGTTGCCCAGCCTGCGTGGGGCCGACGGAAGACGGCGGCTCTCGCAAACGCATGGCGCTGGACATCCTGGTGGCTCTCGACCTCCGGGACCGGAGCCCGGCCCCGCCGCGTGCGCTTCAAGGCAGTGGAGCGTGAGGGCCGACACGATGTAGGCTCTCCGGCACAGCCCCGAGGGATGCCATGAACGATCGCCGCCAGCCGCGGCAGTTCTACTGCGACGACAACGTTTGGTACGAGCTCGAGCGTGCGGCCTATAGCCGCCGTGTCGCGGTCGACGACCTCATCAACGACGCGCTCCGCGCCTACGTCTCGCAGTCACTCACGCCAGCGCCACCGCAAGGCGGTTATCCGCCTCCTGGCCCCCACCCGCCTCCCGGTCAACACGCTCCGCCGGGACCGCACCCGCCGCCCGGGGGTCGTGCGGGTCCGCATCCGCCGCCGGGCCAGCACGTGCCGCCGCCGCCGCCACCGCCGCCGCAGTACAGCCGCCCCGCGCCGCCACCGCCGCCGCAGCCGCGCCAGAGCTACGCGCCGCCACCACCGCCACCGCCACCGCCGCCGCCGGCAACGCGTCCGCCGCCCGGTCCACCGCAGCGCGCCTACACGCCGCCACCGCCGCAAGCTCCGCCGCAGGACGCGCCCACCTACGCCCTGTACCTGCACTACAACGGACAGCGTTTCACCGTCGCACAGGCGAAGTTCGTCATCGGCCGCAGCAAGAAGATGGCCGATCTGCCCATCGACGACACCAACGTGTCACGCCAACACGCCAACGTGGAGTGGCACGGCGGCCACTACTACGTGGTGGATCTCGGCTCCACCAACGGCATCGAGTTCCAGGGCCAACGCGTGCAGCGCAAGGCCGTGGCCGAGGGCGACATCTATCGCATCGCCGGCCACGACATCTACTGCTCGTTCCGCGGGTAGCTACTTCTTTTCCTGCGAGACGATCTTCACGAGCTCGTAGCGCACGGACGATCCATCCGCCGGGGGATGGGCGTCGCTCGAGACCCGCACGCGGAGCTCGTAGGCGAAGCCCTCCTGGTAGTCGAAGCCCTTGATGCGCGAGTACAGCAGCGTCCACTCGCCGTCGGCGCTGTCCCGCACCTGCAAGCACTTGCGCGGTCCCTCGCCTTCGCAGTCCGCCTGCGTCTCCTTCACGAACAGCGTCTTCTCCATCGCGCTCGGAGCCGGACCGGCTTCCGCCTCCGCCGGGGTGGAGGCCGTGGGTGGGGGCGGCGTCGGGTCGCTGCTCGCGGGCGGGTCGGGCACCGTGGCCTCCGGGGGCTTCGGGTCACAGGCCAGGGCAGCGAGCCCCATGAGAGCCATCAGCATACTGCGCATCGCAGGCAATCTACCGCACTTCAATGGTCTGTCCCTGTTCTCCGTCTGACGTAGGACCCCGGATTTTCTTTTGTTGGTCCGGCGCGGCCACACCGCGGTCCGGAAGATCCGCTAGAGTCTGTTGACAGTTTCTGGATGGGATTGGTGCTGAAATCCTGCCTCGATGAGAATTGAGCTTGACATGCGTTCAGTTATTGATAGGCTGCGCGAATGGGGGTTCGAGTCGCGCTTTCCGACGCCGAGTGGGCACGCATCGCGCCGTTGGTTTCCGCTCTCACGTCACGTTGTCCAAAGGGCGACGATAATCGTCGCTTCATCGAAGCAACGCTGTGGATCCTACGGACGGGCGCACCGTGGCGAGACTTGCCGGCGGAGTATGGGAAGTGGGGCAGTGTGTATCGGCGCTTTCGGCGCTGGGCGCTGGCGGGTCGCTGGCACCAGCTTCACGAAGTGCTGCAAGTGCGGCCTTCCGATGACCTGTTGATGGACAGCACCATCGTGAAAGCGCATCCACATGCGGCGGGCGCGCTGAAAAAGGGGGCGGGCAATCATCAGAAGGTCTCGGCCGCTCTCGCGGTGGCTTTTCCACAAAGGTTCATGCGCTCGTTTCGGCCGAGGGCGCGCTGGTGCGCTTCATCGTCACGGGAGGCGAGGCGGCTGACGTGACGCAGGTGAATGCACTCGTCGTGGAGCGGGGTACGGGACAGGCTGTCATCGCTGACCGGGCCTACGACAGCAATGCCGCACTGGCGCATATCCAGGCGTCAGGGTTCGAGGCGGTCATCCCCTCGCGCAGGAATCGCAAGGTCCAGCGCGAGCTCGACCGCGACAAGTACCGGCTCCGCAACACGGTGGAGCGCTGGTTCGGGCGAGTGAAGGCGTTTCGCCGCGTGGCCACGCGCTACGAGAAAACCACGCGGAGCTACGCCAGATTCGTGATTCTTGCGGCTGCTCGCGTTGCTCTCACGGTGTGGCCCGGGTGACTCGGCACACCACCTTCAGCTTCACGCTCCAGCCGACGCGCGAGCAGGAAGAGCTGCTCCGGCGTCACGTGGGAGCGGCGCGCTTCGGCTTCAATCAGTGCCTGCGCTTCGTCATCAACGCGCTCGAGGCCGAGGAGAAGCCGCCGTGGTCGGGCTTCGATCTCATCAACGACTTCAATGAATGGAAGCGGTCGGAGCGAGCCGGGGTGGACGAGGACGGGCGCGTGGGGCTCTCCTGGCGTACCGACGTCGTCCAGCAGGTGTTCGAAGAGGCAGCGGTCGACTTGGGGCGGGCGCTGCAAGCCTTCTCGGCGGGTCGCAAGGGAGAGCGCTCGGGTAAGCCTCCCGGCTTTCCCCAGTTCAAGAAGAGGTCGGAAGCGCGGCAGTCGTTCCGCATCCGCAACAAGAAGAACGAAGTCCGCGTTGGCGAGGGCGACCCGCGTTCCGTGCGCCTGCCGAAGCTCGGCAGCATTGCCGTCCGGGAATGCACGCGCCGGCTGCGCCGCATGTTGAAGAGCGGCCGAGCCAAGGTGCTGTTCGCCACGGTCAGCACCCGCGAGGGCGGCCGCTGGCGCGTGACCTTGAACGTCGAGGCCGCCGAGCTGCATCCCGCGCGGCGCCACGGCAGCGCAGAGGCTCCGCCGGTCGGCATCGACCGCGGGCTCAAGACCTTTGCGGTGCTCGCCAGCGAAAGCGGTAGGCAGGTCGAGCACATCGAGAGCCCGCGCCCGCTCCGCGCCGCGCTACCGAAGCTGCGGCGCAAGAGCCGCAGCCTGTCCCGGAAGCAGCCGGGCTCTCGCAATCGGCACAAGGCCCGCGCCCAGCTCGCGCGCGTGCACCAACGCATTCGCAACATCCGACACGATTTCACCCATCGCCAATCGAGCCGACTGGCCCAGACCCACGGTCACTTGGTCATCGAGAAGCTGAGTATCTCGGGGCTCATCAAAACCCGACTCGCCCGTGCCATCGCGGACAGCGCCTGGGCGCTGTTCGGAGCGCAGCTCGCCTACAAGGCGAAGTGGTACGGCGCAACGCTCACCGTGGCTGACCGCTTCTACCCCAGCACGCGCCGATGCAGCGCGTGCGGGACCATCGGCGAGCGGCTCGACCTCGGAGAGCGCATCTTTCACTGCAGTAGTTGCGGTCACGAGGCCGACCGCGATGAGAACGCTGCCGTGTGCTTGGCTCAGTACCCTCGCGTACTCGGCCAAGGAGACTGGCCTCCCGTCGCCGCGAAGCACGCGGAGACGCAAAACGCCTGTGGAGAGGGAAGCTCTGGCGAACCACCGCTCTTGGTGGTCCGTGAAACTACCCTCGTCGAAGCAGGAAGGGCCTATGCCCAACGCCCGAGAAGGGCGGTGTTGGCCAAAACTGTCAACACGCTTTAGTCTTCCGCGTAATATCCAGGAGACCAAAAATGAAGCCCCTCGCCCGCGGCGCTGCGCTGCTCACCCTGCCCCTCCTGTTCGCCGCTTGCACCATCAATACTGGCCAGACCAACCAGCGCGCACAGTACGCACCCACGGCGCCCCCTCCTGACAGTTCCCCACCTGGCCCCCGCTCCCCCCTCTCGGCCGAGGGCTATCAGCTCCAGGCCCCGCGCCAGGTGGTCACGGCGCCGCTGTTCCTGCCCGGCAGCGCGGTTCGCCAGCTGGTGAGCTACCAGGTGGTCAACGGTATGGCGGTGATGGAGGGCGACATCTTGCTGGGCCCCGCTCAGAACGTCGCCATGCTCTACGCCATGCCACGCACCTCCCCCTTCGGGGTGAAGGGTGCGGTCACCTTGAAGGACAGCTCCAGCCTGTGGCCCAAGGGGGACATCCCCTACGTGATCGACGCGAGCGTCTCGCAGTCCCAGTCGCAGAACATCGCCTGGGCCATCGGCCAGGTGAACGAGACCGAGCTCAACGTCCGCCCCCGTACCAGCGCGGACAAGGACTACGTGCTGTTCAAGGACTCCGGCAGCGACTGCAGCTCGTACATCGGTCGCATCGGCGGCGCCCAGCCGATCCAGGTCGCGGACTGCGGACGCGGCAGCATCATCCACGAGATGCTGCACGCCGCGGGCTTCTATCACGAGCAATCGCGCGGCGATCGCGACGACTTCATCACCATCGCGTGGGACGAGATCAGCCCGGCGTACAAGTCGAACTTCGAGAAGCGTGACGGCCGTGGTCAGGACATCGGCGCCTACGACTACTCCAGCATCATGCACTACTCGTCCAAGGCCTTCAGCAAGTCGGGCAAGGCCACGATCATCCCGAAGCAATCTGGCGCGACCATCGGTCAGCGCGACGGTCTCTCGAACGGCGACCGCGCCGCCATCAGCACGCTGTACGGCACCGGCACGCCCACCACCACCACGCCGCCCACGACGACCCCGCCGCCCACCACCACGCCACCCACGACCACCCCGCCGCCGACCACCACACCGCAGCCTTGGAACGGTTCCTTCGCTGGTGACTACACGTCGGACCGCGGCAACGTCAGCTGCAAGCAGAGCGGCGCCACGGTGAGCTGCCAGTACCCGGGCGGCATGTTGCTCTGCTCCGCCAACGGCACGAACCTCGACTGCGGTTGGAGCGGCGGCGGCCAAGGCCGCGCCCAGTTCGTGCGCCAAGACAGCGGCGTCCTCGCCGGCACCTGGGGCGACTTCTTCTCCTCCAACAGCCGCGGCAAGTGGGATCTGGTCCCCGCTGGGGCGCCAACCACGACGACGCCACCGCCCACGACCACCACCCCGCCCACGACCACGCCGCCCCCCACGACCACGCCGCCGCCGACCACCACGCCGCCACCAGCGACGGGCGCGGTCTCCCTCTCGGGCAACTACTCGAGCACCCGCGGCCCCATGGCCTGCACCGAGGCCGCCACCACCCT
The DNA here is from genome assembly GCA_020633235.1 of Polyangiaceae bacterium. Classification (NCBI taxonomy): domain Bacteria; kingdom Pseudomonadati; phylum Myxococcota; order Polyangiales; family Polyangiaceae; species Polyangiaceae bacterium. Next base: position 49,589 of record JACKEA010000005.1, on the reverse strand, counting down.
GACCTGCAACTTCACGCCGGCGCAGGGGGTGAGCGGACGGCTCGACTGCAACAAGGACGGCAGCGGCCTCAACTTCAACTGCAGCTGGAGCACGTTCTTCCCGCAGCCGGGGGCCGGCCGCGCGGTGCTCAGCCGCAAGAGCACGTCCGACAAGAACCTCACCGGCACCTGGGGCTACCTGTACTCGCCCACGGGTGGCGGGCAGTGGAACGCCTCGCCGCAATAGCGCGCGACGGCCGCTCCGTTCCGGGACTCGCGCCGGACCAACAATCCCTCGGCCCTGGGGCTGGTACAAAAGCCCCGGTTCGATGGGGCATCGAGTTGCACCCTGGGGGGCCTGGCCCTAGCCTTCACGGGCTGTGGGGCGCTCGAGCGACAACCTGATCCGCGTGGCGCTCCTGGCCCTGGCCGGCGGCGCGGTGCTGGCCCCGGGGTGCATCGCTCGGGACACCGGCAAGTTCGAGAAGCAGTACCTGGACGACGCCGGATCGCCACCGCCGAACCTGGTCGACTCCGGCGTGGGTTTCGGGGACGCCAAGGGCGACGTGCCGGTGAGCGATCCCCACGCGGTGCTGGGCGTGGAGCCACCTCACGGTCCCTGGAACGGCGGGCAGCTGGCGTTGGTGCGCGGCAACGGCTTTTCGAGCGACGTGCGTGTGTGGTTCGGGGACAAGGAGATCCCGCAAACGGACGTCGTCCCGGTCGATCCCAAGCGCGTGCAGGTGGTGGTGCCTCAGGGAGACGCGGGGGCCGTGGACGTGCGGGTGCGAAACGGCAACGACGGCTCCACCGAGCGGACGCTGACCGGCGGCTACACCTACGATGAGTTCTATGCCGAGCCGGCGAGCGGGCCGACCAGCGGGGGCACCATCATCACGCTCCACGGGCAGGCCACCCAGTGGACGGCGGGCACCGAGGTGTTCGTCGATCTGAAGCCCTGCGCCACCACCACCGTGCTCGGCCCCACGGAGATCGAGTGCACCACGCCGCCTGGCACCCCGGGCGTCAAGTCGTTGCGGGTGAAGACGCCGGATCTGGTGAACGTGGACGTGCTCGACGCCTTCACCTACGGCGACAGTGAGAACGGCTACAAGGGCGGCCTGAGCGGCCAGCCGTTGAAAGACCAGATCAAGGTCTTGGCGTTGGACTCCTACGAAGGCGCCGCCCTGGAAGGCGCAACGGTGATCGTGGGGGACGACCTTTCGACCGCCGCCGTGAAGAAGACGGACAGCGGCGGCGTCGCGGTGGTGCAGCAAAAAGGCCTCGGGCCGAAGCGCACGGTGACGGTGGCCATGAAGTGCTTCTCGCCCATCACCTTCGTGGACGTCCCGGTGGACACCGTCACCGCGTACCTCGATCCCGTGCTCAGCCCCAAGTGCGCGTCCGAAGGCGATCCACCGCCGGTGGGCGGCTCCGGGTCGCTCTCCGGGGCCGTCACCGGACAGCTCTTGTGGGACGGCAACAAGGAGTTCGAGCGCGCGGGCTGGACCAACGTCCCCGCCCCGCAGAGCGAAGACGAAAAGCGCGTGGCGTACGTGTTCCGCCTGGCCAGCGATCCCACCAACGAGTTCCAGCTGCCGAGCGCCGGCGCCGCCGTGACACCGGAGTCGACGGGCAACGTGGGCTTCGACTACCAGCTCACCGTCGGCGGCGGCAACGTCACGCTGTACGCGCTGGCCGGCCTCGAGAACCGCAAGCTGTCGCCCCCCAAGTTCATCGCCTACGCCATGGGCATCGCCAAAGGCGTGTCCTCCAAGCCCGGCCAAGTCACCAGCGACGTCTTCATCAAGGTCGACATTCCCCTCGATCACGCGGTGGCGCTCGACGTCACCGGTCCCACGCCCACGACCAAGGGCCCGGACCGCATCGTGGCGTCGACGGCGGTGCGCGTGGGCGAGCAGGGCTACGCCATCTTCCCGGTCGGCAAGCAAACGAAGCTCTTGCCCATCTCCGGGAACATCAACTTCATCGGCTTGCCGCCCCTCACGGAAGCGCTGAACGGCAGCCAGTACGTCGTCTCCGCCGAGGCCGTCACCGGCGTGGCGGAGAGCACGCCGCGGTCCGTCACCGCGGCGCTGGCCACCACGGTGTCCGGCCCCGCCATTCCCATTAGCGACTTCGTCGAGGTGCCCAAGCTCTTGATCCCCGCGGACAACGGCGCTTGGACGGGCACCGAGCTCGCCTGGGCCTGGCTCCCCGGCGGCGAGAGCGTGGACCTCTCCGTGCTCACGCTGTCCACCGGCGGCGGCCTCGTGAACTGGACCGTGGCGGCGCCCCCCGGCGTCACTCAAACCAAGCTTCCGGATCTGTCCCAGCTCGGCCTCGGCCTCAGCGGCCCCATCACCATCGGCGTGAGCGTGGCGCACATCGTGGACTTCGACTACGGCTCCCTGCGCTACCGCCAGCTGGGGGATCGCGGCTGGAACGCCTACGCCACCGACGTCTTCTACGCGCACCTCTGATGCAGAAGCTCTCGTCCGTCGCCCTGTTCGGCTTGGCGCTCGCCGCGAGCTGCAGCTTCGACCGTGGAGATCGCTGGCTGGTGCAGGAAGTGAAGCCGCCGCCGCCGCTGTGTACCGTCGGCGATCAGCGGTGCTCCGGCGGCCTGCAGGAATGCCAGAAGCTCGGCGGCAAGCTGACCTGGGTCACCCTGGACGACTGCAAGGCCCAGGGCCTGGTGTGCGTGCCGGGGCTGTTCCAGTGCAAGACCTGCGTGCCGAACGCCGGCTCCTGTGACGGCCAGACCACCCAGCAGTGCGACGCCAACGGTGACGTGATCACGCCCGGCAAGACCTGCGACCCGACGACGGGCAGCGCCTGCCGCTCGGGCAGCTGCATCGATCTGTGCAGCCAGGCGCTACAACAGCGCAGCAACGTGGGCTGCGAGTACTGGGCGGTGGATCTCGACAACGCCAACGTCAGCGCCTCGCTCAACGCGGCCGCGCAACAGTTTGCCGTGGTGGTGAGCAACCCGCAGCCGGACGTGACCGCCAAAGTGAGCATCGAGCAGGACGACTCGTTGCCGGGGGACGCAAACGCTCCCTTCGAGGTCGCCAACGCGAGCATCCCGCCGCTGTCCCTGCGCGTGTTCAAGCTCGGCCCCCGCGAGGTCGATGGCTCTCCGGAGGGCAGCTACGACCATGGCACCCACACCGCCCTCACGCGCCACGCCTACCGGCTGACCAGCGATTTTCCCGTCGTGGCCTACCAGTTCAATCCTTTGGAGAACGTGAACGTGTTCTCCAACGACGCCTCCCTGCTCAAGCCCGTGGAGGCCCTGGGCGGCGCCTCGGGAGCGGTGGTTCCGTCCTACGTGGTGCTCGGCTGGCCGCAGACCATCGCCAGCACCGACGACCCCAAGACCAACTTCAACCCCAACGACCCCACGGATCTGCGCGCCTTCCTCACCATCGTGGGCACCCGGCCGAACACCACCGTGCGCGTCAAGAGCAGCACGGGCATCATCGCCGGCGGGCCGGTGCAGACCACGCTCCCAGGGGGCGACGTAGAAGTGAGCCTGGGTCCCTTCGACGTGCTGAACCTGGAGACGGACGACTTCAACGCGGACTTCACGGGCTCTCTGGTGAGCGCGGATCAACCCGTCGTGGTGTTCAGCGGCAGCGAGGCCAGCGACGCGCCGTTCTTCTCGGAGCTGTCGCTGCGGCGCTGCTGTGCGGATCACCTGGAAGAGCAGCTGGATCCGCTGCGCACGGCGGGCAAGCGCTTCGTGGCTTCGGTGTCCGCCAATCGCACGCGCGCCGTCCAAGCCGCCGGCGCCACCATCGGCGTCATCGATCAGCCGGAATACTTCCGCGTGATCGCCGCCACGGAGGCCGGCGCACGGATCACCACCACGCTGCCGGGCAAGGACGGAAACATCGTTCTCAGTGGGCGCGGAGACTTCGCCAACATCACCAGCATCCACGACTTCATGCTCGAGAGCGACGCCCCGATCATGCTGTCCAGCGTGTCGCCGAGTCAGGAAGCCGCCGGCATTCCCCGCGGGTTGCCGGGCGGGGATCCGAGTCTGCTCATCATTCCGCCCATCGAGCAGTTCCGCTCCTCGTACGTGTTCCTCACGCCGGACAAGTACAGCTTCGACTTCATCCGCATCGTCTCTCCGCCGGGGGCCACCATCGTGCTCGACGGCCAGGACATCTCCACGCTCGATTCCTGCGTGAGCGCGCCGGGCGACGGCCTCACCGAAGCCGAGCGCGGCAGCGCCGTGCCGCCCTTCATCGTGCATCGCTGTCAGCTGTCGTTCCCCGTCATCGACCCCGACAAGACCGACGACAACCTGTCCCCCGGCTTCCAAGACGACGGCGTGCACCGCATCGACTCCGACGCCAAGATCGGCGTGCTGGTCGACGGCTTCGACGCCTACGTGAGCTACGCCTACGCCGCCGGCACCGAGCTCACTCAGATCGTTCCAGAATGATGCTGTCGGTCCGCCGCGGTCACGGCGCGTAGAGCGGCCACGCGCTGAGCAGCGGAACCGGCGCGCTCGGGCCGCTCTGCCGCAGCGCGCGCTCGCACTCCGACACCGACAGCCGGCGCGGTCCGAAGATCGTCGGATCCGCGGCGTCAGCGTCCATCAACGACGACGGGCTGTCGACGCCGTAGTCGTCGGGGTGCCCCGGCATATCGAGCAAGATGTGCCCGATTTCGTGGGCCAGGGCGAAGGAGCGCGCGCCGGCGCGGATGCCGGCGCGATCGATGATCACGGCGTTGCGAACGCTGCCGCCGTCCGCGTAGATGAACGACTCGCCGATACGCCCGGTGCGGGAGAAGCTCGGGATCACGAGCACCTCGATGGTCGTCGGATCGCCATCGTCGAAGGCCTTGATCAGGCTGCGTTCCTCCACCGTCCCCGCCACCGCGTCGAAGTCGGTGAAGTGCGTCAGGCCGTCGGAGAGATCCACCTCGCCGAGGCACACGTCGAGGGTCGGATCGTCGCTCAGGTCGGCACCCGCGGAGATCGTCGCCCAGCGACCATCGGCGTGGCGCACCAACACGTCCGCCGTGCGCAGCGCTCCCGGCGCGATGCGCGCGTTCGCGCTCACCGCCACGGTAAAGCCCGCGCGGCGCACGGCGGCCGCCACGCTGTCGGCCACCTGCGTGGGCGTCTGCCCCGCCTTCGTCTTCACCTCCAGACGTTTCTTGTCGACGGAGAAGCGCAGCCGCCCGCCGCTGGCCGGCAGTCCGAGATCGCAGCCCACGGCCAACAGGTAGGGCGGCGGTGGGTCCACGACCTGCACGTCGAGATCCTTCGCGGCGCCGAAGTGCACGCCGCACTGGCCCCACAAGCCGCTCGTGGTGCGGATCTCGTCCTTGCCCAGCTCCACCGCCGCGCTGTCCGTCCCACCGATGGGCGGCGAGCCGCCCGGGGACAGCCGCACGAGGCGCATCCTGAGCCGCCCGCGGTAACGACCAATGGGCCCGAGCGCGCTGTGGCGCGGTCCGCCCACCCGCAGGCCCTGGCCGGCACCGTCGCCCAGGGACACCACGATGCGTCCGCCCACTTCCGCCCTCAGCGAGCGGGCGGCGGAGTCCGGATGGCTGCGGTCGATGATGTCCCCCGTGGCTCGGATCGGCGGCGTGGCGCGACACTCGAGACCCGCCGCCACGAAGCTCGGGCACTTCGCCGGCGCCAGGGCGACCTCTCCGAGCTGGTCGAGGGGCTCGCCCTCCACGGTGGTCGATGCGATCTCGATGCGCTCGGGAACGGCGCCCTCGGGCCCCGCCACTACCCAGCTCAGGGCGTCGTCGTCGGGGACGTCCTGCGCTTTGAGCGCGATCGCCGCGGGCAGGCTGCGGCTGATGGACGCATGCGACGTCGCGAAATCGACGCGGCGTCCCTGCCCGTCCACGGCGGCGACCTCGAGCACCGTCGCGCTCACCCGCGCGCTGCCCACACTGAGCTCGGCGCGCCCCGCGTGCACGCCCTGAAGCCCGAAGGCGCGGACGGCCCTGCCCTTCACCGCGGACAGCGCCACGGGCCGCGAGCCCAGCACCACCCGCAGCGCGTCGCCCTTCACGGCCGTCACGCGTTTTCCGCCCCCGTCGAGCCACAGCGCGTCAGTTGCCGTCGCCTCGCGCGCGTCGGAAATGCCGTTCGCGTCGGAGTCGTCCTGGTCCGCCAGCAGCGTGAGCGTCACGTCCCCCTCCAGGGGCCGAGGCTTCGCGCTCGCGCCGGTGGCGACGAACGCGGCCAGCACGAACGCGCTGCGGGCTACTCGGGCCATCCGAGCTGGATGCGTCGAAAGCGCTGCTCACTGATCAGCGCGTCGTCATCCGCCGCAGCCTCGAGCAAGGCGCCCCAGGCCGCGGTGCAGAGTTGCTTGCTCTCGCACAGCTCCGGCGCGAGGGAGCGCGCCAGCTCTCGTCGCCCGGCGTCGTAAAGGCCCGCCGCGGCCAACCCCCGAAGGGCCTCGCGCCGGCGATTCTTGGCCGCCAGCGTGAGCCCGTTCTCCAGATCTTCGCGATCGTACGAGCGCAGCAAGTACGCCGCCGAACGGACCGCCGTCTCGTTCGCCAAGGACGAGCCCTTCACCAGCCCCTCGAGCATGGCGCGCGCCGCGGGGGCGCCGGCCGAGCCCAAGCGATGCAGGAACGTCATGTCGCGATCCGAGCTCGGCCGATCACTGAGCCGCGCGACGAGCTCGACGGTGGGACGCACGTCCGGTGGTGGGTTCGCCTCGGTGAGGGCCCACGCCACCATCGCCCACGCCGCTCGGGCGCTGCCGGGTCCTTCACTGGCGCGCTCCTCGGCTTCCGAGAGCGGCTTCGGATCCCCCGCCCGGGAGGCGATGGCGCCCAGCACCAGCCAGCGGCCCAGGTGTCGCTCGGCGTCCCGCAGCACCGCCAAGGCGGGCGCGATGGCCAAGGGCAGCGCGTCCTCCCACAACAAGGGCACGAACATCTCGGCGCACAGGGCGATGCGATGGCTCTCCTTGATCTTGGGCGCCACGGAGGCGATGTGCGCCCCGTTGGATTCCCCCCGCGCCACCCGGGCAACCTCGGCGGCGAAGGCGAGGTGCGGATGGCGATTGGTCGCCACCCGCGCCAGAGCCTCGCTCAGGCCTTCGTCCGGAACGAAGCACGCCGCCGACAGCGTCGCGAGCCCGCCCGCCTCGTCCGTGGCCAGCGCCTGCTTCAGCAGAGGGACGGCGCGGCGTGGCTCCGTCTGGGCCAACCCCCGCATGCAGCCGGCGTACAGCGGACGCCCGAAGGAGCCTCGCTTCACCAGCGTCGAGAGCCCCTCGTCCACCACCTGCCGGAGGTCCGAGGACAGGGGCAGGAGGCAGCGAACCGCGCCGGCGCACTTGCCCTCGTGGGCCGGCTTGCGGCGCAGCGCCTGGGCGAGATCGCCCTTCAGCCGGTCTACCAGTCCAGACCGCAGTTGATCCCCCCGAACCGCCCTCGTCGCCATCAGGCCAGATCTGTAAGGGTACCACTCTTTCTGCCAGGCCCTCACCCAAATGGCGATTTCTCGGGTTTGCATCGCAAAAAAATGGGCGTAAGCCCGGCCAAGGGCCCGGCGTTTGATGAGTTGACCCGTGCCTTTCGTCCAAGTACTAAACCCGTGATCTCGCGCTAGCGACACTTACAAGGATCCAGGAGCATACCCATGCGGAGAGCATTCTTTGCACTCATCGTCTCGGCCGTAGTGCCCGCCCTCGTGGCCACGGCGTGCAAGAAGAAGGAGGAGGAAGCTCCGCCCCAGCAAGGTGGCTACGGCCAGCCCGCGTACGGCCAGCCGGGTTACACCGACCCGAACTACGGCGCGCAGCCGGGCTACGGCACGCAGCCGGGCTACGGAACGCAGCCGGGTTACGGCACCCAGCCCACCGCGACGGCCACCGGCGAGATGAGCACCCCGGCGCCGATGGCATTCCCCTGCCAGACGGACGCGCAGTGCCTCACTCATCGCTGCAACACGGCGGTCGGCAAGTGCGCGTGGCCGTGCCAGACGAACAACGACTGCGCGCCCGGCAACACCTGCATGCCGCCGGCCTGCGTGCCCGCCATGGGCGCGCCGACGCAGTGATCAGCGAAGAAGAATACGCACAACGCGCTGGGGTCGAGCTCCGCGCTCTGGTCGACGCTCTCGACGCGGTCGAGGACGACGAGGTGGAGGCGGAGCTCGCCAGCGACATCCTCACCGTGGAGTTTTCCGACGACAGCAAGTACGTCGTGAACTCCCACAGTGCGGCCCGACAAATCTGGATGGCCGCCGAGCGCAACGCGTGGCACTTCGACTGGGTGCCCGAAAAGAGCGCGTGGATCGCCGCGAAAACCGGGGACGAGCTATGGGACACGCTCGCCCGCGTGCTCGGCGAAAAGCTCGGTCACGCCGTGCGCTTGCGGCGCTGACGTAGCGCCCACAAGAGCGCCAGCGCTGCCGCCCACAGTCCCTCCGCGTTCGACCTGGGCACGGCGCGACAGCCGCAGCCGCCGTCGTCTCCGCCGCCGCTCGGGCTCTTGCCCGCGGCGCCCGCGTTCCCTGCCGCGCCACCCGCCGCGCCGGAGCCCGCCGCGCCGCCGCCACTGCCGCCGCCGGCCGGCGCTCCACCACTCGCCCCACCGCCCGTCCCTGCGCCGCCGCCACTGCCGCCACTGCTGCTGCCGTCCAGCGGCTTCTTGGCGTCGGAGAGCGGCCAACCCGGGTTCGTCCCCTCGCCTTCGTAAGCACCTCGATAGGCGAAGGTCTTCTGCGTTCCGTTGAAGTCGCGGTCGTAATCCTGGTCGCCGCTCACGGCCGACAGATCGACGGTCGAGCCGGACAGCGCGCTGCCGCTCTTCGGGTAGAAGTCCATGGTGCCGAGCAGCTTGCTCGGCATCACCACGTAGTTGCCCGCGTTTGCCACGGAATCCGTGACGTTGTCGGCCTGGTTCGGCATCGTGCCGCTCAGCGGGGTCGGCGAAAAGATCGCGTTGCCCGCGACCAGACTCTGGCCGCTCGGCGCGGACGAAAACGCGATGCCCGTGGCGGTGTCGTAGATCGTGTTGTCGTACACGAAGGCGTCGATCACGCTCTTGCCCGAGTGGTTGGTGAGCCGCACTGCCGGATTCAGCGAATCGACGAACACGTTGTCGTGAATGTGCAGCCGGCCGTTGCCCTGAAACAGCGCGTCGTCGTCGTTGTGGACGAACAGGTTCCCGTAGATTTCGACCTGGTCTTGGCTGCCCGGGCCGCTGTCCGGCGGGCCGTCCACCAACACGTTCGGCCGCGCTCCGTCGGGGCTCGGGTTATTGCTCTTCAAGAACACGTTGTGGCGAATGACGGTCACCCGCGGATCCGTCGGCACGCTGGGCACGTCCGCTTGACCGCGATCGAGCTGGTGCTTGATCTGCATGTTGTAGCCCAGCGTGTCGCGAAACAGGTTGCCCTCGATCAGCCCGCCGATGAACGCGCGGGTGCCGTCGGAGTTGCCGAAGTAGGCCCCCGTGCCGGCGCCGTCGATCACGTTGCCGCGCACGATCCAGTCCCAGGCCACGATCTTGGTGCTGATGCCCACCGTCTGCTGGCTGGTGCCGCCGCCGTCGTGCCCGGTAATCGTGCAGTTCTGAATCGTGATGTGATGAGCGAAGCTCGACGCGGGTCCGCCGGCCTTGATGGCGTCGATGCCCGCGATGTCCTGACCGTCCAGCGTGAGGTTTTCGATCACGAGGTAGCTCGCGTCGCGGATGTCGATGGTGTTCTTGCCGCTCTTGCCCAAGAACACCGCCGGCGCGCCGCTGGCAGGACCGGAGATCACGATCGGGTTCTGCGCATCGCCGGAGAGGTCGAACAGGTTCAGTCCTTCGCTGTAGTCGCCCGCCGCGAGCTTCAGGGTGTCGCCGGGCGACAGCGTCGCGACGAGCCCCTGGTACGTGGAGGGATCCGCCGGGACGTCCGCCGCGCGGGCGCTCAACGGGAGCGAGCTCAGAATCAGTGCCGTGATCGAAGCGAGTCGTGACCGCGCCATACCGACATCATAAACCCCTCACTCGGGACGGCGCCGCAAGCGAAGCGCGAAGTACAGAACGGCCAGCGCCCCCGCGATGATCAACACCGTCAAACCGCGCTTTTCCGGCTGTGGCATGCCCCTCTCGGGCGGCGGTCCGGGGCGCACGGCGTCGCTCGAAGCGGCCGGCGCCGCCGAGGGCTCGGGAGGCAACATCACGTTGGGCTGGCTGGGCTCGGGCCGCGTGGTGCCGGAGTACATCACCGTCTCGTCCGGTTGGTCGTCGAAGCCGTAGGTGATCTTCACCGGCACCACTTCGATCTCCGTGGGCGTCACCTTCGTGATGCGCAGCACGTCGTGCGCCTTGCGCAGCGGGGAAGGATCCGTCACCCAACCGATGGCTTTGAAGCGATACTTGGAGCGGCGCACTTTCTCGTTCTTCTCGAAGAACGGGATGCGCTCGATCCAGGACATGGAGTCGAGCTTGTCCGACGCCCAGAACTTGTCGCCCTTCTTCAGGGACAAGGTCCAGTCGTCTTCCTCGCTCACGTGCTCCTTCACCGGAAAGGCGCGAGCGTCCAGGCCGTACAGGCTGGCGCGCCCACCACAGAACTTGCCGACCTCGTAGCTGCCCTCGGGGCGGACTATCTCGTAGTCCATGTCGTGTATCCGGCCCTCCAGCTGAGGGTTCAGATCCAGATCCATGTCGCCCAGGGGATGTCCGTCGGGGCCGCACGATCGCGGCCATGCCACCAGCGTGAGCTCCGGATGCTCGGCGAGGTTCTCGACGGAGTAGCTGTAGTCGACCAGGTGCGCGTTGCCGCCCGCCACGTCGGCTCCCGCCGGCGTAGCGAAAAGCAGCAAAAGCCCCGCCAGAGCGAGACTCGAGAGCCAACGAGCCACGGCCGCCATCCTACGAGAAAGCCCCGAACCTGTTGGGATTTTCCAGTGCAAACTGCGTTTCGCAGCGGCATTTCGTTGAGTCGGCTGTCCGATCGTGCTCGGGTGCGCCCCGAATACGGGCCGGCCCCCTGGCCCGACAGACGAAACGAGAGAAGCCCGAATGTCCCGACTCACTGACCACGTCGTTTTCAACGACAAGAAGCTCGCCCAGCGCTACGCCCACAAGCGAATCCCGATGGCCACCCTGTACGAGGCGTACTTCGATGGTGACATCGACATCCCGGGGGACATCTTCGCGTTTTTGCGGAATCGCAATCTGTTCGTCAAATACTCGCTCACGCCGATGCATTTGAAGTGGGCGGTCACCAACTTCGTGCCCGAGGTGGCGATCCACTCCAAGGCCCAGGACGAGCGCATCGTTCGCGAGCACTACGATCGCGGCAACGACTTCTTCGGCTGGTTCCTCGGCGAGCGCATGGTCTACACCTCCGGTTTCTTCGAGAACCCGGGGCAGAGCCTGGAAGAGGCTCAAGACAACAAGATGAACCTGGTGTGCCAGAAGCTGCAGCTCCAGCCCGGCGAGCGCCTGCTCGACATCGGCTGCGGCTGGGGCACTTTGACCCGCCACGCCGCCAAGTACTTCGGTGCGGACGCCACCGGCGTGACCATCGCGGAGCGCCAGACCGAGTTCGGCAACAAGCGCATCGCCGACTGGAACCTGAGCGATCGCGCCCGCATCCTGTGCAAGGACTACCGCGACATCCCGTCCCAGAGCTTCGACAAGATCTCCAGCCTCGAGATGGTCGAGCACGTGGGCGTGAAGAACCTGGACGGCTTCTACGAGCAGGTCCGCGACCTGCTCACGGACGACGGCCTGTTCCTCCTGCAGTGGACCGGCCTGCGCCGCGGCCTGCGCCCGGAGGATCTGATCTGGGGCTTGTTCATGAACAAGTACATCTTCCCCGGCGCCGACGCGAGCCTGTGCCCCGCCCCCATGCTCAAGAGCATGGAGAAGGCCGGCTTCGAGATGCACAGCACCGAGAACATCAGCGCCCACTACGGCATGACCATCAAGAAGTGGCACGACAACTGGCTCAGCAACAAGGACGCGGTGGTCGCGGCCTACGGCGAGCGCTGGTACCGCATCTGGAACTTCTTCCTGGCGTGGAGCGTGATCATCGCCGAGCAGGGCAACGCCGCCTGCTTCCAGGTGGTGCTGCACAAGAACCTGGACGGCTACGACCGCATGCGCTGGATCCAGAAGAAGGCCACCATCCTCGGGGATCGCCTGGGCAGCGGCGCCCTCGAGTCCCCCACCCCGCCCATGAACTGAGGCGCATCCGCCCCGTCGAAAGGCGTCGCTCCCCTCGGGGACGGCGCCTTTCGCGTTTTGTGCATCTGGATGTCGGTCCGGCGCGATCCCCGTCACTCGGAGACTACGGCACTGCTCACGCCAACCGCCGTCGCAGTCACGTCCATGTCTCGGAGCTCCGCGGGCAGCGTCGGGGCCTGCGTGGATCGAGGCTGCTGACTGGCGTCGAAGCTCGCCGGGGCGGCCGTCAGATCCGCGACCTCGCCGCCAGATGATGGCTCGAACGCCACGACGCCGTCCTGCGCGCGAAGCTTGGCCGCCAAGACGCCGCGCTCTGCCAGTGAGTCCGTGTACGCCGTGAGCAGCACTCCTCCGTCCCGCGTCAGCGTGAGGGACGGGTGGGTATCGGAGTCGTAGGCGCCGCCCGCGGCGACGCCGGTGCCACCGTAGCGACGCATCCAGCTGGTGTGACCGTTGCCGTCGAGGCTCGCCAGCATGACGTCCTGACGCCCCTGTGCGCCGGTGTAGTCTCCGGCAACGAGGTATCCCGTGGAGGGCAGCGCCACGATCGACGTGATGGCCGGCCCCACGACGAAGCTCTGCACGCCTTCTGCGGTGAGCCACGCGAGCTTCCCCTCTGGCGTCAGCTTCACCACGAGCCCGCGTCGCGGGGCGGTCTCCACGGCTCCCCCCAGGACCATGTCGCCCTTGGCGGTCGTAGCTCCGGCGGTAAAGAATGCCCGTTGCGGTCCGCTGGCATCGGAGATCGTCAACTCCGTCGCCCACTTCAAGGTGCCGTCCGGCGTGACTCGCAGGGCGAACGGGATGAAGTCACCGTTAGCAAGGTGCGTCGAGCCGGCGACGATGGTGTCTTCGCCCGATGCAAAGGCGGTCCACGCCACCTCGCCCTGGCCTGACTTCCCCCAACGCTTCGACCACAGCACCTCACCCGACGCGCTTACCGCCACGAGCCACACGTCGCCATCCAACTTGGAGAGCTCGTTCGGAGCCCGGTTGCCCACCAGCAGCACGCCACCGTCCGCCCGAGCCACGGCGGCGGTGAAGCGCAGCCACTGACTCTGGAAGGGCGCCTCGAAGCGCTTCGCCCACTGCAACGTTCCATCTGCTGAGACGCTCAAGAGCGACCACGGGTACGCCACTACGAACATTCCAGCGTCGCCTCGCGGCACGACTCTGCTGGGCAGCAGGGGGTGCTCCGCACCGTCCGGGAACGGATCCGCCGAGCGAAAGCTGCGCGCCCAAACCGGCGCGCCATCGGGATCCAACTTGCTGAGCACCTCGCTCGCCGAACCGGCCACCATGAAGCGACCGTCGATCGTCCCCGTGCTCTCGATCCAGGACGGCCCAGCGCCGGTAGCTTCCGCCGGGTGAGACGCGGACATGTCCGAGTAGCTTCGAACCCAAGGTGCAACGCTCGGATGCGCAAAGGCATCCTCCGACGGCACTCCCGCCGTCGGCGTCATGGTCTGCTCAGCGCCCAGCGGCTCACATTCTCCCGACGCGACGATCTCGTCCACGACGGTGAACTCCTTGCCCGCGCTCGCGATGTTCACCTCGCCCAGCTTGGGGAAATGCACGCTGGCGTCGAAGCCGACTTCTCCGGAGACTCCACCGTGCACCGTCCAACATGTTGCCGACGTCTGATCGGCCTTCAGCTCGCTGAACACGCGGAGGCCGGCATACGGCCCCATCAAGCCGAACGCGCGGGCCGTGAGCCGAGGGCCGATGGCGATTCGGGCGTCGGCGCCGAGCTTGGCGTTCACCTTCGGCGCAGCGAAGTCGAAGCTGCCCTGCGGTGGCGTGAAGGTGGCGCCTTCTGCCGTGGAGTACGCCACGGCGGATTGCACACTGGCAGCGGATCTGCCGTGAAACTCGAACGCGCTCGATGCACTACCGTCAATCTCAGCACGGACCTCGAGCTCCGGAACCACCAGCACCGGACCCACCATGAACGGCATCAAATCCTCGGACAGCACTTCGTGCTCGGTGGCGTAGCTCAGGAACGCCGAACCCTTCAGCGACAGGTCCGCCTCCGCTCCCGCGTCCAGCTTCATACCGGCCTGCACCGGCGGCAACAGCGACTGGACTGAGCAATCCCCTCCGCCAAACAGCTCGTGCAAGCAGTCGTACACGGCCTTCGGCAAGTTCATGACCTCGCCCCAGTCCGTGTCGACGTTGAACTCGTAGAAGAGCGAGCCGCTGAGCGTGCCGTTCACCCGGACCTGGTCGTCCTCCGTGTCGGGATTGCCATCTCCGTTGAACGCAAACACGTCCAGGTAGTCCGTATCTTGGTCGCCTGCGCTGGCCAGCGGCTGGCTGTGCGGTGTGTTCGCCCTCAGCCGGGACACCTGGCGTCGCTTCGTTCGCAGGTGGAGCTTCCGAAAGGCCACCTGCAGCGGCACGTCCTCCGTGTCCAGCACCAGGGCTTCGCTGCTGGCTTCGACGTTCGTCACCATGCGACACAGCCCGCGGGGCGCCGCAGCGGCTTGCCCTCCGACGAGCACGGTGTCGACGTCGATGTTCGCCAACTGGGGCGGCGTTCCCGAGAACGTGAGCCGGCCCGCGTGGTCCGAGACCAGGGCATCGAGGGTTGCCTGCGACAAGATGGTGGTGGTCTCGAAGGCAACGGCCTCCACCTCGTCCGTTTCGGGGTGCGGCGCTTCGGCGCCACCGCAACCCAGGTTCCAAAGGACCAGAACCGAACATAACAGCAGTACGCGAGGGACGAGCATTGCCGCCCCTCGGCCCCGGCGCGGGCCGGTTTCGTGCCCGCTACGCTTTTTCTACCCCGAGCACGACGCTCTCTTCGCCCAGGGTGTACTCCGTACCCTTGGCGTCGTCGCCCACCGTCACGGCCGTAGCCAAGCACTCCCGGGCAATGTGCTCGCTGTTCGCCTCGGCGATGCGGCGCACCCGCTCGCTCCCGCCCACGGCGAGCTGGATGCGATCGGTGAACTCGAGCTGCTGCTCCTTCCGGGTCGCCTGCACGCGGCTGACGATCTCGCGCAGGATGCCTTCGTCCACCAGCACGTCGGTGAGCGTGGTGTGCAGCACGACGACACCGACACCGCCGGTCTGCGCCGCGAAGCCGTCCGCGGCCTCCACCGCCACGTCGATCTCTTCCGGCGAGAACTCGAGGGCCTCGCCCTCCACGCTGAGGGTGATCTTGCCGGTCTTGCTCAGCTCCGCGTGGAGCGCCTCGCCGTTTGCGCCTTCCAGCGCCTTCTTCACGGCCTGCACCTGCTTGCCGAGGCGCGGCCCCAGGGCGCGGAAGTTCGGCTTCAGCTTGAAGCTCACGGCGCCGTCCTCGTGGCCCGGAAACATGAAGTGCACCGCGTGCACGTTCAGCTCTTCGGCGATCAGCCCTTCGTGACGCGCCAGGCGGTCCCGCGTGGCGCCGTCGTTGAACACCACGTCGGCACGGGAAAGAGGCTGTCGCACCTTCAGCTTGTTGGCCGTCCGCACCGAGAGCCCCAGGCTCACCACCTCGCGCACCGCCGCCATCTCGCGGCTCAACGCCTCGTCGATCACCGCGGCGTCCGCCTCCGGGTAGCTCTCGAGGTGGACGCTCTCCTTGGCGCTCGCGAGCTTCGGACCCACCACCAGATTCTGGTACATCTCTTCGCTGAAGAAGGGGATGAACGGCGCGGCGAGCTTCGCGATGGTCGTCAGGGCTTCGTACAGCGTGGCGTAGGCGTCCAGCTTGTCTGCTGGGAGGCCCGGCGCCCAAAAGCGCGCGCGGCTCCGGCGCACGTACCAGTTGGAGAGCCCCTCCACGAGCTCCACCAAGCGCTGGGCGGCGTCGTACACCATGTACACGTCCAAGCTCTTCCGCACGCTCTGCACCGCGAGCGACAGCTCCGACAGCATCCAGCGATCGAGCTCGCTGCGCTCCTTCGCGCTGCGCGCCTCCGACAGCCGAGCCGGTGCCCAGCCGTCGATGTTCGCGTAGATGGTGAAGAACGAGTACACGTTGCGGAGCTTGACCTGGAAGTCCTTCTGCAGGAGCCGCACGTTGGACAAGCTGTGGCGCGTGTTCGACCAGGGCGGGCTCGCCGCGTAGAAGAACCAGCGGAACGCGTCGGCCCCTGGAGCCGGCGTCTTCTCGTCCTCGATCACCACGCGAGTGCCCGCGGCGGCCCGAGGCACCTCCACTGGCATGGTGGACAGGCCCGTCTTGATGGGAGAGAGCCCGAGCGCCGCGCGGTCTTCCTCCGCCAGCAGCACCACCCGGCGGGGTAGCTTCTTCTTCGCCCGCAGCGTGAGCTCACGCTTCTCTTCCGGCGCCTCGGCCCGATACAGCACCACCTGAGCGCCGTCGGCCAGATCCATGCCCTCGAGATCCTCGCGGGCGATCTGCGCTTCCCCGGGCTTGCCGGCGTCGCCGTGGGCTTCACTCAGCACGCCGAACTCCATGCGCACGCGATCCAGGATGATCTCCGGCGGCGTGTAGTTCCCGCGGCTCTTGCTCTCCTTCTTGCCCTCCTTGTCGCACACGTGACCGAGCACGATGCAGTTCTTGTAGGGGTGCGGATACGCCCGCTCCGCGGAGAGCCCGAGCTTCTTCTGAGTCTCCGGGTCGAACACCAGCGTGGAGATCATGAGCAGCGAGTAGAACCAGCCACGCGTCTGGTCGATGGCCTCGCTGATGAAGTCCGCTGGGAAGGACTTGTCGAAGCTCTCCTTCGAGCCCTCCGCGTGGGGAAAGCCCCACTGCGCAAAGGGCATGCAGCCGGAGTCGAACCAGCAGTCGATCACCTCCGGCACCCGCTTCATGGTGGCGCCGCAGCTGGGGCACGGGAACGTGACGTGATCGATCCACGGCTTGTGGACGATGAGATGCTCCGAAAGACTCGGGTCCTTCTGCTTCGCCTGGTGGAAGTAGGCGAAAGCTTCGGGATTGAGCTTTTCGATCTCCGCCACGCTGGCCGGCGCGTGCTTGTGCTCCTCGTCTTTCTCGCACACCCACACGTTCAGCGGCGTGCCCCAGAAGCGCTCGCGGGAGAGCGCCCAATCCACGTTGTTGCGCAGGAAATCGCCGAAACGGCCCTCTTTGATGTGCTCCGGCAGCCAGCCCACGGACTGGTTATTGGCCAGGGCGCCCTCGAGCCGTTCGGTGGTGCGGATGAACCACGCCGGGCGCGCCATTTGGATCAGCGGGTCCTCTTCCGCGCGCCAGCAGTACGGATACTCGTGGCGATAGAGCTCCTCGAACACGAGCAGGTGACGACCGCCGAGCTCCGCCAGGATCTCCTTGTCGCAGTCCTTCACCCAGCGGCCGGCGTACTTGCCCGCTTCCGCGCGGAAGGTGCCGTCCGGCTTCACCGCGCAGATGAGCTCCACGGAGTCCGGATCCGCGTAGCGCGTGAGCTGCTTCTTGTGGGCCTTGTTGTCGTCCTCGCCGAAGGCGGGCGCGATGTGCACGATGCCCGTGCCGGTATCCAACGTGACGAAGTCTTCCGCGACCACGCGCCAGTACATGGCGTCGTCCCCGCCCTTCTTCAGCGCGACGCGCGCGTCCCCCAGGCGGTCGTAGTAGGTGTCGAAGGGCGGCACGTAGCGCACGCCCACCAACTCCTCGCCGGTGAGCGTCTCGACCACCTCCAGGGCATGGCCGAGCTTGTGGGACAAATCCTCCCGCAGGGCGCTGGCGACGATCAGCTCCTTGGCGGAAAACTCGAGCTTCTTGGGGGCCTTCTTGCCCTTGGTCTCGAGCGCCTCCCCCACCCGCACCACCTGGTATTCGGTGCTCGGGCGCACCGCCGCGTAGCCGTTCGAGGGCAGCGTCCAGGGCGTGGTCGTCCACACCACCAGCGCCCGCTCCGACTGCCCCACCAGTGGGAACGCAACGTACACGCTGGGGTCGTCCACGGTCTTGTAGCCGAGACCCACCTCGGCGCTCGAGAGCGCCGTGCCGCCCTGGGCCCACCACCACACCACCTTGTGGCCTTGATACAGGAGCCCCTTGTCGAACAGATTCGAGAGCGCCCACCACACACTCTCCACGTAGCTCCGATGGTAGGTGACGTACGCGTCTTCCAGGCTCACCCAGAAGCCGATGCGCTCCGTCAGGCGCTCCCACTCCGTGGTGTAGCGGAACACGCTCTCGATACAGCGCGCCACGAAGGGCTCCACGCCGTACTCTTCGATGGCCGCCTTGCCGTGGATGCGCAGCTCCTTCTCGACCTCCACCTCCACCGGCAAGCCGTGGGTGTCCCAGCCGCCCTTGCGCAGCACCTTGGAGCCCGTCATCGAGTGGTAGCGCGGGAACAAGTCCTTCATCACCCGCGTCAGCACGTGACCGTTGTGGGGCACACCATTGGCGGTAGGCGGCCCTTCGTAGAACACGTAGTTCTTCGCCTCGGCTCCGTGCTGTTCGATGGACTTCTCGAAGATGCGGCGCTCTTTCCACAGCTCGAGGATGCCGCGCTCGTAACGGGGAAAGTCGAGCTCGGGGGCAACGGGCGAAAACACAGGTCGATCGGTCATGGCTCGGAGCCCGAGCGTATAGCTCGATTTGCCCCCTTCCGCGACTGTCCCCGCAGGATGTTGGTTCGCCGCGGAACCTCCCGGCCCGCCTTCTTTTCCTTGAAATCTCGGAGGTCGCCCGCAATGTTCCAAGCGCCGAGGGCGGGGATTCACGCTCCAGGTACGTCGTCACGTAAGCTGCGGCCGACCTTTCACTCGTCATGCATACTGAAGTCGTCTTTGTCGCTCTGTTCGGTGTCGCCGCGGCCGTCGCGCTCATGGCACGACGGCTGCGCATGCCCTACACGGTGGCCCTGGTCGCCGCCGGCTTGCTCCTCGGCCACTACAAGACCATCGGCGCGCCGCACCTCACCAAGTCGCTGCTGTACGCGATCTTCCTACCAGGGCTCTTGTTCGAAGCCGCGTACCACCTCGAGTTCGACGACTTCTGGCGCAACAAAGTCGCCATCCACGCGCTGGCGATCCCGGGGCTCCTCGCCGCCATTGGCCTCACCGCCGTGATCCTGACGCCGGTGGCGAACGCGCTGCATTTCGTCCAAGACTTCGAGCTGATGGACGCCGCCATCTTCGCGTCCCTCATCGCCGCCACCGATCCCATCGCCGTGGTGGGCTTGTTCAAGACCATGGGCGCTCCCCGGCGCCTCAGCGTGCTGGTGGAGGGCGAGAGCCTCTTGAACGACGGCACCGCCGTGGTGGTGTTCGCCATGGTCCTGTCCGTGGCCACCGGCACGAGCCTCACCGTCTCGAGCGCCCTGCTCGAGTTCGCCCGCGTAGCCGGCCTCGGGCTCTTCGTGGGAGCGCTCTCGGGCTACGGCATCTCGAAGATCATCCAGCGCGTGGACGACCCGATGATCGAGATCACGCTCACGTCCATCGCCGCCTACGGCTCGTTCCTGGTGGCGGAAGAGCTGCACGTCTCCGGCGTGATCGCGACGGTGGTGGCCGGCATGCTGTGCGGCAACTACGCCGCGCGCACCGGCATGAGCCCGACCACGCGCATCGCCGTGGAGAGCTTCTGGGAGTACGTCGCCTTCGCGCTGAACTCGATCGTGTTCCTGCTCGTCGGCCTCGAGGTCCACATCGACTCGCTGCTCGCGTCGTGGAAGGCCATCATCGTCGCCTGGCTGGCGGTGATGGTGGCCCGGGCCGTCGTCATGGGCATCGTTGGGGCGGCCCTCAGCCGCACCCGCGAGCGGGTGCCCCCGCGCTGGGCCGCCGTGCTCACCTGGGGCGGCCTGCGCGGCGCGCTGAGCATGGTGCTCGTGCTCAGCCTGCCGCAGGACTTCGAGCATCGCGAGCTGCTGGTGAACATGACCTTCGGCGTGGTTCTGATCAGCATCCTGGTCCAGGGCGTGACCATGTCGCCGCTCCTCACGCGTCTCGGGCTGGTCGAAAAGCGACACGATCGCCACGAGTACGAGACCCGCAAGGGCGCCTTGCTCGCCGCCAACGCCGCCCTCGCCGCCATCGAGCAGCTCAGTCGCGAGCACTTCGCTCCGGAGGACGTGCTGGATCCGCTGCGCAAGGAGTACGAGGATCGCGTCGCGCAGGCGGACGCGAACCTGCACGACCTGCGGCTGAACCACGGGCAGCTCCACGAAGAAGAGCTGGAAGCGGCGAAGCGACGACTCTTGCTGGTGGAGAAGGACGAGCTGCTCCGTAGCCGTCGCCAAGGGGTGCTCACGGAAGAAGCCTTCGAGCGCCTGATCGGCGACGTGGACGCGCGGCTCCACGGCTTGGAAATGTCGAGCGACGCGCCCGCGCCGCAAAGCCGAAACGAGCCGGCGCCCGCGCCGGCCTCGGACGACGCGACACGAGGTTCCGCGCCGGCCTCGGACGACGCGGCGCGAGGTTCCGCGCCGCCCTCGGACGACGCGACACGAGGTTCCGCGCCGGCCACGGACGACGCGGCGCGAGGTTCCGCGCCGGACCGACAATCGGAGTAGTCTCCCGGCGTGGCCACTCGAAGATCAGCGAAGAAGAGCCCGGAAGTCCCGCATTTCGCCGACCCGGGAACCACGCGGCAGCTCCGGCACCCGGATGGCCGCAACTACTCCCTCGAGGTCGACGGCTGCCGCGTCTACGAAAGCTGGACGCTGGCGAGCGGCAAGGGGCAAGCGAACCGCGCGACGCGCGACGACGCCCCCAGCGCCCATGCGCACGCCCTGCAAAAGCTCCGCGGCCTGGTGAAGAAGGGCTACGTGGAAGGCGCGCCCGTCGTGCGGCACCGCTACGACCGCGACGCCGACGTCGTCGACACCTTCCATACCGACCTCGACTACGCGGGGAAGCGCCGCTCCGACTTCCAGCCGGTCGCCGGTCGCCCTCAGGTGTACTCGTTCTCGAACATCTCCGTCGCCGAGTGGCTCGTGACGCGGGACGACCGCAAGCGTGGAGTCCGATTCCGCGCGGGGCTCTTCAACAGTGCGATGGACCCTGCGGTGCGGCAGGCCTACGCGGATCGGATCCTCAGCGAGCTCTCGACGCGGCGCAGCGAGATCTTCGACGACGAGGCGACGCCGCTCCGGAAGCTCCCGCTCGCGGATCCCATCGGGCGCTTCACGCACCTCGTCGTGCTCTCGCCCGAGGTCGCCAACGTCAGCATTTCACGGGACGTGAACATCGCGAATCCAATCCTGGGGCGCAGCGTGTTCGTCGCCTTCCCGGCCTTCGTCTCCGAGGCCGTTGGGGACGAGACCGTGGCCGTGGCCGAGGCGCGCACGGCGGGACGCGGCGCCATCCCGATGGCCGCTTGGGATCGCGATCCACATCCCGTCGTCGATCTCGCCTACCCCAAGAAGCCCAGCGAGACGCCGAACTTCTTGGTCTACGACCCGGACGACGTGGAGCGGCGCTTCGGAGCAAAGGCGTGGAGCAAGCTCGGCAGCTCCGCGCTGCATGCGAGAAACCACGCCAGGGAAGTGCGCGTCTTCACGGGAGACAGCCCGGCCCCCGACATCGCCGACGTTCGCGCGTTCTTCGGCTTCGATTGCTGAATCAGTACAGATCGCGCAGGTAGAACGTGCGCTCCGCAGCGATGCGCTCGGCCAAGGCCTTGGCCCAGGGCGCAACGCGATCGTCCTCGGCCTTGATCAGGTAGTTGTGGGCCTGGAAGGTCCACAGCGGCACGCCGGTCTTGGACCCGAGCAGCGTCTCTTCCAGCGCGTTCATCACGGCGCCGGTGACGCAGGCGTTCTTGGGCAGCTCGTAGAGCAGCGTCTGGCGCTCGGATGCCGACGCCAACGGGAACGCCTTGCAGGCGAAGGCCGGGTAGTCGACGTGCTTTTGGTGACCCTTGGCCCAGTGCAGCAGGCTGGCGCGGGCGTCGGGATATGGATTGCTGCGAAAGACCTCCGCCAACGCGGCAGTAGGAGCCTTGCCCAAGAGGCCGAGGCGGTCGATGAGCTGCACCAGGAGATAGCCGTCGCGCACGTCCTTGGCGGCGTGCGCGAGCTTGTCGCGGTCGCCGCCGGGAAGGGGCGTCGTCCTGGCCAAGAGATCGATGGCGTCCATCCCCCACACCGGTGCCCGGGTCCAGCGCGGGAGCTCCCGAATCACCGTACTGCGCACCCGCGGCACGGCGCACGCGAGCGCTTCGGGCGTGTCCTTCTTGGCGCGGCGGCCCAACTCGGTCGCCAGATCGATCATGGCGACCTGGATTTCGGGCTTCGCGGCGTCGAAGCCTCGGCAGAACACGGCGAGCTTGGTGTCGAAGTCGAGATAGCCGAGCGCCCGCACCGTCTCCCTGCCCCGGGCGACGTCCGTCTCGCTGGCCAGGGCGTGGGCCAACGTACGTGCCATGACCTCATCGGCGCCGACTCGAGCCGCCTCCACGTCTTCGTACAGATCGCTGTGGATCTTCTTGGCAACCACCCTGCGGCGCGCCTCGGTGATCACTCCGGCGAGCTCCGGCCGGAAGCCGGGCTTGTCTTCGATCTCGCGATAGAGCCGGGGCAATACCCGCGGACCGAGACGCATCAGCGAGTACGCCGCGCTCGGGCGTCCGCCTTCGAGCTTCCACAGGTAGTAGTCCGCCGCGAACAGGTGGTAGCCGACGCCGAAGAGCAGCGCGACGCCCACCAGCGGGCCCAGCACCCAGCGGTACCGCCACGCCCGCGTTTGCCGAAGCGGCGTCGGGCCCCCCACCCATCCCTCCGTCAGCGCGATGACGAACAGGACCGCGGGTAGCCACCAGAAATAGTCGAGCCACTCGCGGAAGGGCGCGTCGGAACGCACGTCGGCGTAGCTCATGGCCAGAGACGCGAGCCCGCGCGGGGCGAACCAGAAGAACGCGGCGAGCTTGGCGGCAGGCGCCGCGAGCAGCATTGCCCAGTAGCGCCGTCCGAGCCACAGCAGCACGGACGACGCGAAGGCGAGGATCACGGCCGCGCTGTGAAGGCGAGCAGCGACGCCGTCCATGCCCACGACGGCAGCCATGTACGCCAGGGCGCCCGTGACGAAGGTCACCAGCGCCGGTCCCCACGCCATCATCGCGCAGGGCTCAGGCGCAGGTGAGCGTCACGTCGCTTCATCTCTTCCCTCCGAGTCAGAGCGGAAACGGTAAGCGAAGGCTCGGAGTGGAGCAACCTACGTTCGGTACAGGTTCTCGAGATCGTGCCAGCCGTTGTCGGCGCGCTTTCCCTTGGGTAGCTCGCGCACGAAGAAGCGCCGGCCGATGGTAGCGTTGCGACGGTTCGGGTACTTCTCCACGCGCGCTTCGAGCTCCGCTTCGAGCGCCGTGTGCGAGCGCACGCTTCCCCATTTGCACTCGCCGAGATCCGTCCAGCCATCGTCCCTCAGGCCCACCACGTCGATCTGTACCTCTCGGCTCCAGTACTCACCGATCTCGAACGCCGCGTTCACGCCCTCCCGCGCGTAGAGCCGAGGCAACGCTTCGCGGCAGAGCCGTTCGAAACAGGTACCAAAGTAGGCGTCGAGGTCCGGCTTGATGCGATCGCGAAAGGCCCGCGCCGGACCCATCTGCTGGATGTAGCTGCCGTTCGGAAACACGAAGCGAAACCAGAAGCGGAGCAGCGGATCTTCCAGCACGAAGCGCACGCTGCGGGCAGTGGGCTTCGCTCCCGTGAGCGGGTAGCGGCGCGCCACGTAGCCGAGCTCCGCCAGCTGCCCCAGGTAGTAGTGCAAGCTGCGCTCTTCGATGCCGCTCTGGCGCGCGATGTCCCGCGCGCTGTTGGTGCCCGCAGCGATGGCGCGCAGTACGGCGTGGTAATTATGAACGTCCCGCAGTTCTTCCCGCAGCAAGAACTCCGGCTCGCGATACAGCGGCGCGTACTCGTCGAGCAGCTGCCGCTCGATGTTCTTCTCCAGGGACGCGTTGGCGTCGAAAAGCCGCAGGTAGAAGGGCACTCCCCCACACACGAAGCGCGCCCGCGCTTGGTCCACGCGAGACCAGCGCGGGTGGAAGTGCGCGGCCTCCACGTAGTCGAAAGGTCGAAGCAGGATCTGCGCGGTGCGCCGGCCGAACAGCGGGCTCTTCTTGCCCAGCACCTCGCGCTCCATGAAGCCGATGAGCGACCCGCACAAGATCAACATCACCTTGCCCGAGCCCTTCCAGCGCCGGTCCCACAGCTCTTGCAACACCGACGGCAGCTCCGGGCTGCTCTCGACGATCCACTGCAGCTCGTCCAGCACCACCACGAGCTTGTCCGGCCCGCGGTGCTGGTCCTCGATGGCCACGAGCAGCTCCTTCCAGGAGCCCGTGACGTGCTCGAGGAGGGGCTGGCCGAGGGTGCGGGCCGCTTCCCGCGCCAGCTCCGCGAGCTGCAGCGCGGCCGGCGCCTTCTTGCCCAGATAGTAGATGCCCGGCTTGCCCTTGAGATGCTCCAGGACCAGCTCGCTCTTGCCCACCCGGCGGCGCCCATAGACGGGGATCAGCGCTCCGCCCGGCGCTGACCAAGCGTCGTTCAGCACGGCCAGCTCACGGTGTCTGCCGACAAACACGCAGCGAAGCTAGCCCGCCAACAGCTTTTGTCAAGTCTCAACTTGCCGAGTCTACACTTGTCAAGTCACGGCTCGTCAATGCAGGCCAGCCGGGCTAGCCACGTCACGTCGCTGCCAGCGGTAGCGCGGCCTCCCCAGGACAGCAGCGCTCCGAGGGCGGGATCCAACGCGGCGAAGCTGGGCGGCAAACCGTAGGCGAAGGCGGTGGCGGGCAGCAGCAAGGGCTCCTGCAGCGGCTCCCCCGCCCCGCTGAAGTGATGCACGACCATGCGCGCGCTTCCGGGCGCGCTCTCCGGCAATCCCGGATCTCCGGGTTCGCCCCACCACACCACCACACCATACGCCCCGACGTCGATGGACACCGCATGGGACGGATGCGCGTCGGTGGCCAACACGATGGGCTCGCCGAGCTGCGCTCCGGTCGCATCGAGCCGCACCATGCGAACCGTACGCGGCGCGTCGCTCGGATCCGCTGCGGCTTCCGACCACGCCATCCACGTGGCCGTGCCGTTGGACGCGATCACCGACCGCCGCGGCAGCTCCCCCGCGACGAGAGGCAACACCTCCGCGGTCTGGGTCAGCTGCCCCTGGGCACCGAGCCGCTGGACCTGCACGCGAAACGGTGCACACGGGTCCTCTAGGGGATCACACTCCGCAATGGACGTCGCCACCAGGTAGCTCTGCCCCGTCCACGCCAGATCGCAGGAGCTGCCGGGATATGCCGTGGAGAACGACGCCGCCAGCGGCCCCGCCTTGAGCTTCCCGTCTTTGGCCAGGATCGCGACCCGCGGCTCCGCGGCGCTGCCCGGCAGGATGCCGCGGTAGCAGACGGCATAATCGGACGCACCCGGGACCAGATCGTAAGCAACCGTGCCGTCGCCGTCGACGTTCACCTCGGGTCCGGGCGACCAGCTCGAAGGGTCGAAGCTCCGGAAGTGAAACCCGGGCGTCACGTTCGGATTGGCTTCGTCCGAATGCAGGAACGCGAGGGCTACCCCGGGCGCGTTCCCCACGGCCGGCGCCATGCGGCCCCAGGCGTGTGCGTCGAAGCCGTACAGCACGGGAGGCTTGGACAGGGTCGCAGCCGACGGCGACAGGGACAGCTCGGCAATGCGGAGCTCCGGGTGCCAGAAGTTGGCGTCCTCGCTGATGGCACCGTAGGCGACCTTCGCGTTCTTCGAGCTCGACCCGGCGTCGAGCACCACCATCATCGGGGTGTCCGCGTCGCCCTCCGGGAACGAGAGCAGCTCCGACGCCTCCCCCATCGGCGATAGCACGCACTGCTGCTCCAGCGTGCCGCCGGTCCCCCCGCTGGGACTGCCGGCACTGCCGCCCGCGCCGCCACTGCCGCCCGCACCGCCGCTACTCGTTCCGCCGCCGCTGCCCACCGACGCCACGCCATCCGGCGACAGCAATCCGCTCTTCGAGCCGCAGCCCAGGAGCAGCACGGAAATCGCCATCCATCCACGCTTCATGGCGCGCCCCCGTGCAACTCGCGGACCAGCGGCAATCCCCCGCGAATGCACGTGTGCCAGCCACCGCCGTGGCACACACCCGGGTATTCGTTTCAGGGTCTTGCCAAGCTGTAACGGGTGGACCGTCCGCCGCCTTCGCGGGCGACATCGCCAAGCTCCGTGAGCCGCCGCAGCAAGCGCAAGGCGGCGGAGGCGCTGATGCCCAAGGCGCTCGCGACATCGCTCGAGCTGCAACTGCCCTGCGCGCGCAAGAGCTCCACTACCCGATCGCTGTCGCTGGGAGGTGGGGGAACCGTGGCGGGTGTCGGGCCCTGCAGCCCGGCAAGATCCACGACCTCGACATCTGGTGCCAAAGAGTAGCCATCGTCATGGGTCAGCACCCATTCCCCAGGACCCAGCGCGACGCGCAATCGCGATACGGCGGTATGAAGCACCGGCACATGGCGCTGCGGCACGAAGCGACTGATGCCCCAAATGGACTCCAGCAGCCGCTCTCGCGACTGGTAGCCGTTCTGCAGCGCAAAGAGCACACGCACGGACGGTCGACTCGGGAGCTCCGCCACGTTGATGCCGTCGCTCGTCTCACTGACCAACCGCGTGGCGGCGACCACGACGCGCTGTTTCGGCGGGCGGCCCAGCGCCCACGGCAGCAGACCCAATAGCCCCGCGTCGACGATGCACTCGATGCGAAGAGCGGGATCCCCCTGCTCCCTGCACTGCAACAGCGTGCGGCTCAATCCGTCTTCCACGCTCAGCGCATTCGAGGTCGCAGCGTCCGTGACGAACGTCGCGGCTATCTTCGCGCGTTGGATGCCCGTATGAAGTGCCAATCGGATGATGTCGTCGCGATGCTGGCGCGCGGAATCCGGGAAGAAGACGGCTTCGATGAACGCCAGCTCCGCCAGCAGCATCAGCTCCTCGCTAGCCTCCGCCCGAGCCGCGTCCAAGTCACCACCACCGCGTGCAAGCGCGGTATGCAGCGCCATGGCGAGAGCCCAGCGGATCTTCCCTCGGCGGTCGTTCCCCGGCAGGGCGATGCGCCGGGCAGCGTCCAGAGTCTCCCGAGCCGCCGCGAAGTGACCGCGCAACGTCTGCATGTTTCCCAGCTCGATCAATCCGTTGCGGCGGCCGAAGTAGCTGACGCCTTCCGCGTCCAACGTTCGGGACGCAAGGGCGATGGCTTCATCCACGGGCCGAACCAGAAAGCGAAGCTCGTACACGGTCCGCATGACCTTCAGGGTCGCCGCGTTGGCCTCGTAGCCCAGCGCACGGGCCAATGCCTCGGCCTGCTCCATCAGCCGCAGTCCGGCGAACACCTCGCCCGTCTGAACCGAGATATGTCCACACAGATCGAGGGCGAGGAAGCGAGCGTAGGGAAACGCGCACTCGATCGCTGCGTTCAACGCCCGGCGGGCGAACCGGCGCGCCAGATGAAACCTCCCCTGGAAGTAGCGGATGAGCGCGAAACCCTGGCACGCCCAGAACGTGCGCCGCGAGCTGGGCGCTCGGACCTCGCGGTGTACCTCGCGAGCGAGCCGCAGAGCGCGCGGGACCCGGCCTGCGTGACAAAGACCGGCAACCACGAAGAATCGCGCCTGGGCCAAGGCTTCCGGCTCGGCCTCGCCGGCAAGGCGGGCGAAGGCGCTCTCGGCCTCGTCCAAGCGGCCGCTCAGGGCCAAAGCACCCACCATCGCGGGCATGTCGGCGGCGGCCTGCGACGCGGCGGTGAGCTCCAGAACGGCGTCGTAGTCGCCCGAAAAGAGCAAGGACTCCAAGGTGTTAGCGGCAGCCACCCGCCTCCTCTTCTGTCATTCGCGTCGATTCCCGTCAACCCGGACAGCGGGGGTCAGCCCCCAGACGGATTCTTGGTCGCATCTTCTGCATCACAGGTTGTCAGGAGGTCGATGATTCATGAACAGCAAGATCCTTTTCTCGGCACTCACCCTTGGCGCGCTCTTGATCGGATGCGGCTCCGCCGGCCCCGAGCCCAGTGGCAAGAGCATGGAAGGCGTGACGTGCAGCACCAAGGACGACTGCGGCATCGGTTACGAATGTGAGCCCGAGCACGGCGCGAAGGTGTGCAAGAGCAGCGCCTCGGGCGCAGGTGGCAGCGGTGGTGACGATTCCACCGGCGGTGCGGGGGGGGACGACTCGAGCGGAGGAAGCGCCGGTGATGACTCCTCAGGTGGCGCCAGCGCCGGAGGCACTGGTGGCGACGACTCGTCCGGCGGCGGAACGGGTGGCGACGATTCCTCGGGTGGTGCCAGCGCCGGCGGAACGGGTGGCGACGATTCCTCGGGTGGTGCCAGCGCCGGCGGTACCGGTGGCACCGGCGGGGATGACTCGGCGGGCGGCAGCAGCGGGAGCGCGCAGTGCAAGACGAACGCCGACTGCGCAGCGGGGGAGGAGTGCCAGCTGGAAGGCGTCGACTACGTATGCAAGGCTTCTGGCAAAGGCAAAGGCGGCTCGGGGAATTGAGTGAGCGGTGGCGGAGGTGGCCGCCGGCTGCCTCCGCCAATGCCAAACCCAGGATTCTCGATGAAGGCAAATCCGATTCTTGTGAGCATTCTGGTGTGCGCAACGCTGGGCCTCGGGTGCAGCAGCTCCGCGGACTCCACTGCCTCGACGGGAAGCGGGGGCAGCGGGCAGCACGATGGCGCGGCCGACGACGCGGCGAGCCCGGTTTCGAAGCCGACCCTCGCGGCTTGCCCACCGGATGTGCTCAACGAGCTCGCTCACGTCGACATCCCTTCGGGAATGTACTCCGTTCCGGTACCCGCCGAGCTCGCGCCTTACGCCAGCTATTCCATCACGGACATCACGTTCTGCGAGACGGCCGGCGTCGCGACGCTGGCCTACAAACTGCCGGCGCTCCTGGTGGGTGCGGAACAGCGGGTGGCGTTTCAGGGCACCTGGAGTGCTGCCAGCGCGTCCTTCGAGCTGAGCTCGAAGGACGGCAACGCCAGCTGCTCGCGTTCGGGCACGCTCTACACCTGCACCGAGCATTTCACGAATCTCGAGATCGACTCCGACAAGCTCACCAAGGAGCTCGCGCTCCTGCCCGCCGCCGACGCCGCCAACAAAGCAGAGGTCGCCGCCGTGTTTGGCCAGGATCCGATCGGTATCTTGACCTTCACGGGACCATGATTGCGGTATGCTCCTCGGGAGGTGG
Source organism: Polyangiaceae bacterium (assembly GCA_020633235.1). Classification (NCBI taxonomy): domain Bacteria; kingdom Pseudomonadati; phylum Myxococcota; order Polyangiales; family Polyangiaceae; species Polyangiaceae bacterium. Next base: position 20,306 of record JACKEA010000005.1, on the reverse strand, counting down.
CACTGCGGCTCACACCCATCGTCGTCACGTTGCTGCTCGGCGCCTGCTCGCTGTCGAGCCTGGACGACCTGAAGCAGAACGCCGACGCGGGCGGCGCCGCCGTGGGCGGCAGCGGCGCCGTGGGCGGCAGCGGCGCCGTGAGTGGCGCTGGGGGCAACGGGGGCAACGGGGGCAACGTCGCCGACAGCGGCCCGGCTTGTGATCCGAAGATCAACTGTCAGGGCTGCATCGGCTGTCTCGACTTCTGCTCCTGCAGCACGTCGTCGCAGGCAGACTACGAGCAATGCATCGCGCTCTCCTGCGGCGCGGCCGGCGGCGCCGGCGGCAGTTCGGGATCGGATTCCGGCAGCGGCGGCACGGACGCCGGCACCTGTACCTCGCAGGTGCTGGGCGCGTCCTGCAACGTCCTCTACGATCCGAGCACGGCGTGTGGAGCGTGCGTGAGCCAAAACTGCTGCACGAAGGTCGAAGCGTGCTTCGCCTCGCTGGAGTGCAGCGGCTTGGTGCAGTGTCTCAGCCAGAACTGCGCGAGCGCCAGCGATCCGAACGCTTGCGCCCAGCAGCAGTGCGGCGCCTGTCTGACCGACGAAGGCCTCGCGACCTACAACACGATGGCGCAGTGCTTCGTGGATAGCTGCGCGGCGCCCTGCGGCTACTGATCCGAGTCTTTCTTGGGCAGATCGAGCCGGAAAGCGCCGCTGGCGTGGGGGTTCGACATCTTGAGCGAGCGGACCGCCGCCGCCACCAACGCCGTGGGGCCATCGCCCTTGCTCACGAAGGTGGAGTGGGGCACGTGCTTCGTTGCCTCGTAGAGCAGCGCCTCGTCCATGCCGGAGTGAAAGATGATGGGCAGATCTTGCACCTCGGGCAGCTGTCCCAGAACCTGCGCCAGGCGCTGACCGTCCATGGCCGGCATGTTGAAGTCGAGCACGATGAGCGCCGGCTTGTGCTTGCGGATGAGAATGGACACGCCGATGGGCGAGTCACTGGTTTCCACCTGAAAGCCGCTCGCCTCCAGCACGCGCTTCGCCGCTCGCAGCGCGAGGGGATCGTCGTCCACGATCAGGACGGTGGGCGGCCCAGAGCTCATGACGTCAGTGTACCCAGCGCAGCGAGCAACGGCCCATCGTCTTGTCCATCCAGCACCGCCCCGATCACGGCGACACCGTCGGCTCCTGCGTCCAAACAGGCCCGAGCGCTGCCTGCGTCCACGCCGCCCAGGGCAAAAAGCCTCACCCGCCCGAGGGCCGAACGCGCCTTTTGGAGGGCTGCGAGACCCAGCGCGGGGGCCCCGTGCCGCGGGGCGATGATGGGCGAGAGCACCACGCCGTCCGCACCCCCGGCGCCCGCGCTCGGGTCGTGGCTCGCCCGGAGCACGCTGCGCTCGCCCCACAGCTTGCGGGCGTCATCCACGCCCACACTCTGCTCCCCGAGATGGAGCGCGTCAGCGTCGAGCAGGTCGGCGAGGTCGATGCGATCGTTCACCGCCAGGAGCTGTCCGGTGCGCCGGGTGATGGCGCGAAGCTCCCGACCGAGCTCGAGCCGCTGGCGCGCTCCCAGCTCCTTGTCCCGCAGCTGCACCAGCACCGTGCCGCCCCGCGCCCGCACACACACCTCCGTGATGCGTCGAACCATGTCCCCGCCCCGGGTGGTGTCGGTAACGACGATGAGCCGCGGAGCGATCACTTCTTCGCCGCGTCCAAGTCCTCGCGGGCCATCCCGGCAAAGCGGCTGTTGGGGTAGCGCGCCACCAAGTACTCCAACGTGGAGCGCCAAGCGTCCTTGTCGCCCTTGGCCTTGAACTGCGTAGCGAGCCCATACAACGCTTCCCCGGGCGTCTCCTCGCGCCGCAGCGACGGATCCTCCGACCCCGAGCACTGCAGCGGAGCGTTCAAGGCCAACGCGGCCAGCAAGAAGTAGAAGCGCACAGCCGAGAGGATAGGCAGAAAAGCTCGTTCTCCTCACACATTAGTGGCTGCCTTCTTGTGGGTGCGGCGCGATGCCCGTCGTTTTCAGGCCGTCGCCCCAAGAAACCGCAGGGTCGCCGAGGGCGAACCGGCTTCCCGCTCGAGCACGGCTCCCGCACGGTCGCCCCCTCTCTCGCCTGCAGTTTCCGCACCGCCCCTCTCACGCCTCGAAACTCGTTCGGATCCGAACGGTTCTTCCGCCGCGCTACCCCCTTCTCACGCTTGCAGTTTCCGCACCGCCCCTCTCACGCCTCGAAACTCGTTCGGATCCGAACGGTTCCTCCGCCGCGCTACCCCCTTCTCACGCTTGCAGTTTCCGCACCGCCCCTCTCACGCCTCGAAACTCGTTCGGATCCGAACGGTTCTTCCGCCGCGCTACCCCCGAACCCTGTTCGAAGCCGAGCCGTCGTTGCGCTCCCTTCTTCCAACCTCGCACCTTCAGCGAAGCGTTCGAGTCCGAACGATTCCCTCGAAGCGCGAGGGGCAACGGACCGCGCGGACCGTTCGAGTCCGAACGATTCCCTCGAAGCGCGAGGGGGCAGAGACCTGGAGAACGCGGAAATCCGTTCGAGTCCGAACGATTCCCTCGAAGCGCGCGGGGGCAACGAACCGCGCGGACCGTTCGAGTCCGAACGATTCCCTCGAAGCGCGAGGGGGCAGAGACCTGGAGTGCGCGGAAGCAGCGTTGGCCGAAACCGTCCACACTTCAGGATTGTTGGCTAGCCGCGGGATCGCCGCGGCGCGCAACGCCGCCCTGCACCGCGAACACCAGCGCGGCACCGACTGTGTCGGCGAGCCAATCCGCGAGCTCCGCGGAGCGGTGCGGCAGACCGAGCTGGTACAGCTCGAGCAAGCCGCCCACGGCGACGACCAGCGCCAGGGAGAGCAGCCGCTGCTTCGCCGGAGAAAGCTCCGGCGCGCCGAAGCGTACGGCGCGCAGCATCGCGATCTGCATGCCCGCGAAGGCCAGGGCGTGTAACGCTTTGTCCCCCCAGCGAAACTCCGCCAGGGGCACCGCGCTGCCGCGCATGGCACCGCCGTAGAACACCGCCATCACGTACAGGGCGGCGGGCACCACGTTCAGGAAGAAGCCGCCCCGGCGCTTCTTCTCCGGTGCGTCGTTCAGGGTGTCGCCGTCGTGCTCGTCGCTCACGGTGTGGCCGTCGCGCTCGTCGCTCACGGCGTCGCGCTCGTCGCTCGCGGCGTCGCCGTCGCGCTCGTCGCTCACGGCGTCGCGCTCGTCGCTCACGGCGTCGCGCTCGGCGCTCACGGCGTCGCCGTTGCGCTCGTCGCTCACAGCGTGGCCGTCTCTTCCAGCTCGCGTTGCTTGGTCTCCGGCAGCAGCACGAAGATGAGCAGCACGGCGATCAGCGGAAACACCGTGGTCACCCGCACCGCGGTCCCCCACCCCACGCTCTCCGCCGCCCAGCCCACTGCCGCCGGTGACAGCACGTAGCCGATGCGGCCGATGAGATTGTTGGACCACGCGAAGGCGTCCCCGCGGTACTTCGTGGGGAACAGCTCCGCGTTGTAGGCGTTCAGCACCGGCAGCACCGCGCTGGCGCCGAAGATGCCGAACACCAGCGCCCCGGTCAGCGGCCAGCGGCCGTGCAGCGTGTAGCTCAGGAACACGCCGGCGGCGCCCAAGGTGAAGATGATCAGCGCGCCGATGTGACGGCCCACCACATCGATGAGCCTCCCGGCGTAGAACACCAACGGCATGCTGGCCACCGCGGCCAGGGCGATGGCGCCGCCCACTTCGCCATCGCTCATGTGCCGCTCGTGCACCGCGAACTCTTTCCAGAACGTGACGGCGTTCTGGGTGCAGATGTAGGTCAGAAACCAGATGGCGCCGAGCTCCAGGATGCGGCGGCGATACGGCGTGCGCATCACCTCGAATATCGAGCGGCTCTCTGCCTCGCCCACCTGTTCCTGGAAGCGTTGCGTCTCCTTCAAATCCTTGCGCGCCCGGGCCAGGATGATGAGCGGCAAGATGCCCACGAAGTATACGGTGCGCCAACCCCACGGTGTCTTCAGAAGCAGGGGCACCACGCCGGCACACACGATCGATCCCAAGCTGCTGAAGGCGCCGACCACGCCGATCACCATGCCGCGACGGTCCGCGGGGTACTCCTCCGCCGCCATCACCGTGCTGGTCGCCCACTCGCCGATCAAGAACACCCGCGCCGCCATCTGGAACAGCGCGAAGGCCCACACGTTGGGGGACAGGCCCGTGAGAAAGGTGCAAATGGTGTAGCCGACGATGGTCGCCTTCAGGACGCGCCGGCGTCCCCAGCGGTCAGCGCGCCGGACCAACAAATAAGCCAGCACGGTCCCGGTGTTGATCCCGGCGACGAGCAATCCCGCGGAGGCCTCGCTGATGTGCATCTCCTCCCGCAAGTTCGGGAGGATCTGGGTGAGCGCGAGGTAGTCGTAGCCTTCGAAGAACGTGGCGACGCTGAGAAAGACGAACAGCCGCTTCTGGTACGCCGAAAGCGGCGTGCTCACTCGATCACGCCTTGTTCCGGGCTGGAAGCGGTGGCGTACAGCTTCTTGGGCATGCGCCCGGCGAGGAACGCCTTGCGACCGGCGCTCACTGCCTCACACATGGCCTTGGCCATGAGCACCGGCTCCTTGGCAGCGGCGATGGCGGTGTTCATCAGCACGCCGTGACAGCCGAGCTCCATGGCCACGGCCGCGTCACTGGCGGTGCCCACGCCGGCGTCCACGATCACCGGCACCTTCGCCTGCTCCAGGATGATGCGCAGGTTGTAGGGATTGCGAATGCCCAGCCCCGAACCGATGGGCGCCGCCAGCGGCATCACCGCGGCGCAGCCGATGTCCTCGAGCTTCTTGCACACGATGGGATCGTCCATGCAGTAGGGCAGCACGGTGAAGCCTTCCTTCACCAGGATCTTGGCGGCCTCCAGCGTCTGCTCGTTGTCCGGATACAGCGTCTTGGCGTCGCCGATGACCTCGAGCTTGACCAGATCCGCGATGCCCAGCTCGCGGGCGAGGCGCAGCGTGCGTACGGCCTCTTCCGCGCTGAAGCAGCCCGCGGTGTTGGGCAAGATCGTCCAACGCTTGCTGGTCACGAGCTCCATCATCGAGCCCGCGCTGCGGTCTTTCAGGTCCACCCGGCGAAGGGCCACGGTGACGATCTCCGCGCCGGAGGCCTCCAGCGCCTCGCGCGTCTCGTCCACGCTCTTGTACTTGCCGGTGCCCACGAACAAGCGCGAGCGAAACGTGAGGTCTCCGATGTGAAGCAGGTCTTCCGTGGTCATGAGCCCACCGGGCTTACCGCCGCCCCCACGGCCCCGCAAGCAGGGTGTTGGTCCGGCGCGATGCCCGCCGGGGCTAACTGCGAAACACCGTCACCCCGGGCGCCAGCTCTTCGGCGCGATGCCCCAGGGCGCGGACCCGCGGCACCTCGCTCTTGGCGACCATCAGCACGCCGCCTTCGGCCAAGCCGCGCAGCATGAGCTGCACCGCGCGCTCCGCGGCTTCGTCCCCGAAGTAGATGAGCACGTTCTTGCACAGGATGATCTCCCAGTGCCCCGGAGGCGGACCGACCATGGCGTCGCGCACGGTGAAGCTCACGCTTTCCCGCAATGCGGCCTTCACCCGCACGGCGTCGGCGTGAGGCTCGAGGTAGCGCTCGGCGAGGTCCGACGGAAGATGTCGCGCGTCCTCTCGCGGGTAGGCGCCGCTGTCGGCGCTCTCCACCGCCACCTCGCTGCGGTCCATGCCCACCACGCGGTAGCCCTTGCCGCGCGCCCTATCGAGCACCATCCCGAGGGTCCACGCCTCTTCCCCCGTGGAGCAACCGACGGACACCGCGCGCACCCGCTCGCCCAAGCTCGGCAGCACGCGCTCCTCCAGGGCGCGCCACTGCGGCGGGTCGCGATAGAAGCGCGTCTCGCCCACGCGCAGCACTTCCGCCAGCTCCGCGAGGCGCCCGGGATCGCGCCGCAGGATGTCCACGGCGCCGTCCAGCGTGCCGCCGCCCTCCGGCGCGAGGGCGTCCAAGGCGCGATCCAGCCGCGCGCTCACCCACGCCGGACAGCCCGACCCGCGCACGCCGAAGCCGTGACGGCGTTCCAAGAGCTCGAGCACGTCGCCGTGCGCGCGGCGGCGCACCGGGTCGCTCACGGCGCGTCCGCCTCGCCCCCCGCCAGCGCCGCCAGCTCCGGCGCGTCGAACAACGCCGAGACGCCGAGCACCGTGCAGGGCGGCGGCGACGCGATCACACCGATGGCGAGATCGCGCACCCGCTCCGCGGCGGTGGTGGGCACCGGCGCGAGGCCCTCCGGCGGCAAATCGCGCAGGCCGCCCAGGGCGTCGACGCGCAAGCCGGCGCGCCGGCGCGCCCCCGCCTTCTCGCGCACCACGACGATGCGCACTTCCGGCGTGGACGCCAAGCCGCCGTCGCCCCCCAGCAGCACCCCGAGGTCGAGCACCGGCAGCACGTCACCGCGCAGGCTCGTGACGCCGGCAAGAGCCGCCGGCGCGTGGAACACCCGCGTGATGGGCCGCGTGCCGATCACTTCCTGCACTTCCTCCACGCGCAGGCCGTACAGCGCGCCGGCGACCCGCACGCTGATACAGCGATCGAGACTCTCCGCGGGCTCTGGCTGCGCCGTCATTGCGCCGCCATCCTGCTTCGATCCGCCCAAAGTATCAGCCACAAAATGTGCGACCGACGGCGCGCCGCAAAATGCCGTCCTTCGTGCCCGCGCACTGCCGTCCGACTGCGACGGCGCCCCGACGCCCTCTTCCGTCCGCTCCGCGACGGCGCCCCGACGCCCACTTCCGTCCGACCCGCGACGGCAGCGCGACGCCCTCTTCCGTCCGCTCCGCGACGGCAGCGCGACGCCCTCTTCCGTCCGCTCCGCGACGGCAGCGCGACGCCCTCTGCCTTGCACACCGCGACGCGCAGCGCGACGCCCTCTTCCGTCCGCTCCGCGACGGCAGCGCGGCGCCCCAACGAATCTATCCCCCTTCTGATGTTCCCCACGCGAACATCGACGTTCTCAGGAGCCTCTATCCCCCTTCTCATGTTCCCCTCACGAACATCTACGGGGGGATAGATTTGGCTGCCGTCCTCACCGCGACGGCCTTCGCGACGCGCTGTGCCTTGCACACCGCGGTGGGATTCGCGACGGCCCAACACCATCCATGAACCGAAGGCGCCAGACGCACCTGGGCCCCGACATGAGCGTCAGAGCCGGCGGGATGCTCCTGGCACATGACGAAGACGCGGGTCGCCCAGATACAATCGCCCCACTTGCAGCAGCATGGGCTCGGCGCACCGTGATAGCCGACGAACTTGTTGTGGGGTGATCTCCAACGCTTCCGCGAGAAGACTCGTGTCTCGCCAACCCTGGTCTCGCGCCAATGTCACGGAAAGCCGGTTTCGTGTAGCGCGGTCGAATGGAGCCGCCGCCGCCGCGGCCGCGATGACGGCATCCAACGGGACCTTCGCGATCGACGATGGAGCGGCCGCAACTGGAGGCGGTGTTCCAGCGACCGCAACTTCAGGATCGCCCGAAACGTAGCCGTGAAACCTCTCGACGAACCCCTGGGAGTCGTACCCCAGGAACTGGGCCATCCGCTCGGGCGCCACCCATGGCGCGAGCTCCGCTCCGACGGCCCCACGGTGCGTGCTCCAAGGCCAAGCCAAGGGATCGGCCACCAACTTCCGACGCCTGCGGCACGGGTTCAGATGAACGTAGCGCACCTCGCGACGCAGCCGGGTCAATCCGACAATCTGCCGTGGCTCGGGAACCTTGCGCCATAGCCGCCGATAGCCGAGCTTGCGCGCGTAGGCTCCGAGCTTGCCCGCGAACTTCCGCAACGCCGCTTTCGGATCTCGGACGTCCACGATCTGATGCACGTGGTTCGGCATTACGCACGCCGCTACGGTCTCCAGCGGCTCGGTTTGCAGCAGCGACCACAGCGCCCAGGCGCGGCGGGGGTCTCCGAGAACATCCGCGTCCATGAGCACGTGCCCCACGAGATGGAGAATCATCCCGGCCGTTCGGCGCGGCGCCCAAAGAGTTTCCCCCATCCGCAAGTCTATCCCCCTTCTGATGTTCCCCACGCGAACATCGACGCCCTCAGGAGCCTCTATCCCCCTTCTCATGTTCCCCTCACGAACATCTACCGGGGGATAGATTCTCGAGCACACGCCCCGACGCCGTCAGCCCAGCGACGCCGGCGCGCCGCCCTCTTCCGTCCGACCCGCGACGCCCATCGCGACGCACCAACAAATCTATCCCCCTTCTGATGTTCCCCACGCGAACATCGACGTTCTCAGGAGCCTCTATCCCCCTTCTCATGTTCCCCTCACGAACATCTACCGGGGGATAGACTCTCGAGCACACGCCCCGACGCCGTCAGCCCAGCGACGCCCTCTTTCGTCCGCCGCGCGACGGGCATCGCGACGCACCAACAATAGGATCGTCTATTTCTTCTTCTTCTTGTTGGCGCCGGGCAGCTTCTTGGTGCTGAGCTTCTTGTCGTTCTTGAACAGCTCTTTCTTGACGGGCTCGCCCTCTTCTTCGTCGTAATAGGTCCAGGTGCCGTCCTTCTTGCCGTTCTTGAACTGACCTTCGAACTCGATGACGCCGTTCGGGAACCAGCGCGTGACCTTGCCCTCGCGCTTGCCGTCCACCAGCGTGCTCGCCTCCTGCTTGGAGCCGTCCTTGCGATAGAACGTCCAGGCGCCCACCATGCGATCTTCGGCGTACTTTCCTTCACGCTCGAGCTTGCCGTTCTCGTGGAAGGCTTTGTACATGCCGTGCTTCATGCCATTGCGGTACTCCGCCTGGCTCTTGAGCTCGCCGCTGTCGTAGTACTCCTTGATGGTGCCGTAGGGCTTGCCCTCACGGTAATCCCCTTCGTAGATCTTCACGCCGTCGGCGTTGAAGCGAACGCAGGGGCCCACCTGCTTGCCGCCCACGTAGCCGCAGTCGCTCTGCTTCTGACCGCCGGGGAAATAGGTGACGACGTTTCCCTCCAGGTCGCCCCCGCGGTAGCGCGCCTCTTCGGCGACCTGTCCGCTCTCGTGCCACTTCTCCGAGCGGCCCTCGAGCTTGCCGTCGCGATAGGTCTGCTCGAGCTTCTTCTTGCCGCTGTCGTACCACTCCGTCACGGCGCCATGCGGCGTGCCGTCGGGCTTCTCGCACCACACCTTGTTGCCCCCGGGTGGCGCGCTGCCCTTGAGCGTGGCCCCCGCAGGACACGGCGTCTTCGTGGTCCACCAATCCACCGGAGCCTGATCCAGGGCCGAGCTGCCGGCCGCCTCCCCCGTGGGCTCCTCCGAGTGAACCTGAGCGGCGGTCGCGGGCGTGCAGCCCCAAGCCAGAAACAGCGACAAAAGCAGCGAAGTGCGAAGGGCCATGAGTACCTCCAAACCCCAGGGATCAGCCTAACTCCATCGCCGAGCACAAGAATAAACGCAAGTATTCCGCTGACTTGTCTTCGAGATTGGGGTCTTGCCGAGCTTGTCGGTCCGCCGCGGAACCAACCTTGACGCCGGCGCCCTTTGGAGGAATCTCACCCGCCATGACCGAGGACCATCTCGCATCGCTCTTGTCCCTCGCCGAGGCGGCCAAGAAGGACAAGGAAGGCTTTCAGGCGCTGCCCGATGGCCGGCACATGACGCTGTACGCGGCCTTCAACGGCGCGAGCCTCACCGTCAGCCGCGTATCCGCCATCAAGCGCGACGGCGAGCTGGTGCAGGCGCGAACGGTCAAGGGCGAGGTGTACTTGCTGGCCGTCGCCGATCTGTTCGCCGGAGCGGTGGAGTCTGCCACCGTGTCGGCGCGCAAGGCCGGCTTCGTGTGATCCGTCGCGGCCTCGCGCTGCTCGGCGCGCTGGCCGCGTTCGTCGTGGGTCGTGTACTGCGGATACGGCGCGCCCACGCGGTGCGTGCCATGCGCCGTGCGGGCGTCGAGGATCCCGAAGCGACGGTCACGGCGATGTATCGAAATCTGGGGCGCGGCCTCGCGGAGCTCTTCGCGCTGCCCCCGGAGCTGCCCCTCGAGATCGTGAACGAAGCGACGCTCAGCGCTGCCCTCGCCCCGGGACGCGGCGCCGTGCTGTGCGTGGCCCACACCGGCAACTGGGACTACGTCGCCTGCGCTGCCGCCGCGCGCCGTCCGCTCACGGTGGTCACCAAGCATCTCAGTGTCGGAGTGCTCGACCGCGTGTGGCAGCGCATCCGGACGCGGCGCGGCGTGCGCCTGGTCGCAGCCGGAAGTGCCGCCCGCGCCGCGCAGCGTGCCCTCGCGCGGGGGGAGTGCGTCGCGATGATGATCGATCAAGCGCCGGAGCGGACGCGCGGGACCACCGTCGCCCCGTTCCTGAACGCGCCGGCCCGGGTGGATCTCGCCCCCGCGCTGCTCGCGCTCCGTGCTGGCGCGCCGCTCGTGACGGTGTTTCCGCGCCGCCGCGCCGACGGCCGTCACCAGGCCGTAGTGGGCGTCGTGCACACGCCCCCGCCGCGCGCGCGCAGTGCCAGTGAGCGAGCGCCCTTGCACGCGCAGCCAGCACGCGCGCGCAGTGCCAGTGAGGGAGCGCCCTTGCACACGCAGCCAGCGCGCGCGCGCAGTGCCAGTGAGGGAGCGCCCTTGCACGCGCAGCCAGCGCGCGCGCGCAGTGCCAGTGAGGGGGCGCCCTTGCACACGCAGCCAGCACGCGCGCGCCGCGAGTGGGCCGTCCGCACCTTGCACGACGTCACCGCCGAGCTCGACGCCTTCGTGCGCGCAAATCCCGATCAATGGCTGTGGATGCACCGCCGTTGGAAAGACGCCCCGGATCCCGCCGCACCCCTCGGCGCCACACCCGCCGACGCGACCTGACCGCGCCGTCCCCGTCAGCTCCTGCCTGAAGCCCACGCTCGTGCCCACGCGGGAGTGCGAACCAACGCACCTACCGCGCTTTGCCCCTTCTCGCGCGTCCAAATTCGTTCGGAGCCGAACGGTTCCCTCGCCGCGCTCTCCCCCTCGCGTTTGCAGTTCGCGTTTTGCCCCCTTCTCACGCGTCGAAATTCGTTCGGAGCCGAACGGTTCCCTCGCCGCGCTTTGTCCCCCAACCTCGTAGGCAACCCGCGGACATTTGGCTCCGAACGGTTCTAGCGTTCTTGCGCCGCGCCTTCGCCTCTCGCGGTTGCAGTCCTGCACTGCCCCTCGCACGCCGCGAAATTCGTTCGGAGCCGAACGGTTCCCTCGCCGCGCTTTCGCCTCTCGCGGTTGCAGCTCGCGTTTTGCCCCCTCTCACGCCGAGAAATTCGTTCGGAGCCGAACGGTTCCCTCGCCCCGCTCTCCCCCTCGCGTTTGCAGCTCGCGTTTTGCCCCCCTCGCACGCCGCGAAATTCGTTCGGATCCGAACAGTTCCCTCGCTGCGCTTTGCCCCTCGCACGCCGCGAAATTCGTTCGGATCCGAACGGTTCCCTCGCGCTTTGCCCCTCGCACGCCGCGAAACTCGTTCGGATCCGAACGGTTCCCTCGCGCTTTGCCCCTCGCACGCCGCGAAACTCGTTCGGATCCGAACGGTTTTCCCACTGCGCCACCCCGTGCTCACGCCGGTAGTTCCGCACCCCGGGCTCTGCACCCAGGCTCTGCACCCGGCTCTGCACCCCGGGCTCTACACCCCAGGCTCTGCACCCGGGCTCTGCACCTGGCTCTGCACCAGGCTCTGCACCCCAGGCTCTGCACCCGGGCTCTGCACCCAGGTCTGCACCTGGCTCTGCCTGCACCCGTGCTCTGCACCAGGCTCTGCACCCCAGGCTCTGCACCTGGCTCTGCACCCTGGCTCTGCACACCCCCAGGCTCTGCACCCTGTGCTCTGCTCTGCACCCCAGGCTCTGCACCCGTGCTCTGCACCCAGGCTCTGCACCCAGGCTCTGCACCCGGGCTCTGCACCCTGGCTCTGCACCAGGCTCTGCACCCGGGCTCTGCACCCGGGCTCTGCACCCCGGGCTCTGCACCCCGGGCTCTGCACCCCGGGCTCTGCACCCCCGTGCTCTGCACCCGGGCTCTGCACCCGTGCTCTGCACCCGTGCTCTGCACCCGTGCTCTGCACCCGTGCTCTGCACCCGGGCTCTGCCCGCCGGAACCGCGGCGAACCAACATCCCCTGGAAAGGGCTCCTGGCGGGCTGGCAAACCTCGGCTATGGTGCTGGCGTTGCCTCAGTATGACGACGAACCCGGCGTGCACATCGTGGTCGACCAGGTGTGCAAGCGCTTCGGCGATTTCTACGCGCTGAAGAACGTCGACATGACCATCCATCGCGGTCACATCGCGGTGATCATCGGCGGGTCGGGTGCGGGCAAGACCACCCTGCTCAAGATCCTGATCGGCCTCGACAAGCCCACCAGCGGCCACGTGCTGGTGGACGGCACCGACATCGCACCCATGGGAGAACGGGCGTTGAACGAGGTGCGGCAGAAGTTCGGGATGGTGTTCCAGTACTCGGCGCTGCTCGACTCCATGAACGTGATGGAGAACGTGGCGTTTCCGCTGCGCGAGCACACCAAGCTCCGCGACAAGGAGATCCGCCAGCGGGTAAAGGACAAGCTCGCCATCCTCAAGCTCGAGGGCACCGAGAACCGCTTTCCCAGCCAGCTATCCGGCGGCATGCGCAAGCGCGTCGGGCTGGCCCGGGCCCTGATGCTCGAGCCCGAAGTGCTCATGTACGACGAGCCCACCAGCGGCCTCGACCCGATTTCGAGTCGCATGGTGGACGACCTCATTCTCGAGACACGGGATCGTTTCGGCGTGACCAGCGTCGTCATCAGCCACGACATGGCCGGCGCCCTGCGCATCGCCGACAGCATCACCCTGCTCGACAAGGGTCAGGTCGTCGCCGGCGGCACACCGCGACAAATCGTAGACAGCTCCCACGAAATGGTGCGCCGCTTCCTCGACTCCAGCGGCATCGCCGCCGAGCGTCTCGTCAGCCACAGCTGACGTCTTCTCTTGTTGGCCCGGCGCGATGCCCGTCACGCCGCGGACACGCGTTCGCCGTCGAGGCGATAGCTCTCGCCGGACTCGGGGCACGTCGCGCTGCCCTGGGCGTCGAAGGTCAGCCGCACGCCGCGGCGGCTCACCCAGCCAATGCGACGCGCCGGCACGCCCGCCACCAGTGCAAAGTCGGGGACGTCCGCCGTGACCGTCGCGCCCGCGGCCACGAAGGAATACGACCCCACGGTCAGTCCCGGTAGCACCGTCGCGTTGGCGCCAATGGTGGCGCCGCGGCGCACGCGCGTCGCGGCGTACGCGTCCTTCTGCGACACGAAGGCGCGGGGCCGCAGCACGTTGGTGAAGACGGCGCTGGGCCCCACGAACACGTCGTCTTCGAGCTCCACACCCTGATACAAGCTCACGTTGTTCTGCACGCGGCATCCGCGCCCCACGCGCACGCCCTTGGCGACGAAGCAGTTCTGTCCGAAAGAGCAGTCGGCGCCGATCTCGGCTTCGCTCATCACGTGACAGAAATGCCAGACCGCGGTGTTGGCTCCAATGTAGGCAGCGTCGTCGATGACGGCCGTCTCGTGAATGCGCGCCGAGGGATCAATCACGCCGTTTCGATGCCATGGCACCGCTTTTGCGTCGAGCGGCGAAGTTGACGGGCCGCGCCAGGTTGAGGAGGCTCGGATGCGAGCGGCAGGTGCCGCGGAAAGTAGGGAGAACGACATGCGATCGACGTTGATCACGCTGTGCGCTCTGGGCGGCTTGCTCGTCACCCTTCCGGCCAAGGCTCAGGACTTCCCGGCGCAGGGCACCTTCGCCGTGGGCGCCGAACGGCTTTTCGGATTCGCGCACACCACCATCAAGACAGAGATCGACACCCCAGCGGGCACTGCAAAGAGCGACGAAACCAGCGACACCTTCTTCTTCCTCGGTTCCGTGGGCCGTACCCCGTGGGTCGCCCCGCGCATCGGCTTCGACTACTTCATCATCGATTCCCTGAGCTTGGGCGGGTCCCTCGCCTACGTGAGCGACTCGCGAGAAACCGAGAACACGCTCCCCAACGGCAACACCAACCAAGGCGCGGACGTCGACGATAGCGCCATCTTGTTCGCCCCTCGCGTGGGCTACGCCTACATGTTCAGCGACGTCGTCGGCATCTGGCCGCGCGGCGGCTTCAGCTACGTGAGCGGCAAGCACAAGGTCGGCGACAACGAGGACACCTTCCACAACCTCGCGCTGTCCCTCGAGGCCATGCTCACCATCACGCCGGTGCCCCACGCGGGCTTCCTCGTGGGCCCGACGCTCGACTTCCCCTTCATCGGCTCCGGCGAGACCGACAACGGCCAGCAGAAGACGGACATCGACAAGTACCGCATCACGACCATCGGCCTACAAGCCGGCATCTTCGTCTGGTTCTGACCGCCGCGACGTAAACCATCGGCGAGCGCGTTCGTCTGACCGCCGCGACGTTAACCATCGGCGATCGCGTTCGTCTGACCGCCGCAACGTTAACCATCGGCGAGCGCGTTCGTCTGACCGCCGCGACGTAAACCACCGGCGAGCGATCGCGTTCGCCGGGCTCTGACCGCCGCGACGTTAACCATCCCCCCTCCGAGGTTCGTGAGGCGAACATGAGAGGGGGGATGGCGGCCCATGGGCTCCACCCCGTTCGTGTGAGGAACATCTGGAGGGGGATGGATTTGCTGGTGCGGCGCGATGCCCGGCCCGAGGCGCGCCGCAATGCCCGTCGCGCGGCGGAACGTTTCCCCGCCGATGAGTCAAGCTACGAAGGTGGTCGCAGCACCGTACTTCCCCATCCACGCCCGCTCCGCGCAGGAGGAGCAGCGCGTTCTGCTCGAAGGCGTGCCGTGGTCCACCTACGTGGTGCTTCGGGACTCGATAGACAGCCCGGGCGTCCGCATGACCTACCTGAAGGGGGCGCTCGAGATCATGAGCGCGTCGCGTGCGCACGAGGTATCGAAGAAGCAGATCGCTCGCTTGCTCGAGCTATTCTGCCTGGAGCGCGACATTCCCCTGTTCGGATACGGCTCCACTACCTTTCGGCGGGAAGAGAAGGAGCGCGGCCTCGAGCCCGACGAGTGCTATTGCCGGGGGGAGGACAAGGACGTTCCCGACATCGCGCTCGAGGTCGTGGTCAGCCACGGCAGCATCGACAAGCTGGAGGTGTATCGGGAGCTGGGGGTGCGCGAGATCTGGGTGTTCGAAGCGGGGGCGTTCTCGCTCTTCTCCCTGCAGGGCGCGCGCTACCAGCCCATCGCCGCGAGCGAGGTGCTGCCCGAGGTGGATCTCGCCGAGCTCGCGTCGTTTGCGGTGGCGGAAGATCAGCACGCGGCGTTGAAGGCCTACCAGCGGGCTGTGCGCGGCTGAGGCGTAAGAGCGTGCGTGCCGGGGGGCACCGCCGCGAGAAAACGTGCGTGCCGGGGGGCTCCGCCGCGAGAACGCGTGCGTGCCGGGGGGTTCCGCGGCGGACCAACATGATCTTGCAGCATGCGCTGCACATGACGTGAAGGCCTGCCCGGAGCGGCGCGGCTCCGCCGACATCATGGCGTCGATGTAGGTATTGCGCGTCTCTTGTAAAGCCGCCCGCGTTCCGCGATTCTTTGCTTGGGAGAGTGCGGCAAATGAACAAGTGGCTTGTCTTCGTGGGTGGCGCGTTGATGGCAGTGGCGTGCGGTGGGTCCGGCAGCAATGCCGGCCTGGGCAGCGGCGGCGGTTCCGGCTCGGGCTCGGGCGGCAGCGGCGCGACGGCGGGCGGCGACGGCGGCACCAGCTGCAGCCCCGCGTGCGGCGCCGGGCAATACTGCAGCGCCGCGGGGGTGTGCGTCTCGGGCTGCAATGGAGACAGCGACTGCAGCGGCGCCACGCCGAAGTGCAATCCCACGTCGCACCAGTGCAGCGAGTGCGCCACCGAGAGCGACTGCAGCGCGGGCAAGATCTGCAGCGGCGGCAGTTGCGTGGAGGGCTGCTCGCCGACCCAGCCGTGCGCCGACGCGAGCAAGACCTGCTGCAACAACACGTGCTTGGCGCTGGACGCGGATCCGCAAAACTGCGGTGCGTGTGGCAACGCCTGCTCGGGGTTCGCCAACGCCGTGGGCGCCTGCGAGAACGGCGCGTGCAAGATCGGTGCGTGCAACACCGGCTACGCGGACTGCGACGGCAACGGCGCCAACGGCTGCGAGACTACCGGAGGATGCGTGTGCAACCCGGGGGAGACGCAGAGCTGCTACCAGGGCGCCGCGGGCACCGAGGGTGTCGGCACTTGCGTGGGCGGCACGCAGACGTGCAAGGACGACGGCTCCGGCTACGGTCCGTGCGTGGGCCAGGTGCTACCCGTGAAGGAGATCTGCGCCAACGGTCTGGACGAAGACTGCAACGGCACGCCGGACGACGTGGCGGATGTGGACGGTGACGGCTGGACCGAGTGCGACGGCGATTGCTGCGAGACGCCCGCCCAGTGCTCCAAGCCCGAGGCCGTGAACCCCGGCGCCTACGAATACCCGGGAAATCTGGTGGACGACGACTGCGACCCGGGCACCCCGGACACCGCGCCCACGGCCTGCAGCACGGCAGCGAAGTTCACCGGGGTCACGCCGGAAGACGTCGCCAAGGCCATCGACCTGTGTCAGTTCGCGGATGCGAACGCGCCGCTCGGCCAAAAGAAATGGGGCGTCGTCAAAGCCGAGTTCTTGCTGGCCAACGGCAGCACGCCGAGCGCCGCGCAGCTCACCAACCTCCAAAACTGGCAGTCCGCCGTGATGACGGACTACGGCACCGGCGGCATCGTGCCCAAGAACGGCCCCACCTTCGCGGGCATCTCGTCGGGCCGCATGCGGGACATGAACGATCCCGGCTACCCCGGCAGCCCGAGCACGTCGATCGGCGTCAACAGCCAACCGCCAGCGGCCTACCTCGCCGCCCATGGCAACGCGCTGCCCGCCTCCCAAGGATGCTCCGGCACCTGTCCTTCCGGTAGCGGCGCCAACGACCCCGTCAACGTACGCCTCACCATTCGCGTGCCCACCAACGCCAAGAGCTTCAGCTACCAGTTCCGCTTCTTCAGCTACGAGTACTGGACGTACCAGTGCACCAGCTACAACGACTTCTACCTGGCTCTGCTGCAAACCGGCGCCGCGGGCATACCGGCGGACAAGAACATCTCCTTCGATTCACTGACCAACCCGGTGAGCGTGAACAACGGCTTCTTCGACGTATGCCAGGTGAAGGGCTGCAACACCTGTCCCGGCGGCACCGGGGAGCTCGCCGGCACCGGCATGGGCACCACCGGCGGCGGCACCGTGTGGCTCACGACCACCGCGCCGGTCGTCCCCGGCGAGACCATGCAGATCGAGTTCATGATCTTCGACGTGAGCGACACCATCCTCGACTCCCTCACGATCCTCGACAATTTCCAGTGGAGCATCGACCCCAGCAGCGTCGGCACCCACAGCGGCTGATCACGCCGCGTCGCCTCCCACAGCGGCTGATTGCATTTCATGTCGGCCCGCCGCGGTAACCGCGCGGTGCGCGCACGCCCACGCTCAGCGCGCCAGTGCCGGCGCGTCCGAAATCCGGACATTTCACCCCGCTCACTCGCGACACCCTCCTCCCATGTCCGCTTTTCGGACATCCCCCGCGCGGACCAGCAACGCGCCCTGGGCGGCGCATTTACGCGAAGGCGCGGGCGGCTTCGTCGAGGCGCACGAAGTGGTAGCCCTCGCGCCGCAGGAGCGTGAGCACGGCGCCCAGGGCGTCGAGCTTGACGGGCGTCGCCACGCGGACGTCGGGTTGGTGCGGTCGCAACGCGGTGAGGCCGTCGCTCTCGTCCAGCACGTCGATGCCGTGCAGCTCGAGGTTCACCAAGGGTTCGCCCAACACCATGCGCGTGAGCCACCGTGCGCGATCCGCACCGGCCAGCGTGAGCGTCGTCCCGATGAACGGAAGTCGCGGTCCCCGCGTCACTTGGATGGGCAGCTCCAACACGCCGCGGCCGCGCTGCCAGTAGGGGCGCCCGACGCGATACGGACGTCGCGGCGCCCGCAGCACCTGGGGCGTATCCAAGATGGACCGGGACGCGCGCCCGCGCAGGCGGATGGCCGTCATCGCCGCAGCCTTCGCCAGATAGTACGGCGGGCACGGGAACACGCTGGAGTCGTACAGCACGCCCTCGGCGGAGAGCACGCTGAACAGGTCGTCCGTCACCGTGTAGCCCGGGGCGCGAAAGCCCGCGGGGCGCTGCCCCGTCGCGCCTTCGAGCACGTCCGCCGCGGCGCGCACTTGCCGCGCCATCTCCGCACGGGAGAGCCGTGTGAGATCGTAGCGGTGGTCCAAAGTGTGGCTCGCGATCTCGTGTCCACTCTCCGCCATGGCGCGCAGGGCCGCCGCGTTCTGTTTCCGCGCCGTATCGGCACCAATGGCAAACAACGTCAGGGGTAGCTCATGAGCGCGGGCCAACGCGTCCAGGCGCGAGAGGGCCACGTCGTACACCGCGTGCGCGGCGTCGCCCTGCGGCGGCGGGAGACCGTGGATCGCGAAGTAATTCGGGATCTCGTCGAGGTCCACGCTGACGGCGGCCAGACGCACCATGGGCGGACGATAGCGCGACGGAGTGACTTCCGCGAAGGAGCGTGTGTACACTGTGGCCCATGAAAGCGACCATTGCCGTCGGCCTCCTCCTGACCATCGGCTGCTCTGCGAGCGGCGGCACTGACGGCAACGGCGGCGGGAGCTCGGGCTTCAGCGGCTTCAGCGGCTTTGCCGGGACCAGCGGCTTCGACGGCGGCGGCAACGGCGGCTTCGGCGGCACGGCCGCAAGCGGCGGCAGCGGCGGCTTCGGCGGCACTGGGGCACCGCCGCCGCGGCGGCAGCACCGCGGGCGTTGGCGGCAGCGCGGGCGCGGGCGGCATGGCCGGCAGCGCGGGCACCGGCGGCCTCGCGGGCAGCGGCGGCACCGGCGCGACCGGCGGCACCGCGGGCACCGGCGCAACCGGCGGCACCGCGGGCACCGGCGGCCTGGCGGCACTGCGGGCACGGGCGGGCTCGGCGGCACCGCGGGCACCGGCGCAACCGGCGGCACCACGCAGGCACTGGCGGGGCTCGGCGGCACCGCGGGCACCAGGCGGGCTCGGCGGCAGCGGCGGCCTCGCCGGCTCGGGGGGCACCGGCGGCGCGGGCGGCTGTCCCGGGGCCGTGGTCAACGGCACCTGCGTCTACGCCGCGAGCTTGGACGGCCTGTCCAAGACCGCCGCCCAGAGCGCGTGCACGGGCCTCGGTGCGGGCTGGGATCTGTGTCCCTCCACCATCATCTGCGACGACCAGACCAAGACGTACCTGGGCGTCGCCGGCTGCGACTGCAACGGGGGCGCGACCCAATGCGCCTGCGGCACCACGAACAACCTCTACGTGCACACCTCCTCCGGCACGGCGCCGTACTACATCCGCACCAATCTCGTGCCCAACTGCGACTGGGGCAGCGACGCCTGCACGTCGTCCGTGAGCGAGAGCTGCGGCATCCCGCTGTGCTGTAACTGAGAGCGGTTTACGGTTGGCTGTTGGTGCGGCGCGATCCCCGTCCCGGGAAGATCCGCGGCGCGTGACGTGTTGACCCGACAACGAACGATTCGAGGACGCTCCCCGCGGCCCGTCCGCCCCGAGCTCCCCCCATCGCCCGAAAGGAGCATCTCATGTCCACCATGACGAGCACCTTGGGCGCATTCCATGGGCCCAAGCCGAATCATCCCCGAGTCATGCTGGCGCCGGTGCGCGCCATCTTCGGCGCCGTCCCGCCGCTCGACGTGCGCGCGGCCCGCGCGCTGATCCCCATCTTTGGGAGCATTGCAACGGGCGTGGCCATCGCCACCATCACCTTCGCGTCACCGCTGCCCGCCTACGCGCAGCGCGTGGATCAAGCGGACCACACGCAAACCCTCGCGTCCGCGCTGGAGCCGCCCGTGAGCGACGGCTGGAAGGCGCCGCTGGTGCTGCCGGACACCGCGCGCAGCACCCCGGCGGAGGTGCCGGTGATCTGCGAGGTCGACCGCACCGGCGACATCCTCGCCTGCTAGAACGATCCGCGGAGCGCGCCGCCCAGTCCGTAGGGCACGAGCTCGAACCGCGCCGTCGTGGTCTCGATGGACAGCACCCGCTCGTGGTGCGCCAAGAAGAACGCGTCGCACAGGGCGAAGCTGGCGTGACCGATCGCTCCACCGACGAGAGCGCCGGTGCCCTTGTCGCCATCCTTTGCAACCAAGTAACCGACCAGGGAACCCGTTCCGAAGGCGCCCACCTGCCCGCCAAGGGAAATCAGGCCGCTGCCGACCTCGTCGTGACTCCAGTGCACGA